>CBFGUO010000044.1:0-48724 GCA_965652375.1 uncultured Opitutus sp.
GCCCACCCCGGGGGAACCGACCGCCTCGTCCCGATCCAAACCCCGCTTGTCGCTCAAGCAGGATGCGGCAGGCGAATCGACGGCTTCTCCGGCGCCTCCGTCCCCGGCCTCTCCGCCCTCTCCGCCTGCGCCTCCGCCCGCGGCGCCCGATCGGCCGGCGGCCGAAGCCAAGGCCCGACCGAAGCTTTCCCTGAAGACGGAACCCGCGGCCGAGGCGGCGCCCGCAGCTGCACCGCACCCGCCGGCAGCCCGCCCGCCGGCCTCTCCGCCGCCGTCGCCGCCTGCGGCCGCGCCGTCCGGCTCTTCGCTGCCGCCGATCGATCTGCCGCCGGCCAAGCCCCAAAAGCCGAAACTCAAGTTGTCCTGGGCCAACCCCTCACCGACCGAACCGGGCGCAGAGAACGCTCCCGCCGAGGGTCAGGTGTCGCCGCCCGCCAAGCCGATAAGCATGTCGCGGCCGCCCCTGCCGCTGCCCGAGGTCACCTCGATCGAGAGCAATCTCGGTGAAGCCTCGTCGACGATGCCGCCCTTTGTGCCGCTGGATGGCGGTTCCTCGACGCCTCCGCTGCCTCCACCCGGCGCGCCGGCCTATCCGCCTCCGCCGGGCCTGGCAGGAGGCAAGGCCGCCGATCTGCCGCCGCCCGTGCCACTCGGGTCGGTGGGCGACGACGATGATGACGATGTCCCACCGGCCAAGAAGCGGCTCGATCAGAAACCGGCTTTCAAACTGGCCGTCATCGCCGTGGTCGTACTGGTTCTGGGCGGACTGGGCTACGGCGCGTGGTTTGCCTTTTCTCTTCTGTTTTCAGCGGGCGAGGAGCCGGTTCCGGTGGTCGAGACACCGGCGACGCCCGCCCCCACCTCCGCTCCGGCCGAGGCCACGCCCGCCCCCGCGCAGGAGGGGCCCCGTTCGACCGCGGGACAGTTGGTGGATCGCGCGCGTCAGGCCGCGGGCGCTCACGACGCCCTTGCCGAAGCGGTGGACGAAGCCGACGCGCCGGCCCCAGCAACCTCCCCCGCAACCGCTCCCGCCGCCCCCCGGGTAACGATCGCCGACACGCCGGTGCCGACCGCGACCACATCGGTCGAGCCCACGCCGGAGTTTCTGGTCTGGGTGAGCTCGGCGCGCGTGAGTGGCGTCCGCGAGGGTGCAAACCCGCGCGCCTTCATCAACGGCATCCTGGTCCAGAAGGGGGACACGATCGACGCCCGACTGGGGATCACCTTCGATGGTGTCGATGCGGAGCGCAATCTGCTCATCTTCAAGGACGGCTCGGGCGCCATCGTGGGCAAAAAATATTAGTCCCCGCGATCGGGCGTTCCGCCATTGACTTTAGGGGAATAACCCTAATTAGAGGGAAGTGACGTTTTGCATGGGCATGGATTTTGTTAAAAAATGGTAATGGTGTAAGTTGCCCGTAGCGAGTCGGATACCCCTTATGAGCGACAACCCGACCAATGAGCAGGGCCCGTCCGGGCAGTCGCCGAGCGCAAAAAAGACGCCGCGGATTCTGCAGGGGCCCGGCGGGTATTTACCCCCGCTGGTGTCGACGTCCGTCACCTCGGCGCCTTTTGCCCTGGGGGGGACCGACGCGGGCTCACCGGTCGATTCGAGACCGCCGCTCGAGGCGGAGTCCGGTTCTCCCTTCGCTCATGGACCGGTGACCTACACCACCCGGCCGCCGTGGATGGTTTCGCAGCCGGCGCCCGGGGCGAGCCTGGATTCGGGGCCGTGTTTCGTGCAGGGGGCCGACATCCGCACGCCCTTTGCCCCGTCGGAACTGCCGTCCACCATCGGTTTTACGCGAGCACCCTTTGGCTCGGCGCCCCCGGCGGCCGGGGCGTCGGCCGCTCCCTTCGGGACCCCGCCTGGGGTGGGTCAGACGGCGGCCCCCTTTGGCTCCCCGGCGCCGGCGGCGTTTCCGGCTCCGATCGATGACAAGGACGCCTGGTATAACAAGGCGCCGACCTACTCCAGCCGTCGTCGGGGCGAACGAGGCGTGGGCCTCAAGCTGTTCCTGTTGCTGGTCAAATTACTGCCGGCGGCCATGGTGCTCTACGGCGGTTACTACGGTTACCAGCAGTTTTTTGGCGAGCTGTCGGAGGAGGAACTCGCGGCTTACTACGGCAACACGACCGCCGCGGGCGCGACCGGCTCCCAAGGCGCGCCGGGAACGGCTGGCCCGACGAGCGGGGTGGGTGGTGCGGAAGGTGGTGAGGCGCCGAAATCCCGCGTGGGCATCATGCTCCAGCAGGCCAAGGACTCGATCGCGGCGCACGACCAGAATGTGCACATGGCCAACGCCATCGCCGACAATTCCAGCAACCTCGACGATATCCAGGCCTCGCTCGACAACTTGGCAGCGTCAGACCCTGCGCCCGCGGCCGGCCCACCGCAGCCGGCGAGGGTGCAACTGGCCTTCGACGACGCGGCGGGCGGTGTCGGACCAAGTGCGGCCGTCCAGGCGCTCACCAATTTCAGCGGCCCGATGTCGACGCTGGGCCAGGCGGAGGGAGGGTCGACGCCGACCACGGCCAGTGTGGCGATCGCTGCTCCGGAGTTGTCCACCGTCGAGCCGTCACTCGAGTTTCGCGCCTGGGTGAGCCGGATCTCCGTGAGTGGCGTGCGCGGGGGAACAGATCCCCGGGCTTTTGTATCCGGACGGTTGGTACGGCCGGGCATGATCGTTGACCACCGGCTCGGCATCCACTTCAGCCACATCGACGAGGCGCAACGCCTCCTGCTGTTCGAGGATTCGGCCGGCGCCGTGTTGGGCAAGCGGTATTGAAGAGCGGATGACGAGGGGCCTGGTTCAGCCGGCCTCCGTTCACGCGGCGGCGCGGAGCAGTGCTTCGATGCGCTCGGGCGTGAGATCGCCGTGTTCGCCGATGCCGGTCAGGCCGCGGGTCGCGAGGCGCTTGGCCACGAGCGGCGCGACCTCGGCGCCGACATCGTAGGCCGAGAGACGAGTGGCGATGCCGATGGATTCGTAGAAGTCGCGGGTGCGCTCGATCGCGGCGGCCGCGCGCTCGTCGTCGGTGCCCGTGGTGACGCCCCAGACGCGCTCGGCGTACTGCGCGAGCTTGGCGCGTTTGGAGGGCTGTTGCGCGGTGAGCAGGGCGGGCAGGACGATGGCGAGGGTGCGGGCGTGGTCGATGCCGTGCAGGGCGGTCAACTCGTGGCCGATCGTGTGCGTGGCCCAGTCCTGGGGCACGCCGGCACCGATGAAGCCATTGAGGGCGCAGGTGGCGGCCCAGACGAGGTTGGCGCGGGCATCGTAGTCGGTGGGATTGTCGTAGGATTTTTTGCCTTCGGTGATGAGCACGCGCAGCACGCTTTCGGCAAACTGGTCCTGCACCGCGGCCTGCACCGGGTAGGTGAGGTACTGCTCGAGCACATGGCAGAAGGCGTCGCCGATGCCGTTGGCGACCTGCCGCGGCGGGAGCGTGAAGGTCGTCTCCGGATCGAGCACCGAAAACATCGGGAAAACGTGCGGTGAAAGGAAGTGGAGTTTCTCCTGAATCGCTCGGCGGCTGATGACGGAGGCCATGTTGGCTTCGGAACCGGTGGCCGGCAGCGTGAGCACGGTGCCCAGCGGGAGCGCGCTTTGGACGGAGGCGCCGTTGTCGACAAGAATCCGCCAGGGGTCGCCCGCGTAGGGTACGGCGGCGCAAACGAACTTTGCCCCATCGAGCACCGAGCCTCCGCCCACCGCCAGGACCCACGAAATACCCTCGCGGCGGCAGAGCTCGACGGCCGGCATGAGCGTGTCGAAATCGGGATTGGCCTCCACGCCCCAATGCTCGTGCACGGTGCGGGCTCCGAGGGCGGCCTTGACCTGGTCGTAGACGCCGTTGGCCTTGATCGAGCCGCCGCCAGCGAGCAGCAGGACCTTGGCGTCGCCGGGCAGTTCGTCGGCGATGCGGGCGATCTGGCCTTTGCCGAAATGGATGCGGGTGGGGTTGTGGAACGTGAAGTTGTCCATGGAAGCGAGGATGGATCATGAAGCGGCGCACCCTGCGGGCAAGCGGGCGCCCGATTTTCGTTCAGCGATCGGACCGCTCGTCGCGGTTTCGATTTGGCGACGCGCCGGGCGGTGATTTTGTTCGGCGCATGCAAACTTCCACCACCGTCAAAGACGCGCTCAATGCCACGGCTCCCGCCGGATCGATTCTCGTGCAGGGATGGGTGCGCACGCGCCGTGACGCCAAGACATTTTCCTTCATCGAACTCAATGACGGTTCCTGCCTGAAGAACCTCCAGGTCATCGCCGATGCCACGATTCCCGGTTATGCCGAAGTCGTGCCGAAGCTTACCACGGGAGCCTCGATTTCCGTGAGGGGCGAACTGGTGGAGTCGAAGGGGGCCGGACAGTCGTGGGAAGTGAAGGCGGCCGAGGTGAAGCTGGTGGGCGAAGCCGGCTCCAGTTATCCGCTGCAGAAGAAGGGGCATTCCATGGAGTTCCTGCGCGAAATCGCCCACCTGCGGCCGCGCGCCAACCTCTTCGGAGCCGTCTTTCGGGTGCGCAGCCGGCTGGCGTATGCGGTTCATCAATACTTCCAGGAGCGCGGCTACGTCTACGTGCACACGCCCATCATCACCGGCAGCGATTGCGAGGGGGCGGGCGAGCTGTTCCGGGTGAGCACCCTCGACCCGCTGGCGCCGCCGAAGACGGAGGACGGTGCGGTCGACTACGCGCAGGATTTTTTCGCGCGCCCGACCTACCTCACGGTCTCCGGCCAGCTCGAGGCCGAGGTCTTCGCCTGCGCACTCGGCAAGGTCTATACCTTCGGCCCGACCTTTCGTGCCGAGAATTCGAATACATCGCGCCATGCCAGCGAGTTTTGGATGATCGAGCCCGAGATGGCCTTCGTCGACCTGGCGGGCAACATGGACGTCGCGGAGGACTTCGTGAAATACCTGATCAGCGACGTGCGCGAACATTGCGCGGCCGATTTGGAGATCTTCGGCAAGTTCGTGGACAAGGGCCTGTCGGCGCGGCTCGATTTCGTGCTGGAACGGCCTTTCCAGCGCGTGAGTTACACCGAGGCGATGGAGATCCTCACCGGCAGCGGGAAGCAATGGGAGCACCCGGTGCAGTGGGGCGACAACCTGCAGTCGGAACACGAGCGCTTCCTGGCCGAGGAGCACTTCAAGTGCCCGGTGACGGTCTACAACTACCCGAAGCAGATCAAACCGTTCTACATGCGGCTCAACGACGACGGCAAAACGGTCACGGCGATGGACGTGCTCGTGCCCGGCATCGGCGAAATCGTGGGCGGCAGCCAGCGCGAGGAGCGATTGCCGGTGCTGGAGGCCAACATGGACCACCATGGCCTCAACAAGGACGACTACGGCTGGTATCTCGACCTGCGCCGCTACGGCACGGTACCGCACAGCGGCTTCGGTCTGGGCTTCGAGCGCATGCTCATGTTCGTCACCGGGATGGCCAACATCCGCGACGTGATCCCCTTCGCCCGCACCCCGGGAAATGCGGCGTTTTAGTCCGCCTATTTCAGACCCTGCGTAAGACTGCCCGCACTGTGAAATGTAGGGCTGCCGCTTGCCGGCATGCCGCGCTTGCCTCTCAGGGGCAGCGGCTGCGGGCATCGTCCTCTCTTCAGTTGCCTCGCTTCTGCGCCGATGGGATCTGCGGTGCCCGAAGACAAACCCACCGTCTGCATCAGCTTTGAGCCCCGCGACGAAGCGGCGGCGCAGCGCGTGGCGTCGGCCTTGCGTGATGCGGGCATCGACGTGCGGCTGGCGAGTGAGGAGGGTGCCGCGGCGGTGGACGCCTGCGATCTGTTTCTGCCGATCGTGTCGGACAACACCCAGACCCAGTCCGCCGGCCGATTTCGCAACGAGTGGCAACGCGCCGCTCAACGCGCGGAAGCCATGGCGGATAACGCGGGCTTTCTGTTGCCGGTGGTCGTCGACAACACGCCCAACCGCGAAGCGAAGGTGCCGGCGGCATTTCACGGGCGGCCCTGGCTGCGTTTTGATGTGTGGGGGGCGACGGCCCCGCTGGTCTCGCGGGTGGCGGCCATGCTGGAGCGACGATCGGCCGCGCAGGCCCGGGAAGCGGCGGAGCAACAGGCCGCCGCCGAGCAACTCGCGCGCTCAATGTTCCGGCGGTGGCTGAAACGCCTGCCACCTTGGGTGCGACGGCTGCGCCTGGTGTGGATCGTTACGCTGGTCGTGCTGCCGGGCGGAGCGTTGGTCTGGCGCGCGCGGGAGGCCGGGGCGGCCACGGCGGAGTCTGCCGAGCCGACGGTGCGGTCGGCTGCGGCGGGTGGTGCGGCGGTTGTGTCGAAAGACGATGGCGCGCCTAAACCGGACGGCGATCGTCCGCCTGCTGTCAGCCAGGGCCCCGGGGCAAGGAATGCTGCGCCGACGGGCGGCGACCGGACTGCGGCGACCACGCGCGATGCGGCGGTTGAAAATTCGGCGTCGTTCTCCGATTTCGAGCGCTCGACCCCGCTGGCGGGTGACGGAACGCGATCCGGGCACTGGCTGCCCCAGCCGGAACTTCCCCGGGTCAGCGCAGGCCCGGTCAACGTGTTTCATCGAACGGCAGATGAGGCCGAAGTTTGGGCGGACGTGCAGATGAACTCGGGTGAGACCGTTGATCGTTTCGATGAATCGTGGCGGCCCCCGATCGAGGAGGCCGCTGACAAGGGCCCGGAGGTCGTCGACAATGCGGAAGTCATCCGGCCCGGTAGTGATCCGGCGAATACGCCGGCGGCGGTGGACGCCGTGGTGTTCGCGCTATGGCGCGGCGAGCCCGCGGAGGCTGCCGAAAGCGTGGCGGAACTCGGCGTCGCTTGGTGCGAGGGGCCGATGTTCACCGGGCCGGTGGGTGTGCTCGAGGGCCTGTGTTGGCAGGCGCGGCAGGCGGAGCTGGGCGAGGTTGCCCGGCAACGGGCGCGTTTGGCCTGGGCGTGGGCTTTGGAAGAGGTGCTGAAGCGGCGTGGGCAAACGCCGGCGGACGTGAGCTTGGCGCTGGTCGAGGCGCAGGTGCAGGCGTTGCTCGGCGACGAAGTCGCAGCCTTGGCCGCGGTGCGCGAATACGATGATTCCGTCGAAGGGCGGCGGGCGGGTCCGCAGCGTGAACACCTCATCGTCTGGGCGCTGCTCGGTGACTACTCCAGGCTGATGGACGAGCTGGTGGCCCGGTTCCGCGAGGGCAAGGATCGCTGGGCGGAGGTGCGCGATTGGCTGCGCTACGACCTGCGCTTCACGGCATGGCGGGAAGCGATGGCGAGGCGGGCGCGCGAGGGCGGGGCCGGCTAGAAATGCGAATGCAAGTCGGGCGGGGGATGCGGGTGACGCTTTTCCCACCGCTCTTCCCATGCCGCCGTATTGATGTGCAGCAGGCAGTAGAGCGGGCAGAAGGCGAAGCCTGCGGTGATCCACAGCAGGAAGCCGAGAAGGCCCCACCAGCCGATGCTCTGCACGCCGAGAAAAAGCACCACGCAGCCGAGAACGAATCGCGCGCCGGCATCGAAGGTTCCAACATTCTTCTTCATGACTTGGGAAGGGTTACGGGCTGAGCATACGCCCTTCCGGTCCCGCCCGCCCCGCAGGCTTTGCGCTTAGCTGTGTGGAAATTGGGCGGGTAGGTGCCGGTCAAGCTTCCAGCCAGTTTTTAACCACGAATGGACACGAATAGACACGAATGGGTTTTAATGACGTCCGGTTTAGAAGCTCTCCGATAGGATCGATCTGGGTTTACAGGTTCCTCGCTTCAGTGCGTAGGCGGTAGCCGCAGCCATTGGTGTCCATTCGTGGTTCAAGAAAACAGCGCCTGCCTCTCCGCCCGATGGCCCTCATCATCTTCACTCGGCCATTGAATCGGCACCCATTCCGGGCAGGGCGAAGATCGTTCCAAGCATGGCGAAAGAGCTGTGCCCGGGCGCGCCGGCCCTGGCAATCGTCGTCGCGAAAGGTTTGCAGCCGGCGCGGCGGGCGTGCAGAGGCTTGCGGCGTGAGTGGATCCGATGCTGCCCCTGCTGCCGCGGCAACGCGGTTGTTGATGATCGATGATGATCGCAAGATGTGCCGTCTGGTGGGGGATTACCTTGCCCCGCTGGGCTTCGCGGTCACGGCGGTGCACGACGGTCCGTCCGGCGTGGACCGCGCGGTCGAGCCCGGCAGCGCTTGGGATGCCGTGCTGCTCGATGTCATGCTGCCGGGCATGGACGGGTTCGAGGTCCTCAAGCGTATTCGCCAACGCAGTACGGTGCCGGTGCTCATGCTGACGGCCCGCGGCGATGAGATGGACCGGATCGTGGGCCTGGAGGTGGGCGCCGACGACTATGTGCCCAAGACGTTCTCGACCCGCGAGCTGCTGGCCCGGCTGCGGGCGGTGCTGCGACGAAGCCATGCGCGCGACGACGAGGCGCAGACGCCTCCGCTCAAAGAGGTGGTGGTGGGCGACCTGCGGGTGCGACCCGAGGCGCGCAAGGCCGTGGTGGGTGATCGCGTGCTCGAACTCACGCCGGTGGAATTCGATCTGCTGCTCAGCCTGGCGCGGGCAAAGGGGCGGGTGAAGAGCCGTGAAATCCTCCTCGATGAAGTGCGGGAGCGCCACTACGATGTGTTCGATCGCTCGATCGACGTCCATGTCTCGTCGCTGCGCAAGAAACTTGGCGATGACGCGCGGGCGCCGCGCTACATCCGCACGCTGCGATCGGCCGGCTACATGATGATCGACCCCGCGGATCCATCCTGAGGCGGTGGCCGGTCGCCGACGAAAGTGTTAAGCCCGGGTAAACTGACGCGCGCAGCCGGTCTGCCGCTGTCATTCTGATCGTCTCTTTTCCCGTGAATTTTCGCCTTTCCCTCGCCCCCAAGATCGGCCTTTGGCTCGCGCTCAACGTCGCGTTTCTGGCGGCGATCGCGGTCGGCGTGCTTTTTTTCAGTGGCGGCCTCAGTGGCTGGATCGAGCGGGCCGTGGGGGATCGGTTGCGCACCGTGGCCGACGTGCTGTTGGCGGAGATGAATCAGGAGAACGCCGCCGGCCGGGCGCGCTTGTTGGAGGGCTACTCGGCCGACTACGGGTTGACCTTTCTGGTCTTTAACAACGACGGCACGCAGGTGGCCGGTCCGCCGACGGTGCTGCCGGCGGAGGTCGCGGAGTTGTTGCAGCCTCCGCGTGAAGGACCGCCGCCGCGCCGGGAAAACGGCATTCCGCGGCCGCGCCGCGAGGAGATGGAGGGAGGAGCGGGCGGAGCGCCGGATGGGCCGCCGCCCGAGCTGCGTCCGCAAGGACGACCACCGGCGGGCCGGGCCGCGCAGCCGGGCCGGCGGCGCGACGGGCGGATCGTGTCGCGGGCCGGCGAGCCAGCGGTGTGGTGGATGGGGGTGCGGGGTCCGGTGTCGGTGCGCGGCGGCGGACCGGTGCATCCGGGAACCCTGTTTGCCGTGTCGGAGTCGTTGTTGTCGTTCGGGGCCCTCTTGGATCTGCGCCCGATGCTGCTGGCGGTGGGCGCAGCCATGGCGGTGTCGGTCTTGTTCTGGCTGCCCCTGGTGGTGGGAATCACGCGCGATCTGCGGGCGTTGGCGGCGGCCACGGGCCGCATCGCCGAAGGGCGCTTCGATACGCGGGTGCCGGCGAAGCGCGGGGATGAGATCGGCCGGCTGGGCGACAGCGTCAACGTCATGGCAGGGCGGTTGCAGGCGTTGGTGGATGGCCAGAAGAAGTTTCTGGCCGACGTCGCGCATGAACTCGGCTCACCGCTCGGTCGCCTGCAGTTGGGCACCCAGATCCTGGCGGAGCGGGTGCCGGCGGAATTGCGTGATCGGGTGGAGGACGTGCGGGAGGAGGTTGAGCAGATGAGTGTGCTGGTGGGAGAACTGTTGGAATTCACGAAGGCGGATCTCGCGGGCGAGACGGTGGCGATGGAGGCGGTGCGGCTGGTGGAGGTCGTCGAACTGGCAGTCGCGCGTGAAGGTCGGTCGGAACGGATCAAGATCGTGATCGACCCGGGAATCGAAGTTGTGGCGAACGGTCGTTTGTTGGGGCGGGCGGTGGGCAACGTCGTGCGCAATGCGCTGCGCCATGGCGGCGAGCAGGTGAACATCACCATCGAGTCGCGACGGACCAAAGATGGACGCGTGGCGCTCACCGTTGTCGATGACGGACCCGGTGTGCCGGCCGAGGCGCTGGCGCGGTTGGGCGAGCCGTTTTTCCGGCCGGACGCGGCGCGCCAACGCGAAACCGGGGGCACGGGACTGGGCCTCTCGATCGTGCGCACGGCGGTGGAGGCGATGGGGGGAGACGTGCGGTTTCGCAATCGGACGCCGCGAGGCTTCGAAGTGGAACTGCGACTGCAGACCGGCGCGGATTGAGGGAGGTCCTAAAAACTCTGGAGGGGTCTGCGCGGTCGGGAAAAGGGGCTCGGCCAAGGCGGACGCGCCGATGGCATACCTGGAAGGTATGTCGCGGTGCGGCCAACGCCGGCCCAGCCCCTTTCCCCGACCGCCCAAAGGGTTGCGGGCCATTCCCCCGCCCGCGGCGTTGGGATGCAGGGGATAGCCTCTCCGAGGATACCCACCCTGCAACCCGCCTGGCGGATCAGGCGCTGGCCTGCAACGCAGACCCTTCCAGAGATTTTAGGACCTCCCTTGATTTACCGCGGCTTAATAAAAATGCGGTGCGGCGCTCATGAGCGGCTTACGTGCAGCCGGCATACTCGGCTGCGTTATGACCGATGATACCATTTCCAAACGTGCCGTGTCGGCTCTGCTGATGACCCTGGGCATCCTGGCGGGCCTTTATCTGACTGCATCGCTCGCCCATGCCACGCCGACGGGCAGCACCGGTCCCGTGCCTGGCGAAGAGCACCGGCGAATGGGCGGGACGGAAGGTCGTCCTGAGCACCCGCTGTTGCGCGTCTTCGACACCAACCGTGACGGCGAACTGAGCGCGTCCGAAATCGCGGCGGCCTCGGCACTGCTGCGGTCGTACGATTCCGATGGGGACGGTCAGCTGAGCGTCGAGGAACTCGTGCGCGCACTGCCCCCGCCGCCAGGTGCCGGTCGGCCGATGGGCCGCGAAGGCGACCATCGCGGCCCGCCGTCGGGTGAATAGCGGGTGGCGCGACGAAGAAGAGCAAACGGCGCCGGTCGTTCGCATTCCCCATGGCTCCATCGGCGCTTTGTCGATGGGGCCTCTTTTGTGGACTCCCTTTCTCCGAATCGGAAATGGAGGAGGCCACGCTTTGAGGAAGGATTCGGCCTGCGTGATGTGGCGGTAGATTGCAGGATTGCTCTTGTCGTCACTAGCTGTTGTATCCCGCTTTCCCCTCTGGCCTGGGGAGTTCGCCAAGTATCCCCATGCCTATCGCCGTGTCCCGTGAGCGTGGTGCCTGTTCAGGGCGCCCTCAGCCCGATCGTAATGAATCCCGCGTCGTTTCTCGTTTGATCGGCTTTCTGCTGATCACCGGTCTTCTGCAGGCTGAGCCCGAGATCATGCGTTCACCCGAGGCGCAGGCGGTGCAGGTCGGCGATGAAGTTGTGCTGCTTGTGGAGGCTACGGGTGACAACCTTTCCTATGTTTGGACGCACAATGGCACTCCCGTTCCGGGAGCGGCCGGATCAACGCTGCGAATAGCGGCAGCCTCACAAGTGGATGGCGGGTACTACCGGGTGGTCGTTTCGGATGATACATCATCGATCACAACCGATCCGGTGCGAGTCCAAGTCGGTGTGTCGCCGGCGAGCGAGGGCTATGGTGGACTCATTGCCAACTCGCCGCTCTTTGAGCGCGCGGACGTCGCGGTCTACTGTGTCCGCCCCACGTCGAATGGTGGACTCTACGTCGCCGGCACATTCGAAACATGGAACGGCGAATATCGCGGGGGCCTGATCCGCTTGCACCCCGATGGCAGCCTCGACCGCACGTTCCAGGTAACGGGGGTCAGTGTCGGATGGGTCTTTGACATGTTGGTCGAACCCGACGGCGGGGTGTTGGTCGCAGGTGGGGTTGCAACTGAGGACAATACGCGCAGCGGACTGATACGTTTCAGCAAGACGGGCGTGGTGGATAGGGACTTTAAAGTAGCGACCCTGCACGGTATTCGGTCGATGGCGCGGTTTGAGGATGGCCGGGTGATCGCCGTGGGAGTTTTTGACTCCTACCGCGGAATCGACGGTACCGAGGTCGACCTCGATGGGCTAGTAATTCTGGAAGAAGACGGCCGGGTGGACGACAGCGTCGGACTACCGACGATTGCGTTTACGACTTACGGAAAACTCAACAGCGTAGCGGCGTTGGAGCACGGGCGTTTCCTGGTGGGCGGCGGATTTACGGCGGTGAACGATGTTGTTGCAACGGGTTTGGCCAGGATCAATCCCGATGGCTCCGTCGATGAGGCGTATACCAGAGCGGTGAATTTTGGGTATTCCACGACATTGCCGACGATCTCCCACCTCCTGCCTGGTGGTGACGGTGGAACATTGGTGGCAGGTAACTTCTCCACTTTTGACGGCGAATGGGTCCGGCAAGTGGTGAAGTTGAACGCCAACGGAGAGATCGATTGGGATTTCAACGAGTCCATGCAGGACCACGTCCGAGCAGTGCGTCGGCTGTCGACCGGACCCGAAGAGACCTTTGTTACAGGACAGGAAAACTATGACGGCACGATTACCCTCAGCTTTCGCAACCTGGATGGAAGCGCCGCCAGTCAACTGGGCGGGGAACGAACCATAAGTCTGCCGGGACTCGAAACGTTATGCGTCTCCACGCAGGGCAGCATTTGGATGGGAGCTCTGGCGAAGGACGCCAATGAGGACAGCCTGGCTTCGCTTGAGTTTGATGCCGCGGGCAATGCAGCCTTCACCCCCTTTCAGCTCCGCCGTCTGGGTGATGTGTTGACGGCTGAGCCGGCTGGAGATGAAGACCTTTGGATTGGAGGACGCTTCGACTACGTAGGCGGGCAGGGCTCACAGTCGGTGGTGCGCCTGCGGTCGGACGGTTCAGTAGTACAGACCTACGATCTTCGAGCTGTTGGGATTGCGACGGTAAACGCGCTCCTGCCCGAGCCGGATGGCGGAGTTATCGTAGGCGGCGGTTTTACGGTTTCGTCATCTGAACCCGGAACGGGAAACCATCTCGTTCGTATTGGGTCCAACGGCGAGCTCGACCCGGTTTTTGGAGCCGTGACAAGCAGCGCGGTTTATTCGGGGTCGGTTGAAGAGGAAGTCAGGGACTTGGCGCGAGCCCCCGATGGTGCCCTTTGGGTATGGGAGGACAGCGGAACTCTCCGCCGGTTCGCGGCGACCGGTGAACAGCAGTCTGAATACGAGGTGAAATGGGATTCTTATAGCAATTCGCGCGCGAGCCGGATCGCGATTGATGATGCGGGCAAAGTCTACGTGGCTGGAGATAATCTGAAGAAAGTCGACTCGAGCATTGTTCGGAGCGTGTGGCGTCTGAGTTCCGACGGTTCAATCGATCCTGATTTTGATGTCCCCGGCTTCTTTAATGGGGTGGAAGACGTAGCGATGTCGCAGAATGGCAACGTGTTGCTGGCGGAATCAGAGGATTACTTTAGCCCTCAACCGCTGGTCGTGCGATTAAATGCGGATGGCACGACGGACGGAGGATTCCGGAGTGTGGAGGCCACGAGGATGCAGGGTAACAAGCTGCTCTCTCTGCCCAACGGGCGCATCCTCGTGGGAGGGACCGATTTTTTCGCCGATGATGAATTTCCCAGCCCCTATTTGGCGCGACTGAATCCGGATGGAAGTCGTGACGATCGCTTCGTTGCCGCCGGTCTGCATGATCCGGTGACTGCGATCGCTCTGACCGATTCGGGAGCTCTTTTTGTCGGATGTGAGCGTTCGCGGGGATCCGGCTTCCTCCAAGGAGTCGCGGGGGTGGCTGTGACGACGAAGCCTGTATCGCAGGCGGTCAGCCGAGGAGGAAACGTTGAATTTTTCGTCGAGGCCGAAGGCGAAGGGCCGCTGACTTATCTATGGTATCACAATGGTGTCCCGTTACCCGGCGCAACGCAGCCCATCTTGGAGCTGGGCGATGTGCAGATCGACCAGTTGGGTTCGTATCAGGTCGAGATCCGAAACGCGTACGGAAGACTGCTGAGTGAACCTGTTCATCTGATCAGCGCAGATCCTCTGCCGGCAATTTCGAGTGTCGTTGGACCTTCGATCGTGGAAGCAGGTCAATTCGCCTCCCTGGTCGTCACCGCGGAGGGAGAAGGTCTGGAGTATGTCTGGCGCCGAAACGGTAAGGTTATTCCCGGCGCGACGGGCGCCACCTTGAACTTCGACCCGGTTTCGCAAGCCCACGCGGGTACCTACATGGTTGAGGTCCGCCAAGGCTTGTCGTCAATCACCTCGGGACCGATCCGGTTCAACGTGGAAGCGCCCCAGGTCAATGGCTTTTGGCGCGTGAGTAGGGGAAGTGAGGAGGAATTGTTGGGGCGATGGGAGGGGCTTCGACAGCTCGAACCGGGCCCGGAAGGGACCGTTTATGGTCGGGGGCTCTTCGATTCTGTCGATGGCGAGCAGGCGGCCAACCTGATTCGATTTCTTCCTGCTGGTGGCCTCGACACTTCTTTCGTGCCGGATTTGTCGCCTACTGCCGAGGTGTGGGATTTTGTGCCAATGGCGAACGGCAACTTGCTCGTTTTAGTGAGGGATTACAGCGAAAGTCGGGTGTTGTTGTTGGATAAGCATGGTTCAGTGGATGCATCATTTGTGTCACCCGTCTTGCCGGGAAATGCCGAGTTCCTGGATCGTTGGGAAAATGGGCGCATCGTGGTCGGAGGCAAATTCGATCCGAATGAGGACTACACTGAATTTCGTCCTGCGATGGTGTTGAATTCCGATGGGTCGCTGGACGAGACCTTCGAATCGCCGATCGTCGATGGCATCGTGCGGGTGATGCTGGCCTTGCGCGATGGCGGGGTTTTGATCGGAGGACAATTTGCCACCGTTGACGAGACGCCGGTGCAAAGTCTGGCGCGTCTGAACGCCGATGGATCAAGGGATAGTAGTTTTGCGGCCGACGGCGGGTTCGAGGGCCAACAGGTTTTGTTCTCCATGCTACAAACACGCGGTGGTGATATCCTTATCGGAGGCGGGCTCACTATGTATGCGGGAAATTCCGTAGCCGATATTATAAGCATCGACGAAAATGGAGTTTTGGATACTGCGTTCGCGGCCGCACTGAAAGACAAAGCGTATCTCGTGCAGAACATATCGCCTGCGTCGGATGGCGGTTTTTGGGTGAGTGGTGACCAGAACGGCGGTTACCCCTTGGTGCTAAAGCTGAGCGCGGCCGGCGGACTTGAAGGCGAATTGGATTTGGCCTTGCGCGACGTATCCAATCGAATTTTCGACTCTCTCGAATCGGGTGATGGGAAGCTTTGGCTTGCACCAATCAAAGATGGTACGCCGGTAGCGCGGTACGATTTGGGCGCGGAGCGTTGGGTGGACCTTAGTGCGCCGGCCTTGCGTGCCAAGCAAGTGGTTCATGTGGCGGTGCCGGCTCCGGGCAACAGCATGTTTGTAGGCGGGGACTTTGACCACGCTCGCGGCGTCTTTACAGGGCCCATGGCGAAGCTTGTCGAATCCGACCAAGGGCAGAGCGGTGCGCTCCCTTTTGGTGCCCACGAAAGAGGTAGCGTGAGTGCAGCGATTGTTCAGGGAGACGGGGAAGTGGTGATCGGGGGCGCCATTTTTGGCCGAACCCAAGAGCCCGGGACAGGTCCTGGCTTAGTCCGTGTGCTGCCGGACGGCAGTCCTGATCCTGCCTTCGCTAATGCAACGATCAACAGTGGCAGATTGGGGGACCCGTTCATCTACTATAAAATCAATGATTGGACGGAATATGCAGACGGTCGCATCGCCATCACCGGTGGGTTCAGCCATCAACACTCCGGTGGCTCCTATCACAATATTGCCCGCTATTCAATGGATGGAGCGTTGGACACGAGTTTTGCAGCCGGGAGGTACTGGGGACATGCTGGAGGATACGGTATGGCGCTCGATTCGCAGGATCGGCTCTACGTGGGGGGAGACTTCTCGAGTTGGGACGGCGAATCGCATGCTTTGGTGGTCCGGCTGGAGGAGGATGGTGCACTGGATGAGGCATTTCCCGACCTTGGCCTATCGGGGCGGGTCCACGATCTCGCTCTCGATCGGTCGGGCCGACTGTTGATTGCTGGTGCCTTCACGTCAGATGGCCAGGATCCGAACAGGTATCTTGCGCGCTATTTTTCGAACGGCACCTTGGACCCGGACTTCGCTTTGGACGATCGAGTGGGGGGACCTATCTTGGGAATCGCACTTGGCCACAACGGGACGATCTATGCATGGTCCGACTACAGTTTGCGCTCTGACCGAGACGATGCGTATCTAATCAGACTCCTGCCAGACGGTGCTCTCGACGAGTCCTTTGCGGTGTTGGGCCTCACAAGTGGCATTTCGTCATTCGGTCTGCGTGACGATGGCCGGATCTTCCTGGGCGGCTGGCGACCGTTTCCGACGGGTTTCTTACAGCCGCTCGGCTTCGGTTTGCCGGAGATTGCCACGGGCCCGGTGTCGAAGCAGATCGAAGCGGGGACGACCGCCATCCTTGCGGTGGAGGCGTTGGGGGGAGAACTCAACTACCAGTGGCGTCGTGATGGCGTGGCGATTACGGGGGCGACCCAGGCTGCGCTCGAATTGTCCGCGGTCACCCAGGCGGACGCCGGCTTCTACGACGTCGTGGTCACCAACGAACTGGGTTCGGTTACGAGCCGGGCTATCGTGGTCGCGGTCGCGCCAGGCGGGGCGGAATTCGCGGTGGGCACGCAGGAACAGGTGGGACGCGGTTTCACACGGGGTGGCACGGTGGTGATTCGCAACACAATCGCCTATTCCGGGGAACTGACGTCGCTGTCATGGGCGACGCTGGTGCCGACGGGTTGGAGTTTCCAATCGCTCGAAGAGGAGAGTTCGCTGTCCGCGACTTCGACTCCGACGGATGGGCAGACCGACCTGCTTGAATGGAACTGGTCGAGTGTGCCGGAGAGCCCGTTTGTGGTGCAGTATGCGCTGGTGACGCCCGAGTCGCCGGACCGACTGCTGGAGATCGCTTCACTGCTGACCATCTCCCGCTCCGGCGAAGAGATTCAGAGCCTGGTTACCCCGGATCCGCTTCAAGTGCGCGACCGAAGTCGGCTCCATGATGCGGATACCGATGCCGATGAACGCCTGAGTCTTACCGAGTTGTTGCGGGTGATCCAGCTCTACAACACCCGCAGTGGCACGACCCGCACCGGACGCTACCGGGTGGACGACGCGGCGGCGGATGGCTTCACGCCCGATGCCGGTGACGCCGGCGAGACATTGGCTCGTCACCATTCCGCGGATACCGATCGCGACGGACAGCTCTCGCTCACCGAACTGCTCCGCGTCATCCAGCTCTACAACACCCGCAGTGGCACGACCCGCACCGGGGCGTATCGGGCGCGGGAGGGCACGGTGGATGGGTTTGAACCCGATTCCTAACCATTTTGATGAAACGATCCCGCGCACATTTGCTTCTCTCGAGTATCGTATTCTGGGTCGTTTCCGCGACGGCTGAGCCTTCCGGCACAACATCAGACCGGCGGGAAACTCCGTCCGTGGAGGATGGACCGACGATCAATGTCCAGCCGGAATCCGTGACTGTGCGAGCAGGGGAAACGATCAGCCTCACCGTGACCGCGAACTCGCCGAATGGGAGCAGCTTCCAGTGGCGCAAGCATGGGTTTCCCATCGCCGGCGCGACTGCCGATACCTTTGAAATTCCCGCTGCCTCGCTTACGGACAGCGGATTTTATGATGTCGTCGTGACAGATCCGGGCGGGGCGAGCCTCATCTCCGAGCGCGTTCGGGTGACGGTCTTCGCGCGGGAAACGACCGGCCTCCAGGAAATCGATCCGAACTGGGTTGTGCCCGTGGACCGGGAGGGTGGAGTGCTGCGAAAGATTGCACCAACCAAGAACGGCGGGCTGTTAATCGCGGGCGAGTTCAACGAATTCAAGGGCCACCGAACGCAGGGCCTCGTGCGACTCGATGCCGATGGTGATGTGGACCGTCTTTTCTCTGCTCAACTCACGATTGAGGGAACGATCGATGGGATCTTCGAGCGCCCGGACGGCCGCATCTTGATACTCGGCTACATTACCGTCTTCACTCCGCTCGGCACCTTCGAGAAAGGAGTACGCCTAATGCCCGACGGAACGGTGGACCCGACTTTCCGGATTACCGAGGGCGCCAACGCCAACTGGGAGTCGGTGGCGGTTGCGGGAGATGGCTCGATCTATGTCGGCGGACAACTGGCTCAGGCCGGCACGCCGAACAACCGGTTGGTTTTCCGGCTGCACCCCGATGGTGAGTTGGATTCCGAATTCCGCACGGTCGAATCGAACAGCGACTGGGTTTCGCGTATCCAACTGACTGCGACTGGCGCGGTGCTCGCCCTTTACACGAGCGGTGACTACGATCGACCGGGCACGTGGCTGCTGCGTATTGGTTCCAACGGGGCGGTAGACGAGAACTTCGATCCAGACCTGTCAATGTTTGGATACGTTTCGCGCTTCGAGGTCGCAGATGACGGACGGATCTACCTCTACGGCGTCGCGCGTTCGACAGACGAACAGAGCGGGCCGGAAATGTGGCAACGATATTCGGCGGAAGGCCAGATCGATCTCGAATACGGCGGTACCGGAGAGACCTTCTATGGTCGAACGGCGATGGCGATGAAGGTGGTGGGCGAAGGCACGATGTACGTCCTGAACAACAGCAGCGAGGTGGTAAGAATCGCCTCCGACGGTAGCGGGCGTGAGAAGAAGTTGGTCTACAGCGTGGACGCTCGCCCGCAGTGGGATCTTTTGGTGTTGCCGGACGGACGCGTGATCCTGGTGGGTGGATTGGACTCCAATGGTCGGATCCGTGGCGCGATCGTCGAAGTCAGCGCCGATTTGACGACGACGCAGGTGGACGATGGCGACATGTTCTCCCCGGGCATCGTGAACGCGATCGTCCCCACCTCGGATGGAGGCTACGTGGTGGGGGGCAATTTCAACCGTATTGGCAGCTCCCCCACAGCATTCCTGGCAAAAATTACCGCTGCTGGGCACCTCGATGCCAGCTTCGCCAGCAACGGGGCACCGGATTCCGTGGTGCAACAAATCGTGGCAGAGGGGTCAGGCAACTGGCTGGTCGGCGGCGGATTCAGCCTCGTCGGCGGGGCGTCTCATCCCGGAGTGTTCCGGCTGCTGGCAGACGGGACAATCGATGAGACCCATGAAACAAGTCGGTTTTGGCAGGATCTACGTTCTCAGGATCGAAAGTCGTTTTTGCTTCCGTTGCCGGAAGGTCAGGCGCTCGTCGGCGGCACCTTGTCGGGCCCCGGTGGATTTCCGGCCGAACAGCGCATTTTCCGTCTGCAGAACAATGGTCAGGTAGACATCAGCTTTTCTCCGACGTTGAGTGAGTTGCCGAGTGCGGCCTACGCAGCCATGGAGCAGACGAACGGCGATATCGTGGTCGGGGGCGATGTCTTCAGTTACGCCGCAGGGGCTCCTCTTGCTCGTTTGCGCCCCGGCGGAACGATTGACAGCGACTACCACTATCAACCCGACGCACACGCCTCGGGCTATCCCGTGAGTCGCATGGTCGGTGCGGGAGGGGACTCAGCCTGGATTTTGAACCTTTTTTCGGTCGAGTTGAGGACACCGGATGGCGGCTTGGATTCGGAATTCGACGTTAATAGAAGCGGCGTGAATCATGCTGCTTCTTTCATGTGGGGGCCATTCACACTGCTGCCTCAAGCGGATGCATCACTCGTGCTGGCGGGAGAGTTCTCTCTTTTTGACGAACGTATCAGAATAGTCCGGGGGCTCGTTCGCTTTCTGGCCAATGGTGCTCTCGATGAAAGCTTTCGAATCTACTGGTCTGGCGGAGAAACGGACACGGCCTTGCAGCGTGACGACGGCGGTTTCGTGGTGGGCTCCCCGGGTCAAGTATGGCGATCCCGCCCCCTGCAAGCTCCAGCAATGGGTGACACGACTGAACTCCACTTCGTCGGACCAGGGGAAACTTTCGCATTAACACCCACCGTGGAGGGCTGGCCGACTCACTTTCAGTGGTATCGGAATGGGCTTCCCCTCCAAGGGGAAACTTACCGCTCACTAATAATTTCGGAGTTCAGCGCCGAAGATGCTGGTTTTTACACACTCGTGGCCAGCAATGCGGCCGGACGCACGCGTTCGGGCGGCCACCTTCTGCGGCTGGCGGACGGGGAAACCCAATCGGTGGCTGCGGTGCATTACTGTTTCGACGAACACCGTAGTGACGCGCTTGCTCCGGCATACGAAATAAGTGCCGCTATGGCATTGAGCGCGCTGGCCACAAACCTCGACTGGTCGGTCCTACTCCCTGATGGTTGGACGCTGGATCCGCTCGACGATGGGGGGGCGACCACCGCTCCGTCGGCGGGAACCAGCGGTTTGGCCGAGTGGACGTGGACTGCGCCGTCGGCGACTGAGCTCAGATTTTCCTACCGTCTTTTGCCCCCCGAAGCAGCGAGAGGGCTCTTCGAGATCGATGCAATGGTCACCGCCACCGTGGGCGGGGAAACGATCGAGGCGATAGCCGATCCGGCCCCGTTGGTGATTCGGCGCGGACGATTTCATGATGCGGATATGGATCAGGACATGCGGCTGGGCCTGACGGAACTGTTGCGGGTGATCGAACTCTACAACACACGGGTCGGCACAACAAGGACCGGGCGTTATGATGCGGATGCCGCCTCGCCAGACGGGTTCGCCACCGATTCCAGCAATACGGAGCGAGGCTCTCTGGTGCGTTATCATGCAGCCGACACCGATCGTGACGGCCAGCTTTCGCTCACTGAATTGCTCCGCGTCATCCAGCTCTACAACACCCGCAGTGGCACGACCCGCACCGGGGCGTATCGGGTGGGGGAGGGCACGGTGGATGGGTTTGAACCGGGAGAAGGCGGCGGATAACGCTGGGGCGGCTTGAATGTGCCGTGGGATTGGGAATAGTGGTCCACTTCCTTCGCTCACCCCCTTGCTCTCTCCCATGCGTCGTCTGATTTTCGCGATTTTCCTGTGCATCGGGCTGGTCGGCCCCTTGTTGGCCGAGTCCACCGAGGCTTTTGAGAAACGGCTCCAGTCGGCGGTGGCGGACGAGGGGATTACCGTGGTCCACCTCTGGGCGACCTGGTGCCCCAACTGCTGGCGGGAGCATGAGGATGACGGTTGGAAGCGCTTCATTGAAGCGAACCCCGAGGTGAAGGTGATCTTCGTCTCCATCTGGGGGAGCAAGGAGGACGATCGGGGCGAACTGGCGAAGTATGGCTTGGGTGAACAACCCAACTTCGAAATCTGGCGCCATCCCAACCAGGCGCGCCGCGGCTCCGAGCGCATGACCAGCCTGCTCGGCAACCCCGTCACTTGGCTGCCCACGACTTGGGTCTACCGCGGCGGCACCCTGCGCTACGCGATCAATTACGGCGAAGTGCGGTTCCCGATGCTCCAGCAGATGGTCGACGACAGCCGTCCGGGGCAGTGGTAGAGAACATCCGGGTGCCGACCGAAAGGGGGGCGCCATTCCGGTTCGACCCCGCGTCTTCACCTTCGCGAGAAACCCAAATTTGGGTAGAGGATGCAGTCGATCCCCCTGCAATTTGCCCGGACGATCGACCGGCCATGCAACATGCCCGGGTAGGACCCTGCCCTAAACTGACAATCCCACGCCAATTTACTTGCCGCCTCCAGAACCGAGCCCGAATCTCACGCCCGTGTTGTCGGCAGCCCCGTGCCCCCATTCTAAGTTCAGGTCCCCGCCCGTCGCCACCTACCCGGCCCGTCGACGCAGCGTAAGGGTTTGGCGGGAGGGCGACGCCCCGATCCTGGCCTGATCGGATTTTCCGCTGCTGTACCCCACACTGTTAGTCGATACTCGTACTTTCCTAATCATCGAAACCACAACCGCATGAAACTGATTACTCCCTTCAAATGGATCGCGACGGGCATAGCCTCGTGTATTTTCGCGGCGAGCGCCTTCGCCATTACGGCGACGTTTACTACAGAAACGACCAACTACGACGCTGCCGGAGGAACCGTCACCTTTAGTGTGCAAGTAACCCGCGAGGGTGATACTTTGTCCTCGCTGGGGTTTGCGATCGATCAACCTACCGGCTGGTCAAACTCGTTTACTGATGCTGAATTTCGAGGGCCTTTGGACTACCCAAGGCACACGCCTGAACAGGTCCCGTTCCAAGGGGAAACAACTCCGACACTGGGGTATCTCTACACTGGAGCGATATTTAATGCGACTGAAACATTCGGCTTTACGGCGAACTTAGCCTACCCCGCTGGCCTGACCGGCGCTCAGACTTTCACTGCGAGGATGATCTACACGCTGGAGGGGGGGAGTGGACAAGTGACGGAGACTATTGGCACGATCACCATCGAGCCCGCTCCCACTGCCCCGTCCTTCACCACCCACCCCTCTTCCCAGACGATCAATGAGGGCGCTTCCGTGACCTTCACGGCGGCCGTTACCGGTAACCCCACGCCCACCCTCGAATGGAAAAAGGACGGCGTCGCGATTTCCGGCGAGACCGGCACCTCTCTCGTCATCAATTCCGTCACGCCGTCCAGCGCCGGCTCTTACACCGTCACGGCCACCAACTCGGCCGGTTCGGTCACCAGTAACGCCGCCGTTCTGACCGTCAGTGCCGCTCCCGCCATCACGGCCCATCCGCAATCCGCGACCGTCAACGAGGGCGCCAATCACACGTTCAGCGTCACCGCGACCGGCGCCACGCCGCTAACCTACCAGTGGAAATTGAACGGCTCGAACATCTCGGGCGCAACCAGTGCCACGTTGCAGCTCCAGGGCGTGACGCCCCAAATGGCGGGCAACTACACCGTCGATGTCACCAACAGTGTTTCCACGGCTACCAGCAACGTCGCCACCCTCACCGTCGTCGAGATCCCCGAAATCACGGCCGACCCCACCGGTGGTACGGTCACCGCGGGCGGTTCCATCACTCTTTCAGCCACCGCGACCGGCACCACGCCGCTCACCTACCAGTGGAGCCGCAACGGCACTGCGATCACCGGCGCCACCTCCTCCAGCCTCGTGCTGGATCCGGTCGCCATCGGCGATGCCGGCGACTATTCCGTCGTCGTCTCCAACGCTGCCGGCTCCGATACCAGCGCCACGGCCACTGTCGTCGTTCAATACGCTCCGGTCATTTCGCAGCAGCCCGCCAACGAGGTCGTGGGCATCAACGGCACCGCCACCTTCAGCGTCGCCGCCACCGCCGTCCCGACGGTCTCCGGTTACCAGTGGTTCATGGTCCCGACCAGCGGAGGCTCCGGCACGCCGCTCACCGGCCAAACCTCTGCCACCCTTACCCTGAGCAACGTTCTGACCTCCGCCAACGGCACTGGCTACTACGTCGAGGTCACCAACTCGATCGGCACCACGACGTCGACCACCGCCAACCTCACCGTCACCGAGGGCGGCGTGGTCAGCACCGATCCCGAGAGCCTCACCGTCCTCGAAGGTGAGTCCGCCACCTTCAGCATCCAGTTCGCCGGCAACCCGACCCCCACCATCCAGTGGTTCAAGGACGATGTTGCGATCAACGGCGCGACCGAAGCCTCCTACACGATCGAGGCGACCTCCCGTGAGGATTCCGGTTCCTACACCGCGGTCGTGACCAACCAGCACGGCTCCGACACCTCCGCTCCCGCCGCCCTCGACGTACAGTTCGCGGTCGAACTATACGAGGACCTCGTCGACCAAACCGCGGTCGTCGGTTCGACCGTGATCCTGGCCCCGGAGGGCGATGCCAACCCCCCCCCCACCTTCCAGTGGTACATGATTGCCCCCGGCGAAACCGAAGCGGTCCTCATCGAGGACGCGACCGAAGGTGAACTCGTCCTCGAGAACGTGCAGCTCTCCCACTCCGGCACACGCTTCTACCTGATTGCGGACAACGGCATCGGGGAGCCCGTACAGACCTCCACCGTCACGCTCACGGTCCAGCTCCCGCCGGAGATTACCCTTCAGCCCGTGGGCGCCACCCTTGACCAGGGCCAGTCGCACACCTTCACCATCGAAGTAACCGGTGACCCGACGCCCACCATCCAGTGGCGCAAGGACGGTGTGAACATCTCCGGTGCCACCGGCACCAGCTACACGCTGTCCAACGTGACCGCCGCCAGCGCCGGCACCTATACCGCCGTCGTCAGCAACGCGCAGGCCTCCGTCACCTCCAACGGTGCGATCATCGCCGTGAACACTCCCCCCGTGATCACGACTCAGCCCGTCGGCATCACCAAGTTGGTGGGCAGCAACCACACCTTATCGGTCGCGGCCGCCGGCACCGGACCGCTCACCTACCAGTGGAAGAAGAACGGCGCCGACATCAGCGGTGCTACCGGCACTTCGCTCGCCTTCACCTCGCTGCGCATCGAGGACGCCGGCGACTACACCGTCACGGTCACCAACCGTCTCGGTTCGGTCACCTCGTCGACCGCCACCCTCACCGTCGATCGCCTCCTGAAGGCCCCCACGATCACCACCCAGCCGCGTGACACCAGCGCCCGCGCCGGCAGCAGCGTGACCTTCACGGTCGCCGCCGAAGGCAACCCCTTGCCCACCTTCCAGTGGCGCAAGAACGGTGCCGCCATCTCCGGCGCCACGAGCACCTCGTTCACCATCGCCTCCGTCGCGGCCGCAGACGCCGGCCTCTACGATGTGGTCGTGACCAACTCGCAGGGCTCGGTCTCGTCCAACCTGGCCAAGCTCACGGTGACCACCGCCGACCAGGCGCCGGTCATCACCGCTCAGCCGCGGGACAAGACCCTCGGTGTCGGGACTTCTGCGACCTTCACCGTCTCGGCCACCGGCGTGCCGGCCCCGACCTATCAGTGGCGTCGCAACGGCGTCGACATCAGCGGCGCCACCAGCGCGAGCTACACCATCGGTTCGCTCACGCTCAACTCCGCCGGAGCCTACTCGGTCGTGGTTACCAACTCCGCCGGGTCGGTCACCTCCCGCAATGCCCAGCTCACTGTGCTCCAGCACGTTTACGCCGGCACCTACTTCGGATCCTTCGGTGAAGGCCGTGGCAGCTTCGCCATCGTCATCAAGGAGGACAACACCGGCACCTTCGCCGGCTTCGACGAAGCCGCCGGTCTCTACGTCGCCGGCACTGTCAAGGTGAACGCCGATGGCAGCTTCACGCTCACCGTCACTTCCGAGACGGCCGCGTCCGCCAGCTCCCGCACCGCCGGTGCCGATCAACCCGGCTCGATCTCGGTCATCGGCAGCCCGTCCACCGGCCGCGCCGAGATCACCTTCTCCGGCACCATCAGCACCAGCGGTTCCGTCACCGGCACCGTGACCGGCGTGCCCGGCCTGTCGATGAGCGCCGAAAAGGAAGTGGGCATCAACACCGAGACCGTCGCCGGCGTCTACACCGCCAGCTCCGGCGGCAGCGATGCCGTGACCGTCACCATCGTCTCGCCCTCCGGCAAGGCCCTGGTCGTCACCAAGACCGCCACCGGCGGCGACGCCGGCGTGGGCACCGTCACCCAGCAGGGTGCCGTCTCCGTGACCACCGTGAAGAACAAGACCGTCACCGCGACCGTCTCGGCCGCCACGTCGACCATCGAGGCCGCCGTGACCGACACGACCACCGGCGAAACCGTCGAATTCACCGGCGGTAACGACGAGGTCATCGCCACCCAGCGCCTGGTGAACATCTCGACCCGCGCCTTCTCCGGCTCCGGTTTCGAGACCACGGTCGCCGGTCTGGTGATTTCGGGCGAAGACTCCAAGCCGGTGCTCATCCGCGCCGTCGGCCCGGGCCTGTCCGAGTGGGTCAGCGGCACGCTTGCCGCGCCGAAGCTTGAACTGCTGCGCGGCCAGGAGGTCATCGCCTCCAACACCGGCTGGTCCACCGCGGACAATGTCGATGAAGTCATGGTGGCCGCCAACCTTGCGGGCGCCTTCGCCCTCGACACCGCCAACGCCGACTCCGTGCTGCTCGAAACCCTGCCGCCCGGTCTCTACACCGCGCGCGCCAGCGGCGCCGACGGCGGTTCCGGTGTCGTGCTCATCGAGATCTACGACCTCTCCACCCCGGCTCCGGGACAGAAGCTGTTCAACATCTCGACCCGCGCCGCCGTGGGCTCCGGTGACAAGACCACCGTGGCCGGCTTCGTGGTCAGCGGCTCGGTGCCGAAGCGCGTGCTCCTGCGCGGCGTCGGTCCCGGCCTGCTCGACTTCGGCATCGATAGTGCGCTCAGCGACGCCTTCATTACGGTGCTCAAGGGCGAAGAAGTCATCGCGACCAACGACGATTGGGGCACCAATGCCGCCGCGGTCGCCGAGGCCTCCGCCGCCGCCGGCGCCTTCGAACTCGTCGAGGGCAGCAAGGACGCCGCGATCGTCATCAGCCTCGAGCCGGGAGTCTACACCCTCCAGCTCACGGGTGTTGGCGGCGCCACCGGCATCGGCCTCATCGAGGTCTACGAGATCCCGTAATCTCCCCGAGGCCATCGCCTCGTAAACAAAGCCCCGTCACGCGCCCGCGTGCCGGGGCTTTTTTTGCGCCATCTTCGTCCGCGTGACCGAGCCCTCGGCTCAGTCGGATCGAACTGCGAGTGGGCGAGCGTAGTGCCGGCTTCAGCCGGCATTCTCCGGCAGCGAACCTGAACCTACGCGACGGTCGGCTGAAGCCGACCCTACGACCACACCGGCGCAAGGGTTTCCGGCTGTTGGAGCGGCGTACAGCGGACCTCGGCCGGCCGCCATAAGCTTGGACGGGAGAGAAATTTGCCCCCGATTTCACGTTGTAGGGCTGCCGCTTGTTCCCGCGGCCGCGGGACCGCATCTGCCTCTCAGCTCTTCGTCAGTCGTGCCTTAACTTTATCCGCCTGTGGCGGACAGGCAGGCCGGCGGCATGCCGACAAGCGGCAGCCCTACAGCCACAGAGTGTGCCTGGTCTACGATCGGACGGTGAATGCGGTTCAAGGCCACGCGCGCTTACCCGTGGCTGTTCCGGCGGCCCGGAATCCGGCCGCCCGTCAGCCCGCTTGGCGTTTCGCCAGCAGCAGCCGCTGCAACAGGATGAAGGCGAGCAGCAGCAGTCCGACCACGATCCGCATCCACGACGAGTTGAGCCGGCCGTCGAATAGGATGCCGGTCTGAATCACGCTGAAAATCAGTACGCCCAACAGCGTGCCGACAATGTGGCCGCGGCCGCCGGTGAGCAGGGTGCCGCCGATTACCACGACGGCGATCGCGTCGAGTTCGAGGCCGATGCCCGTTGCCGGATTGCCCGAGCCGGTATAAAGCGTGGCGACGACGCCCGCCGTGGCTGCCAAGGCGCCGTTGAGGGCGTAGGCGGCGATCTTGGTGGCCCCCACCGGCAGACCCATGAGACGGGCGGAGTTTTCGTTGCCGCCGATGGCCAGCAGGTTGCGCCCAAAGCGCGTGTGATGCGCCACCGCGTAGATGACCGCGGTCGCCACAATGAAAACGAGACCGCCGAACGGCAGGTTCATGAAGCCCAGCGGCACGTAGATTTCGCTAAGGCTGCGGTAGAGTTCATGTTCGATCGGGACCGACTCCGTGCTGATCGCAAAGCCGAGCCCGCGGGCAAAAAACATGCCGGCGAGCGTCACCAGGAAGGGAGGCAGTTCACAGCGGTCAATGAGGGCCCCCATGAGCAGTCCGAGACTGGTACCGGCGAGCACGGCCACCGCCCAGGCCGCCGGCGGAGACCAGCCCTGCGCGATGAGCGTGGCGGTGATGATGGACGTGAAGCCGATCACCGACCCCACCGAGAGATCAATGCCGCCGGTGAAGATGACGAGCGTCATCCCCAGCGCGCAGATGCCGAGAAAGGCATTGTCCGCAAAAAGATTGGCCACCACGCGGCCGCTGAAAAATCCCTCGTACAGGAAGCCTCCGGTAAAATAGAGGGCGAGCAAAACGGCCCCGGTGACGAAAACAGGCAGGTTGCGCGCAAGCAGTGTCTTCATGCGCTGGCCTCCTTGGGGCGTCCCTTGAAGAGCTGCATGAACCGCCGGCGCAGGGCCGGCACCTGCAGCAGCGCCACGACGATGATGAGTACGGCCTTCGGCACGGGCGCCACCGCCGGCGGCACGCCGAAGTAGAACATGCTCAGCGTGAGCGTCTGCAGAAAAAGCGCGCCGATCAGCGAGCCGAGGAGATAGAAACGTCCGCCGGTGAGTGCGGTGCCGCCGATCACCACGGCGAAGATGGCGTCGAGTTCCATGTTGATGCCGGCCTGGTAGGCGTCGGCTGCCGCGATGTGAGCGGCCGCCAGGGCGCCGGTGAGGCCGGCGCAGGCGCCGGAGGCGAGATAGGCGAGCGCCTTGGTGCGGGCGGCCGCCACGCCGGCGAAACGACTCGCGGTGGCGTTGTCGCCGACCGCTTCGAGGAAGAGCCCGGCGGCGGTCTTGCGCAGCGCCAGGTGAGTGAGTCCGAAGAGGGCGAGCACCAGCAAGGCCGCGAAGGGCAGACCAAAGAGATGGCCCTTGGCCAGGAACTCGAAGCCCGGATGCGAGAAGAGGATGACGTTGCCGTCGGTGATGAGCTGGGCCACGCCGCGACCCGCCACCATCAGGATGAGGGTGGCCACGATCGGCTGGATGCCGAGACGCGCGACGAGCACGGCATTGATGCCGCCCGCGATCAGGCCGGTGCCGAGCGCGGCCAGGATCACGAGCGGCAGCGCGACCTCGCGCACGAGGAGCTGGGCGCAGACTGCAGCGCTCACCGCCACCACCGAGCCCACGGAGAGATCGACGCCGCCCGTGGCGATGACGAGCGTCATGCCGAGCGCCAGCAGCATGACGCGCGAGCCTTGGTTGAAGATGTCGACCGGGGTGCCGTAGAGGTGGCCGTCGACCACCGAGAGCTTGAGAAAGCCGGAATCGAACACCGCGTTGACGGCGATGAGCAGGACCAGGCCGATGGCGGGCCACCACACGGGGGAGCGCTTGTTCATGACGACGAACCTCCGGCCATGTGATGCAACAGGTTGGGCAGCGTAATGGCTTCGCCGCGAAATTCGGCCACGGTTTCCCGCTCGCGCATGACGAAGACACGGTGGCAGTTGCGCACGACCTCCTCGATCTCGGAGGAAATGAAAATCACCGCCAGGCCTTCGGCGCGAAGCTTGGCGATCAGGTTTTCGATTTCCTGCTTGGCGCCGACGTCGATGCCGCGGGTGGGCTCATCGAGGATCAGCAGGCGGGGTTGGGTGGCGAGCCAGCGGGCGAGGAGAACCTTTTGCTGATTGCCGCCCGAGAGCGTGCCGATGGGCACTTCGGCGTGTGCGGTCTTGATGCGCAGGGCCTTGATGAAGCGGTCGCAGAGTTCGTTCTGCTCGGTGCGGGAGAGCGGCTTGGCGGCGCCGCGGCGGGCCTGGAGCGCGAGGATGAGGTTTTCGCGCACGGTGAGGTGCGGCAGGATGCCCTCGGTCTTGCGATCCTCCGAGCAGAAGCCGATGCCTTGGCGTACCGCGCGACGTGGATCGAGTCTGGCGAGCGGTTGGCCATCGAGCACGATCTCCCCGGCTTCGGCCGGATCGATGCCGAAGAGCACGCGGGCGGTTTCGGTGCGGCCGGAGCCGAGCAGGCCGGCCAGGCCGGTGACCTCTCCCGGCGCGGCGGCAATCGTGACGGGGCCCAGACTGGCGGTGCGGCGGAGTCCACGCGCCGTCAACAGATCGGGAGGGGCTTCGTTGGCACGGAGGGTCGGGGCGTGTTCCTCCGCCTTCACCTCGCGGCCGAGCATGTGACCCACCAGTTGCAGCCGGGGTAGTTCGGCGGTGGGATATTCGCCGACGAGTTTGCCGTTGCGCAGCACCGTGATGCGGTCGGTGACGGCGTACACCTGGTCGAGAAAGTGGGTGACGAAGACGATGCCCAGCCCTTCGTCGCGCAGCTGGCGCATGATGCGGAACAGTTCCTCGACCTCATGCTCGTCGAGGGAAGCGGTGGGTTCGTCCAGAATCAGGACCTGGGCGTCGATATCGAGGGCGCGGGCGATCGCGACCATCTGCTGCAGCGCGACCGAGAGGGAACCGAGCTCGGCATCGACGTCGCAGGAGATGCCGAGTCGGGCGAGGGCGGCGCGGGCGCGGGCGCGCACGGCTTTCCAGTTGATGAAACCGAAGCGTCCCGGCTGGCGGCCGAGCGCGATGTTTTCGGCGACGCTGAGTGAGGGGACCAGGTTGACCTCCTGGTAGACCGTGCTGATGCCGGCCGCTTCGGCCTCGCGCGGGGAGTGCGGGTGGATGGGCCGGCCTTCGAGGGTGATGCGGCCGGCGTCGGCTGGATGCACGCCGGTGAGGACCTTGATGAGCGTGGATTTGCCGGCGCCGTTTTCACCGAGCAGGGCGTGGATCTCACCGCGGCGAACGGTGAAATCGACGCCGTCGAGGGCGATCACGCCCGGAAATCGTTTGCCGATACCGCGCAGGGCCAGGAGGTCGGTGTCGCTCACGCGGGGGGGCGAAGGGAAGCGGTTAATACTGCCGGGAGGGCAGGGCGTCCGCGGCGTTGGAGGCGTCGAAGAGCTCGTCCTTGTTGTAGGCCTTCTTCGGCACGTCCTTGCCGGCGAGGATCGCCTCGATGGTGTCGTAGATCTTCGGGCCGAAGAGCGGGTTGCACTCGACGGTGCAGTTGATCTTGCCGTCGGCCACGGCCTGGACGGCCTCCTTGATGGCGTCGATGGAGACGATCATGATGTCCTTGCCGGGTTGCTTGCCGGCTTCCTCGATGGCCTGGACGGCGCCGAGCGCCATGTCGTCGTTGTGAGCGTAGACGATCTCGATGGCGTTGCCGTGGGTCTTGAGCATGGCCTCCATGACGGTCTTGCCCTCGGCGCGGCGGAAGTTGCCGGTCTGGGAATCGATGATCTTGAAGCGGGGATGTTTCGCGAGAGCCTCGGCGAAGGCCTTGCGGCGCTCGTTGGCGGCGGCGGAGCCGGGCTCGCCCTGGAGTTCGACGATGTTGGTGCGGTCACCGGCGTTGGCGGCAAGCCAGTCGGCGGCCATGCGGCCCTCCTCGTAGAAGTCGGAGCCCACGAAGGCGGCGTAGAGGGATTCGTCAGACGTGGCGATCGAGCGGTCCATCACGACCACCGGAATGTTGGCGCGCTTGGCTTCACGCAGCACGGGATCCCAGCCGGTTTCGACGATGGGGGCGATGACGATGGCGTCGACGCCCTGGGCGATGAAGGAGCGGACGGCGCGGATCTGGTTTTCCTGCTTGGACTGACCGTCGGCGAACTTGAGTTCGATACCGCGCTTCTGGGCCTCGTTGCGCATCGAGTTGGTGTTGGCGGTGCGCCAGGCGCTTTCGGCGCCGGTCTGGGCAAAGCCCACGGTGAGTTGCTGGTCGCCGGAGCCGGCGGCGGCATCGGAGCCGGATTTACTGCAGGCGGCGCCGCCGAGGAGCAGAGCGGCGGAAAAGGCGAGAGAGGCGAGGGGGCGGAGGTTCATAGGGAACGGGAGGGGTTGCGGGAAACTGAGCGCGGCGGGTTGGATCGTGGGCAGGGCCCACCCGGCACGGAGTTGCGCGAACGTAGGGAGGTCCCGGTTGAGTTTAAAAGGGAAGCAGTCGGTTGACCGTTAGATCGGGGAGGGGGATGGGAATTCGACGGATCAGGACGAGGGGGCCAGCGTCTGCCGATAGCGCGAGGGAGGCAAGCCGCTCCAGCGTTTGAAGGCATTCGAAAAAGCGTGCACCGAGCCGAAACCGACTTGGATCGCCACGGTCTCGACCGTGGCGTTGGTGGCGCGCAGCAACACCCCTGCCCGCTGCATCCGCAGACGGGTGAGGTAACCGCCCGGACTGCGCCGGTAGTGGCGATGGCAGAGACGGCGCAGGTGCTCCTCACTCATGGTGGCCACCCGCGCCAGTTTGGCCATGGTCCAGGGGTGGGCGAGGTCGAGTTCCACTTCGCGCCAGAGGCGGCTCAGGCGGGGATCCAGTTGGCTGCCCCCGGCAAGCCGATGGGTGTGGGTCTGAAGCAAACTAACCCAAGCCTGCAGCGTCGCCGGATCCCCTTCGCCAAAGGCTTCGCGGGCCATCAATCGCACGGTGTCGGCGAAGTCGGTGACATCGGTGGTGATCAGGCGCGGCCGCGACCCTTCGATCAGCGGCGGCCCTCCCCGGTCACTGGCAAACACCCATGATATGTGCCAGGGCTCGTCGCCCGCGATTTCGAAGGCATGATTCTGCCCGCTCGGGGCCAGCAACGCCTGACCCGCCCGCCAGGGCACGATCTGCCCGTCAATTACGGCCCGGCCCTCCCCGGCGGTGCAGACCACGATGTGGGCAAACGCCGACGGCAACCGCACCATCCGGTAGGGCGGCAACAGTTTGCCATGGCCCACCCACGCAAACCGGCCGCGCCGCAGCTGCGGGAAGCGTTCCGGCGAAATCACCCACTCGACGCACCGGGGTCCGATGATGTGGGTTTCACGCAAGGGTAGGAGGGGTGGAAGCATGGTGCGCAGCGTCGCTTTGGGGTAAGATGCCCGCCTTCATTTCGGCAATGCGAAAGCTGCGCCGGCCTCCCCTTCAAGCCCCTCAATCCATGAAGCGTATCGTTCCCTTGTTAACCGCTCTCGGTGCCATGACCTCTTCGCTCTTCGCCGCCAACCCTGTGAAGATTGACCTGCAGGCCCGCGCCGAGGACGACATCAATCCCTACATCTACGGCCAGTTCATCGAGCACCTTGGCCGTTGCATTTACGGTGGCATCTGGGCCGAGATGCTGGAGGACCGTAAGTTCTACTTCCCCATCACGGCGGACTACGATCCCTACAAAGACCTCACCGACACCGCCTTCCCGGTCGTGGGCGCCTCCCCCTGGGAAATTGTGGGCGACGCGGCGGGCGTCGCGATGATCTCGGAGGATTCCTTCGTCGGCGATCACACCCCGCGCATCGCCTCCGGCCACGGGATTCGCCAACACGACCTCGCGCTGCGCGCCGACATGGACTACCCCGGTTACGTGTGGATCGAATCCCTCGGTGATTCGCCGGCCCGGGTCACGGTAAGCCTGTCCTGGGAAGGCGGTTCCGACCGTGCCACCTTCGAAGTCCCGGCCAAGGCGGGTTACATCAAGCGCGACTTCCGCTTTGCGTCGCCGGTCGACACCGAAAAAGCCACCCTCACCATCCACGCCGACCAGGGCGACATCATGCTCGGCACCGCCTCCCTCATGCCCGCCGACAATGTCAACGGCATGCGCGCCGACACCCTCGCGCTGCTCAAGGATCTCAACGGCACCATCTATCGCTGGCCCGGCGGCAACTTCGTTTCCGGCTACGACTGGCGCGATGGTATCGGCGACCGCGACCGTCGTCCGCCGCGCAAGAACCCGGCCTGGACCGGCGTTGAGCACAACGACTTCGGCACCGACGAATTCATCGCCTTCTGCCGCGAGATCGGCGCCGAGCCGTCCATCGCCGCCAACACCGGCTTCGGCGACGCCTTCTCGGCCGCCCAGTGGGTCGAGTATTGTAACGGATCGGCGGATACGACCGCCGGCACCTGGCGCGCCCAGAACGCCACCGCCGAGCCCTACAACGTGAAGTACTGGTGCGTCGGCAACGAGATGTTCGGCACCTGGCAGCTCGGCTTCATGCAGATCTCCCATTACGTGCTGAAGCACAATCAGGTGGCCCAGGCCATGTGGGCCAAGGATCCCTCGCTTCACCTCGTCGCCGTCGGCGAGCTGGGCGGCATCAACCGCGAAAACGATCCCGAACAGGTGCGCGTCGGCAAGGGCTGGTCCCACCGCATGCTGGAATCCAGCGGCGACTACATGACCGAGATTTCCGAGCACTTCTACTCGGGCCGCACACCCTGGACGCAAAATCCGGAGGTCGGTCTCGTCGAGCACGTCGGCCTCATCAAGGAAGCCATTCGCAACAAGGCGCAGGGCCATCGCGAACTCCAGGCCAAGGTGCCGGAACTCGAGGGCCGCATCATCCCCATTTCGATGGACGAATGGAACTACTGGCACCGTGAATACGAATACGGTGAGCTCGGTTGTGTCTATCGCATGGACGACGGCCTCGGCATCGCGGCCGGCCTGCACGAATACTACCGCAACACCGACATCGTGCGCCTCGCCTTCTACGCCCAGACCGTGAATGTGATCGGCGCGATCAAGACCAGCAAGACCGCGGCCGAAATGGAAACGACCGGCCTGGTGCTGCAGCTCTATCGCAAGCACTTCGGCACCCAGCCCATCGAACTCGATGCCGCCACGATTCCCGCCCCGCTCGATGTCGCCGCCGCCCTCACGGCCGATGGCAAGACCCTCACGGTCGGCATCGTCAATCCGACTGACGCCGCCGTCAGCGTGCCGATCGCCCTCGCGGCCGGCAGCATCGGTGGCAAGGCCACGCGTTACGCCATTGCCGGCGAGGACCGCTATGCGCACAACACGCCCGGCGAGCCCCGCGTCGTCGACATCGTCGAGACCGCCGGAATCGATGCCGCCCAGCCGCTCGAAGTCCCCGCCTTCGGCGTCGCCCTCTTCACCATCCCGGTGAAGTAAACGGCGTATTCAAGAATCAACCACATAGGGGCGGCCTCGGCCGCCCCCTTTTTTTGGCGACGCCATTCTCCAAGGCCTGTCTCAAGTATTAACCACGAATGGACACGAATGGCTGCGGCTACCGCCTACGCACTGAAACGGGGGAAGAAACCTGGAATCATGCTCGGTGGAGTGCTTCTGAGCTGAACGGTAGTGAGGCATATTCGTGTCCATTCGTGGTTGAAAATTAACCAGTCAGTACTGCCTCACACGCTTTGTGTTCGGGTATCCGTTTCTGACGGAGGTGGGCGTTCGATTGAGGAACCTGATCTATCCACCGCTCATTCTCACTTCTTCGGCAGCGCCCGCGTGTCGCCGACGGAGATGCCGCCATCCACCAGGATCGTCTGACCCGTGACGTAAGCGCTGGCGTCGCTGGCGAGGTAGACCAGCGTGCCGTCGAGATCGCCGGGGCCTCCGGGACGTCGCAGCGGGATGCGGTCCGTGAGATACTTCACCCAATCGTCGTCTTCGTACATCACCGCATTTTGGGCGGTCTTGAACCAGCCCGGGGCGAGACAGTTCACCGTCACTCCCTGCGGACCCCAGTCGGCCGCGAGACTCATGGTCAACTGGCGAATGCCGCCGCGGCTCGCCCCATAGGGACCGAGTCCGGCGTAGCCCGCCACACTCGTCACCGAGCCGATGTTGATGATGCGGCCGTAACCACGCGCGCACATGCCCCGGGCCAGGGCCTGCGCGACAAAGAAGGCGCCACGCAGGTTTGTATCCAAAATCTGGTTCCAGTCGTCCCAGGTCACCTCGGCCGCAGGTTTGCGCACGTTGCAGCCGGCATTGTTGACCAGGATGTCGACGCGGCCGAACGCCTCCTCGATGGTCGCGCAGGCGGAACGAATGCTGGTCTCTTCGCGCACATCGAGCGCCACCGGCAGCGCCCGCCGTGCGAGCGCCTCGATTTCGCGCGCGGTGTCGTCGAGATCGGCGACCTTGCGGGCCGTGATCGCGACATCGGCCCCCGCGGCAGCGAGAGTGAGAGCGAAGCCGCGGCCGAGTCCGCGGCTGGCGCCGGTGACGACGGCGAACTTGCCGGAGAGGTCGAAGGCATCGGGAGCACTCATGGTTGGAGCAGAACTTTGAGGTGATCGGCCCCGGCGGGCGAGGAAAGCCGTTCGAACCACGTCGCCCCGTCTTCGAGCGGCGCTACCACCGAGGTCATGGCCGCGACATCGATCGCGCCGCGGGCGATGAGCTCGAGCGCCCGCGGATAGTCCCCGGCCGAACCGCAACTGCCCAACACGCGCAATTCGCCGGTGACGACCTTCTGCAGCGGGAAGGCGACTTCGGGCGCGAGATTGCCGACCAGCACGACCTCACCGCCGAGTCGGGCGACGGCGACGGCGAGCTGCACGGTGGGATTGATGCCGACGACTTCGAAGACCGCATCCGCGCCCGCCCCGCCGGCGAGCGCGGCGATCTCGCCGGCGGGATCACTGCCCGTGGCGTCGACCGTATCCGTCGCGCCCAGACGCCTCGCAATGTCGAGCCGGGAGGCTGCGCGGTCGACCGCGATGATTTGGTTCACGCCGGCGACGCGCAGGGCCTGGATGATGAGCAGGCCGATCATGCCGCTGCCGATCACGACCGTGCGACTCTGTGGTGTCAGCGCGGCGAGGCCGACCGCGTGCAGGGCGATGGTGGTCGGTTCGGCAAAAGCCGCCTGTTCGAAGCGCATGTCGTCCGGCAGGCGGTGAAGAACCCGCGCCGGCAGGGCGAGGTATTCGGCGAAGGCGCCGTGCTGCCGGTAGGTGCCGGGCGACACGCCGACGACCCGGCGATCAGCGCAAAGGTTGGTCGCGCCGCGCCGGCAGGCCGGGCACGTTCCGCAGAAGATCATCGAGTCGAAGGTCACCCGGTCACCGACCGACCAGCCTTCGACCGCCGCGCCGAGCCGGGCGATCACCCCGGCGGCTTCGTGGCCCATGATGAGCGGCGGCTGGCGGCGACCACTCGAGCCGTCCCAGCCATGGATGTCGCTGCCGCAGATCCCGCAGGCGCGGATGTGCAGCAGTACTTCGTCGGGTGCGGGTTCCGGCGTGGGGTAGTCGTCGACCAGTTCGAGCCGCGAGGGCGCGGTGAGCAGCAGGGCTTTCATGGGCGGCACCAGCACGGACCCGCGGAACCCGTTTCGCAAGTGCGCGCTCAGATCTCGTGGTGCATGATCACGGGTCGGCCCGGTTCGATTGAACTGAACATCAAACGAAATTGCGCCGGCGTCGGGTTGTGTCCGGCAGGTGAATGCGTAGTGGTGGTGCGGTATGGTCGCAGCCCGGCCTTATTGCCTTCAATCCCTCAACGGTCGCTCCCATGCGTGTTTCCTCATTCCTGATTTCCGCCGGATTACTGTTCGGTGTCTCGTTGCTTTCCGCCGCCGAAACCGATGGTTGGACGCCGCTTTTCAACGGCCGTGATCTCGACGGCTGGACGATCAAGATCGCCAAGCATCCCCTCGGCGAAAACTACCGCGACACCTACCGCGTCGAGGACGGCATCATCAAGGTCGACTACCGCGGCTACGACAAATTCGAAAACCGCTTCGGCCACCTCTACACCAACAGCCCGTATTCACGTTACGTGCTGCGGTTGGAATACAAACTCACCGGCGAGGTGATGGCCGACGCCCCGTCATGGACCCGCCGCAACAGTGGGGTGATGGTGCACTCGCAGTCGCCGCTCAGCATGACCCTCAACCAGTCGTGGCCGGTCAGCCTGGAATGCCAGTTCCTCGCCGAAGGCACCAGCGCCGGCCGGCAGACCGGCAACGCCTGCACACCGGGAACCAATCTCGAGGTACACGGAGCGTTTTCGACCGACCACATCATCGACTCGACGTCGACGCTGCACCCGCTCGACACCTGGGTGCAGGTCGAGGTGGAGGTGCATGGTCACGACCTCGTTGTCCATCGCATCAACGGTGAGGAAGTGCTGCGCTACGAACACCCCACGCTCGACGAACGCGACGCCGATGCCCAGCGCCTGCTCGCCGCCGGTGCGCCCAAGGCGGTGAGCTTCGGCCACATCGCCCTCCAGGCCGAAGGCCAGCCCGTCTGGTTCCGCAACATCGAGATCCGCCCGCTGGCGGAGTAGGGCGGAGTCCGGAATGCATACAAGCGCTTGGCGATGGGAGAACGGAAGTCCCCGTCCGTTTGCCCTGCCTCTCGGCGCACGCACTTCACCGCAATGTAAACGCACGGGGCGTCCGTTGACCTGAGGACTCCGCTCACGGCCGCCGCGCCCAAACCGTCAGTCCTTCGGATCTTCCACCACGATTGGATCGCCGACTTCAACCTCGGCGCGCTGGGAACGGGGCGGCGCCTTGTCGAAGGAAAGATCGGGCACGTGGTCGCCGAAGTAGTTTGAGCCCACTTCGCCCAAGGTGGTGAGGGCTTCGTTGAAATTAACCCCGGCGGCGCGCGTGCTCAGACGCGCCACCCACAGGCGGTGCGGCTGGCCGTCCTTGCCGGGGTTCTTCACGTCGTAGGCGGCCAGCACGACAAAGTAACGTTCCTCATCGAGCATGGCGCTCACCGTGCGCGCGTCTTCGCTCTGAAAGGCGCGATGGGTGTCGCGGTTGAGAATGTCGTTGAAACCCAGCAGCGTTGCGCTCGGCCGGTTGTCGAAGTCACGCTCGGATCGCGTGTACGCCAGGCGCGCCCATTCGTAATCGGGCGCCTCGGCGGCGCGGGCGGCACTTTCCTGCAGCAGGGCCTGCGCGTAGTCGCTGGGCTCGACGGGTTGGCCGTTCTCGTCGGTGTAGCTGCTCTTGTAGATGTCCTGGTTTTCGCGCTGTTGTTCGCGGGCCTGGTGCATGAGTTCGTGCACGTAATCCTTGTTGTATTGCAGCGAGACGGTCATGCCCCAGTGAATGGCAATCACGATGTCGGCATCCTTGGCATCGGGAGTGGGAAAAAACTGCTTCCGCGCGAGATAGGGCGCGAGCACGCGGGCGATCTCCTGGATCTCCGCGTTCTCCAGCGAGCGGTCGCGGATCATGCCCGGGTGATAGGTGCCTTCGAGGAAAACGTACTTCAGCGGTTTGCGTTCCCCCTGATCATCGTCGCGCGTGGCCAGGTAGTCCTCTTCCGCCGTCGCCCGCACCGTCACGCGTCGTTGGGCGGAGGTGGAAGCGGGCAGCAACAACAAGCCAAGCAGAGCGCAACGGATCAGCGCGGGCGCGCGGTTTCGGAACAGGGACAGGATCGAGGCAATGACCATGGGGGTAAGTCTCGGCACGAAATCCAGTGGCCGTTTCTTCGCAACCGCGCCTGCGATTGACTGTCCGGACCGCCCCTGTGCCCGCGCTGGTGCGCCCGCGCCTGCCGTTCAGAACACCGAAGCGCGGTCGATCAAGTGCACCGGCAGCAAGCGGCGCCCGGGCGGCGGACTTTCGCCGGCGGCAAGTTTGAGGACGAGGTCCACGGCCTGTTCCGCCATCTCCGCCAGCGGCTCCACGACCGTGCTGAGCGGTGGGTACAGGAGCTCGGAGATGCCGGGCGTCTCGCCCGCGACCAGGGCGATGTCCTCGGGCACGCGCTTGTCGAGAATGTAGGTGAGCACGTGCAGGCAGTTGACTCCCTGCAGGCTCGCGCCGGGCGCGATGATGGCGTCGGCCCCGGCGCGCACCAGGCGGGCGACCCAGCTGCCGTAGGCAGTCGGCGTGTCGAACTCGTCGAACAACTTGAGCAGGTAGTCGTCGGGGGAAACGTCCGCCTCCTGCAGCGCCCGGCGCAGGCCGCGGAGGCGTTCATGGTTGGGCCGGACGTCGTTGGCGACCAGGGCGATGCGGCGCTTGCCGTGGTCGAGCAGATGTTTGCCCGCCAGGTAACCCGCCGCTTCATGATCGGAGCAGACCGCGTGGTAAGGCTCGGCTTCGTCGAAGCGGTCCATGTAGACGACCGGGATGCGCCGTTCGAGGTCCTTGAGCAGCGCCAGCATGTGGTGGTCGAAGGTCACCGCGATGATGCCGTCGAGAAAGGTGCCGGGCAGCTCGGTGTGCGGGTCGACCGGGTGCAGCACGCAGGCGTTGTTGCGCGCCAGCGCGAAGGATAGGTGCGAAGTGACGCGGGCGGCGTAGCCGTTGATGCGGTCGGAAAAATTCGGCTCCGAAATCACCGCGATCTGTCGCATCCGCACGCCCGCCTGCGGCCGCATGTCGAGTTCGCGCGCCGCCTGCAGCACGCGGGCGCGCGTCTCGGCGTTGACGCGGTCGCGGTTGTTGAGGACGCGGCTGACCGTGCCCGGCGAGACACCGGAGAGCTTGGCCAGATCATAGATCGTGGGCCGCTTCTTGCCCGCGGTCGGTGCTTTCTTGGCGGAGGTTCTCGGCATGGAGGGGAGGTGAGGAAGGGCAGAGGCACCGGAAAGGCGCCGCAGCAGGCCGGTTATCGGGGCTCCTGGCCGGCCCGTCAACCTGCGCCGAGCAACCGCAAAAGAGAATATGTCAGAGAAAAAATCTAAAAGTATTGCAGATCATAAAACAATTTAACAACGTCCGGCCCATACCCCTGCCGCGCCCCCCTTGGCGCGTCGACTGCCCCGCCCACGCCAGGCTTCCGCCGCCCGAAGCACCGTGCCGAGCCTGTGTGGAGAGGGTGGGGCGACGCACCGCCGTCGGGCGTGTTTCCTTCCCGCTGCTTTTCCGAACCCGCCCCTGATTTCCCAAACCACCACTGCACCCCCCTTCATCGGATCCGGCGCACCGGCCGGCATCGCGATGCCCATAACACCATGAAAGCGAACCCACCCCTGTTTGCCCGGGCCCAACGCCCGTGTTTGTGCGCCCTGTTGAGCGGCCTCCTCCTCGCCACCGCCGGCACGGCTCTTGCCCAGGAAGCCTCGGAGGACGAGGACCTGTCGACCGATGATTCCGAGGTCATCGAGCTCTCCCCCTTCACCATCAGCGCCAGCGAAGACAAGGGCTACCGCGCCACCAGCACGCTCGCCGGCAGCCGCATCAACACCAGCCTGCGCGACGTCGCATCCTCAGTGAGTGTGGTCACGGCCGAGTTCCTCAAGGACACCGCGGCGACCGATATCAACGACGTGTTCGCCTACCTGGGCAACACCGAGGGCACCATCAACTACACCGATGCGCCCGCCCAGGGTATCGGCGGTTTTGCCGACAACACCGCCACCAATCCCATGGGCGCCAACCGTGTCCGCGGACTCGGCAGCGCCACCCTCACGCGCAACTACTTCGCCACCATCGGGGGCAACCTCGGTTTCGACTCCTACAATCTCGACCGCCTCACTCTCAACCGCGGCCCCAACTCCATCCTCTTCGGTCTCGGCCAACCCTCGGGCATCATCGACTACTCGCCCAAGCTCGCCATGCTCGACTCCGATTACAACGAGGTGAGCGTCCGCTACGGCGAGAACAGCGATTGGCGCGCGAGCTTCGACTTCAACCGCGCCCTTGCCGACGGCAAGTTCGCCCTCCGCGCCGCCGGCCTTTGGGCCGACCGCGGCTTCGCCCAGGAACCGTCCAAGTTCACCGACACGCGCTACTACCTCACCTCTGCCTGGAAGCCTTTCGAGAAGACCACCCTGCGCGTCTCCTACGAAAACGCCGACCAGTATCAGAACAACCCCAACTCCATCACGCCCATCGACCACGTCTCGCACTGGATCGCCGCCGGCCGCCCCTCCTGGGACCCTTCCCTCGGCAACGGCGTCGGTGACTACGGCACCCTCACCGGTGAGTCGTCCACCCTGCTCGCCATGGGCTCCGACGGCATCCCGGAGTATTCCTTCCAGGAAGGCGCCAACGGCGACACCTGGGTGACGTGGTGGCAGCCGCAGCGCGACAATGTCTTCGTCCAGACCTCCCTCGGCTTCGGCAGCAACGACCTGCTCCCCTTCCACGACATCAACCTCCGCCCCACCATCAACGACTACCAGCTCGATACGTTCACGGCCGAGTGGGACCAGGAGGTGCTGCCCAACCTCTACTTCAATGTCGCCTACCTCAAGGAGGACCTCGACCGCCGCGGCCTGAACTTCACCCGCTCCAACGAATTCGGCATCTACGTCGACCTTAACGAGCGTCTCCCCGACGGCCGCGCCAACCCGCACTTCCGCGAGCTCTTCATGCCGCAGCGCTCCCTCGACAACCTCTCCGTCGGCAACAACGACAACGAGTCCTACCGCGGCACCGCCACCTGGCTGCTCGACTTCACCGAACGCGACGGCTGGACCCGCTGGTTCGGCAAGCACCAGATCACCGGCTACTACGAGAGCCGCGAGACGTCCTACGAGAGCGACGTCTACAACGAGATCCGCTCCGGCAACCCCTCCTACCTCTGGCCGGGCGACCGCATCAATGCCGGCGCCTGGCAATTCACCCGTCTGCGCTACCTCGGCGCCACCGCCGACGGCGGCGACTTTACCGGCACCGCCGTGCCGCACACGCTGCTCGGCCCCACGCCGAACTCCTTCTACAACTGGGATACCGGCCTGTGGGCCGGCGACTCGCTCGAGTCGCAGTGGGGCCACAAGCGCCGCGATCTCGGCATCAACGAGATCACGTCCTCCGCCCAGGTCTGGCAGGGCCGCTTCTGGAACGACCGCATCGTCGGCCTCGCCGGCTGGCGCCAGGACGAAAACACCGAACAGCGCAACTCCTCCACCGCCATCGACCCCAACACCGGCCTGCTCGTCGTCGACGACACCTTCGGCAACCCCTCCACCGTCAACGGCGACACCTTCACCTGGGGCGGCGTCTTCCACGCCTTACCGTGGTTGTCGCTCCACTACAACGAATCGGAAAACTTTGTCGCCGCCGCCGCCAACGTGAACATCTTCGGCGAGATCATCCCGCCGCCCTCCGGCACCGGCAAGGACTACGGTTTCTCGCTCAACCTCATGGACGACCAGCTCAACGTGAAGTTCAACTGGTATGAGGTGAGCCAGACCAACTCCCGCATCACCAATTCCGGGCCCGACATCCTCGCCCAGTGGGAGCTGCCTTACTTCGACCAGGTCGTCATCCCTGCGCTCGCCGCCCAATACGGCGAGACCCACGACCAGTTCTTCACCTCCTACATGTGGGGCGACAACGCTATCGAGGAGACCGCCGACGTCGTCGCCGAGGGCATGGAAATCGAACTCACCTACAACCCCACCGACAACTGGCGCATCATGGCCAACCTCTCCCAGCAGGAAGCCGTTCGCGCCAACATCGGCGGCGGCCTCACCCGCTGGGTCGAGGAGGTCCTGCCCACCTGGCAATCCGCCCAGTGGTGGGACGGCGCCGCCACCTACGACGGCGGCTGGGGCCTCGACGGCAACCTCCAGCAGCACTTCGAGACCTTCAACTCCGGCCGCGTCCTCGCCACCTACCAGGCCGAGGAGGGCAAACCCAACCCCGCCATCCGCGAGTGGCACTTCAACCTCATCACCAACTACAATTGGGATGAAGGCGCACTCAAGGGCTGGAACGCCGGCGGCGCCCTGCGCTGGGAGTCGGAGTCCGCCATCGGCTTTCGCGCCATCACCGACATCGTCGGCGGCTCCGAGCAGCTCGTCGGCCTCGATCTCGCCGATCCCTACACCGATGGAGGCAACACCTTCCTCGACGTCTGGTTCGGCTACACCCGCCGCATCTGGAACGACCGCATCAACTGGAACATCCAGGTCAACCTGCGCAATCTCACCGAGGACACCGGCTTCGAACCCATCAACGTCGACTCCGACGGCACCGCCTCGGTCTATCGCATCCGCCACGGCCGCACGTGGTACCTGTCGTCCACCTTCGACTGGTAGGCCGCGGGTCTCACCGGATCCCTCCGGATTCGGCAGCAAAGTCTCCCCGACCTTTCGCCGGGGAGACTTTCTCGTTCTCCGTTCTCCACCCGCGCAGGCTCACCCCATACCCGGCCCCGCCGCGCCTCCCTCTGCAGGGCCGCCGCTTCCTCGTCCGCCGTAGCTTTGGCGTAGGAGGAGCGGCGTGCCGCACCTGCCCCTAGGCAAAGCCACAAGCTCTTCTCCATCGTCTCTGTGAACCCTCTGTGCTCTCTGTGACTCCATTTCACTTCATCTGAGCTTTGCCTCGCCCGGCGTGCCGCCGCCCCATGCCCCGCCCCTCCCACCTGCTTCCTCTCGCCTTCGTCCTGCTTGCGTTCGCCACCGGCTGTGGTCCCGGTCGTGACGTATCCACCATCCCCGCACGCCCCGACCTCGCCGCCTGGCCCGCTTCCTTCGCCGCCGCACTCACTGCCGCCGAGGACGCCACCGACTTTCGCGAGCTCGGCCTGCTCTACCACGCCAACGGTTTCCTTGAGCGCGCCACCGCCTGCTACGCCGCGGCCACCGCCGCCGCCGACCTCGATCCCAAACTGCGCGCCCACCTCGCTCTCGATCGGGCGCGCCTTCAGGGCGATCCTGTCGCCGAGGAACGCGCCCTCGTCGACCTGCTGGCCCAAAACCCGGCCGACGCCATCACCCGCCTCCAGCTCGCCGACCTCCGCTACAAGCAGGGCCGCCACGACGCCGCCCGTGCCGACTACGCCGCGGTGCCCGCCGGCACCGTCGCCCACGGTTACGCCACCATCGCCCTCGCCCGCGACGACCTCGCCCGCGGGGAAACGGATGCCGCCTTCACGCGTCTCCAAAACCTGGTGACAGCCGAACCCGGCTGGTCCTCCGCCCACAGCCTGCTCGCCGGTTTGCATGAAACCCGCGGCGATTCCGCCGCCGCCGAGTCCGCGCGGCATGCCGCCCGGGCCCGCAAGGACCCGCCGCTTGACGATCCCTTCCAGCGCGAACTCGAAACCCGCTGCTTCGACCTCGCCCGCCTCTCCGTGGCCTTCGAGGAATCCGCCAAATCGGGCGACGGCGCCAGCGCCGCCCGCATCTTCGCCCGGATGGAAACGGTCGATCCCGCCCATTGGCGGGTGCACCGCTTCCGCGCCGTCATCCTGGGCCGTCAGGATCAGCCGGCCGCCGCCGCCCGCGCCTACGAGGCCGCCCTCGCCGCCGGCGCGCCGCCCGAGACCATTCACCCGCCGCTCGTCGCCGCCTGGCGGCAGGCCGGTGACCCCGCGCGCGCCGCCGCCGCCGTCGCGACCGCGCTCGAGGCCCTGCCGCGCGCCGCCGACCTCTGGGCCGTGCAGGCCGTCCTGCAACGCGACGCCGGAGACGCCGCCGCCGCCCGCACCAGCTTCGAGCGCGCCCTGCAGGTCGATCCCAACCACCTCGGCGCCCATCGCGAACTCGCCCAACTCCTCTGGGCGCGGAACGATCATGCCGCGGCGCTCCCGCACCTCGAAGCCGTACGCCGCCTCGATCCCGCCGATTTCGCCGCGCGCGCCATGCTCGGCCAAACCCACCTCGCTGCCCGGCAGTGGCAGCCCGCCGCCTCGGTTCTCGCCGAAGCCGTTGCCCTGCAGCCGGCCAACCCCCAGCTCCTTCGTCTCCTCGCGCTGGCCACCGTCCGTTCCGGCGATCGCAGCCCCTTCGCCGCCGTCGCCTCGAGTCACCCCGACCGCCCTGAACTCCAGCTCATCTGGGGCGACGTCCTGGCCCAATTCGGCGACCGTCCCGCCGCCGAGGCCGCCTGGCGCCTCGCCACCGACCACCTCCCGCCGAACGCCGACCCCGCGCTCCGCGCCGCCCTCACCCAACGCCTGCCATGATCCGCCTTGGTTGTCAGCCGCAAGCAGAGCCGCCCCGATCTCCCCGGCACCAATCCCAATTTCGCCTGCCAGCAATGCCGTGGGACACCTCCCGTTCCCCAGGCTCTTCGTTCTCTTTGTTCCCTTCTATGTCTGCGAGTGGGGTATCCCGGCCGCGGATGCTGCCGCCAACGCCGCCCACTCCGTCCTCCTGCGCAACCGTGGCGCCGCCGCCCCCGGCCAATTCGAAAACGCCACGGCCGACACCACCGGCATCGCCCTCGCGGAAATCTACCAGGTGAAATAAGCAGCTTCCTCCCCATCGATGAATCCGGATAAGCGACCGCGTTTGGAGCCCACGAATCACCTGAACTCCCACTCTCGTAGCCCTGCGCGGGAGCGCAGGGACCGGCAATGTCGCCCGCACCGCAACCCCCCGCGGCTCCCGCCGCAGACCTTTCCTGCCCAAATCCCTTAACCCGCCCCTCCGATCCGTGTCCATCCGTGTCCATCCGTGGTTAAAAGCCAGCCTCCTGCCGGCTTTCCTCCTGGTCTTCGTGGCCTGCACCAAGCAGACCGCAACGGACACGAGGTCGTTCGCGTCCTTCACGCCCACCCGCATCGGCGCAGCCGGCAACGGCGCGCCCTGGATCACCGACCTCACCGTGGTCGATCTCGATGGTGACGGCGCAGTCGACATCGTCGCCACCGAGGGCCAGCAGCACCGCGTGCTCTGGCTGCGGCGGCAGTCCGACGGCACCTTCACCGAGACGCCGATCGGCCAGCCGGTTCAGGGACCGGCGCACGTCGAGGCGATCGACTTCGACACCGACGGCGATCTTGACCTGCTCGTCGCCAGCATGGGCCACGTGCCGCCCAGCGACGCCCGCATCGGCGCCGTGGTTGTCCTCGAAAACCACGGCGGCGGACACTTCACCAACCGCACGCTCATCGCCGACACCTTCCGCGTCACCGACGTGCAGGCCGGCGATCTCGACGGCGACGGCGACCTCGACCTCGCGGTCGGCAAGTTCGGTTATCTCGAGGGCGAAGTGACCTGGCTGCGCAACGACGGTGCCTGGCGCTTCACCGAGACCAGGCTCGTCGGCCTGCCGGGGGCGATCCACACACCCATCGTCGATCTCGACGGCGACGGCGACCTCGATGTCGTCGCGCTCATCTCGCAGGACTGGGAGGAAGTGCATGCCTTCATCAACGACGGCACCGGCGGCTTCACCCCGCGCTTGCTCTTCGGCTCCACCAACCGCGACTACGGCAGCAGCGGACTCACTGTGGCCGATGTCGACCGCGACGGCGACCCCGACCTCGTGTACACCAATGGCGACGGCTTCGACTACTCGACCCCCGACTCACGCCCCTGGCACGGCGTGCAGTGGCTGGAGAACGACGGGGCAGGGCGCTTCACCTTTCATCGCCTCGGCACCATGCCCGGCGCCTACAGCCCGTTGGTGATCGACCTCGATGCCGACGGCGACCGCGACATCGTCTGCGTGAGCGGCTTCAACGACTGGCGCAATCCGGCCGCGGTGTCGCTGGCCGTATTCGAAAACGACGGCGCGCAGATCTTCACCAAGCGCGACCTCGCGCACGCTCCCACGCACCTCATCGTCATCGACCGCGGCGACCTCGACGGCGACGGTATCGAGGATCTGGTGACCGGCGCCCTCGGCTTTTATCCCCCCTACGACCGCGCCGGCCGCATCGACCTCTGGAGTTCCAGGTAGGGCGCCCTCGCCGAGCGCGCCACTGCCCGGCGCAGCTTCGATAGCAACAAACGGCACAAGCGGCGCAAGCAACAGCGCCCGCATCCGACGATCAACCGCCCCGTCCCGTAGCCCGCTCCGGGAGGAGCGGGACCACCTGTCGCATCCGATCCTGGCGCGACTCCGGCCCGTTCTGACCTCCGACCTCCTCACTTCCGTCCCCGGCATTACGACCGGGCATCTTCAAACGCTTCTTGGCCTTGTGGAAATCCAGGTTCCCCAAGTCGATGCTCAGCGCCTCCTGCATGAAGAACGCCAAGGCGTTGAGCGCCTGTTTCTGGGCCATGTGAAATTTTGTCTCGGATTGCGGTTGAATGCGTCATTTCACGAAACGGAACCGAACGGATATTTCATTCATAAAGTTCGTAATTAACCTTAATTCAGTCACTTATAATCCCGTTAGGCGAAGGAGTCCGGGGATGGCATTCCGGCAAAAGCGACATTCGAATTTGCGTGCAACCCGTTCCGCGAAAAGCGACATTCGGAATGTCGCTTTTTGCGGAGCTGCTCCGTTACCTCATAAACTCGAGATTAGCCCTCAGCCCACGACCGATGAGCAAGTTAGCCGATTCCCTCCTGAAGAACCCCCGCTCGCGAATGTCGCTTTTCGCGAACCTGAATGTAAGCGAATAACACTGATAGCCGGAAACTTGGGTATGGGACGCCAATTGAATTTCTATAGCTGTTCGGAGATGCGGACCGCGATTGAGAAAGAAGCGAAGCGGCTGGGGGTATTTCTCACCGGTCAGCATCCCGACGAGCCGCCCTTTATTCAGTTTTCAGTTTCGATGGGCACCGATCAGTTTCATGGGCGACTTTGGTCCGATGCGGGCGGCGAAGAGTTTGAGGCGCTGTGCCGCGCGGCGAAGCGACAAGCGTATTTCGAGCGCGAGTCGGGATTGTGGGTGAAACATGCTTCAAAGCTCGCGTTCGATGCGTATCGAGCAGACAGAAAGAGTGCTTCCGAAGAGTTGATGGAGCGGAATCGCCGCTACGCAATTGAGGTCTTGGGAGGCAGACCAACCAAATGAAACCAGAGGCTATCCAGCCACCGCAGCCAACGGCGGCAAGCCGCCGCGGCTGAGTTAAATCGATGGGCGGAACATGAAACCAATCGTTCAGGCGTTTCTTATCGGCGGTGGGATTCTCGGATTGGTTATTTCGTTGCCTTTCGCGTTCTTCATTTGGCGGATGTCGGGATTCGCCAGTCCGGACGAAAGGAGCTTCGTCTTATTCATGTGCATCGGACTTCCCGCCTTGTGCGTTGTTTCGATTGTTGTTGGCGGCCTACTGGGTCGTGTGGGCTCCGACCTCACACGTGAAAACGATAAGGCAGTGATCAAATGAAAGAGCCCATCCCTGAGCGTTATGATGGTGCGCAGCCACCATCATAACGCTGGTTGAACAAGGCCGGAGCGGCGTCGGACGGCGTGCCTACGCCTTATGCGCTTTGTATTTTGGCCGAGGTTGACGCAAGGCGGGTGGTTGCGGAGAGGCCGAAAAAGGGGTCAATAATATAAACTTGAATGATTGCCCTTGAGAGGCCGAAAAAGGGGTCAATAATATAAACTTGAATGATTGCCCTTGACGGGTCT
>CBFGUO010000045.1:0-45947 GCA_965652375.1 uncultured Opitutus sp.
CTGCCTCTCGGCCCACGGTCAGCCAGCGGCATGCCGACAAGCGGCAGCCCTACAATCACAAGGTGTGAACGGCTTCCGATCGGAGCCTGACCTTCATTCAAACTGAGTTCTGAGCTCCTTCTTCGCCTCGGCCCAATCCATGGCCGTCAGGTTCCCGGCCTCGTATTCTCTTTCTGTCTGACGTAACTCCTGGGCGTGCCACGCGGGACTCTCGAATTCGGTCTCGGCCGCGGCGAGATCGCCCCACGAAACTGCCTAGTAAATTGGGCCCCAATTGAAATCGCCCGACTCAATGCCCGCGCGTGCGCTGGCGGAACTCCGACGGGGTTTCGCCCACCACCTGCTTGAAGGCCTTGGAGAAGTGAAACACGTCGCAGAATCCCAGGTCGGCCGCCAGATGCTTGAAGCTGGGCTCGCCCTGATAGATCGCCGCGCACGCCCGTTCAATCCGCCGCCGTTTCTGGAATTGTCCAGGCGAGCGTCCCACCCGCGCGGCGAATTGCTTGCGGAAGTTTTCGTAACTGAGCCCGACCTTCTTCGCGACCTCCTGGGGCGTCAGTCCGGCCTGCCCCGGCCGCACCTCGCCCAGCAGTCGCTGACTCTCCTCCAGCCACATGTCCTCCGGCGAACGCTGCGACTCGGTGTGCGTCGCCAGGAGATCGAGCATGAGCTGCAGCAAGCCGCCGAAGGTGCGCAACGCGGTCGCCCGATCCCCCGCCCCCCGCGCCTCGAACACCCGCTCGAACCGCCGCCGCCACAGGTCGACCGGCGCGGCCCGCGTCACCGGCCGATGCGGATCGAGTACGCGCTCCGCCGCCCATTGCGTCCAGGTCGGACCCTCCATCACCACATAGATCTGGGTCCAGTCACGTCCCGACCACGGACCGTAGGCATGCGCCAGGCCCGGCTGGATCCACACCACGTCGCCGCTCTGCAAGTGATCCTCCGCCCCATTGGCGTCGCAATAAAAACCGTCCACCCGCAGCATGTAAATGAGACCAAAGGTGCCGAGCACCCGCATCGCCGCCGGATCCAGCGCCGGCACGTTGTGCACCAGGCCCGCTGCCCGGATCACGTTTTCCCCCACGACCAGCGGACGCGTCAGCCAGGGATCATTTTGGAACGGACGGTCTTCCGGCATCTTTCCCATTTCTTACATGGATAATCCCATTTCAACTATGTTTCTCGCCCCATACCCGGTGTAACCTACCGCTCGCCCTCCGCTGCCCCTACTTTTCCCAAAACTCACTTATACCCATGAGCACCACCGCTTCCGCCCTGCCCCAGCTGTATTCCTACGGCCACGCCCTCGACATGGACGACGACAAGGTCGGCCTCCTCCGCGATTCCGCCGATGCCGCCCATGATTTCGAGGAACTGCGCCGCCGGGTCGCTGAGGACGGCTACCTCTACCTGAAGGGTTACCTCGACAAGGATGCCGTGCTCGCCGCCCGTCGCAGCATCACCGATCGACTCGCCGCCGCCGGCATGCTCGATCCCACCCATCCCACCATCGAGGCTCGCTGTCCGCCGGCCTCCGGCTACGGCTTCCGGCCGGACGTCACCGAGCACAATCCCGAGGTGCACGCCGTGCTCTACGAGGGTCGCCTGCTCGACTTCTACCGCGGCCTGTTCGGCGAGGACATTCGCCACTACGACTTCACCTGGCTGCGCGCCATCGGCCCCGGCAAGGGCACGAATCCCCATTGCGATCTGCCCTACATGGGCCGCGGCACCCACCGCCACATGACCTGTTGGATGCCCTACGGCGAGATCTCCTTCGAACTCGGCGGTCTCATGGTCCTGGAGGGCTCCCACCGGCGCATGGACCTGCTCGAGAACTACGTCTACCGCGACGTCGACACCTTCTGCGAAAACAAGCCCGAGCAGGTGGCCAAGGCCAAGGACGGCGGGTGGACCTTCACCGGCACGCTTTCCCACAATCCGCCGGTGGTGCGCAACAAGTTCGGCGGACGCTGGCTCACCACCGAATTCGCCCCCGGTGATTTCATTACCTTCGGCATGTTCCTCGTGCATGCCTCGCTCGACAATCGCAGCGCCGACCGCCTGCGCATTTCCTCCGACAGCCGCTATCAGCGTGCCAGCGAGCCCATCGATGAGCGCTGGGTCGGCGTCAATCCGCCCGGCCACGCCTTCGCCGGCAAACGCGGTCGCATCTGCTAACCGCTGTTCCCTTCCCGCCACCGATGGTCGCACCCCACTCCACTCCCTCCCCCTCCGCCAGCGCCCGCGGCGCCACCGGTCGCATGGCCGCCGTGCAGGAAATGACCCGCCTCCAACGGCAGCTGTTCGAACTCGAGCGGGCCTTCATCGCCACCGCCACCACGCTCGTGCCGCGGGTGGGTGAACCGGAGCTGAAATACCTGATCTGCCACCACGTCTGGGAGAGCGCCGGCCATGCCCGCTTTCTGCGCGAACGGGGTCGCGAACTCAGCGGTTTCGGCACCGACGACGCGGTGCGCCCCGAGATCTGGCGCGTGTTCGTGGAAGCCTCCGTCGCGCCGTCCGCCGACGCTGCCCTCGCCGGGTTCTACCGGGTGCTCAAGCCGCACCTGCTCGCCGCCTATCGCCATTACCTCGCCGCCACCCATCACCTTGCCGACTGGCCGTCGCTGCGGCTCGTCGAGGAGTTCATCGGCGACGAGGAGCGACACGCCGAGGAGATGGCGTCGTGGCTCGCCGACTCGCCCGATATGCAATCCTGGTGCGACCACCTCACCGCGGCCGTCGCGACCTTGACGCAACCGACCGTCGCCACCACTCCCCCCTTGCACTGGCGCCAGGACTCGCATCCCTACCGCCATCCCCCGACCTGCAACCGCGGTCCCTACCCGCTGTGCTCCACGGTGTTTGAACCCAGCGCCGACGACGTCGCGCCCATCGTTCGGGACTGGTTGGAGGATCCCGCCACCGACGCCCGCGTCATCCGTATCATGATCTACGTGTGGCTCATGATGGAACTCGATGCCGTCGATTATTTGGCCACCGTTTTCATCGATACGCCGACCGCCCCTTTCGACCTGCATCACGACCTCGCCCGCCATCTGTGGGACGAGTCCCGGCACAGTCAGTTCGGCTTCCGCCAATTGCCCAAACACGGCATCGACCTCATGACGGTCGAACACTCGCTCGATCTCTACCACATCCTCATCCAGATGCCGCCCGCCGAACGCTATGCGATGATGACGATGGAATTCGAGGCCGGCAGTTTTCCCACGAAGGCCCACATCATGGACCGCGTGCGCGAGCTCAACGACTTCGAGGCCGACACCCTGCTCGCCTTCGATCGCAACGACGAACAGAACCACGTGCGCTACGGTCACCGCTGGCTGCCCGTCATCATGAAACTCGGCGGCCATGACGAACCGGTGGAGGAGTTTGTCGCCACCACCCAAAAACGCTTCGCCGACCTGGCCAAAACCCATGGTGGCCAAACCCCGCATTCGCTCGATCCCGCGACCCGTCTCACCGGCGCCAAGATCCGCGCAATGTATTCGTAGTTCAAGTACCCCGCCCCCACTCCCCGCCGAACCGGACCGGGTCGACACCTTTCCCGTGAGGTCGTGGCCGCGAGCGTGAGCGAGTGGCGAATGCAGCCTCTCGCTCAACCTCGCAGCCGCCCCCGCCCGGCTGCCCTGCTCCCGTTCCCCGTCGCCGAAACCGGTGTAACCGGCCGGAGTGAATATCGTTCCGTTTCACGGATCTATTGCCCTCCCAGACGGATTTTTTGGACGCTTCCATTTTTCTAATCGCCCGTTTTCCAGCAGCTAACAATTCTATGAAATTTCATGATAATTAATGACTTGTGATATTCCCCGCATCGGAAATTTTGGCCTCATCGCCCCACCCCGGGCCTCCGTGCCCACTGATTGGATACCCTTCTCCGGTCCTCCCCCCCCATGCGTCGCGCGTTCCTCCGCTTTTCCCTTTTCTGGGCCCTGATCACGATCCCCGTTTCGGCCCTTGCCACCACCACTGCGGACTTGGTTTCCCTGCAACTCCGCGCGGTCGAAGACCCGGCCGCCGCGACCGCCCGGGTCATCCCGTCCGAACCCCTGCCCGAGGGCCATGCCCCGGCACCCGTGCCGGCTTTCGGTGACGTGGTCGCCCCCTCCGGCCAGGCCTTCCGCCTGACGGCCGCCCTCTCCGGTCCGCGTGAACTCACGCTCCACTACTACCACAACATCACTGACACCTGGGCGCGGGTCGGCAGCACGCCGCTCCCCGCCGACCTGCTCGGCCTGCAGGCGATCCCGCAGGGTTTTCTGCTTTCGCTCGCGGGCCCGGACGGACCGGTGCCCTATGTCGTCGAGGTCGTGCAGACCAAGCGCGCGCTGCCCGCCCTCGACTGGATCGTCATCGCCGTCTACCTGCTCGGCATGCTCGGCGTAGGCTGGTATTGCTACAATCGCGAGCGGCGCGGCGCCAACTCCACCGAGGACTACTTTCTCGCCGGCCGCGATGTGCCGTGGTGGGCCGCCGGTCTCAGCCTCTACGCCACCGGCACCTCCGCGATCAGCTTCATCGCGATCCCGGCCCTCTCCTTCGCCACCAACTGGCTCTACCTCGCCCAACAGTGCATCGGGGTCTTCGGCCTGCTCTTCGTGGCCTACAAGATCATTCCGGTGGTGCGGCGGCTCAACCTCACCTCGATCTACCACTTCCTCGAGCTGCGCTTTCACCCGTCGATCCGCCTCATGAGCAGCGCCCTGGTGATTCTTTTCCAACTCGTCGGCCGGCTCAGCGTGGTGCTCTACCTGCCCGCCCTCGCCATCGCCAGTGTCACCGGCGCCGATGTCGTGCTCTGCATCGTGCTCATGGGCCTCGTGACCACCGCCTACACCCTCGTGGGTGGCATGAAGGCCGTCATCTGGACCGACGTCATCCAAGTGGTCGTGATGATCGGCGGCGCGCTCTTCGCCGTCGGCTACATGATCAATGGCATGGAGGGCGGCCTTTCCGAAATGCTCAGCATCGCCGCCGCCGACCGTAAGGCGCAGATCTTCGACTTCAGCTGGGATTTCACCACCCCCACCGTCTGGGCCATCATCCTCGTGGTGCTCACCGACGTGCCCACCTGGCCCAAGGAACAGATCATGATGCAGCGCGTGCTCGCCACGCCCGACGACCGCAGCGCTCGCCGTTCCGTGCTCACCCTCGCCGCGATTGTGATCCCCGGCAGCTTCCTCTTCTACGCCATCGGCACCGCCCTCTACGCTTTCTACAAGACCCATCCCGGTCAGCTCAACCCCCTCATCGACACCGACGCCACCTTCCCCGTCTTCATCGCGGCCGAACTGCCGATCGGCATCACCGGTCTCATCATTGCCGGCCTCTTCGCCGCTTCCATGTCGACGCTGTCCAGCGGTCTCAACAGCGTCGCCACCCTCACCTCGGTCGACTTCTACGAACGCCTGTTCCGCAACGTGTCGCCCAAGGTCAGCCTGCGCCTGGCCTACGTCGTGACCATCCTCTCCGGGCTCATTGCCACCGCCTTCGCCGTGCTCTTCACCTTCTTCGACATCAAGTCGATGTTCGACGCCATGCTCCAGCTCACCGCCATGCTCGGCGGCGGCTTCGCCGGCACTTACGCGCTCGGCCTCTTCAGCCGCCGCACCAACTGGCAGGGCGCCCTCATCGGTACCGCCGCCTCGATCGCCACCGCCGTGCTGCTGCGGACCGTCCTCAGTCCCATCCTGCTCAATCCCGCCGCCATCGCCGCGTGCATGATCGTGGGTTACGCCGCCTCCTATCTTTTCCCGCCGCCCTCCCGGGATCTCACCGGCCTGACCATTTTCACCCCGCGCCCGAAAGCGCGGATTTCCCCTCCCGCCAACCCAACCTGATTTCCCATGACCAAGACCTACCGCGCCGCCCTCGTCGGCACCGGGTCCATCTGCGACGCCCACCTGCGGGCCGTCGAGGCGACCAACGGTCGCGTCGAACTTGTCGCCGCCGTCGACCTCGATGCCGAACGTGTCAACGCCTTTTGCCAGCGCGCCGGCGTGCCGGGCGCCTACACGGACTATTCCACCATGCTGCAGGAGGTCGGACCCGACATCGTGCTCATCGCCACCCCGCCCGGCACGCACGCCGCCATGAGCGTCACCGCCATGGAAGCCGGCGCCTGGGTGCTCTGCGAGAAACCACTCTGCGGTTCGCTCGCCGAGATGGACCGGATCCGCGAGGCCGAGCAACGCACCGGCTGCTACACGGCCTGCGTCTTCCAGATGCGCTTCGCTTCCTCCAACGTTCACCTGAAACGGCTCGCCGAATCCGGCCAGCTCGGCCGTCCGCTCGTCGGCGTCTGCAACACCCTCTGGTATCGCGACGACGCCTACTATGCCGTGCCCTGGCGCGGCCGTTGGGAAACCGAGCTCGGCGGCCCCACCATGGGCCTGGGTATCCACGCGATGGATCACTTCCTCGATCTCATGGGTGACTGGGAGGAGGTTCGGGCCATGGCCGGCACGCTCGACCGCCGCATCGAGGTGGAGGACATTTCCATGGCCCTCGTGCGCTTCTCCAACGGCGCCTTCGGCTCGATCGTCAACAGCGCCCTCAGCCCCCGCCAGGAAACGTATCTGCGCCTCGACTACCAGCGCGCCACCGTCGAACTCACCCACCTCTACGGCTACACCCGCGACAACTGGAAGCTCACCCTGGCGCCGCCCGCGCAGGACGACGCGCTCCTGCAGGCCTGGCAGAGCTTTCCGCCCGATGTCGGCTCCACCCACGGCGCCCAGCTCAACGAATTCGTCCGCGACATGGATCGCGGCGTCTGCCCGCGCTCGTCGGGCCCCGATGCCCGCCGCACGATCGAGTTGCTCACCGCCATCTACAAATCGGCCTTCACCGACCAGCCCGTGACGCGCGGCTCGATCGGATGCGACGACCCCTTTTACTCCCAGCTTCACGGCGGCGCCGCGCCGCTCATTCGCGGCACGTCCGCCGCCCGTCCGCCATCGCCGCGGTGATGCTTCCGCTGGCCAACGACGCCCTGCGCGTCGACTTGCTCGACCCCACCACGGAAGCCGCGCGCCTGGGTCCCCGTTTCTGTGGCGGCGGCTACATCTGGCAGGTGCACGACACCCTCGTCGGCCCGCTGCTCAGCGGTCCCGAGGGTCCGGTCGTCGAACCCGATCCCTTCAACGGCCACGGCCTGCCCGAGTCCTTTCGCGAACGCACCCGCGCCGGCGATCCGCTGTTGTGGAATGCCGACCGCACCGAAGCCCTCGCCCCCGGCGCCGGCCGGCTGGTGCGGCGCGACGGCGCCGTAGTCCTGGCCGAGCCGTGTGTCTGGCACATCGCGCTCGCCCCCACCCAGGCCGAGTTTCGCACCGAACACGCCGCGGCCGGCTACGCCTGCGCTGTCCGACGCCGGGTCTCGCTGCAGGACCGCAGCGTGGTCAGCCACAGTCGCCTGACCAACACCGGCCCGCAGCCGCTGGTCCTGCAGTGGTTCGCCCATCCCTTTTTTGCCCTCGATGATCAGCGTCGGATCACGGTTCAGATCCCGCCCGGAACCCGCGTGCCGCCCGACTCGGGTTTCACGCTCGATGACGGCCGAATCCTGCGTCCCAGCCGGGCACACGCCGGCAAGGACGACGGGGCCTTCGCCCTGCTCGCGCTGCCTCCGGCGCAGGTGCTCGAGGCGACCGTCTCCCATCCGCGTCTGGCCGGCGGTATCCGGATTTCAACGACATTCGTGCCCTCGGAGTGTCCGGTGTGGATCAACGGCCACACCTTTTCCATCGAACCCTACCAGCGCCTCGATCTTGCGCCGGGCGAGAGCCGCGACTGGGAGCTACGCTATGCCTTCGGCGGTTCGGTCTCCTTACTGTAGGGCTGCCGCTTGCGGCATGCCGCACCTGCCTCTCAGCCCACCGTGAGCCATACCACAGTCAGACAAGCCTGCGGCAGCACGGCGACAAGCGCCGGCCCTACATTTTGAGCGGAAGCAGCTGACCGCTCTCGGCCGCCGTGGTCGCCCCCGGTCGGTAGTCCCACACCGGGCCCAGCGGCACGGACAGTTTCCCGTCGCGCAGCAGCACCATGGCGCGGTCGCCCAGCGCCAGCACCCGTTCGTCCGGATTGAACCGCAGGTAATTGCGGATCTTCCACGCCCGGCCGTCGTGCGCCGCCTGATCATCCGCCCGCGGGTGGTGGGGATTGATCACCACCGGCAGGATCGCCAGGGCGCTCCGCGTCGGCACATCGGTGACCGGAAAATCGTTGGTCGTGCCGATCACCACGCCGGCGATGTTGGCGCCCGCACTGCTGCCAGCGTAGGGCACCCCGTCCAGCACCCGCTGTCGGATGATGCCCAACTGCCCGGTCTCGTAGAGTTCACGAAGCAGCCAGAATGTATCTCCTCCGCCCACAAAGATCCCGTCGGCCGACGCGAGTCGCCGGTTGGCCTCTCCCGGATCAAAGCGGTGCAGCGAGAAAGCCTCCTGGCCGCCGAGGTGTTGGAAGGCTTCCTGCAGACGCCCCTCCATGTGGTCGCGGTCCTCGGCATGCGACGCGTGCAACACCAGCGCGACCGTGCGGCAATCCGCGTAGTGCTCGCGCATCGCCGGCAGGGTTTCGTCGGCGAAGTGATTGCCATTCATCATCGAGCCGCCGACCACCAGCACCGAAGCACGGGGCGAGGTGGTCCAGTCGGGCGTGGCGGCCGGGCCGGCCGAGGCGGTGAAGAGTCCAAGCGTCATGATCAGAATCGATTTCATAAAGTTAGGGAGTCTCCTCACCAAAGGGCCACAGGTTGACCGCCCGCAGGCGCGCATCCAGTTTGGCGACGCGAAACATCGCGGCCGTATCCGCTGCGTTGCGACGGGTGGTGGGCAGATCGGGCTCCTCCGCCAGGGCGACGACCAGCGATGCAATGATCGCCGCCGAGTCGCGAATGAGCTCCGGCGTGAGCTTGTCGAAGGTGTCGCCGAAGTCGTGATAGAAGCGCACCGACTCCGCCGGGATCGGCGCGTTGAAGGTCACCGCTCGCACCCCGGCCAGCTGATACGGCGTGTGGTCGCTCGCGATCCACGTCTGGTTCTCCACGCCTTTTTCCAGCGCGGCGTCTCCCCGGCCGCGGTTCCACCTCTCCAGAGCGGGCACCAGATCGCCGTCGCCCAGCGCATTCACCGCGATCGGCACGCCCACCATGTCGAGGTTGATCATGACCACGGGCGGTGGCCGGGAGGCGCCGAGCTGCGCCGCCGCATGCCGCGAGCCCCACAAGCCCTGTTCTTCGCCATTGAACCAGACCAGCTCGATCGAGCGCCCGAGTGGCCGACCGCGCAACACCCGCGCCAGCGCATAGAGCTGTGCGATGCCCACTCCGTTGTCCATCGCCCCCTGCCCCAGGTCCCAGCTGTCGAAGTGGGCGCCGACCACCACTGTCTCCGCCGACGCACCGGGGAAACGCAGCCGCAGGTTGGCCGTCCGGCGCGGTCCCGTCGACTGCGATCGAGCCTCGAGAGACACCTCCACCCGTTCCTCGCGCTCCAGCCGGCGACGCATCCAGAAACCTTCCTCCTGGGTGATCGAGAATACCGGCAACGGCAACGATTCACCCTGGAACCCGCCGGTGCGCGCCAGCAGTTGACCGCCCCCCACGCGATTGATGAGCAGCAGCCCGGCCAATCCGTGCGCCGCCGCCCGCTCCGCGACTTCATTGGGGCGCCCCGACGACGAGGGTCCAAACAAACCGATCGCGCCAGCCGGTAACTCGCCGGCAAACGCGTCCTCCCCACTTGCCCCCAGGTCGACGACACGCCCCGAGACGGGCGCATGCGGTTCGAGATACCCAAGCGCTGCTACCCGCAACTCGCGTTCCACGGGTGCGATCAGGCGCACTTCATCCTCGCCGCGCTCCCAGCCGGGCATGTCGAACCATTCCCGCTCCGGCTCCAGGCCCAGCGCCTGCAACGCGGCCTCGAGATCGCGCATGGCCGCTTCATTGGCCGGTGAACCCGAAAGGCGCCCGCCGTGATCGTCGCACAGGTCCCTCAACAACGTGACCGGCGCCTCGTCCGCGCGCACCGCCGCTTCGGCCTCGGCGGGGGTCAGGGCCGCCGCAGGCACGCTCGCCAGGAGCGCGCCCCCCAGGACCAGGCCCCGAATACTCCAGCGTCGTAGTCGCTTATCCATACAGCGTCAGTCGGTCGGTCAATGCCGCACGGTGTCCTTCACCGTGAGCGTGTTGAAATCGAGCACCCGCTGCAGCGCTCCGTGGGTGATCGTCAGCACCCGACTGTGCAACTCGCTGTTGAGATGCGTGCCTTCGAACAGTTGCCAGCGCTCGTAGTCGATCTGCCGGCCGTCGATCAGCGGCAACTGGCCGAACGTCGCCTCGATCTTGTGTCCGCGCAGTGACGTGAAGGTCACCGTCGGGTGCGGTTCCAGCGCGTAGCTCAGCGGCAGCGCGCGGATCGCATCCTGAAAGGCCGCGAAGGAGGCAAACTCATCCGCGCTCGCCGCCTGCACCACGGTGCCGTTCTGCGGGTGCGGGCTCACCAGCACCCGGCTGCCACTCGGGGTGCGGCTGAGCGGATCACGGGTGTTGGAATAAAGCACGTGATCCACCCAGTGGTAAGGCGCCAGCGGACGATAGGCCAGATAGCTGTTGCCACCGCGGGCGAAGATCCAGCCCGACGCATCTTCGGTCACATCAACCAGGTCCTTGGAGAAGAAGCCGTTGACCTGTTGAAAGCTCTCACCCGGCGCGATGTCGTAGAGGGCGACCACCGTGTCGAGATCCTGGACCACCTGCTCATAAGGTGAGCAGCCGAGCACCTTGTCCGGCGAGTTGTAGGAGGGCTTGGCCTCGTAGGTGACGCCTTCCGGCATCGGCTCCGGATAGGTGCAGAAGAACATCTGCATGACCCGGCCCGAGGAGTGCGGATGCATCGAGAACATCGTGGGATGCTTGCCGCGCGGATCGTCCTCCGCCCAGGTCACGTCCCAGGCGTGGCTCTGGATCGGGTCGCTGATCCCGCCCTGGTTGGAGCCCACCGCGTAGTTGCGGCGCAAATACTGGGTCTTGTAGATCGGGCGCATGTGCACGTCGCTGTAGCGCCAGATGCGGCGTGAACGCGCCCGGTCGTGCTGGAGGATGTCCCGATCACGGTCGACCGCGATGCGGTAGATCACCTCGGGAACATCGTAGTTCGGCGCCAGCACGGCAAAGTAGTTGCCCCAGCCACCAAAACCGGGCGGCGGCGGAACGTTGCCGAACAGCTGCCAGCTGAAATAGGTCGCCAGCGCATACCAGCGCTCGGTCACCGAACGGTCATCGGTGCGGGAATTGGGTCCGCGCAGCACGCCATCGAGGGTGACGGTAGCGAGCTCGGCAAAGATCCAGTCGAGCATCATCTGGCCGCGCTGGCGCATCGCCGGATCCTCCGCCCAGGTGGCGAGCATGAGCATGGGGATCGCGTATTCGCCGATGTAGTGGGTCGGGTTGTATTCGCCTTGGCCGATCGTCGTGGTGAGGTTCATCCAGTCCAGCAGCCAACCGCGCGCCTCGATCAGGTTTTCCGTCGAACTCTGTCCGTTGGCCCACGTCGAGGCATCGTCGCCGGCGTAGAGCTGGGCGGTGAGGTAGAGCGAGGTGTGATACATCACCCAGTGGTTTTCGGTGTCACCGCGCAACTGGCGGGTCGTGCGCCAGGCTTCGCGGATCGCCTGCTTGGCCTCGGGCGACAGGTGCTCCCTTCCGGCGTAGGACAGGATCGTGGTGGGGAACATCCAGAACGGACCGGTGCCGGGATCCTGCATCAGCTCGATGACCCGCCGGTTGCAGTCCTCGATGTGCTCGCCGCGCTGGAGCAGCATCGAGAGCGTGGCCATGTCGAGCTTGCCCAGATTCTGCAGATCGTAACTTACGCCGATGCGCCAGTCGATGACCTGCTGCACGCGGTCCAGGTAGGCGGCACGCCGCAGGTCGGCGCGTTCGATCACCGCGCGGGACGGAACGGGCCCGTCGGTGGCGGGTTGGGCGAAAGCGTGGGGAGCCGCGCTCAGGACGAGCGCCGCCAGCGGGAGGCGAAAAAGACAATGGGCGTTCATGGCGGGCAACTCAGGGTTGGGCGCGGGGCACGGCGACGAACTCGAGCACGAGCGAGCCTTCCAGGGCATCGGTCTGCCAGGTGCGGCCGAAGTCGTCCGAGTAATACAACGTTTCCTTGAAAATGCTGGCGTAGAGCCGGCCGCGATTGGGATCGACGCCAACGCGGAAGACTCGCGGGTTGGCCGGCAGGCCGGCGTTGCGATCCTGCCAGGTTTTGCCGCCGTCCTCCGACGTCCACAGGCCATCGGTCCAGGTGGCCAGGGCGAGCCGCCGCGGGTCCGTGGGATCGAAGGCGAGGTTGTAGATCGCGCTGGTGATCGGCAGTCCGCGCAGCCGTTCCCAGTTCTCGCCGCCGTCGGTCGAACTCCATGCGCCGTGCGTGTCGGTGCCGGCCAGCCAGTGCCGCGGATCGTGAGGCGACTGCTGCAGGTCGTTGACCGTGGTCGCGGTCGGCAGCACCCGCCGCCAGGCGCCGCCGGCGTCCTCGGTCAGAAAGATCCCCTTTTCACACCCCGCCAGGACCCGGCCGCGGGCGTCGCGGTCGACCTGGATGGTCTGGGTGTATTTGCCCCGCTCGGGCAGACCGTTCTCCCGCCGCTGCCAGGTGTGTCCCCGGTCCGTGGATACGGCGACGCCGTCGGGCAGTGCGAGGTAAACCAGGTCGGGCGCGTGGGGATCGACGCTCACATCGCGTCCCTCCGTCATGTCCCAGCTGTTGGTCTGCCGCCAGTTTTCGCCCCCATCGTGACTGACCCAGATGCCGTTGAGGGCGGAGGTGTAGATCGTGTCGCGGTCCCGGGGATGAAACGCAAAGGCGCTGAGCGTCGTGTCGTTGATGCCGAAGTGGCGCCACTCGCCGGTCTCGTCGAGTTTGAAGAGTCCGTTCACCGTCTCGATGCGTGAACCGATCACGTAGTTCCGGTTCACGTTGGCGCAGATGTAGAAGTCGTACTCGGGTGCCGCCGCCGGCAAAGTCGGGACCGCGGCCGCAGCGAGGCCACAGAGGCAGAAAAGACGCCGGGATCGGGATAAGGATTTGCTACTCATGAAAAGGGGCCGTTGCGTTCGCGGAATGAATCTTCGCTCGTGGGTCGGATGCTTGGTCGGAGTGTTTGTGATCGTGTCGGCGGCATCGGCAGCGACGCCCGAGGAAAAGCTGGCGGAACTTAATCTGGAACTGCCCGCCGTGTCCGCGCCCGTCGCCAACTACGTCTCCGCGGTGCGCACCGGCAATCTCGTGTTTCTCGCCGGGCACATCCCGCGGGATGCTTCCGGACAGCCAATTCGCGGCCGGGTGCCATCGACGATGAATCTGGTCTCGGCCCGCGACGCCGCGGAACGCACCGCCCTGGCGCTGCTCGCCAGCCTCCAGGCCGAGGTCGGCGACCTGTCCAAGGTGGTGCGCATCGTGCGCGTCGAAGGATTTGTGGCCAGCGACGACGATTTCACCGACCAGCCGAAAGTCATCAACGGCTGTTCCGACCTGCTGGTGGCGGTCTTCGGGGATGCGGGTCGCCACACCCGCACGGCCATCGGCACCAATACCCTCCCCCTGGGCGCCGTGGTGGAGATCGCCCTCGTGGCGGAAGTGCGGGACTGAACGCGCAACGATCATCGGGTGCATCACCCTGCGCGGGTCTCGACCGCAATGGCTTCGGCCAGGGCATCGACCTCGGCGGTTTGATTGAAGAGATGGCAGGATACGCGCAGGGCGTCCAAGCCCTGCTCGGAAACCGGCCGGCAGCGCATGCGATGCCGCGACATGAGACGATCGAACAGCTCCCGATAGCCCACGCGGCGCGAGCGGAAGGTAAGCATCGAGGCGCTCAGCTCCGGCGCGGCGGGCGTCAGAATCTCCAGGTCGGGCAAGACGTCCAGGTGCGCCCGCAGTCGCCGCGCCAGCTCGCGTCCGTGGGCGGCGATGCGCTCGCGGCCGACCCGTTCCTGCCAGCCGAGCGCGCCGGTGAGACCAACCACCTTCGCCACGTCCCGCGTGCCATATTCGTAGCGGGCCGCACCAGGCGCGAACTGCAGCGGACCGGACAAGGCGTCCACGTCCCCGGAGTAAGCCCCGACCAAGGGCGGCGTGACGGCTTCCTGCCGGCTCCGCTTGATCATGAGGATTCCGGTCTCGCGCGGGGCGCCGAGCCACTTGTGGCCGCTGGTCGCATAGGAATCGCATCCCAGTTCGCGCAGGCTGAAGGGAAACATGCCGGCCGACTGCGCGCCATCGACATGAAACCACACGCCGCGTCCGGCGCACAACCGGGCGATGGCCGCAACCGGCATCACGATGCCGGTTGGCGCGGTCACGTGCGAAACCTGCACGACCCGCGTGCGGGATGTCATGAGCGCCTGGATACGCTCGAGGTTGCCCTCCGCCGAAGCCGGGTCGGGCTCGAACAAGCGCACCGCCACCCCACGCCGCTGGGCCTGGAGCAACCACGGAAATGAACCGCCGGGATGCGCATGGGACTCGAAAATCACCTCATCGCCACGTCCCAGTTCCAGGCCGCCGGCCACGATGCCGTTGCCTTCGGTGGCGTTGCGCACGAATGCAATCTCGTCCACCGCGCAGCCGAGGAACGCCGCGACCGTGGTTCGCGCCGCCTCGTAGCGGGCGTGACCGGTCTCGACCTGGTCCTCCAGCTGATCCTCCGTGGAGTCGACCAGCTCGCGCACCGCCTGCACGCAGGGGCCCAAACCGCCGGTGTTGAAATAGTGCAGGCCGGCATCGAAGCGGTAAGCCCGGCGCACGGCCTCCCAATAGGCCGCCTGGGTCGGGCCCGCAAAGGACGGGAGCGCCGGGAGCGGGCCGGCGGAAGCGTTGCCGGCCCAGAGCCGGGCCGCACCGAGGCCGATCGCCCCGGCTCCCAGCTGACGAAGAAAGGATTTTCGGCTTACAGTCATGCCCGATGGAAATGCAAAAGGTGATCGAGTTCCCGACTTTCCCCCGGCTGCAGCACCCACGGCTCGGCGCCGTGCGGCGCAAAAGCGACCAGCGGATCATGGGGCCGCACGAACCAGGGCAGCTCGCCGGACAGGGATTCAAAACGCAGGCGGGTGCGACGCAGTGAACCATCGTGCTGCGCGTGCCACTCCAGCCAACGCGCCGGTTGCCCGTGCAAGTCCGCCACGTCGCGACTGCCCTGTTCCCCGCGCAGCCCGATGCGGTCGTCCCCGTGCTGGTCGAGCAAGCCGCGGGCGCCGCGGAACTGCAGGCCCGAGTAATGGGATCCCTCGAGCCCGCCCAGGCTGTGGTAGTTGTGGCAGGTCAGCGGGTCGGAGGTCGGGTTGTGCAGGCGGCAGGTCCAACGCAGTGTCCAGCCCTGCGCCTCGACGGCCGTCGCCAGCGTCCGCTGTTCCTCGAGGAGCACCCGGTGCCCGTCACGCGGATCGCACCAGTGCAGGTCCTCCACCAACTCCGCCGCCGAGCAGCGTTGCCAGCCTACGTGCCGCTGCTCGCCATGATCCTCCCGCCACCGGTAGCCCTCGTCGCGCCGATAGGAGGGTCCGCCCCAGAAGTTGAGCCCGTTCACTGAGGTGAGCGTGAAACTCAGCCCGTGGTGCCAGGGATGGTCGTTGGGCCGCCAGTTGGTGAGAACGTCACCATCCATTGAATACAGCGGATGCACGAAGGGCCGCGGCGACTCGTTGGCGGGCGTGCCGGGCCGGTAATGGTAGGTCCAGAGTTCGCCGCCCCCGACGCGGGCGATCGTGAACGAGCCGGGCGCGGATTCCCGCAGTTCCAGGAGAGCGCTCATGCGGGCATTCCCTCCCGGTTGCACCACGTTCCACCCGACGACGTGTACACGGTGCCTTCGGGCAGGACGATTTCCACCGGCGCGCCCTCCGGCGAGTCGATCTCCAATTGCAGCGCTTCGCCCTCCTTCCGCCACGCCACGGTGATCGGTCCCCGTGGGGTGCAAAGCCGTCCCCGCGCCCACGTGAGGCCGCAGGGGCGCGGCTGCACGCGCACCGTGGCAAATCCCGGGGCGGTGGACTGGACTCCCAGGATGTGCTGCAGAAATTCCAGCACCGGGTGGGCGCTCCAGGCATGGCACAGCGACCGCCAGTAGCTGTTTTCCTCCACAAAGGTATCGAGGCCGCCGGCGATCGATTCGTGCCAGGGCCCGAGGTAACGGGGCATGGCGTCATACGTTCCCAGCAGCCGCATGGCCGCAAAGGACGCGTGCCACGAAAAGAAGGAACCCGGGGCAAGCTTCCCGTCGTCCGGAAAACGGCGTCGCAGCCGCTCCCGGGTCGGCCCGTCGGCGGCTCCGCAAAGCACGGCCCAGGCATTGCCATACTGACTGACCTCGGGGCCGCCCGGCCGATCGAAATAGAGTCCCTCCGCCTCCGACCAGAAGGTTTCGTGCAGCATCTGGCGCAAATGTTGGGCCTCCCGCTCCAAGCCGTCGGCGTCCTCGTTGCGTCCCAGCCACCGGCACATTTGCGCCACCTCGGCCAGCCCCTGGAGGTACTGCGCGGAAATGATCGCGGTGGGTCCCTCGTCCGCTCCCGGCACCACCCCCCGCGGCCACCACGGACACCAATCCGTGATGTTCCAGTAAGGCAGCCGCGCCGGCAGACCGCGCGCATCTCCGTGACGGCGAAACCAGTCGAGCACCGCCCGCATCCCCGGTAGGAGTTCCTGTACCAGCGACAGGTCGCCGCTGCACAGGCCGTAGTCGCGCACCGCCGTGATCCAGTGCAGCGACCAGGATGGTATCACCTGCAGGAGACGGGACGGATAACGGCTCTGCGTGAGTCCTTCCGGCAGCCGTGACCAGTCGAAGTGCAACAGCGCCTGCCGGCTCAAGCGGCAATCGCCGGTGGTCAGCATCGCGAGGTGCGAGGTGATCATGGTGTCACCCGCATACTGCATCTGCTCGTAGTGCGGGCAGTCTTCGAAGGTTTCGTGCGAGCAGAGTCGCATCGTGCGCAGCCCGACCTGCCACACCTGATCGAGTCGCGGGTCGGAACACGCGAAGTCTGCAGTGACCCGGTACGGGTAGGCGGAAAAACGCTGGCGCAGTCCTTTGACCACCAGCGGTTCCGCTCCGGCGCGAATACTCAACCCGATGAAACGATAGGCCCGCCAGTGCAAGGGCTCGAACCGGCTCTCGCCGCCCGCCGGTCGCCACACGTCGCACCAGCCGTGGATTGCTCCTCGCCGATCGAATGTCCAACCGCTCTCCGCGTCGGCGAAGTGCGAGGCCAGGTTCTCCAAGGGCTGCTGCCGGCCCAGCATCGCCGCACCCGCGGTGCCCCAGGGCAAGCGCAGCGCCTCGGCATAGGTCAAGCGTACCTCGGCGTCGGACCCGCCCGAGATCTCCACCACCGGATATCCCGTGGTCAGTTGGCCGGCATCCAGGATGACCTCCACCGTCGCGCCCGGCGCCACCACGGCCGGCCCGGCGCCCGCCTCCTCCTGCAACAGTGCCCGCCAGGCGGCCGGCAATTCGCCGCCCCCGGGTCGAAAGCCGTCCGCAAAAAGCTCCGGCGGACCTTCCTCCAGCGCCGGAATGAGACGCGGCAACAAGCCGTAAGGGCTGGCCGGGTCGCGACGATCCTCCCGCCGCTCGGCCCGATACAATACCATCGCCGGCGCCCAGGACGCGTCGTCCGCCGCCGGCGCAGCCCAGTCCGGCGGAAGCTCCGCGTCGACCCGCTCCTCGAAATAACCATGATACCCTTCAAACCGGGTATGCAGGTTCTGAAACCGATGGGCGCGATCGACCATCACCCGCCAGCCCGCGCCACCGGTGCCCAGATCCACCGCACCACCCGCCCACTCCACGCGGCCATCGAGCACAAAACCGCCCGCATAGGTCATGACCGAACAGGGCGCCCCGAGATGCCGCGGACTGTGCGCCACCTTCGACATATCCAGGACCAGGGCCGCGACCACATTGCGCCCGGGCTGCAGCCGCGCGCGCAAGTCGTAAGTGTCGTAAAACTGGTGATGCACGTCCCCCTTGGCCGGCCCGCGCCCCACCAGCACGCCGTTGCAGTAAAGCAGGTAGCGGCTGTCCGCCGAAACGTGCACGCGGCCGACAAACGGTTCGGTCGGCAACTCGAAGGTCCGCCGGAAGCGCCTCACTTCGTAATGCGAAGGCGAACCGCGATCGGACGGGAGCCTGGCGTGGCTCGATTCCTCCGACCAGATCCAGCTCACTTCGCCGGAAAACGGCAGGCGGGTCGCGTCGGTTGCGGATGGGGGGGCTGGGGACATGGAAAGGCGCAGAAATCGGTCGGCCTCCGCAATCCTCGCAGAGCCCGATGCGGTGAAATCCTCCGGACCCGAAGGCCGCCCGGAGGAACTCCTATAGGGGCTTGCCGGGTGAATGGGAGGCAAGCAAGTTCTGCCTGATTATTTCACTTTTCATAATGAAATTTCAATCTCCCGCCCCGATGCCCCGTTTTTGTGCCACACTTTGGACCCTGCAGGGTTACCCGACTCCTGCGGGGGAATGGACGATCGAGCGGAAGATCGCGGCCATCGCCGAGGCGGGATTCGAAGGCATCCACGACAGCCTCACGGACGCTCAGATTCATCTCGCCCGCCGAAACGGCCTCGAAGTGGTGGGCCGCCTGGATGGGCGCTTCGCCGACTCCTGGCAGGACAGTCTGCAGCGGCAGATCGACCAGGGCATCACCCTCTTCAACACCCACCTCGGCCAGCATTCCACCCCGCCGACGGCGGCGGCTGCGACCGCCGCCGCGATCTTTGCCGAAGGGCGCGCACGGAATGCCCTCGTGCAGTTCGAAACCCACCGGGACACCGCCACCGAAACGCCCGAGAAATACGACGCCCTGGCGCGACACTTTCTCGCCTTCACCGGGCACCCCCTGCCGACCACTTGGGACCATTCGCATTTCGCGGTGATGAAACACCTCTTGCCCGAAACCCGCGCTCTACGACTCCTGGGCTGGCGCGCCGAAATCCAGGCCTCCCAACTCTTTCACTGCCGCCCCTTCAACGGCCAGCACGCCCAGCTCCCGGTCACCGGACGCGACGAGAGCCTTACCCCGGAGTTCGAGGACTACCTCACCTTCGCCCGGGAACTCTTCCAGCTCTGGCAAGACGGGCCGCCCCCCAGACCCCGGCTGTGGATCTGTCCGGAAATGGGCGCGAGCGAGGGCTACCATCTCAGCAATAACCCGTTTCCTTGGCTCGATGCGATCCGTTGCCGACAGGAGCTGGAGCAGATCTGGACGTGAAACGGGATAAATTTTCACGCGTTTCAGGGTATATATTTCCTTGACTTGCAGGCGGTGTTTCAGATTTTTTATATGAAATTTCATTCGTTTTCAGATGCTGATCTCAGAAATTGCCAGGCAAGCTCAGGTTTCGCCCTCCACTGTTTCCCGCGCCATCAACCAGCCGGAAATCGTGGCGCCCGAGAGCCTCGAGCGGATCCGGGCGGTGATGAAAAAGCATGACTACACGCCGGCCCCGCTCAATCGCCGCCGCGGGCCCAAGTCCAAGAAACCCACCACCCTGAAGCTCGGCGTCTGGTTCGTCGGCGCCAAGGCCGACAATCCCTCCCTCAACTGGTTTCAGGAACGCATGGCCGACCTCCGCCAAGGCGGCACGATGAACCGGGTCGATCTCAACATGATCTTCTCCAACTCTCCCGCGGAGCTTCCCCGGGCTCTGGTGGAGGACAAGCTGGACGGCGTCATCATCCAGGGCATGGCACCGGCCCCGGCGGTGATGACCCGACTGAAGCACATCCCCTGTGTCTGGTTCATGACCCGCCGCACGGCCGATTTTCCCGGCGACTACGTCGAGCCGAACAATGAGGAAAACGGGCGCATGGCCGCGGACTATCTCGCGGAAAAGGGTCACAAATCCGTCGCGGTCCTGACCACCGACCCCAGCTACAGTGCCAACGTCCACCGCGTGCGGGCCTTCGTCGAGCGCGCCAAGGAACTCGGCCTCAAGGCGCACTCCATTCTCGGGGCGGACAGCCCCAACGTCAGTTACCTCGAGATCGCTCCGCTCAACAGCGAGACCGAGCAGCTGGTGAAACGGCTGGTCAATCAAAAGCCCCGCCCCACCGGCCTCTACATTCCCGTCGACCACTTCGCGGGCGCCTTCTTCCGCGCCCTCCGCTCCGCCGGGCTGCAGGCCCGCAAGGACTTCGACGTCATCCTGGGGAACTTCAACCCCATGATTTACAACAACCTGGAGCATCACCCCGCCGCCATCGACATCAATCTTTCGACCTTGGTCCGCAAGGTCATCGATCAACTCGTATGGCGGATCGAGAACAAGGATGCCCCGGGACGCATCGGTATCAGCGTTTCCCCTACGCTGCGGCCCGCATTCGAAGAGTAGCTCCAGTCCCTCCCTTTCCTTCGCCCCACCCTTTCGTCCGGTCATACGTTCAGCGACTACCTTGCGACGCCTCCCCGTCGCGAGGCTCTGGCGTTTGGCCTGATTTCACACCCCAAACCCAAGACACCAAGACCATGAGACGTAACACCCTCAATCAGTGGCTGGTCCCGGCGTTCGCGCTGATCGGCTCCACTGGTTTGTTTGCTCAGGCGACCGACAACCCGACCGATGACGAAGATGTCATCGTACTGTCGCCTTTTGAAGTAACCGGCACCGACGACGTGGGCTACCAGGCCACCTCCACCCTCGCCGGCACCCGCCTGCGCACCGACCTGCGCGACATCGGCTCCTCCATTTCCATCGTCAACGAGGAGTTTCTCACCGATACCGGCTCGACCAACCTCGAAGACGTGCTCGTCTTCACCCCCAACACCGAAGTCGGTGGACTGGGCGGCAACTTCTCCGGATCCCAGGGCGCCAGTCCCATTCCCGAGCAGCAGCGCGACAATCCCTCCGGCGGCATCACCCGCGTGCGCGGCCTCGCCGGCGCCGACCTCACTCGCGACTACTTCCTCTCCGACGTTCCCTTCGACACCTTCAACACCGACCGCATCGACGTGCAGCGCGGCGCCAACTCCGCTCTCTTCGGTCTCGGCAGCCCTGGCGGTATCGTCAACGCCTCGACCATCCGCGCCGACTTCCTCGGCAATCGCGGCCGCGTGCGTTTCGAGACCGACCAATACGGCACCACGCGCTACTCGATGCGCTACAACCAGATGATCGGCGACATCGCCGCCGTCCGGGTCGCCGGCCTCTCCGAGAACAAACAATACGAGCAGAAGCAGGCCTTCCTCGAGGATGACCGTCTGTTCGTTTCCGCCACCATCAACCTGCCCTGGAACCTCAAGGCGCGCGCCAGCGCCGAGATCGCCGAACGCGTCTCCGCCAACCCCGACTTCGTGCCGCCGAATGACGGCATCACGCCGTGGATCAACCTCGGCAAGCCCATCATCGCCACCCCCGCCGACGGCGGCGCCTTCTTCCGGGCCACCGGCGATTTCTTCCCCGGCCGCGTCAATAATGAAGTGATGCAGCTCGCGCTGCCCGGTCTGTCCAGTGGCTTTGCCACCTTCTATCAGGACCCCTCCAACCCGGAGCCCACCTGGGGCGGTCCGGCCTACATCCGCGCCAACGAAGGCCTGCCCAGCGCCGGTGGCCTCGGTGAATGGATGATGCTCATGCCCTGGCCGGAGGAACAGATCATCCGCCGCACCGGGGGTTACCGCTCCGACGGCACCCGCGTCGCCGAGGGCACCGCCCCGTTCTACTCCAACGGCTTTGTCGCCCAGCAGATCACCGATCGCAGTATCTTCGACTACCGCAAGAACCTGTTCAATGGTGGCACCGCCCAGCAGGGCGCCGATTGGGAAGTCTATCAGGCCAGCATCGAGGGCAACTACCTCGATAATCGTCTGGGCTTCGAGGTGTCCTACTACCAGCAGGACTTCAGCAGCTGGGGCAACAACTCCCTCCAGGGTGTCCAGCAGCGCACGATCTACATCGACCCCAACGCCTACCTGCTCGCCACCAGCGACGGCACCCCCAACGGCCCCCTCATTCCGAACCCCAACTTCGGACGGCCCGTCATGGGCGGCAACACCGGCGGCAACAACCTCGTCAACGACCGCGACGGCTTCCGCATTCAGGCCTACGGCGAAGTGCGCTTCGATGACTTCATGGCCGAGGACAGCTGGGTCACCAAACTGCTCGGCCGCTTCACCCTCACCGGCCTGCTCGACGAGAGCTCCACCTACAACAAGCAGGCCTACTCCCGCGGCGACCCCTTGGACTACGAGATCCTCGCCCGCAATATCGGCGGCGGCTCGCTCACCGGCTTCGTCTGGCCCGCCCAGCGCTCCGGCCAGCAGTTCGCCCTCCCGGTCACCAACGACACCAACTTCCTGAACATCAACTCACTCAGCGACCTCGCCGGCGTGGGCATTCAGGGTGTCTCCCACGGGCGCCAGCGTTCCCACGCCGGCAGCAGTCCCATCTACAACCAATACACCGGTTGGGATCAACACAGCGCCCGCTTCGTCGACTTCAGCTCCCCGGTCTACACCATGTGGAACAGCCCCAACGACTACCCGGCCGCCTTCTCCGCCAGCAAGCGCCTCACCGAGGTCGAGTCCGAGGTGCTCGTCGGTCAGTCCTTCCTCTGGGACAACACCATCGTCCTCACCGGCACTTGGCGCAGTGACACCTCGTCGACCGCCGCCGTCGGCGCTCCCACTCAGGTCGGTCGCAGCGATGTCGACAACACCTTCGATCCCGCCTACCTCCGCGGCCCGCGCCCCGAGGACCTGGTCGAGACCTACAACGACGAGACCACCTCCTGGTCCGCGGTCGTCCACACCCCTCGCGCCATCCAGGAGAAGATCCCCGGCAGACTCGGCCTGTCGTTCCACTACGCCAAGTCGGACAACTTCGTGCCGTCGGGCTCCAACGTGAACATCTACAACGAACTTGTCCCCGCCGTCTCCGGCGAAACCGAGGAGAAGGGCTTCACGATCGAGGCGCTCGACGGCAAGCTCTCTGCGCGTTTCAACTGGTTCGAGACCGACTCGGCCAACAACCGTTATGAGAACGCCGCCATCAGCACCCCCGCCGGCATCCTGCAAAACCTCGCCCACCAGTTGGACAACCCCCTCAACGTCGCCCAAGGCTTCACCGCGGCCGACGCCCAGGCCGTTCTCCCGCCCCAGGGCGTGATCGATGTCAGCGGCTTCATTGTCGACTGGAACAATCCCTCCGCCGCCTCCACCAGCCGCAACCCCGCCGACACCGGCACCCGCGATTTCTCCGCCACCGGCATGGAAGTCGAAGTCGCCTACAACCCGACGGAAAAGTGGACCCTCATTTTCACCGCCGCCCAACAGGAGACGGTGACGAGCAACACCTACCCGGTCATGCAGGAGTTCGTCGAAAGCTTCGTGATCCCCCAGTGGGTCAACAGCAGCTTCGCCCAGAACTTCTACATCAATGACGCCGGCACCCAGACGCTCGCCCAGCTGGCCCAGACCTCCATCGTCGAAAACGTCCAGCGCGCCGCGCTCGAGGACGGCAAACCCACCATCGAACAAGCCGAGTGGCGCTGGTCCATCAACACCAGCTACCACATCGGCAAGTTCGAAGACGGTATCCTCAAGTGGGTCGGCGATCTCACCGTCGGTGGCGGTCTCCGCTGGCAGGACAAAGTCGGCATCGGCTTCGGCGTCAGTCAAAACGCCCTGGGCGACTACGCCTTCGACCTCAGCCAGCCCTACTGGTCCGACACCACCCTGTTCGTCGACGCCTTCGCCCGTTCGACCTGGAAGCTCCGGGACAACCGCGCCTTCACCTTCCAGATCAACGTCAAGGACCTCACCGACAACGACGACCTCCAGGCCTACGTCGCCAATCCCGACGGCTCCGAACTCTACCGCATCCTCGAGGGCCGCCTGTTCACCGCCTCGGCCACGCTCGAGTTCTAAGTCCGCAGATCCGTGTGTAGGGCCGCCGCTCGCCGGCGTGCCGCCCCTGCCTCACCGTATCGTTTAGTTGAATCCAAAGCCGGCTCTCACCTCGGGAGCCGGCTTTTTCATCCCGCCTGCCCTCATGCCCTCTTCCTTCCGCCGCCCGCTGGGCCTCCTTCTGGCCTTCACCGTCTTCACCGTCGCCGCCCCCGCCGCGGACCTCCCGTCCGGCATGACCGGCTCCTGGACTTTTGATCCGGCTCGCAGCACCGACCTCAGTCCGTGGCGCAACGCCACCCTGATCATCTCGCTCGACGGCACCCGACTCACCCTCGACCGCGCCCTCAACTGGGGCCGCCGCGCCCATCGCGAACTCACCGCGGTGGATCTCGCTGCGCCCAGCACCACGCTCCCCCTCGGCTGGTGGGTCGACAACCGCCACATCGGCGCCTACGCGCCCCACGACGCTACCCAAACCATCCGCTCCGCCGTCCTCGACAACGGTCGCGTGCTCCGGCTCGACATCGACTTCCCGCTCGAAACCCAGCAGGGCACGCGCGCCGTCAATGTCCTGCGTCAATTCCAGCTCTCCCCCGACGGCGACACCCTTACCGTCATCGATCTGCGCAGCACCCGCCCCCGGCCCGTCGTGCACGTCTACCAGCGCACCACCGAATAACCTGCCGCCACTTTCCTCATGTCACCGTGCCGCCCCCCCTCTCTTCTCCGCAGTCTCTCTCACCGCCTCGGTGACCTCCGTGCTCCCTCGGTGCCCTCTGTGACCAAAGGCCCTGCCTCCCGGATTCTGACATCCTGTCTCGCTTCCCTGCTCCTCTTCACCGGCACCAGCCTCCTGCGCGCCGCCCCGCCCGTCATCGCCGTCGCCGAGCGCGCCCCGGAGCGGGCCACACTCATCCCCGTATCCGACAACTGGAGACTGGATGGCGACCTGCCCGCCCACGCCACCTTGCTTTCCCTCCAGGGTCTCGCCAACCGCGCCGGCCCGCAGATCTACCTGCAGTATCCGGCCGACTGGCAGTGGGAGATCGCCGGACCGCTGATCGATTTCCTGCACGAGCGCCACGGCATCGCCTGGGACCGCTTCGATCCCGGCGATCTCGATGCCGCCCTCGCCCGCTTCGGCTCCGCCGCCCGGGGCTGCGTGGTCTGGGATCCCGCCGTCCGCTCCTCGCTCATCGTCGCCTTCACCATTTCCGGCGTCGAGGACCTGCTCGTCATCCACCCCGACCACCTCGCCCTCGCCCGGCGCCATGGCTTGGAGCCCATGGTTGACCTGCGCGGCCAGTTCACCGGCCAGGGCGACGCCCAGATCTATCAGTGGGCCTACGATCGCTACTACGAACGCTGCTCCCGCGATTTTTACGTCGTCCTCGGCGGCGAGTACGGTCCGGTCATGAAGCCCGGCATCGCGGACTTCGGCGTGCAGCAACGCGCCTTCTTCAGCGACCTCTCGGCCAACCCGAAGCACCCCGATGAGCTCGCCCTGCTCAAACGCGTTCTCGCCGGCCAGAACCCCGCCAGCGTCGTGCTCGGCTGGCACTCCTACGGCAAGGACACCGAAGGCCAGCACACCACCCTCACCGGTAACTACGGCCTCAAGATGGAGGGCCTGCACAACCTGCCCAACGTCTCCTTCACCTCGCAGATTCCGCTCACGCCGGACTTCTCCTTTCGCAACAATCACACGATCGAGCCCGACGCCAAACTCGTCGCCGAGGACAAGGTCTACGTCGCCGCCCTCGCCACCGATTCCATGGGCATCGGCGCCTGGACCAAACCCGGCCGCGGCCGCATCCCCTACGGCTGGCAGGTGCTCATGAACTGGTCGTGGATGAACCCGCCCGCCCTCCAGTACTTCTACGAGAGCAAGACCCCCAACGACTACTTCGTCGCCGGCCTCAGCGGCCCGGGTTACATGTATCCCAAGTCCATCCCGGCCGACAAGTTCCCCGCTCTCATGGCCGATGCCCGCGGTCTCATGGACACGCTCGATCTGCGCATCCTCGAGATCATGGACTACTCCGAGGGCAACCGCCATGTCGGCAACACCGACCTGCCCAAGGAAGTGGTCGACCGCTACTACGCCGAATTCCCCGACGTGCTCGGCTTCATCAACGGCTACGGCACTGCCCGCACCTTCGACCTGCGCGACGACCGCCCCTTCATCAGCTACGACTACTACCTCGGTGTCTATCGTCCCACCGAGGAGGCCGCCGCCGACCTGGAGGAACTCATCCGCCTCAATCCCCAGCGGCCCTACTTCCTGCTCATGCACGTGCGCGAACGCACCACCATCGAACAGGTCGCCACCATTCTGGAAAGCCTCTCCGACACCGTCGAAGTCGTCCCCCTCGACCGCTTCATGAAACTGGCCGCGAGCAAAAAGACCTACCGCACCCGCTACCAGCAGCCCCAGGACCCCATCGACCACAACCCCTGAACCCCTCAACTCTTTCTCTTAATCTTTCCCTTTCTCCCCACCGGCCGGAATACGCCCGCCATCCGCGCCACGAGGAGAAAGAGAAAGATAAGGAATAAAGAGAAAGAATCGGGAAGCCCACCCCCCATGCCCACCACCCGTCGCGCCTTCCTCCGCCACTCCACCCTCGCCGCGACCGTCCCCTTCCTGGCCGGTTCGCGCGCCGCTGCGCATCCACACCCTGAATACACCGCCGCCGCCCCCGTCCGGCCCAACCCCGCCGCCGGCCTGCTCTTCGATCCGTCCGACCTGCCCCGCATCCGCGCCAACCTGGCCCTGCCGCGCTTCGCCCTCCTGCACGCCGAACTCACCGCGGTCGACCTCGCCGACGACGAACACTTTCTCCGCCACGAGTTGCGGCTCACCAACCGCGTCCAGGACCAGTCCCGCGCCCGACGCATCCTCGAACGCTCCGCCTTCGTCGCCACCGTTTACGAGGATTCGCAGCACCTCGACCTCGCGCGACTCGCCCTGCGCCGGCTGATGGACTACCCGACCTGGGACTATTTCATCGAAGGCGGCAAACACACCATCGGTTTTCAGCGCGCCCCCGAGGCCACCATCGCCACCTGCCTCGCCCTCGACTGGCTCTCCCCTCACCTCACCCCTGCGGAAATCACCGAGGCCGAAGAGAACGTCGCCACCAAGGGGGCCCCGGCCTGTTATCTCTCCCTCTACGGCCTCAAATACCCCGATCGCGTGCAGGGTTGGGGTTTCGATCGCGCCCGCGACGACATCGCGCTGGAAATCGATTTCAGCCGCTGGCCCCTCATCCTCAACGCCACCAATCTCAAGATCATCCCCACCTGCGCCCTCGGCATTGCCGCGACGTGGCTGCACGGTCGCCACGCCGAGGCCGCCAAGTGGCTCGAGATGGCCCGCCAGAGTGCGAAGGCCTTTTCCGTCATGTATGGCCTGGATGGTTCCTACGACGAGGGCATCGGTTACTGGGGCTACACCACCCTCCACCTCGCCTTCCTTGCCGAGGTCCTGCACCGCCGCCTCGGCATCGACGACCGCGACCTCATCAACTACCCTGGCACCGCCCGCTACGCCGCGGTCATGAGCATGCCCACCCGCGGCGCTCCCGTTTCCAATCCCCACGAGCCCGAGGCCTACAACGCCACCCCCAAAGGCACCATTGTGCCCGAGCACGATACCGTAAATTTCGGTGACTCCGGCCTGCACGGCGCCGACGCCACCGTCGCCCCCTGGATCGGCCGCGTCACCGGCGACGCCGTCTCCACCTTCGTGGGCCGGGAAATCGGCACCATACGCCATTATCATGGCGCCGTCTGGTTCGATCCCGAGGCCCCCGCCGCGCCCCTGCCCGACGACCTGCTCGACGTGCGTCTCAGCAACGACTGGGTCATCTCCCGCACGGGCTGGGATGTCGATTCCACCGTCGTCGCCCTGCGCTCCGGCGGCCCCGCCAACCACGAGCACGCCGACCGCAACAGCGTGATCTTCAAGGCCCACGGCGAACGCCTCTTCCACGACCCCTTCAAGGCCTCCTACAGCCCCACCCACCCGCAGTGGCTGCTCCGCCTCACCGAGGCCCACACCGCCATCCTCATCGACGGCCGTGGCCACCAATACCATGACGGCAGCGAGGGCACCAACTCATCCTGGGCCTCCGCCCGGGTGCGCGACTACGCCACCGGTGCCGGCTGGATGCGCGTCACCAGCGACGCCGCCCCGGCGTATCAACTCGTCAATGACAGCGTCCGCCGCGTCGACCGCACCCTCCTCTACCTCAAGCCCGACGTCCTCCTCATCCTCGACCGCATCGCCCTCGATCCCGCCCGACCCGCCGCCGTCCAGGCACGCTTCCAGGTCTACAACGAAGACGGTCAGGGCCGCGCCACGGCCGCCACCGACGGCTTCACCATCACGCGCCCGCACGCCGCCCTCGCCGCCACCGTGCATTCCCCCGGCGCCATCGCCGTCCGCACCGCCCACCACGACCTGCCCGAGACCTCCGGCATCTTCCCCTTCGTCGAGGTCGAGTCCGCTCCCGCCGCCGAGCACACGATCCTTACCGTAGCGGCGGCTTCAGCCGCCGGCTCCCGCCCTCCGGCGATCCAGGTCACCCGCCCCACGGACGACAACTGGATGGTCACCGTCACCCAGCACGGCCAAACCACCCGCGTCACCCTCAACCTCACCCCCGACCTCCCCGCCCTCACCCTCACCTGACCCTCAAAGAATCTTTCTCTTTCGTCTTTATCTTTATCTTTCTCCCCACCCACCGGAATCCGCTCCGCCCACCGCTCCACGGGGTTCGAGAAGAAAGAACAAAGAAGCCTCCCTCCCCACCCCGTGGACCGCCCCGTCTTCAACACCGTCAATGGCTTCGACTACGCGCTCATCGCGCTCTACTTCGCCATCATCATCTACGTCGGGTTCTACGCCGCCCGGCGCAACAAGGACACCGACGAATACTTCGAGGGCGGCGGTCAGATCCCCTGGTTTCTCGCCGGCCTCTCCAACTGGGTCTCCGGCTTCTCCGCCTTCATGTTCGTCGCCGCCGCCGGCTTCACCTACCAATGGGGCATCGGGGCCGCCCTCATCTTCACCTCGGCGACCTGGGCCTATCTCGTCGGCTTCCTCTACTTCGCCCGGATGTGGCGCCGTTGCCGGCTCGCCTCGCCCCTGCAGTTTCTCACCCGGCGCTTCTCGCCGTCGACGACCTACTTCTACTCCCTCACCGCCGTCATTCCCGCCATCGTCGGCATCGGCCAGGGTCTCTACATTCTCTGCATCTTCGTCTCGACCGCGCTGGGGCTCAACGACCTCACCCTGACCCTCGGCCCACTCACCCTCTCCGGGTTCCAGGCGCTCACCATCGTCACGGGTTTCGTCATGGTGCTCTACACCGCCGTCGGAGGTCTCTGGGCCGCCGTGCTCTCCGACGCCGTGCAGGGCATCATCATCGGCGTGATGACGCTCATCATCCTGCCCGTCTCCTATCTTCACCTCGGCGAGGGCGCCGGCCTCGTCGCCGGCATCCGCCGCCTGCTCGCCGAGGTGCCCGAGGGCTACTTCAGCCTGCAGGGGCCGGCCGCCAACCCGTGGTTCCTCATGGGATACGCCATCAACATGATGCTCGGCTACAACGTCGCCTGGCATCTCGTGCAGCGCTACAACAGCGTGCCCGACGAACGCGGCGCCCGTAAAATGGCCCTGCTCTGCTGCGGACTCAGCCTCGTTGGCCCGCTCATGTGGATCCTTCCGGTCATGGCCGCCCGCGTGCTCTTCCCCGACATGACCGCCCTCTGGCCCCAGTTTGCCAACCCCGCCGAGGCTTCCTTCGTGAGCCTCGCCCTCCTGCTCCTGCCCCACGGCATGATCGGCTTTGTCGTCTCCGCCATTCTCTCCGCCACCCTCGGCCAGGCCAATGATGCCTTCAACTGGCTCGCCGCCACCATCACGCGCGACATCGTCGTCCCCCTGCGTCGCCGCCTGACCGGCCACACCCTCGGCGAACGCGCCCAGCTCCGCGTCGCCTGGACCACCATGACCCTCGTCGGCGTGCTCGGCGTGGCCGTCGCCTTCGTCATCCCGCGTTTCGGCGGCGCCTTCCAGTTCGCCCTCATCTACTTCTCCCTCACCGCCTCCTTCCAGATGCCGGTAGCCCTCGGCATGATCTTCCGCCGCACCCCCTGGTGGTCGGGCATCGCCGCCTCCTCGGCCGCCCTCGTCGCCGCCATCGCCTTCATGGTCGCCGACGTGTGGCCCGAGCATGACTTCGCCCGCAACATGATCGTCGAGGCCGTTGTCGCCTCCGCCGTCTTTGCCGTCTCGGCGCTCTGGTTCGATCCGGACAACCCGCGCCACGCCACTCTCCGCGCCCTCGAGCGCGACCTGGCCACTCCCGTCGACCCGTCACCGGAAAGTCAATACGGCGGCGCCGCCATGCAGGTCTACGGTCTCATCGGCGTCGTCTGCCTCATCCTTGGCACCGTGCTAGCCGCCTGCACCGTCCTCCCCTCCACCCTCGTCGCCCCCGGTCGCATCAACCTCATCGCCGGCGCCCTGCTCGTCCTGCTCGGACTCGGCCTGCGCCGCCTCGCCGCCCGCGCGGCCCCTTCGCCGTGAGCTCCGCCCGTTTCACCTGTCCGGTGGCGACCTATCGCCAGTTCGATCCCACCGCCGATCCCGGCTGGGAACGCCACACCCTCGCCTTCGACGCCGCTCGCACCGCGCTCGTCGTGATGCACGCCTGGCGTCCGCCCGCCCCCGGAGAACTGCCCGGCTGGGTGCGCGCCGCGCCCTACCTCACCCGCAGCCGCCACGTCCTGCGCGAGGTGTTTCCTCCGTTGCTCGAGGCCGTGCGCCGTTCGCCGCTGACCGTCGTTCACATCTCCGGCTGCGCTCATACGCCCGCCCCCACCGTCGCGACCGATCCCACCTGGCACGAACTGCGGACCTTTCGCCGCAACGAAGTCTTTCCGGGTCGCGCCAACCAAAACGACGTCGATCTCGGCTGGAACCAGCGCCGCCTCGCCACCGAAGCCGGCCCGCTTTCAACCGAGCCCCTGATCGAAGACGCCGCGGCCCTGCACCAACACTGCCTCGACCGCGGGATCAACCACCTCATCTACATCGGCTTCGCCCTCAACTGGTGCCTGCTCATGTCCCCCGGCGGCATGGTCGACATGGGTCGCCGCGGTTACCTCTGCTCCACCATCGCCGAAGCCATCGTCGCCGTCGAAAGCCACGAATCGGCCGCCACCAACGGCGAATACCACCAGGCCCTGTGGCGCGTCGCCGTCGAGTTCGGCTTCGTTTTTCATCTGGCGGATTTCCTCCGCGCCCTGCCGTCGTCGTCATGAGCCCGCCGCGCGCCGCCTCCTGGTCCCCTCCGCCCGCCGGCCTCGGCTCCGCCGCCATCGGTCCCGAGGAGGAGGAACTCGTGCTCGACGTGCTGCGCCGCCGGGAGTTGTTCCGCTACTATGGCGACCATCCCGACCGCGCCCCGCCCATGGTTGCCCGGCTCGAAGCCGAATTCCGCGCCTGGATCGGAACCGACTTCGCCCTCGCCACCTCCAGCGGCACCGCCGCGCTCGAAGCCGCCCTCGCCGCCATCGCGATCGGCCCCGGCGACGAAGTCATCGTGCCGGCCTGGAGCTGGTTGTCCTGCGTCACCGCCGTCGTCCGGATGGGCGCCCGCCCGGTACTCGCCGAAATCGACGCCAGCCTCAACCTCGACCCCGCCGAAATCGACCGCCTCGCCACCCCGCGCACCCGCGCCGTGCTCGTAGTCCACTATCAGGGTGCCGCGGCCGACATGGCGACCATCCAACAGAAAGCGCACCGCCACGGCCTGTTCGTCATCGAGGACTGCGCCGAAGCTCCGGGAGCGAGCTACCACGGTCGCCGCGTCGGCACCTGGAGCGATGTGGCCATCTACAGTTTTCAGCACAACAAGCCCATGACCGCCGGTGAGGGCGGCATGCTCGTCACTCGCGATCCCCGCACCTACGAACGCGCCGTGCGCATGCACGACCTCGGCCAGTTCCGTCCGCACCACGAACAGTTTGCCGCCTCGCACGAGCCCGCCTTCTCCGGCGCACAATACCGCATGTCAGAACTCACCGCCGCCGTCGCCCTCGCCCAGGTGCGCAAGGTCGACACGATCATGGCGCACTGCCGCCGACTGCACCGCCACATCCGCGACACCGTCGGCACCCCCGCCGACCTCACCTGGCGACCCGTCGCCGATCCCGACGGTGACTTCGGTTTCGAGCTCTACTTCTACCTCCCCACGGTCGACCGCGCCGCTGCGGTCCGCTCCGCCCTCACCGCCCGCGGCGTACCCTGCCAGCGCCGCACAGGAACGTATCCGCAATACCATCGCCCGCACCTCCTCACCGGCCGCGCCCACCACCCCGGCCTCTCCCCCTTCGCCGACCTCCGCCCCTGGCCCGCCCCGGGCTACCGCGCCGAGGACTTCCCCCGCACCGAAGACCTCACCCAGCGCTTCATCGCCCTCCCCCTCGGTTGGCGCTACCAACCCGAAGACGCCGACCGCATCGCCACCGCGATCCAGGAAACACTGGTGTAGTTTCATTGTAGGGCCCCCGCTAGCCGGCGTGCCGCCCCTGCCCCTCCCCCCGTTTCAGTGCGTAGCGGTAGCGAAGCCATTCGTGTACATTCGTGGTTAAAAAACTTCCCTGCCTCTCCGCTCCTTCCACCGCTCCAGCTCTCACCCCGCCCGATAGTACGCCAGCAGTTTCGCAAACGCCGCCGCCACCGCATCGACGTAGTCGTCCGTCATCCCTTCGTGCAGCGTGATCGTGAGATTGCGCGCCAACAGCCCTTCGGCCTGCGGAAAACGCAGCGTACTGTAATCCATGTCCGTCAAACCCGCCTCCCGCAACGGCCAGCGGCCGGCGAAAAAGTCGTGCCGCCGGAACACGTCGTATCCAGGCACCGGCGAGGGAATATACGCTCCCTGCCCCAGCACGCCCTCAGCCACCAGCGCCCGCGCGAAGTCGTCCCGCGACACCCGCATCGCCTCCGGCTTCATCTGCGGCAGCAAGAACCAATAACTTGATTCCCCCCCCGGCGTCTCCGCGGGCACGGTCAGGCCCGGCAATCCCGCCAACGCCGCCGCCAGCCGACGCCCCAGCTCGCGCCGCCGCGCCACGATGGCATCGTGCCGCTCGAGCTGCGCCGCCGCCACCGCCGACTGCGGCTCGCTGATCCGATAGTTCGGCGACAGCGTCGGCGGATTCCGCCCGCCCGCCACCCGGTCGTAGTGCTTGTCGCCCCACTTGCTCAGCCCGACGCCCAAGTCGTCGCGATTCGTGCCCACCAACCCGCCGTCACCGCAACTCAGGTGCTTGAACTCGTTGAAGGAATAACAGGCCAAATCTCCCCACAGGCCCACCGGCTGACCGCGCCAGGTCGCACCCCACGCCTGCGCACAATCCTCGATGACCACGAGCCCATGTTCAGCGGCCAGCGCCAACACCGCCTCCATATCGCAGGGATTGCCCGCCAAGTGCACCGGCATGATCGCCCGCGTCCGCGACGTGATCCGCCCAGCCGCATCGCTCACGTCCAGGTTGCCCGTTATCGGATCCACGTCGGCAAACACCGGCACCAGCTGCTGATACAGGATGCCGATCACCGAGCCCATGTCCGTGATCGCCGGCACGATGATCTCGCTGCCCGGCGCCAACCTCAGCGCGGCCACCGCAATGTGCAACGACGCCGTGCCCGACGCACACGGCATGCAGTGCCGCAGCGGATACAACGCGCGGAAACGCGCCAGCAGTTCCGCGGTCTGCGGACCGTTCCAGTAGAACAACGACTCCTGTTCCACCATCGCCGTAAGCCGCGCCAACTCCGCCGGCCCCCACCGACGCCTCGCGGTGGGCGGCTCGGTAATCACAGGCGTCCCTCCTTCAATCGCCGGAACATCACTCTTCGTTTTCATGATCCCAGAAACTTCCGCGCGTTTTCCGCCGCCACCGCCCGACGCACCCGCACCGGCTGCGGCGAAGCCGCGATCTTCTCCACCTGTGCCGCACTCACCTGGAGCGGAGTGAGCGAACCGAAGACGATCCGACGCGAGGCCAGTGTTCGCGTCATCACACCCAACGTGTCCTCCCACTCCGCATAACTCAGGTCGGTGAAAAAACGGTCGGTCGACTCCGCCAACTTTTCCAGCTCCCAGCGCGTAAGCCCGTGAATCAGGGGCGTGCAGTCCGGCACCGCCTCCAACCAGCGCACAATGTCTCCCACCTTCACCGGCTTCACCTTCAACGCCGGATGTTCATGCCGTTCGTCCCACAACCGCGCGGTCAGCACCACCCGCTTCCCTTGCGCCTCAATCGCCGCCGCCGCCTCGCGCGCCGCCCGTGCGCGCAGGCTCCAGCCGCCATAACCCGGCGCCAGCCGCACCGCCTGCAGCTCCCGCCATCCCATCAGTTCCGCCAGGTCCCGCTCCCAACCTGGTCCCCAGAGATTCAGCACCGGCAGGGAAATCATCGTCCGGGATTGCCCGATCGCCGCGCGCAAGGTCCGGTTGGCCGGCATCGGATCCGTCGGCCACAGGGCCGAGAACGACGAGACCAGTCCGCCCGCGATCCCGTGCCCCCGCCAATGGCGGCGCAACCCGGCCGGGTCGCGCACCGGCAGATTCAGGAAGGGCCATTCGCCCACCCACGCGTTGGTATCGAAAAAGGTCATACGGCAGGCGGCAGGAGTTTCACGGCATTGTCGTGGAGGATGGCGCGCTTCGCCCCGGCCGGGATGGCCGCGCCCGTGATGCGGCCGATCGCCACCGGCAGATCGCGGATCGGCCCATCCGATCCATAGAGGATTCGCGCGGACCCGAGTTCGTCGACGGCGCATTCCACCAGCCCGGCTTCCGGCGCCCCGCCCGAGGTATCAATCCACAGGTTGTCCAGCCCCCGTGCCGCCCGGATCCCCCGCACGCCGCAGCCCGTGAGATGCGCCATGACCACCTTCACGTCGGGCCAGCGTCGGGCCAGCTCGCAGGTGTCCTCAGGGTCGGAATGAAACGCGCGCTCGCGGATATTGGTCTGGCTCCACGAGTGCTGCAGCACCGGCACCCCATAACGCCGCGCCGCTTCCATCACCGGCTTCATCGCCGCATCGCGGGCGTTGCACGAAATCTCGAGCTTCATGCCGTGAAATCCGCCGACCGTTTCAAAACAACGTTCCACTTCGCGCCAGACCGCCCGTTCGCCGAGCAGCGGGTTGAGTCCGCAAAATCCCACGTAGAACCCGACGCCCCGCCGCACCACCGTCGCGACCTCGTCGTTCAACCGGCGCGTCTGCTCCGCATCCGGCAGACGCCCGTAGCGCAACACATCGCCCAGCGCCACCATCCGGGTGATGCCAAAGCGCTTCGCCCGTCTGATCTGGCGCCGCGTTTCAGCCTCCTCCGCGCCGGCGCCGAAGAAGACGGGATGCGTGTGGAAGTCGATGATGCTCAAGGGGTGAAGAGAAGCCCGGACGGGCGATGAAATTTCATTCGTAAGCAACTATTATTTAATGACTTGCCGCCATCGTGCGCGACTGCCGTTTTGACGCAATGACTCGCGATTTCCCAGTGGAAAATGACGAAATTGACCGGTGGCTCGCGCTGCCGCCGGCGCACGTCATTCAGGCGGTGAAAATTCACCTGGGCGACTACCTCATCCTGGGGGTCGGCGGCAAGATGGGCACCACCGTCGCGCTCATGCTGCGGCACGCCCTCAACCTCGCGGGGCGCTCCGCCCGCGTCATTGGAGTGTCCCGCTTCAGCCGCCCCGCGCTGCGCGCCCGCCTCGAGGCCGACGGCGTGGAAACCATCGCCTGCGACCTGGCCGATCCCACCGCCGTCGCCGCGCTGCCGCAACTCGCCAACGTGTTCTTTCTCGCCGGCCAGAAGTTCGGCACCACCAACGCACCGGAGGCCACCTGGATTCAAAACACCATCGTGCCCTCCCTCGTGGCACGACATTTCACCACGTCGCGCCTCGTCGTGTTTTCGACCGGCTGCGTCTATCCTTTCGTCGCCGTCGACGGCCCCGGCTGCGACGAGACCGTCCCGCTGTCATGCCATGGTGAATACGCCAGCTCCTGCGTCGGCCGCGAGCGCGTGTTCACCCACTACGCCAAGCTTCACGGCACACCCATCACCTTCTTTCGCCTCAACTACGCCTGCGAGCTGCGCTACGGCGTGCTGGTCGACATCGCCACCCGCGTGCGCGCCGGCGAGCCGGTCGATCTCTCCACCGGCTGGGTCAACCTGATCTGGCAGACCGACGCGGTCGCGATGGCCATCCGTTGCCTTGAGCTCGCCGCCTCGCCACCGCAGCCGCTCAATGTCACCGGCATCGAGAAACACGCGGTGCGCGACATCGCCCTCGTCTTCGGCCGCCACTTCGGCGTCGAACCGATCTTTACCGGCGAGCCCGCCGCCACCGCCTGGTTGTCCGATGCCCGCCAGGCCGCTGCCCGTTTCGGACCGCCCGCCCGTTCGCTCGAGCAAATGATCGCCCTGGTGGCCGACTACCTCGAACACGGCGGTCCGCTCCTCGACAAGCCGACTCATTTCGAAACCCGTGATGGCCAGTTCTGATTCCCTGTCCGCCCTGCGCGCCCACCTGCAAGCCGGTCAGGTCATCCCGGCTCACCCGCTGGCCCTCGATGCCAACCGCCGCTTGTCGGAGCGCCACCAACGCGCCCTGAGCCGCTACTACGTCGATGCCGGCGCCGGCGGCGTCGCAGTGGCCGTGCACTCCACCCAGTTCGAAATACGCGACCCCGCCCACGCCCTGCTTCGTCCGGTGCTGGAACTCGCCAGCGACACCCTCGACTCCCGCCTCGCCGAAACGCCGCGGCCCTTCATCAAAATTGCCGGCGTCTGCGGCCGCACCCCCCAGGCCATTGCCGAAGCCCGTCTCGCCCGCGATCTCGGCTACGACGCCGCCCTGCTCAGTCTCGCCGCCTGGGGCGAGGCCCCCGAAGCGGACCTCCTCGCCCACTGCACCGCCGTCGCCACCGAACTCCCGCTCATCGGTTTCTACCTCCAGCCCGCCGTCGGCGGCCGCGTGTTGAGCCGCGCTTTCTGGACCCGCTTCGCCGAGATCGAGGCGGTGCTCGCGATCAAGATCGCTCCCTTCAACCGCTACCAGACGCTCGAAGTGGTGCGCGCCGTCATCGAGGCCGGCCGCCCCGACATCGCCCTTTATACGGGCAACGACGACACCATCGTCACCGACCTGCTCACACCCTTCACCTTCACCCACGCCGGACGCCCCGTCACCCGCCACATCGCCGGCGGTCTGCTCGGCCACTGGGGCGTGTGGACCCGCGCCGCCGTGCAACTCCTGGAGCAAATCAAAGCCGCCCGCTCGGCCCCGCAGATCGACTCCGCCTGGCTCGCCCGCGCCGCTGCCATCACCGACATGAACGCCGCCGTGTTCGACGCCGCTCACGGTTTTGCCGGCTGCATTCCCGGCATCCTCGAAGTCCTCCGCCGCCAGGGACTCGTGCCCACCGCCCATTGCCTCAACCCCCTGGAAAACCTCTCCGCCGGCCAGGCCGAGGAACTCGACCGTGTGATCACCGCCTACCCCCATTTCACCGACGACGCATTCGTCGATGCCCACCTCGATTTATGGCTGAGCTAAATCGCACCGACTTCCGAGCAGGACCGCCCTGCCCCTCCACCACAACCGGGCGCCAGCCAGCAGCGCCCTTGCCCCAGCATGCTGTAGGGGTCGCGCTCGCCGCGACCCGTCCCGCCCTGCGGGATCGATCGAGGTCGGCCACCCATGGGTGTTTCGGCCCGCGTCACCAGCCCATCCCAGCAGCACTATACCTACGTGCTCCCTTGCGTTCCCTCCTCCTCCTCCTCCTCGCCGCCGTCCCCCTGGTCGCCTCGCCCGATATCACCACCGCGGTCGGTCTCCCCCCCCTGGATGCCTCCCGCGTGCAGGCCGTCGATCTCAACGGCGACCAGCACGCCGACCTCGTCGTTCGCCTCAATCACCGCGACGCCTCCGCCCCCCGCGTCCACCTCTGGCAACCCGACGCCGCCGCGCCCTTCGACGGCGCCTTCCGCGCCCTGCCCGCGGACACCCTGCCCGTCCTCTCGCCGCGCGACGTCATCACCTTCGCCGACCTCGACAACGACGGCCACGCCGACGCCATCATCGCCCGCTACCTCGACTACCTCCAGCCCGACTTCACCCCACCCGCCAACACCCCCGACCGCACCGCCTGGCTCCCCGGCCGCGGCGACGGCACCTTCGCTCCACCCCGCCTCATCGACGCCGCGCCCGCCGCCACCACCGCCGCCATCGCGGTCGGCGACGCCAACGCCGACGGCCTGCCCGATCTCTGGCTGGGCAACTGGTATGAACGCTACTTCTCCGGCTACGAAGCCTTCAGCAACGACCTCCTCCTCCAGTATCCAGAGTCCGGTGACGCCCGTTCCGCCCTCGCCTTCGCCCGCTGGTCCGTTCCCGGCGAGAGCGCGCCCCTCGATCCCGCCACCGACCCCGCCGGCCGCCCCACCTACGGTGCGCTCATCGCCCGCCTCGACGACGGCCCCTTGCCTTACCTGCTCGAACTCAACTACGGCCGCCGCTGGAACCGCCTTTGGCAGCTGAGCCCCTTCGCCCCTTTGCGGGAGCCCGCGACCACGGAGGAACGCCCTCCCCCTCGTCCCGGCGGTTCACTGGCCTACCGCCGGGACGAGATCACCCGCGTGCTCCGCGGCGTCGACATCGCTCCCGCCGCCGGCTTCGACGGCGATGCCATCCGCCACGGTCGCCATCCGGTCTGGCTGCAGGAACGCGCCGCGGACGATCCCCGCTTCAAACGCGACGACGAACCGCCCTTCCGCGCCAACGGCAACACCTTCGACGCGGCCGTCGGCGACATCGACAACGACGGCGACTTCGACGTCTTCCTTTCCACCATCATTCACAACTGGGCCGGCGACTCCTCCGACCGCTCCCGCTTCCTCGTCAGCCGCCTCCGCGAGACCGGCCGCCTCACCTTCGATTCCCCGCCCGCCCTCTCCGTCGACCGCGTGCCCGCCGTCGTGACCCCGGAGAACCGCAACTTCAACCAAGGCGACATTTTCTGCGAACTCGCCGACCTCGATCACGACGGCCGCCTCGACCTCATCCTTTGCTCGTCCGACTACAGCGATCCCCCGCCCCACGACGAGCGCCTGCGCATCTACCTGCAGCAGACCGACGGCACCTTCGCCGATCGCACCGCCGCCCTCGGCATCGACCACCTCGGCGCCGGCCAGCCCGCCCTGCTCGACCTCGACCACGACGGCGCGCTCGATCTCGTCGTCGGCCAGACCTTCAACCGCTTCGACGCCGAACGCCGCCGCGCCGCCGCCCTGGCCAACGGCAGCCTCTCACCAGATGCCCCCGCCGACGCCCGCGGCCAACCGGTCCTCCGCATCTATCACAACACCTGGACCCAAAACCGCGCCGGCCTCGTCCTCCGCCTCGTCGGCGACGCCGCCCACGGCATGACCCGCGACGCCTACGGCGCGATCGTGACCACGACGGTCGATCTCGACGGCAACCCCTCCACGCCGCCCGTCAAACTCACCCGCCAACTCAACGGCCCCGGCGGCCACGCCGGCAAACGCAGCGACACCCTAATCCACCTCGGCCTCGGTCAGGCCCGCGGGGTCAACGCCCTCGAAATCGCCTGGCCCGACGCCGCCCGCACCACCACCGCCCACGGCCCCCTCCCCGCCGGCACCCACACCATCGAATTCTCCCCCCCGAACAATCCCGAATAGCCGCCCCATTCTTGTTCTCTTCACGTCCTCGTTCTCGTCCTCGCCGCGCAACGGTAGCCGGCTTGTCCGCAGACTGGTCCACCGAAGCCTCGGCGTAGGAGGAAGCCATCCGTGCCCACTTGTGCGCCTCGGGCGCATCCGTGAAATCCGTGGCCAAAAATCCCCTGCCCCTCTCAGCCACTCCCCCCCGTCTCAGTGCGTAGGCGGTAGCCAAAGCCATCCGTGTCCATCCGTGGTTAAAAAACAACCCCCTGTCCCGCGACCGCGGGATGCCTCTCCGCCATGCCCCTCGATCACCGCCTCCGCCATCTCCTCGCCCCCTTCGTGGTGCTCGCCCTCACCGCGGTCTCCCAAGCCGATGCTCAGGACACCCTGCCGCGGCACTTTCCCGCCGAACTCGTGCAACGCGCCGTCGCACTGCCGGCGCCCCGCTGGAAGTTCGTCGAACCCAAACGCTACCGTGAGATGCCGGAAACCTTCGGCCTGCAGATCACCGCCCTCGCCGCCCATGCCGCGCCCGACTTCGTGGTCGACGGCCGCCCCCTCGCCGACCATCTCGCCGCCAAACTCCGCCACTTCCTCGTCACGCCCGAGCCCTACGCCGACGGCAGTACCCGCGAACCCGAAGCCCTCGGCGGCATCGGCGGCTGGACGCACCACGTCCCGGCCAATGCCCTGCTGCTCGCCAAACGCACCCCCGCCCTCTGGTCGCGCCTCAGCGCCGACGAACGCGCCCGCGCCGACCTGCTCATGCAGGCCCTCGCCGTCGCCGGCCACTGGTGCCTCGACGACGACAACACCTACTACGTCCTCATGGACGGCGAAACGCTCTTCCACCGCAGCTGGAACCCCAATCACGTCGAGGGCTACGTCGGCGTCATGGTCGCCGCCTCGCTCTACTTCGGTCATGAAGAACTGAATACCTTCTTCCGCACCTTCGACTTCGACACCTTCGCCGCCCGCCTCGAAGCCGCCAATTTCCGCAACATCCTGCGCTGCTGGACCTGGACCCCCGCCGTCCGCGATCGCCTCATGTTCGGCGGCGATCTCGCCGTGCCCGACCACCAGGTGCTCGTGCCCGGACTCGTCACCACCGGCCGCGGCGTACGCAATCCCTTCAGCTATGACGGCATCGGCCTCGACGAACCCTGGGCGCTCTACCGCAGCCAGGCCATGCGCGTTTTTAGCAAGGCCGTGCGCAACAACGTCATCGTCTACGGCGACCTCGAGGGCCGCATCCTCGGCCAGGCCACGGGCGCGACCACCTCGCCCTGGAACGGCCAGACCGGCTTCATCTTCGAGTTCGAAACCATGGACTGGTCGGGCCTGCGCACCAACCTCGCCTACGCCTTCGAGGCCGCGATGATCGACCTCATGACCGCCACCACGCTGAAGCAACTCGGCGAGTGGCGCCCCGACGCCGGCGGCCGCCCCCTCGAACGCCGCATGGCCGTCGGCATGGCCGATTTCCTTTTCCGCGTCACCGAAGGTTACTCCGGCTGGGCCAACGGCAAACCCGGCAACTACACCTGGCAGGACTACTTCCTGCCCCAGGGTGCCGATCTCGTCGTCGATCTCTGGCGCGCCTACTTCGAGCCCGCCCCACCGCCCACGCCGGACGCGCCCGTCGATGTCGCCGTCGCCGCCGACGTGATCGAACACTCCACCATCTTCGCCGATCCCGCCCTCTACGCCGCCTGGCCCGACCTGGTTCGCCTGCCCGACGGCACCCTCGTCGCCACCTTCTGCGCCACCGAGGAACACCTCGGCCCCGATGGACGCATCCTGCTCACCCGCTCCACCGACGGCGGCCGCACCTGGAGTCCGCCGATCGTCGCCTGCGACACCCCGCTCGACGACCGCGAAAACGGCCTCACCGTCGGGCGCGACGGCACCCTCGCCCTGCACGTGCGCAGCGTCGCCTGGACCCGCGCCGCCTACGCCGCGCTGAACCCCGGATCCTACCCGGCCGCCACCCTCGCCCGCTGGTCCGACCACGTCGAAACCGCCGCCTACCGCGCCGCGGCCGACCAAGCCGGCACCTGGATCTACACCTCCACCGACGGCGGACTCACCTGGAGCGACCCGGGCCCCGGGCCCGACGCCATCCACGGCGGCATCGTGCTGGCGAACGGCACCTGGATCTCCGGGGCCTACCGGGAGGAACAGGGCGGTGTCGCCGTGCACACCGCCCCGGCCGCCGGCGGCCCCTGGACCCGCAGCCAGCGCCTGGATACACCCACCAGCCTCCACCGCCGCTTCGGCGAACCGCACCTCGCGCAGCTCCCGGGCGGCCGCCTCGTCATGGCCATCCGCTCCACCGCCAGCCCCTACGACGATCACAACGTCAACAACCACTTCTACACCGCCGTTTCCGATGACGGTGGCGCCACCTGGACTCCGGCCGCCAGCTCCCACCGCTGGGGCTTCCCGCCGCACCTGCTCGCCCTGGCCGACGGCCGTCTCCTTGCCAGCACCGGCTATCGCCGCCCGCCCTACGGCATCCGCGCCAGCCTCAGCGCCGATGGTATCACCTGGGTCGATACGCCCGAACGCGTGCTCCGCGCCGATGCCCCCAGTCACGACCTCGGCTACCCCGCCTCCGTCGAGCTTACCCCCGGCGAAATCCTCACCATCTACTACCAGAAGCCCGACGCCGCGACCCGCCCCACCATCCAGTCCACCCGCTGGCGCCTGCCGCCCCGCGACTGACCCGCGCAACTCATGTAGAGCCGCCGCCTTGGGCGCCACTGGAGCCTTGGCGAAGAAGTAAACCCTCCGATTCCACTTGTGCACCTCGGGCGCATCCGTGAATCCGTGGGTGGAAAACTCCCTGCCTCACAGCCCCTCCCTCGTTTCAGTGCGTAGCGGTAGCGAAGCCATCCGTGTCCATCCGGGGTTAAAAAAACAAACCAGTCAGCCCTGCCTCACCGCCTCCAGCCCAGCTAATCAACGGCTCCGCCGCTCCGCCCCCCACCGCTCCAGCACGGCTTCCAGCACGCTGAACTGATCCGTCAACAACCCTTCGTAACCGCAGCGCTCGTCGTTCCAGGTGCGCCAGTCGACGCCCGACTGGTTGCCCCCAAAGACCCGCGCCTCGGCCAGACCGACACACAGGCGCTCCAGCATGTGGTCCGCCTCCTGTCGCAGCCCCACTGCATACAGACCCATCACAAACCGTCGCGCCTGCGAGTGTGTGCGCCCGCCGTTCTGGTAGTAACCCTGTGGATACCCCTGCATGATGTCGGCGAGGTCCTCGTCGGGAATCGGCCACAGCGCCAGCGGCAGGCCCAGCGCCGGATCCGGCATGCTCACCCGCTCCATTTCCGCCAACAACCGCCGCATCACCGCGCGGGCGTCGTCACGCTCAAGCAATCCTTCCTGCACCGCCGCGCCATTGACCGCCGGAAACGCATGGTCGTGCAAGCGTCCGTCCCGGCAACGCCAGCCCGCCAGCCACCCCGTGGCTTCGTTCCAGAACGTCGCCCGATAGGTGGACCGCAACCGCGCCGCCCACGCCTCCAGTTCCCCCGCCGACCCCGCCTCGCCCCAACGCCGCAATCCCATCGCCAGGCTGCCCAACGCACCGTATAGCACCGCGTTGCTCCAGGCGCATTTCCAGCCAAAGGAAATCACATCCGCCCAGCAGGTGCTCCACTGACCGGTGCCCCTTTCGCCCGTGCGGTGGGGGCTTTCGATCAGTCCATCGTCGTCGATGTCGCGCCGCCGTGCCGCCTCGATCTTTTCGCGGATGAGGCGCCGGTGGCGGCGATACCACGCCGCATCCGCCGCACCGCGCAGATAGTCGCCCACCGCCCGCAGCGCCGCCGCGCCGGTCATCAGGTATTCGTCCTCGGCATGATAAAGCCGCCCGCCCTTCGCGAGCATGCCCGCCGCATATCCCGGTCCATCGGCGAGCCATCGCTCCAGCGACACGCGCAACAAGTCCGAACCATCGGGCCCGCCGCCGCTCGCCTCGCGCAGACGCAGTCTCGGCAGCACTGCAGTCCAGGTTTCAAAACTGATGGCGCAGGGCATCGACGCCCCGTTGTTGCTGAGGGTGCCTACGTCCGCCCGAAATGTCGGCGCCACGAAAAATGTACGCGCAAATGCCCGCTGCACCACAGCCGGCGCGGAGGAACGCAAGCGGTCGCGCGGCGCACGCAGCGGCTTCATCGTCACCACCGCTTCGTGCCGCCCGCCCCGCAGCACCGGCAAGCCGCGGGCATCGGTGCGTTCCCCCAGCTTCAGTTCGAGCAGGTTCAAGTCCTCCGCCCGACGGCATTCAGAGCGCAGCGTCAAGGCGGCATCCGCCGATTCGATCAACCAGGTCCCGAAGCCCGGCGCGTTGAGCCACAGCGGCGCCCGCATCGCCCCCGTCTGCCCGGCCGGAATCAGCTCCCCCACCGCCTGGCTCGGCGAGACGGAGTTGCGCCAGCCCATTGCCCAAACGGCACTGTGCCACGCCGTTTCCGCGCGGCGCGCCTCGCGTCTGGCCCGCAGTGTCAGTCCTTGGGTACCGACGGTCCAGGCGAGGCGATAGGTTTGCCCACCACTCGTGACCTCGTAGCACACTTCGGCCCCACGCACGCTCACGGCGCCGGCGAGATCGCAACGCACCGCTGGGGCCACGCGGGCAGCCAACCCCACCGGATGCAATTGCAGCCCCTGCACACAATGCACCGGACTGGTGAACAACAGGTTCACGGACCGCTTGGCCGGCTCCTCGATGCCGAGACCAAGATGCGTCCATCCCGGGCGATCGAGCCTGAATCCCACTTCAAAATCCGCCGTTCGGTAGTGCACGGCTCCGTCCCGCCAGGCGGCTTCGACGCCACCCGGCAGATCGGCCAAACATCGGGACGCGATCTCGAGACGTCGCTCGAAGCGCGGCGCGAGTGGGGTGAGCCGTTCGCCCTCCAGAACGAAGGCTCCCATGACGAGGTTCCACGGCGTCCAGCCCCCGTCGATCCCACAGCGGCGCACCTCGAGGATCACCGCATCCGCCACCGTCCCTCCGAGCGTAAACCACCGCAAGTCCCCGCGACGCGGCCGGGGCAGCCTGGTCCTTTCGAGCAACACCGTCCATTTCCTCTCCACCCGCGCCCACACGCGCAGGTCCACCACCCAGTCCAGATCGAGCCGGCTGCCGCATTTGTGGTAGCCCTGCGCCGGCCGCAACCCCAGGCGATCGAGCCGGGCCGCCGCGTGCAGCCGTACCACCCGCTGATGCACGATGCGATTTATGGGAAGATCGGATTCATTACCGCAACGTCTGGTCCAGCAGGACCTTCCGACCGCCAAGTGGTGGCCTGTGCTCAAATCTCCCATGGGGGGTTCCAGATCCGCTACCTGCAAAAGGTCCTCTTTCATTCGAAATCTGCTTCAGCTTACTCTGCCTCGCTCCCGGATTCCATGTATGTTTTGGAATCTGTTGGGTAGGTTCTGGAATAAAACCGCAGACGTCGTGAGTCCGCGGATACACGCTGCGAACGGCTATCGGTAAAAATCGGCCAGATTCACGGTCACGGTAGCCGCCACGGCTGCGCCGTTCCGGAGCGCCGGCAGGAACGTCATGTCGGCCAGGATCGCACGCACATGGGCCGGAACGACCGCCACCTCATCGTGCATTCGCAGCACCCGGCCTTGTTCGTCGAGATCGACCCGAACGGGAAGGTCGAGTCACGACCGTCCGTCCGACCGAGCAGCGCGAAGGGAGCGAGCGCCCAGGCCGGCTCGGCCGGGGCACTCTCACCTCGATACCGCCCGAAATGCACCAGGCGCAGGTACTCCCGCGCTTCCTCGCCCGTCATCAGGGCGGGGAAACTTCGTCGGGCTAAACCGGAAACATGACGGGAAAAGCGAACACCGCCGCGCTCGAAATTTTCACTTGTTTCAGGCAGGGCCTGTGCTCTCTCACAACGAGACAGACGCCGCCGCCCCTCCCCCCGAATTCCGTCAGGTGGACGTGGGTCTCCGGACCGCGTCATTACATCTGCCTCTCCCCCGCAACGAACGGACGAGGACGTCCGTTCTCCAACCACTCCAGCGCAAACGTTGTCGGGCGAAACTGGCTCAGTGGACAATTCCAGCCGTTTTGCATCCCCATTCGCCCTCTTGAAAATGGTCGGGGTGAGAGGATTCGAACCTCCGGCCTCTACGTCCCGAACGTAGCGCTC
>CBFGUO010000046.1:0-44680 GCA_965652375.1 uncultured Opitutus sp.
TCGGCCAACGGCTCCCAGCGCACGGTCATGATCGTGCAGGCTTCGATGACCTTCCCGTGAAAGCGCAGTCTCGCCCATCGCCCGCAATCCCGTCGGCGCCTCGGCGCGAGGTACGTTGAGAAACCCTACGACCCACCCCGATCCGCCGCAGTCGATCTCGCCCAGGTTGCCGGTCTCGAATTCGGGTGTATCCATAATTTCAGGTCAACGACTGCACGATGCTCACCAGGGGCAGGAAGAGCGCGATCACGATCGTGCCCACCACCGCCGCCATCACCACGACCATGAGTGGTTCCAGCATGGCGGTGAGCGCAGTCACGGCCCGATCGACTTCCTCATCGTAGGTGTCGGCCACCCGTTCGAGCATGGCCGGCAAGGCTCCGGTCTCCTCCCCCACTTCGATCATGCTGGGCACCATGGCCGGAAACACGCCGGTTGCGGCCAGCGGCCGCGCCACGCCTTCGCCGGCCTGGACCCGCAGACGCACGGCATCGATCGCCTCGGCGACATGCACGTTGCCCGCCGTATCGCGTGTGATCCGCAGGGCGTCGAGAATCTGGACGCCCGAACTCAACAGCGTGCCAAAGGTGCGGGTGAAGCGCGCCACGGCCGATTTGAGCGTGAGTTCCCCCAATACGGGTACGATCAAGCGGAGCCGATCCACCACCCTTTCGCCTCGCGCCGTGCGGATCAACCCGCGCAGGGCGACCAAGGTGGCGGCGGCCATCACCAACGTCAGCACCGCATGGTCCTGCACCCAGGCGCTCGTGCCCAATACTGCCTGCGTGAGCGCCGGCAAGGGGCGACCCTTGAGCATGGTGGCAAAGATGGCTTCGAACCGAGGAACCACAAAAACGATCAATGCGCCGACCACGGCCACCGTCACCGCCATGATGATGAGCGGATAGGTCATGGCCGCGCGCACGCGACCGCGAATCCGCACGGCCTTTTCCTGAAACTCCGCCAGTCGCAGCATCACCCCGTCCAGCGCTCCACCCGCCTCCCCGGCCTTCACCATGTTGACATAGAGCCGGTCAAAATAACGGGGATGAGCGGCCAGCCCTTCCGACAGGGGACCACCGCTCCGGATTGTCTCGGCCAGCGTGCCGATGGCGCTGCGAAATGCTCCCGAGGGTTGCTGACGTTCGAGAATTTCGACGGCCCGCAACAGCGGCAGGCCGGCCCGCAGCATCATCGCCAGCTGGCGGGTGAACACCGCCCGGGCCTGCAGGCCGCCGCTCCCTCGGCCGCCGAGCGATCTGGTCCACGCGATCGAAAATGAACGGCGCGACGCGGCGCCCGGCTCCGCAGTCGGCGAGGTGGTCGTGAGTTCAGTGGGATAAAGGCCCTGGGCCTTCAGTTCGGCCGTGGCCTGCATCACATTTGCCGCCCGGCAGGCGCCCCGCAGCTCCTTGCCGGTGTGGGCGTCGATCGCGATGTAGGCAAAGGTGGGCATGGCGACGCTCAGGTGTATTGCAGCACTTCCTCGGCCGAGGTTCGTCCGTCGAGCAAGGCCGTCCATCCCGCTTCACGCAAGGGTTGCATGCCCTCCGCCACGGCTTGCCGCCGCAAATCGAATCCGGCCGCCGCCGCGCTGATCTCTCCGCGCATGGTTTCGCTGATCGGCAGCCATTCAAACAGCCCGCAGCGTCCCCGGTAGCCGCTGCCCGCGCAGCGCTGACAGCCGCGGCCGCGATGAAACGGACGGTCCGCGCGCAGTTCCGCCGGCAGTCCCAACTGCGCCAGCAGCTCCGCATCCGGTTCGTAGGCTTCCCGGCAGTGTTCGCAGATCCGGCGGACCAGCCGTTGAGCGAGCACCGCGGAAAGCGTGGAGGCGATGAGGTAGCGTTCCACGCCCATGTCGATGAGCCGGGTCACCGCGCCCGGGGCGTCGTTGGTATGGAGCGTGGCCAGCACGAGGTGGCCGGTGAGGGAGGCCTGGATCGCGATCCGCGCGGTCTCCACGTCCCGAATCTCGCCCACCATGATGACGTCGGGGTCCTGCCGTAGAAAACTCCGCAGCACGCGTTCGAAGGTGAGGCCGATGCCGGCGTTCACGGGCACCTGCATGACGCCGTCTATTTCGTATTCCACGGGATCCTCGGCGGTGAGCAGTTTGCGCCCCGGTTCGTTCAGTTCGCGCAGGCAGCCGTAGAGCGTGGTGGTCTTGCCCGATCCGGTGGGACCGGTCACGACGAGGATGCCGTTGGGGCGCTGCACGGTCCGCCGCAGACCGGCTTCGATCCGGGGCGGGAGGCCAAGCTCCCCGAGTTCGAGACGCACCGCCCCCTGGTCGAGCACACGCAGCACGACCGACTCGCCGAACTGGGTTGGCAGCGTGGATACGCGCAGGTCGACCGGCCGGCCCTTGAGGGTGATGCGGATGCGACCATCCTGCGGAACCCGGCGTTCGGCGATGTTGAGGTGCGCGAGTACCTTGAGCCGCGAGGCGATCGGCAAAGCGAGGCGACGCGGCGGCGGCGCCATCTCGTGGAGCGCACCGTCGACCCGATAGCGGATCCTGTAGTCGCGCTCGAAGGGTTCGAAATGAAGGTCGGAGGCACCCTCCTTGATCGCCTGGGCCAACACCAGATTGACGAAGCGGACGAGCGGTGCCTGACCCGCCATGGCTTCCAGTTCCAGGGCGGTGATCGCGGCGTCGTCGGGGGCTGCGTCGAGGGCCGCGATGTCGTGCAACAGGTCGTCCAGCGTCGCCTCGTCTTCGCCGTAGTGCTGCTTGATGAGTGCCTCGATCCGGACCGGATCGGCCACCACGAGCCGCACGTCCCGCCCCAGGGCGAAGGTGAGTTCCTCGACAAGGCGGGAGTGGAAGGGATCGATCGCCAGTACGTCGACCGAATCGGCCGAGACGCGCAGCGGCGCCACCCCGTAGGTGCGGGCGAGCTCACCACCGACCAGGCTGGCGGCTTCACCCGGCAACTGCTCCGGCAGATCGTCGGTGAAGGTGCATTCCAGGTGGGCCGCCACCGCCCGCAGGAGCTGCGGCAGCGTGAGCGCGCCCTGCGCGATCAACACCTCGGCCAAGGAACGGCCGGTGGCGTCGTGTTCGGCGAGCGCAGCCTCGAGTCGCTCGCCATCGACGAGGGAGGTTTCCCGCAGCAAAGTTTCCAGGGAGTGATGATGAGCCGCAAACATGCCGGAGAAAGGGGCGCGGATGCGGCTGGGCGGGCGGTGATCGGGTGCTTCAGACTTCGCTGAGCTGCATGCCCATATCGAGAAGCTTCTTGCGCATGTTTTCCGGGTCCTGCGCCTTCTCCACCGCCATGTCGGGAGTGATGAGTTCGCGGTTCACCAGGCTCATGAGGTGCGTATCCATCGTGATCATACCGAGCGCGGCGCCGGTCTGGATATCGGACGGGATGCGGAAGGTCTTGTTGTCGCGGATGAGCGAGGCGATCGAGGTGGTCGTGACCATGATCTCGTAGCCGGCGATGCGGCCGCCCCCGATCTTCTTGCAGAGCACCTGGGAAATGACCGCCACGATGGAGGACGCGAGCTGGGTGCGGATCATGTCCTTCATGTTGGCGGGAAAGGCATCGACGATGCGGTCGATGGTCTTGGCGGCACTGTTGGTGTGCAGCGTGCCGAAAACGAGGTGACCGGTCTCGGCCGCGCTGATGGCCGCTTCGATCGTTTCCAAGTCGCGCATTTCACCCACCAGGATGACGTCGGGATCCTGGCGCAGGGCGCGGCGAATGGCCTCGGCAAAGGAGGGAACGTCCTGCCCGATCTCACGCTGCGTGACGATGCAGCGTTTGTGGTCGTGGTAATACTCGATCGGATCCTCGATGGTGATGATGTGGCCTTCGCGGTGTTCGTTGATGTAGTTGATCATCGAGGCGAGCGTGGTCGACTTGCCCGAACCGGTCGGACCGGTGACGAGGATGAGGCCGCGCGGGCGGTAAAGCAGTTCCCGGATCTTGTCCGGCAGGCCGATGTCGCGCAGCCCGAACATGTGGTTGGGAATCTGGCGCAGCACGAGGCCGTAATTGCCCTTGGCCTTGAGCACCGATACGCGGAAGCGGGCCTTGTCGAGATACGCGAAACCGAAGTCGGCGCCGCCTTCCAGCTTGGCCGTCTGTTGATGCGCATCCGGCGTGATGGAGAGCATGAGCTTCTCGGTGTCACCCGGCGTGAGGTTGGGACCCTCGATCGGCACCATGCTGCCGCTGAGACGCAGGGTCGGCGGCTGGCCAACCTGGCAGTGAAGATCGGAGGCGTTCTGCTCGACGACGAGTTCGAGCAAGTCATTCATTTCGTAGCTCATGATCGCAGGCGGGAATCGGAGGGTGAAAGCGGGGTCAGGCGGGTTCGTCGGCTATGGTTGCAGCCAGGACTTCATCGATGGTGGTGAGGCCGTGTGCGGCTTTGGCCAGGCCGTCCTCCCGCAGGGTGCGCAGGCCGGCCCGACGGGCGGCGGAACGGAGAGTCGGCAGTTCGGCATGGCCGTGGATCATGCGCTCGATCTCCTCGTTGACGACGAAGAATTCAAAAATGGCAATGCGGCCGCGATAGCCGGTTCCGTTGCACGCCGTACAGCCTCGCCCGCGGCGACAGGCGGTTTCGTCCGGATCGAGGCCGTGCTGGGCCAGGAGTTGCCGGGCGGGGCCGTTCGGCGATTCCGCCACGGCGCAGGTCTCGCAAACGCGCCGCACCAGGCGCTGGGCGATCACGGCCCGCAGGGCGCTGGCAATCAGAAAGGGCTGCACCCCGAGATCGATCAACCGCGCGACCGCCGTGGGCGCGTCGTTGGTGTGCAGGGTGGAGAAAACGAGATGCCCGGTGAGCGAGGCGTTGATCACAATGCCGGCGGTTTCCCGGTCACGGATTTCGCCGACCATCACGACATTCGGCGCCTGGCGCAGCATCGCGCGCAGCGCGGCCGCGAAACTGAGCCCCACTTCGCTGCGCACCGGCACCTGGTTGACGCCGGACAACTGGTATTCCACCGGATCTTCGACCGTGATGATCTTGCGGTCAGGGCGGTTGAGGGCGTGCAGGCAGGAATAGAGGGTGGTGGTCTTGCCGGAGCCGGTGGGGCCGGTGACGAGCACCATACCGTCGGCCTGGGTCAGCAGCCGGCGAACCTGCGCCTCGTCTTCCGCGAGCAGGCCAAGTTCGCCGATGCCGGGCTTCAACCCACCCGCGTCGAGTAGGCGCATGACGATGCTCTCGCCATGCGCCGTCGGCACGGAGGAAACGCGCAGGTCGATCGTGCGGCCATCGACCACGTACTGGAGGCGCCCGTCCTGCGGCAGACGTTTTTCGGCGATCGACAGGTCGGCCATGATCTTGGCCCGCGAGATCAGAGGAAGCTGCAGGCGCTTGGGCGGTCCTTCGACCTCAAGCAAGCGGCCGTCGATGCGGTAACGGATGCGGAAGCGGCGCTCGAGGGGCTCGAGATGAATGTCGGAGGCGCGACGGCGTACGGCCTCGCTGATGATCGCGTACAGGCGCTGAACGACCGGAGCATCCTCCACTTCGCCCGGCGGCGAATGCGCGACGGCGCCGAGGCCGGAGGCCGCCTTTTCCATCACGAGTTGCGGCTCGTCCGCGCCGCCATAGTGCCGGTCGATCGCCTGGAGGATTTCGCTGCGCGGCGCGAGAACCGGCTCGATGGTTCGCCCGCAGATCAGGGCGAGTTCATCGATCCTTTCGAACTCGTGCGCGGCAGCGAGGGCCACAACCAGCGTATCCCCCCGCAACTCCAGGGGGACGGCGGTGTGGCGCCGGGCGTGCTTGGCCGAGAGCTGGGCCAGGACGCGACCGTCGAGGTGGCGCGCGGCGAGCCTGACGGTTTCGAGTCCGAATTCCTCGGCGAGCAATGTGCACAGGGCCGTTTCGTCGATCAGCCCCAGTTCCACCACCACCTGGTCCAACGGAGGCGGTTCACCGCGCACGGCGGCGAGGTCGGCCTGGTGGGCCTCGGCCGCAGCCAGTGCGGCATCGGACAGCCGCCCCGCCCGCCGGGCCAACTCGAGGACGATGGCGGTGCCTGCGGGCATGGCGGCGGCGGTGAGAAGGCGGCTTGAAGCGGTGGCGGCTCTAGCGATTGAGGCTCATCAGGAACTCCGCGTTGGTCTTGGTCTTGCGGAGGCGCGTGATGAACATCTCCATCGCCTCCACGGGCGGAATGCCCTGCATGGCGCGCCGCAGCCCGTAGACGCGCTGCATCTCGTCGGGATGGTAGATGAGCTCCTCTTTGCGGGTGCCGGAGCGGTCGATGTTGATCGCCGGGAAGATGCGCTTGTCGGACAGGCCGCGATCGAGGTGGAGCTCCATGTTGCCGGTGCCTTTGAACTCTTCGAAGATCACCTCGTCCATGCGGCTGTTGGTGTCGATGAGCGCGGTGCCGAGGATGGTGAGCGAGCCGCCCCCTTCGATGTTGCGGGCCGAGCCGAAGAAGCGTTTCGGCTTCTGCAGCGCGGTGGCCTCGATACCGCCCGACATGATCTTGCCCGAGTTGGAGGCGAGTGCGTTGTAAGCGCGCGCCAGGCGGGTGATGGAGTCGAGCAGGATGACGACGTGCTGGCCGAGTTCGACCAGGCGGCGGGCCTTCTCGATGACCATCTCGGCGGCGTGCACGTGGTTGGTGGGCGCTTCGTCGAAGGTCGAGGACACGACCTCGCCCTTGGTGTGGCGTTTGAAGTCGGTCACTTCCTCGGGGCGTTCGTCGATGAGCAGGAGGATCAGTTTCGCCTCCGGATGATTGTGCGAGATGGAGTTGGCCATGTTCTGCAGCAACACCGTCTTGCCCGTGCGCGGCGGGGCGACGATGAGGCCGCGCTGACCGAAACCGGTCGGCGTGAGCAGGTCGACCGCGCGCATGGAGATGTCCTTATGCACGCCCGTGGCCTCCATCATGATCCGTTGGAGTGGATAGTAGGGCTCGAGCTCTTCGAACGGCGTCACGCCGGCAATGGTGTCGGGGTCGCGTCCCATCACCGACTCGATGCCGATCACGACCGGGCACCGCTCGCCGGCGGCGGGCGGGCGGACGATCACCTCGACCTCGTGGCCGCGCTTCAGTCCGTAGCGCTTGATCAGGGAGGCGGGCACGTAGGCGTTTTCAGGATACAGCCGGTAGGACACGTGCTTGTGCACGATGAAGCCGTAGCCGTCGTCCGTCAGGTCGAGCCAGCCGTGGTCCCACATGGGCAGGCTGCGCTGGGCGGCGGCTCGGAAAATCGACTCCAGCCACTGGCGGCGGCCGGGAACCCCTTCGAGGGTGGCGCCGAGGGCGGCCCCGCGGCTGCCGAGTTCGGCGATTCCCAGTGGATATAGGGCTTCGAGGTTGATCGGCGTTTCATTGGATTCGCGCACCGCCTGGGCGGCGGCATCGAGCGCGGCGAGATCCTCGAAGCCGTAGGGATCGGGCAGATCACCCACCCGCACTTCCTCCATGCCCGGTGGCAGGGGTTGCGGCGGCGGCCGGTCCTTGGGGTCACCTTTCTTCCACTTGTTCTTTTTGCCGCGCTTGTTTTTGCGGTCCTTCTTGTTCTTCCACCACGGGCCCTCGTCGCCGTCGGAGGAACCGTCCTCGTCGTCGCGATCCCGCTCCCGGTTATTGTCGCGGTCGCGGTTCTGCTCGCGTTGCTCCGGGGCATTGGAGGAGTCGGCCGGCTTTTCGGCCGGACGGCGTTCGCCTGTGGGGGCTGGGCGCCGCTCCTGGACAGGCGAGCGTGAGGCGGTGTCGGATCCGCTCTCGGACGCGGCTCCGGGAGTCGAGGGCCGGGAGTCGACCGGGGCCGGACGGGGGGCATCTCCGCTCCCTTCCCGCGCGGGAGCCGCGCCGGCGGCCGGTGGCGATGGCGGAGGCGGCGCCGGTTCGGGCGCCGAAGGCGGTGTGGCGGGTGCGCCGCTGGCGGTCTGCGATGCGGGTACAGGCTCCTCACGCTCCGTCTTCGGCCGGCGAGTGCGGGTCCGACTGCGGGCATTGCGTTCGGCGCGGGTGGCCTGGCCGGCCTCGCCGCCGTCCGGCAAGGCCGCTTCCGGGGAGGGCGGAGGGCCGGCATCGCCCAAATTCAGTTCTCCGGTTTCCGCGGCGGCCTCTTTCTTGCGGGACCGGGGGCCGGCGGATTTTTTGGTGGTCGTGCGGGCGCGCTTGACCGTCTTTTTCTTGGCCGGGACATCGGCGGCGGTTTCCTCGCCGGCAGGGTTTTCGGATTCGTCCATTTTAGGGAGAGAAGTGAGGGAAAGGGGGATGTGGCGCCGCTTTCCCCTGCCTGCTCAGGTGGTCTTCCGCCGGGAGCAGAGCTCCTCGTGCAGGGTCTCAACCTGCTCCCGGAGAAACGGGAGGGTGCCGTCGTTCCACAGCACCAGGTCGGCTAGGGCGAGCTTACGCGCCAGTGGCAATTGCTTCGAAATACGTTGCCCGGCAAGCGCATGGGGAACTCCGCGCTGGGTTAATCGGGCGAGCTGAACGTCGGCACTTGAGGCGACGCAGACGATGAAATCAAACCAATTTTCGAGCCCCTTTTCAAACAGCAGGGGCACCTCGATGATCCAGTCCCTCCCTTCCCCGACGGCGAGCATGGATCGCCAGCGTGCGTAAAGGCGGGGATGCACCCAGGCTTCCAGGACCTGCAGCTCGGCATCATCCGTGAATACGCGTTCGGCCAGAGCCCGGCGATCAAGTTGCCCAGCCGGATCGATCACGGCGTCCCCCCAACGCTCGCGCGCCAGTACCATCACCTCCGGATCCGTGAGAATCTCCTCACGAACCAGCCGATCCGAGTCGATGAGGGAATAACCATGCTCCGCCAACAACTTGGCGGCGCTCGATTTGCCACATCCCATGCCCCCGGTGACGCCGACGATCATACGATTGGGTCCGGCTGCGGCCGGATAATTGGGCTTGCTCGATTTTCTCGCAATTTATTTACAAACGTAACTCCCGCCACGGTTCGATCAAACCCGTCTTACTAGCCCCATGTTCCCCGATGTCGACACCCGAGACGCGGACGCTGTGCGTTCCGAAATCCGCGCTCAGCTCATCGACCTCTACCCGGGCGCGGATCTTTCGCTGTTCGAACGGACCTTCGATCTGGTGAGGGCAATGTTCGAGGGACGTTTCCCCGGTTTTCGCAAGATCGACGTCTTCTACCACGACTATCAACACACGCTGCAGGCATCCCTGTGCATGGCGGAACTCATGCAGGGCTACGTCCGAGCCGGCGCGATCCCGGCCATCGGTCCACGCGACGTACAGCTCGGTCTCGCCGCGGTACTGCTGCACGATTCCGGTTATCTGCAGACCGATGCCGACGGCGAGGGCAGCGGAGCCCGTTACACCTACGCCCATGTGTTGCGCAGCTGCGCCGTTGCCGCATCGCATCTGCCGCGTTTCGGGGTTCTGTTTCGTGAACTCTCCACGGTGATGGGCGCGATCCGCTGCACCGGACCCGACGCGAAGATCAAACAACTCTATTTTGCGAGGCCCGAGGACCGCCTGCTCGGTTCCTTCCTCGCGACGGCGGATTACCTCAGCCAGATGGCCGCCGCCGACTATCCCGAGGAGCTCGGGATCCTGTTCGACGAGTTTCGCCAGTCCGACGACTACCTCAATGTTCCGCCGCAGGAGCGGTTGTTCAAATCCGCCGACGAACTCATCGCGAAAACCCCGGCATTCTGGGAGCGCATCGTCCGTCCGAAGCTCGAAAACGAATTCGACCGGGTCTACCGTTACCTGGCGCGGCCCTGCCCCGATGGGCCCAATCCCTATCTCGACGCCATCGCCCGCAACATGGAAATCATCGCCGCCCTGCCCGCGCATCGCTCGGCCTGATTTTCCGTCCACCCCCTCCCTCTCCACTTTTCGCGGGTCCGGCCGCCCCGCCCAGCCTGTCTACTCATGTTAGCGACCATTCTCTCCGCCGCGCTTCAAGGCATTGAAGCCGCGCAGGTGCACGTCGAGGTTAACGCCGGTGAAACCGGCCCGCCCGACACCGTCATCGTTGGCCTGCCCGATGCCGCCGTGAAGGAATCCCGCGACCGCGTCGGCTCGGCGCTGGTGAACAGCGGCTTCGCCAAACCCCGCACGCGCACGACCATCAACCTGGCGCCCGGACATCTGCGCAAGGAGGGACCGTGTTACGACCTGCCGATCGCGCTGGGCGTCCTGGCCGCAACCGGCAAGCTCGTGGCCCCATTCCTCGGCGACTATCTTATCGCGGGCGAACTCAGCCTTTCGGGCGCCACCCGGCCGATCCGCGGCGCGCTGGCCATCGCCCGGCTGGCGCGCAGTCTCGGCAAACGCGGACTGCTGCTGCCGCCGGGGTCCGCCGCCGAGGCCGCGCTCGTGCAGGGACTGGAAGTCCACGCCGTGCATTCGCTCGACCAGGCGATTCGCTTCCTGAGCGGTCAACTCGATCTCCCGCCGGCCGATCCGCTTGCGGTCGCCCCGGGCCCGCCGGAAGGCGCCCCGGATTTTGCGGACGTGAAAGGGCAGCACAACGTCCGCCGTGCGATCGAGGTCGCCGTCGCCGGTGGTCACAACATCCTCATGATCGGTCCGCCCGGTTCCGGCAAATCGATGATCGCCAAACGCGTGCCCTCCGTGATGCCGCCGCCGACGCTGGACGAGGCGCTGGAGATCCTCAGTATCCAGTCCGTGGCGACGCCCGGCGGCGAAAACGGCACCCACGGCTTCGGGCTCCGTCCTGTGCGCAGTCCCCATCACACGATTTCCGACGTCGGACTGCTCGGCGGCGGCACGATCCCCGGGCCGGGCGAGGTTTCGCTGGCCCACCACGGCGTGCTCTTTCTCGACGAATTGCCGGAATTCAAACGCAGCGCGCTCGAGGTCCTGCGCCAGCCGCTGGAGGACGGCCGGGTCACGATCTCCCGCAGCGCCGGCAAGATCACCCTGCCCTGCGCGTTCATGCTCGTGAGTGCCATGAACCCCTGCCCCTGCGGTTATCTCGGCGATGCCACCCACACCTGCCGGTGCACGCCCGCGCAGGTGCAACGCTACCGGGCACGCGTCTCCGGACCGTTGCTCGACCGCATCGATCTGCATGTGGAGGCGCCCGCCGTCTCCGTGGGCGACTTGCGCACCGCCCGCCCCGGTGAGTCCTCCGCTGCCATGCGCACCCGCATCGTCGCCGCGCGCGAGCGGCAGGCGCAGCGCTTTCGCGGCAGCCCGGCCACCTGCAATGCCCGCATGACTCATCCGCAACTGCGCCGCCACGCGCCGATTGACCGCGACCTCGGCGACCTGCTCGAGCGCGCCATGCACCAGTTATCGCTCTCCGCCCGGGCCTACGACCGCATTCTCAAGGTCGCGCGAACCATCGCCGATCTCGCCGATGCTGAACATATCGCGGCGCCCCATTTGCTCGAAGCGATCCAGTATCGCAGTCTCGACCGGTCGCTCGCCGACTGATCCTATCACAACCCGCTCCCCGCCCACTCATGACTCGATCGCTCGCCCTTCTTTCCTTGTCCGTCGCCGCGCTCAGCGGGCCGACCGCCACCGCCCAAAACGCCAACTGGCAGCCGCTCTTCGACGGCAAGTCCCTCGCCGGCTGGCAGGCCAACGAAAATCCCGGCACCTGGGTGGTCGAGGATGGGGCACTCGTCTCCCGCGGCGATCGCTCCCACCTGTTCTACGTGGGGGAAGTGGGCGGCCATAACTTCAAGAACTTCGAGTTTTCGGCCGAAGTCATGACCACCCCCGGCTCCAACTCCGGCATCTACATCCACACCAAGCTCGCCCCGGATCCCTGGCCGACCGCGGGTTACGAGTGCCAGGTGATCAATTCCACCCGGCCCCCGGCGAAACCCGACGACTACGTCGAACGCAAGATGACCGGCTCCATCTACGCCGTGCGCAACATCTGGCGGGCGCCCGCCCGCGACAACGAGTGGTTCGAGTACCGCATCAAAGTATCGGGCCGCACGATCCAGACCTACATCAACGGCGAACTCATCTGCCAATACACCGAGGGCGCCCAGCACTGGCGCGCCAAGGACAAGCAGGGGCGCCGCCTGTCGAGCGGTACCTTCGCCCTGCAGGGCCATGACCCGCAGAGCGTGGTCCGCTATCGCAAACTGCGCGTGCGCCTCCTGCCCGACAACACCGCTTCGCTGGAGACCCCGATGCAGGACCTCGTGCTGGACGAGTTGATCACCCGTCTTTCGGATCAGAACTTTGCCCTCATCGACTTCGGCCTCACCGCCCAGTCCGCAGCCCAGGAACTCGCGCAACGCGAAGCCGCCCGCCGGCTGGGCTTCACCCTCGCCTACACCCTCGGCGATCGATCCCGCCTCGATCAGCTGGCTGCCCGCGGCACCATCGCCCTGTTCAACGACCAAGCCGCTCCGCCCTCCGTGGCCCAGTTGAAGGCCGCCAAGAACGCCGGCATGCGCATCGCGTTCAGTTCCGGCGGCACCACCCGCCTCGACCCCGAGCGGATCAAAGCCCGCCTGCAGGCCATCGTCGACGCCGGCCTGAGCTGGCGCGACCTCTGGGCGCCCTGACGAACGGTACGCTGCCGCGCGATTCTTCAAAGGAGCATACTCTGTTGTAGGGCCGCCGCTTGCCGGCGCGCCGCTTCCAGTTTGGCCCCCAAAGAGGCGTCCTGTTTCGGCCAGTGGCAGCGTGGATGCCTGACCGAGAGGCAGGCGCGGCATGCCGGCAAGCGGCAGCCCTACAGCGAATGGCACGTGGTTCTCATCCACCTCCGGGTGTCCCGTGGTCCGGCTCCGGAAATCAAAAACCCTCGGTCGATAAACCAAGGGTTTTAAAGATGGTGGTGGGAGGTGGATTCGAACCACCGTAGAGCGGAGCTCAGCAGATTTACAGTCTGCCCTCGTTGGCCACTTGAGTATCCCACCGAGAGGAACGGCGTAGTTCACGGGCGATGTGACAAAGTTCAAGGGATTTTTTCCCAACTGTGACCAAATTCGCACCCGATCCCGTTTGACCCGGCCCCGGCGACCCATGAGCTGGGTCCCGCCGCCCCTCTCACCCGTTTCGTTCGACCGATCCCATCATGCCCCCTACGTCGCCCCCGCCCGCCGGCCGCGTTCTGCGACCGCTCAAAGATGGGTATTGGGACATCACCGAGGTCATCGAACTTCCCGGGGGCATGCGCTGTGTGCGCAAACGCAGCAAGCCGTCCGCTGCATCGGCCGGCCCCTGGGGTCGCATTTCCCTGCGCCGCGAGATCGGATTTCTGCGTAACCTTCCGCCAACCGCCGCGCGGCATTTTCCACCGGTGCTGGCCTGGTGGGACCAACCGCCGGACGCGACTGGCGACGCGGGAAACGTCGGCTACGACATGCCGTTTTATGACCATCACCGCGATGCGGGCTCGCTCGCCGCAGCTGTCGAGGGCGCGCTCGCCCAGGACGAGATCGATGAGTTTCAGCAACAGCTTTCGCTCGCGGTCTTCACCGATCTCCACCAACCCGCCGCCGTGCCCTCGCCGCTTTCCCAGCATTTTGACGAAACGGTGCGGGAGGCGCTCGCTGGCGTCGCAGAGGAAAGCGAACTGCGTGCGCTGCTCCAGGCCGAACAATTTCGACTCGATGGAGAACCCATGGCCGGCCCGGTCAGGGCGTGGGAACAGGTGCGGCAACACCCCTTGCTGATGCCGCGCCTGGATGCCACTCCGGCGGTGCGTCTCCACGGCGACCTTTTTCTCGAGAACATCCTCTGGCGCCCGGCCGACAGTCCGGCCGATGATGACAGTCCGCGCCTCCTGTTGATCGATCCGGTTTCGGTGGCCGGCATCAGCGCCGGCCCGCCTCTCTTCGATCTGGTCAAGTATGTTTCCTACGCGTCCGGCGAGCTGATCGCCTTGCGCTCCGAATGGGTGAAGGTCGGGAGCGTCGACCCCAAGCGTCCCTGCACCTGCCGGATCGACGACGAAGCCCCCGGCCTTGTTCCCTTTCGGCGGCGAAACTGGTATCGGGTTTTTCGTGACGCCTTCGAAGAACGCCACGGCACGATCGATCAGGCGATGTATCATCTGATCGATGGCTATTTCAGCGCGGCCATGGCGCTCAATACCCGCGGCCTGCAGCGCCGCGCCCGGCTGCTCAAGGCAACGCGGGAGTTTCACCGGGCGCTGCAGGAGACGGATCGTCCGGCGCCATGAGCGACCGCGCCTCGCTGATGAGGCGCTCCCATTGCAGGGCCGGCCCGGGGTCCACCTTGTTGCGCTGGACGTGATAGTGGCCGATCACCCCGCGGAACGCTTTCCAGTCCGCCTCCGACAGCGTTTCGGTGAGTACTTCACCGTCCGCGTTGCGCGGATAGTCGCAGACGAGGTGGGGGAAGATCCTGCAGAGGGCCGCCGTCAGTTTCGCCAAGGCCGCATACTGGGCCGGTGTGAGATCGTACTGATGAAAGGTCTCGCCGTGAATGGGGCCGGAGATCAGCGCGTTGCGGTCGGGGCGCAGCACGGCTGCCTGGTTCCGCAGCGAAGCCGGGAACGCTTCCGGGGGGATCGTGAGCCGCACCTGGCCGTCCTCGCCGGTCTCATACCAGTGGGTCAGGGGTTTGGCCGCGGGATCGACGTAGGCGCCGATATTGGCGATCTCGATGCCGATCGAACGGCTGTTGGCCACGGTGGCGTGCCAGGCGCGTTCCTTGAGGTCGAGCGTCTGGTAAATCGTGCCGTCGACATCGAGCATGAAGTGGATGCTCAGGCCCCGATCGTCGTGGAGCCGCTGAAAGCAGAGGCGGCTGGTGCCGCTGGCGTCGTAGTGCAGCACGAACTGGTCGATCACCTTCTGCAGCAGGGGCAGGTCCCAGCCGCCGCCGCGAACCCGTTCGATCTCGGGGGGCGTCAACACCGCGGCGCGCAGTCCGAAACGATTCGGCGTGGACAGTGCGGAATTGGCCGCCTTGCTCCGATCCCAGTCGGACTCGGCCCAGGGCGCGAACCGACGCTCGACCCGGTAGCCGTCATAGCCGCCCGGGTCGGTCCACAAGACCACCGGCGTGCCCGTATGAAACAATTGGCCGGCGACGACGATCTCGTCGCCGGAACGTGCGAGCGGCTCACCCGGACGCAGCGCGGGAGCCGGCGCCGCGGGTTCCGCGGTTTCCGCTGCATCCTTTGCCTCGACGACCGCCGCCGTCACTTCCGCCGTCTCGCCCGCGACCGCGGACGACGTCTCCGGCGCCACTGGTGCCTCCTCGGACGGGACCGGAGTCGTCGTGCAACCCGTCCAAGCCAGCAGCGCCAGGAAGAGGCACGCGCTTCGGCGCCAGGCGGAGGGGGGGCACGTCCAGGTCATGCTGCGCTACTCCGCCGCGGGCGGGTTGGCGAGAAAGCGATCGAGACGCGCGAGTACGCGATCCTTGCCCAGGACGCGAAAAATCTGGGTGAGGCCGGGGCCGGCGTTGGTACCGGTCACGGCGAGGCGGGCCACGGCCTGGTAGTCGCCGAAGCCAAAGCCGCGGGACTCGGCGAGCTGCTTGATCGCCTCTTCCACGGCGGTTTCGTCGTCCAGAGCGAGATCGCCCGCCAGGAGGTCGCGCAACTCCGCGAGGCGCGCGAGGGGCTCACCCTTCTTGAGTACTTTCTTCACCGCCTTGTCGTTCCAGGGGAAGTCATCGGTGAAGAAGTAAACGGTGTAGTCGGGCAGCTCGTCGATTGCCTTCACCTTCGGCTGGCTGATGGCGATGACCTCGGCGAAGTAGGCGGCGTCGACCCTGTTCATGACCGCGGCGGTCGCCTCGGCTTGTGCGAAGAATACCCGGGCCCGTGCCAGGTAGTCGGCCGGCGCGAGTTCCAGCAGATACTGCATGTTCATGTGCGCGAGTTTGCGATCGTCGAAGCGCGCATTGCTCTGGTTGATGCCGGGAAAATCGAAGCGCTCGATGACTTCGCCGATCGGCATTTTCTCGCGGTCGTCCTTCGGGTTCCAGCCCAGCAGGCAGAGGAAGTTGACCACCGCCTCGGGCAGGTATCCGCGGTTTTGATACTCTTCGATCAGCGCGCCCTTGTCGCGCTTGGACATCTTGCCGGGGCCGTCCTGCTTGAGGATGAGCGGGATGTGGGCAAAGGTCGGCAACGGCGCGCCGAAGGCCTTGAAGAGCTCGGTGTGCTTGCTGGTGTTGGAAAGGTGGTCCTCGCCGCGGATGACGTGCGTGACGCGCATGGAGATGTCGTCGACCACATTCACGAAGTGGAACACCGGGTTGCCGTCGGAGCGGACGATCACGAAGTCCTTTTCCTCGGTGCGCTCCACCCGACCGCGGATGGCGTCTTCGATCACCTGCGGCTCGCCCGAGATGCGAAACCAGGTGGCGCCGTCCTGCTCGTAGGCGCGGCCGGTGGCGCGAAGCTTGTCCAAGTACTCGGCGTAGATGGACGAGCGCTCGCTCTGGCGGTAGGGACCGCAGTCGCCGCCGGCTTGCGGCCCTTCGTCCCAATCCAGGCCCAGCCAGCGCATACTTTCGTAGATGACGTTCAGGAACGCCTCACTGTTGCGCTCCTTGTCGGTGTCCTCCACGCGCAGAATGAACGTGCCTCCGGTGTGACGGGCGTAGAGCCAGTTGAACAACGCCGTGCGGGCGCTGCCGATGTGGAAGAACCCCGTGGGACTCGGGGCGAAACGGACGCGGACTTGGGACATGGGCTGGGAGGAAAAACGCGACTTGAGACAATCGAGACCCGCCAACAAGAACGTCCCTGTGTGCCCTGTCAAAGCCTGCCCATTGGACCCGGCCCGATTCGGCGCGGAGTTTGCCGCCGCGGCCGCCGAACATGGCTTCCGCCGTGAGGTGCTGGTGACGGTGGCGGGAATCGAGGTGGCTGCCTTCTCCCGGCGGCCGCTGCCGCGGCGAGCGGATTCGCCCCGCCTCTATTTCTCGGCCGGGGTGCATGGCGACGAACCCGCGCCGCCGCTCTCGCTGCTGCACCTGATGCGGCAGGGCGAATTCGACGATCGTGCGACCTGGTCGATCGTTCCCCTGCTCAATCCGGCCGGGTTTCTGGCGGCGCGCCGGGAGAACGCGGCGGGTCTCGATCTCAATCGCGACTACCGGGTGCTCCAGTCGATCGAGATTGCCGCCCATGTCAGCTGGCTGCAGCGGCAGCCCCGTTTCGACCTGGCGATGTGCCTGCACGAGGATTGGGAGTCGAGCGGCTTTTATCTCTACGAACTCAATACCTCGGGGCACAACGGCATCGCCCGAACACTCCGTGACGCCGGCGGAACCGTGCTGCCCATCGACCAGGAAACCACGATCGACGGCCGGCCCGTTGCCGAGACCGGCATCATCCGACCGGAATCGGATCCCAACCTCCGTGAATTATGGCCCGAAGCGATCTACCTCCGTCGCCACCACACGGATTTGTGCTACACGATCGAAACGCCATCGGCCTTTCCGCTGGAACAGCGCATCGCCGGCGCGGCCGCGGTCGTGCGGGCGGCGATCGAACAAGTCACGACGACCGCCACCCGAGCGGCGACCGGGACCGCCCAGGACGCGAAGTTGACTCTGTAAGGCCGCCGCTTGTCGGGGTGCCGCTGGCTTGTCTGCCTACGGTAGGGCTGAGTGAGGGCTGAGGGGCAGGTGCGGCGTGCCGACGAGCGGCAGCCCGACCCTGCGCAGTGCGACGACTACCGTCGGAATGTGAACTATCCGCCCTGGTCCTCCCCGACTCGGGCCTGCGCCGCCGCGAGTTCGTTCACGGCCAGCCCCATTCGCGTTTGCACAAATTCGGACATGTCTTCCGGCAGCGGAGCCTGAAAAGACCAGGGCAATCCCGCGGGCGCGAGGTCGATCCGGGCGCAGTGCAGGGCTTGGCGCGCCAGGAGCAGCCGCTCGGCGAGTGCCGCCGTCCAGCCGGTGTCGATAAAATCCAAATACAGACGCGCGTCCGGCCCGTAGATCTTGTCTCCCACGACCGCGTGCCCGAGCCATTGGGCATGCGCACGGATCTGGTGCTTGCGTCCGGTTTCGATCCGCACGCGCGCCAGGGTGAACCCGCCGCCGGTGGCGAGGGGCGTGAACAGGGAACGCGCTTCCCGACCGTCCGGGCGCACGCAATCCTTCACAAAAACCGGGCTAGAATCGTCGGGCCCCAACGGTTGGTCGACGGCCTGGCTCCCGTGCAGTTCGCCGGTGAGAATGCTCAGGTAGGTCTTTCGGATCTGGCGCCGTTGCACCGCCTGCTGCAGCCGGCTGGCGCTTTCCGAGTTCTTTGCCATGACCACCACCCCGCTCGTTTCCCGGTCCAGTCGAAATATCAGGTGGACGCGCTCGAGCCCCGTGTATTCGCGGGCGGCGCCGATGAGGGACGACCACGGACCAGCTTTGGAAGGATGGCAGACCACGTCGCCCGACTTGTTGATAACCAGAAGCTCCGCGTCCTCATGCACGATCCAGCGGCGCAGTTCGTCCGGCGTGATGAGCCGCACCCGATCGGTTCGCTGCGGCCGGGGCGGCCAGGCACAGGCGCGCCCCTGCCAGTCCGACGGCGATGGAAGCTCCGGATCGATCATGGTGCGGAAGCGTCGGTTTGCGGCTGCCGCTGGTAGCGCGCGAGCACCCGATGGCTGGCCCAAGTCGACCAGCGAAGCGGCAGGTGGCGCGAGAGCGCACATTGGACCTTGTTCAGCCAACCGGTGACCACATGGGTGCGGCCCCGGCGCAGGGCCCGCAGCGCCTCCGCCACCACCTGGTCCGCCGTCTGCGTGAAGGCCTCACCCATCGCGCCGCGATTCATCCCAGCGCGGTCGTGGAAAGCGGAGTGGGTCGAGCCGGGACACACGGCCATCACATGAACACCGCTTTCCGCCAACTCGGCGCGCAACGCATGACTCCAGCTCAGCACAAAGGCCTTGGTCGCACCATAAGTCGCCATCAGCGGCGCGGGTTGGAAGGCCACCACGGAGGCGACATTGAGGATCGCCCCGCCCCGTTCGCGCAGCAGTGGCAACAGGGCGGCGGTCAAGGCCAACATCGCCGAAATGTTTACCTCCACCATACGCAATGAGCCGTCCAAATCGGCTGAGTGAAACTCCCCGTATCGTCCGATACCGGCGTTGTTGATGAGCAGGATACGGCCTGAAGCAGCTTCGGTGCGAAGTACGCCTAATACCTGCTCAAGCGCAGCCGATCTGGTCCGATTATCACCAAGATCAAAGGACAGATGACGCAGCTTAAGCGTTGCTGAATTCAGGTCCGGTTTCCGCCTCGAGATATTGCAAATGAGCACCTCCGGAGCCAGCTTGGCGATGTGCGATATGAACGATTTTCCGATACCGGAAGATCCGCCGGTCAGGACGACCGCCGCGACGGGGAGGTTGGTGTTATCGTACAACGGCATTGGCGGTGGGAGCGCGCCCCTTTCTCGGTCAAAAACCACAAAGAAAGAAATACCATGATCAATGAAAACCGTGCCAGCGAACTGATCGTATCAGGCATTCACCTCGACCTCACCCCGTCACTGAAGACGTTCGTGCAGGAGAAAGCCGACCGATTGTTTCGCCACGAAGAACGCATCGTGCGTTTACGCGTAGAAATTGAATTCGATCCCGAACAACGTCCCACCCACCGCTTCACGGCCAAAGGCCACATTGAGATCAACGGCCCCGACATGAATGCTTCGGTCGCCACGGATGAGGCGCACAAAGCCGTCTCACTCCTCGTCGACAAACTCGACCGCATGTTGCGTCGCCGCTCCCGCTTTTTTAAGGTCAAACGACACCGCAACAACCTGCCCGAACTTTCCGGCGCCCTTGCCCCCGAGCCCGCGTAGCAGGCCGACGTTTTGAACCAACGAACCAGCCCGTCCTATTGACCGAGGGACGGGCTTCTTTTTTGGGCGGATGGCTCGAGGTGACACGATGGTGAAACAGACATTCCTGTCTGTGGACAGGGAGGCAACGCGCACAGACAGGAATGTCTGTGCCACAGAAACAAAAACGCACGGCCGTCAATGACCGTGCGTTTCAAAAGTGGCGCACCCGTAGGGAGTCGTTCACGCGCCGCAGGCGCGTAGCTTGACACCCCAAACCCGTTTGGGGTGAGACGACCCGTCGACCATCGTCCGAGCCAAACAAAAACGCACGATCGTGAAAGACCGTGCGTTTTCAAAAGTGGCGCACCCGTAGGGAGTCGTTCACGCGCCGCAGGCGCGTAGCTTGACACCCCAAACCCGTTTGGGGTGAGACGACCCGTCGACCATCGTCCGAGCCAAACAAAAACGCACGATCGTGAAAGACCGTGCGTTTTCAAAAGTGGCGCACCCGTAGGGAGTCGAACCCCAAACCTTCTGATCCGTAGTCAGACGCTCTATCCAATTGAGCTACGGGTGCGTGAGGGATGGAGAAGAAGAGAGGGATGCAGAGTCAGGGCAAGCGCTTATTTGCAGATTTTTTTGCGACTCCACCCCCCCCTCCCCCCAGGCCTGCGCGAGCGGTGTCACTCGAAACGAGGCGGTTCCTTGTAACACCTTTGCGCTGGCGTGTTTCGGAGGCAACGGTTGTGCTGCGCGGCATGCCGGACGCGTCCGACTCCCCCGCCCCTCGACTGCTCACGCGCCGCCAGCAGAAACTGGTCGGCTTCGCCTTGGGTTTTCTCGCCTTCGTCCTCATCGTGGGCCTGCTGGTGCTGTGCTTCGTCGTGCTCGCGCGCACGATCGGTCATTTCTCCCAAGTGCTCTGGCCCATCGCGACCGCCGGGATTATCGCACTGGTCCTGCGCCCCGTGGTCGATTGGCTCGAGCGTCGCACGCATCGGCCCCGCACAACCGCCGTCGTGATTCTCTATGCCGTGGTGGCCCTGGTGTGCTCCGGCATCATCCTTTGGGTGACACCGCGCCTCGTGGAGCAGGTGCTGGAGTTCATCGCGTTCATTCCCGAGTTCTGGCAGCGCGCCCTGACCTTCGTGAAGGACAACTATCCGCAGTGGATCGCGCTGGCGGAGCGTCAGATGCAGAATCCCACCGTCAAGGCGCTGGTCGATTCGGCGCTCGCCGAAGCCCAGCACCTGCTCACCCAGGCGCTCCCGTCGATCAAGGCGGCCGGCTCCGGCGCCCTCAACGTTTTCGGCTTCGTCACCAACCTCGCCATCATTCCGATCTACCTGTTCTTCTTCCTCCTCTCGCGCCGCGACCCGACCCGCAGCCTCGGCGAACAACTCACCTTTTTGGAGCCGCCGATCCGCCGCGATGTCGTGTTCCTCGTCCATGAGTTCATCGCCATCGTTGTATCCTTTTTTCGCGGACAACTGCTCATCGGCCTACTGATGGGCCTCATGCTCTTTCTCGGTTTCTGGATCGTCGGCCTGGAATTCGCGCTGGTGCTCGGCTTGAGTCTGGGCGTGCTCAACATCGTGCCCTATCTCGGGACCATCATCGGTCTCAGCATCGCGCTGCCGCTGGCCTTCTTTCAGCCGGATGGCGGTTGGCTGATGGTCGGCAAGGTGGTGGCCGTCTTCATCATCGTGCAAAACATCGAGGGTTGGTTTCTCACCCCCAAGATCATGGGCGACCGCACCGGCCTGCATCCGGTGATGATCATCTTCGCGATCTTTTTCTGGGGCACCGCGCTCAACGGCATCCTCGGCATGGTGCTCGCCATCCCGCTGACGGCCTTCTTCGTCACCGCGTGGCGGTTGGCGAAGCACAAGTATTTCGAGGCCTGATGGCAGCGGCCCCGCGACCCCCTGCCGTGTGCGCCAACTGCGGCGCAGACATTCCCCGGCACGCCAAAGCCTGCCCCGCCTGCGGCGCCGACGAGCGCACCGGCTGGCGGGAAACCGATCTCTACGATGGTCTCGATCTGCCGCCGGAGGCTTGGGACGACGCCCCGACTCCCCGGCGTAAAAATACCTCGGGCAGTCGCAACGTCGGCGGGTTGAAATGGTATTGGTGGGCGACGGCGCTTTTTGTGCTGCTGGCGCTCGGTCTGGCCTTTCTCGGCCTGCGTTGACCCCGCCGCGCCCCGCGCTCCGTTTCGTGCCGTGGACTGGATCGTAAAGAGTCGCAACGGGATCTGGCTCCCGCAAATCGATTGGTGGCTTGACGCCCCCCGACCGGCGCCCCGTTCGATCATCTCGCACGCCCACGCCGATCACGTGGCGCAACACGGAGAGGCCCTCTGTACGCCCGCCACCGCCGACCTCATGACCGCGCGCGGGGGCCGCTTTCGCGCCCAACTGCGTTGCGTCGACTTTGGCGTGCCGACCCCGATCACCCCCAGCGCCACCCTCACCTTTTTCCCGGCCGGTCATGTGCTGGGGTCGGCGCTCACGCTCATCGAACATCCCGACTTCGGCCGGCTGCTCTACACCGGAGATTTCAAGTTGCGGCCATCGGCCACCGCCGAGACCTGCGAACCGCCGACCGCCGATGTGTTGATCATGGAAACCACCTTCGCGCGACCGCACTACCTGTTTCCGCCCCTGGACGAGATTCGTCAGGCCACGCTGGCCTTCTGTCGCGATGCGCTGGAACAGGGGGAAATTCCCGTGCTGCTCGGCTACAGCCTCGGACGCAGCCAGGAAATCCTCCACCTGTTCACCGGGACCGATTTCAACGTCATGCTCCATCCGACGGTCGAAAGGGTGACGCGCGTCTACGAGGCGTGGGGGCGACGGTTTCCGCCCTACACCTCGTTCATGCCCATGCTCGCACCTGGTCACGTGATCATCGCCCCCCAACAGGCGGTGCAGCATGAAGGATTCGCCGGCATCGCGCCCTGCCGCACCGCCGTGCTGACGGGTTGGGCGCTCGACCGCGACACCCGCTATCGCGGCATGGCCGACGCAGCATTCCCCCTCTCCGATCACGCCGGCCACGACGACCTGCTGCGCATGGTCGAACGCGTCCGCCCGCGCCGCGTCTTCACCGTGCATGGCTTTGCGACCGAATTTGCCGCCACCCTCCGCGCCCGCGGCATCGAGGCCTGGGCGCTCGGTCGCACGAACCAACTGGAACTCGACCTGTGAAAACGCGGAACTGTTTCGCGATCGAAAGTTCGTAGAGTTCGGTTCATCCATTGCCTTGTCCTCTCCTTCATTCGCCTCCGACGTGCCGTTCGCTTCGAAACCTTCCCTGCTCCTGTTGGCCGTTTTCGCGATCGCCGCCTGCGCGCCTGCGACCTTCGCCGAGGAGCTTGCTCTTACCGCCGGCGAAAAATTCTCCTACCGGCTGAGTTGGGGGCTCTTCGGCCGGGCGGGTGAATTGGAGATTTCCGCCCGCCATGAACCCGCCAGCGGCGATCAGCGCACTCGCATCACCATGCTCACCTCAACCCGGGGTCTGATTCGCGCGCTGTACCCGTTCGACGGCCGTGCCGAATCCGTTTACGACAACACCTCCGGGCGTCTGCTCGAAGCCACCGCCACCACGCTCACCCGCACGAAGGAAACCGACGCGAGCATCGTGCTCGACTACCAGAAGGCCATCGCCACCTACACCGATCACCGCCACCCCGAGCGTTCTTTGGAGGTCGCCCTGCCCGCCTTGGAACCGGTGGATTTTCTGACCACCCTCATCCAAACCCGCCAGTGGGACATCGCGGTCGGGGAAAAGCGCAATGTTTCCGTGCTGTTCGACGACGAATTCTACGATCTCACCATCACCGCCGAGTCGATCGAAACCATAAAGACGCCCTGGGGACGCAAGGAAACGCTCGTGCTCATTCCGCGGATGGAGGAGAACCCCAAGGGCATGTTCAGAAAGGGCGGCGAGGTGCGCGTGTGGGTCTCACGCGATGAAGATCGCCTTCCCCTGCGGTTCGAGGTCAAGGTCGCCGTCGGTACGGCCCTCGCCATCCTCACCGATTACGAAGGCTCCGACACTGCGGCGGGCGCCGCCATCGGGAAGAATCAAAGTCGCAGGAACTGACTACGCCTGCGCGCCGATGTGCCAGACGAAGCGCCACGGCTTCGCCGCCCATTCCGGTCCCGCGTAGGCCACGCCGATCCGCGCCGTGCAGACGACCTCGGAATCCGGCACCCGCAGCCCGTCGTCCTCCAGCCACAACCCCGTCGCCCGCCGCGCCGCCTGCGCGTTGAACCGGCGGTTGATGCCCAGCTGCCGCGTGAGGCGACCGGGTCCCGAAAAACCGGATACACCGCGCACCAGCACCGCCGCCGGGTAATCGCGCGGGCCGGTCACCAGATTGAGCATTTCATGGATTCCGTAACACAGGTAGACGTACCAGTACCCCGGCTCCCCGAACATGACGGCGTTGCGTCCGGTGCGACCGCGAAACGCGTGGCTCGCCCGGTCCTCGCGCCCGTCGTACGCCTCCGTCTCCACGATGCGCACCACGCGTCGCCGGCCGTCCGCTTCCGCGATCACGAGCCGTTTGCCCAACAGTTCCCGCGCGTGAGCCACGGTGTCCATCCCAGCCCAGGCTGATGGTCTGATGATACGCGCCATGCGCCGCTTGGTTGAATCCACCTCCTCCCTCGACGCAACCCCCGCTTCATCGCAATCTCCGCGCGATGCCGCCGCCTGTGCTCACCTTCACCGCCAATCCTCTGGCCGAAACCACGCTCGAGTTTGCCGAGCCGGTCCGCCGGGGCGCCACCCAGCGGGCCCGGCGGGCCTCCTTTCAGGTCGGGGGAAAGGGCTTCAACGTCGCAAAAATGCTGCACCGCCTCGGAGGACCGGTCACGGCGTGGAGTTTCGCCGGCGGCACCAGCGGAGACGCCTGCCGCCGCTGGCTCACCGTCCATGCCGCTTACCCTTGGGAACTCATCCCGATGCGGGCCCCGACGCGCGAGGGTGTCGTTGCCCGCGAACCGGACGGCACCGAAACCACCCTGCTCGGGCCGGACTGCGTCCTCGATGCCGAGGCCGTCTTGACGGCGGCTCGATGCCTGACCGCCGCCGCCAGCGGATCGGTGATCGCCCTCTGCGGCAGTCTTCCCGGTTGGGCGGATCCGGTCTTCGCTCCGCTGCGCCAGTTCCTGCTCGAACAGGCGCCGGCGACGCGTCTTGTCGTCGATACCTACGGCCCTGCGCTGGCCGACTTGGTGCAACGGCCCGTCGCCCTCGTGAAAATCAACCGACAGGAGTTCACCGCCCTGGCTAAACAGCTGCACCGGCCGCCCCAGCTCGCCACCGTGGCTACCGCCTTGCCCGTGAGGGCTTGGATCGTGACCGACGGTGGGAACGCCATCGAATACCACACCACGCAGGGGGGCGGCCGTCTTCAGCCCCCCTCCTTTCCGGAAGTCTCCGCCACGGGATCCGGGGACGTCTTCCTTGCGACGCTGCTGGCGGGCGATTGGCAAAACGAAGCGGCGTGGCCCGAACTTTTGGCCCGTGCCGCCGATTTCGCCGCTCGCAACGCCGCTCATCCGCGCATTGCGGAATTTGAACTTCCCGCCTAACTTTCGGTCCAACCGCTTGTACAAGATCGTCTTTCTTCCCCTTTTCCGCCTCCTGTCGTCATGCAAAAGAACATCATCATTGCCGTGCTCCTTATTCTCGCCCTCGTAGGAGGCACCTTGGCTTACCGAGGTTATCGGGCGGAACTTGCCCGCAAGGTGGAGTCCGAACGCCTGGCCACCGAACAGGCGGCGGAACGCAAACGCGAAACCGAGGCCCGCCAGCGGATCGAAGCCGAGGCGGAAGCCCACCGGCTCGCCGCCCTCCAGGCGCAACAGGAAGCCGAAAAGGCCGCCGCCACGCTCGCCAAACTGCGCGCCGAACAGGCCGAGGCCGAGGCTGCGCGCCTCGCCGCCGAAGAACAGGCCCGGCTTGCCGCCGAACGTCTCGAACAGCTCCGCCGCGAGAAGGAGGAAGCCCAGGGTGAAGCCCGCCGTCGCGCCGAGGAAGCCGAACGCGCCGCACTCGCCGCCGACATCGCCCGTCGCGAGGCGGCCCGTAAACTCGCCGAGGCCGAGCGCGAGAAACGCGAAGCCGTCGAACGTGAAGCCGCCCGCCTCGCCGAACTGCGTCGCGTGCAGGAAGCCGAAGTCGAAGAGGAAAAGGTTCGCCGCATGCTGTTGTCGCGCCCGGCCCTCCCGGCCGACATCAAACGCCGTCAACATGCCACCATGCAGGTTGAGCTCATCAACGCCGGCGGTGGTGTCGTGGTGCCGCCCGAAAAAGCGCCGGCTCAGCCGGACGGAAACTGAACCACCGCCTCCGCGGATTTCCGCGTTGTCCGCTGCCCGTTGCCTGCCCCCCGCGCCGGCAACGGCTTTGTCTGTGCCTCGCGGAACCGGATTTGTATAAAATCGGACTTGCGTGCGTTAGGGCAAAACTTCTTAGATCGCCCTTTTACACATGAAAGCGACCATCAAAACCCAAGGCCAGCAGTTCGCCGTCAGTGAGGGCGACATCCTGACCGTGAACCGCTATCCGAAATCGGAAGCCGGTGATACGGTGGAGATTACGGACGTTCTGTCCACTGGCGAGGGCGCCGACTTCAAGTTTGGCACGCCGCGCCTCGAAGGCGCCAAGGTCACCGCCAAGGTGCTCGAAAACAAGCGCGGCACCAAGGTGATCGTCTTCAAGAAGAAGAAGCGCAAAGGCTATCACAAACAACGCGGCCATCGTCAGGAGCTTTCGGTCATCAAGATCGAGTCCATCAGCGCCTGATACGCAACCGCCCCTTAATCCAGGAGAACATTCGTCATGGCACACAAGAAAGGTGCAGGTTCCACGAGCAACGGCCGCGATTCCGCTTCCAAGCGCCTCGGCGTGAAAAAGTTCGGCGGCCAAAAGGTCATCGCCGGCAACATCATCGTCCGCCAGCGCGGCACGAAATTCCGTCCCGGCAAGAACGTCGGGGTCGGTCGCGATTGGACGCTCTTCGCCCTCAAGCACGGCGTTGTCGAGTTCGACAAGGTTCACCGCCGCGTGAGCATCGTCGAGGCCTGAGTCGTTAGGCTCGATCGCTTCATCCCTCTTCCAAAGCGCCGGGTTTGCCCGGCGCTTTTTGTTTTGCTCGTGCCAGTCCTCCACCGGATGCTCCCGGCCCGTGGCTGATCCCCGACGCCTCCAGCAACTTCGCACCCAACGGGACTTGATTGCACGGCATCTGGCTTGGCTGGAGGAACAAATCACCCTGGCGCAAGCCGGCGAGTCGGCGGGCGACGACCTGGGCTCGCCTGAAAAGGACCGCGCCCTACCCGCGGCCTCGCCCTCGGGCGACGCGGCACGCCATGAGGCCTTGACGACGGCCGACCCCGATTTGCTGCTCGCGGAACTCAGCCGCTCGGACGAGGAGCAGTCGTCCGCCTTTTCCAAGTCCGGCTGCTGGATGGCCTTCTGCGCCGTTCTCCTGGGCGGCATCGTGATTGCGGCGTCGGTGATTTATTTTATCTACTGAAACAGCAACAGCTTAGCTAGTCCTTGGCTTGTTCTTCAACATTTGTTCCGCAGCCGGAACCGAATCAATCGGGCTCGGTCAGCGCGAGGGGATCGGGCGCATTCCGCACCCGCCTTCAATCGCAACCCTCGCATGAAAGAATCAGCTATCGCCCAGCCTCCCGCGCCCTCCTCCACCAGCGCGCCCAGCTCACCCGCAAAAGCCTCCGCCGCCGCCCCCGCCAAGTCCACCACGCTCCTCGTCGGGTTGGACTACGGCACCAATACCTCCTGCCTGCTCGCAGGTGCCGCGGGCACGACGGATATCAGCGTCAGCAAGATCGTGCCCACGGTGGTCGGCTACGCCAAGGACGGGCTGGTCGAGGGGATCATCACCAACAATGCTTCGGTCCTCTTCGGCGAAGCCGCCCTCACCCACCGCCAGCAGGTCAATCTCACCGCGCCCCTGGCCAAAGGCGTGATCTCGCACCGCGAGCCCGCCCGTGACTTTCTCCAGCACCTGCGCGACCTGGCCGACCCGAGCGGTCGTGCACAGATTCGGGCCGTGATCGGAGTGCCGGCCAACGCCGGCAGCGAAGCGCGCGACGACCTCCTGCACACCGCCACCGGCATCTTCGATCGCATCCTGTTGGTTCCGGAACCCTTTCTCGCCGCCTTGGGCTACCGGGACGACAGCCGCCTCGGTCAGTCCAACTACGCCGATCCCGTGCTCAACTCGCTGTTCATCGACATCGGCGGCGGTACGACGGACCTTTGCCTCGTGCAGGGCTACTTCCCTGGCCCCGAGGACCAGATCAGTCTGCCGGTCGCCGGCGATACCATCGATGAACGGCTCACGGCCTCGATCGAACAACTCTACCCTAACACCGGCCTTTCGCGCCACGGCGTCCGCCAGCTGAAGGAAGCGCACGCCTACGTGGGCCCCACCCGGCAACCGATCGATGCCGAGGTGGTCGTGGGCGGGAAGGTGCGGCAGTTGGAAATCGGTGAAGCGGTCGGCGAGGCCTGCAACGCCCTCTTCGATCAGATCTACGCCGCCCTGCGTAAGCTCATTGCCCGCGCTCCGTCCGACAACATCGCGACGACCCTGCAGAACATCATCGTCACCGGCGGCGGATCGCGTATCAAGGGCATTGATACAGTGCTCCAGCAGCGCCTGGTCGACGACGGTTACGTCTCGCCCAAGGTCCGCCTCGCCGGGCTCGACTACAAGCGCCATGTCGCGCTCGGTGCCCTGAAAGCCGCCCGCTCCACCAAGGAGCGGGAGTGGCAGCACCTTATTACCTGAGTCCCTCCCCGCCGCCGCCCGGCTGGGTCGCCGACTCCGACCCGGCGGCGGTTTGGTTTCAGTCCGCCAGTCTCTCCCTTGTAGGGCTGCCGCTCGCGGCATGCCGCAGCTGCCCCTCAGCCGACCGTCTCCCTTCCCTCCCGCCTCAGTTCACCACCGGATAGCTGCCGAGCCACTTCACCAGCGGGCAGAAGGTACCGAGCTGCCGCAGCGCATCCTGCATGTTGTCGTCGTTGTAGTGACCGGTGACGTCGACAAAGAAATAGTAATCCCAGGGCCGTCGCTTGCTCGGGCGTGATTCGATTTTCGACAGGTTGATGCCCCGCTCGGCCAGCGGCATGAGCATCTTGAGCAGCGCGCCGGAATGCGACGCCGCCGCGTCGCCCAGGGAAATCAGGAAGCTGGACATGTCGCGACCGCCGCCCACCGCACCGGCCGGCTTCTTGCCGAGCACGAAGAAGCGCGTGGTGTTGTCGCTTTTGTCCTGGATGTTGTGCACCTGCACCGGCACGTCGTGGAACCGGGCGGCGAGTTCACCCGCCACCGCCGCCGCGCCGGCTTCGTCCCGGGCAATCTCCACAGCCCGCGCCGTGCTCGGTGCATCGACCAGCTGCGCATGCGGCAGATGACGCTGCAGCCAATTGCGACACTGGGCCAGGGCCTGGTCCTTGGAATAGACCTTGGTGATTTTTTCCAAGGGTTCGTTGGAGATGAGTGCGTGCGTAATCTCGAGGTAGATCTGCGCCACGATCTTCAGGTCACTCTCGACAAAGTTGTCCAAGGCCTCGCGCACGCTGCCCTCGGTGGAGTTTTCGATCGGAATGACCGCGTAGTCCGCTTCGCCTTTCTCCACGGCGGTGAAGAGGTCGGCGATCGTGCCCATGCCCTCGTAGTCCACGCTCGCGCCAAATTTCTTGATCGCCGCCGCGTGGGTATTCGTCGCTTCCGGACCGAGGTAGGCGATCTTCGTCGCCTTCTCGAGGGCGATGGCGGCCGACATGATCTCGCGGTAAATGGCCTTGAGGGCTTCGTCCTTGATCGGGCCGCGGTTCCATTCGCAGACCTTGCGCAGGACCGCATCCTCGCGCTCGGAGGCGTAGATGGAGCCGCCGCTGCTGCGCTTCACCTTGCCGATCTCGGCAGCAAGGCCGAGCCGCTCATTGAGCAGCCGCACGAACTCGCGGTCGATCTCGTCTATCTTTTGGCGGATGGGGGCCAGGGCGTCGCTCATAAGCAGGGGATCAGGCGGTCTTTTCCGGTTCGGCTTCGTCTCCCGGGGCGGGCTCGGGAGTGGGCTCGGGCTCGGCGCTGTCGCTGTCCGGCTCGTTCTCGGTCGATGCGTCCGCCTGCAACGGTTCCTGGTCGACCTCGATGTGCGCTTCGTCCTCCATGGGCGAATCACCTTCGCCTGCTTCCAGGGGCAGACCCATTTCGGCGTCGCCGGGCGTGGTGGGATTCATCGCGTTCTGCAGCCATTGATCGATCTGCCGCGGCGACAGTACATCCGAAGCGGGCAACTCCACCAGTGACTTCACGCCGACGAACTCGAGAAACTTTTCCGTCGTGCCGTATTGAAGCGGTCGACCGGGCAGTTCCGCGCGGCCCGTGATGTAGATGAGTTCGCGCTCCAGCAGTTTGTTCAGACCCGCGTCGGCCGACACACCGCGCACGGTCTCGATCTCGCTGCGGGTCACCGGCTGGCGATAGGCCACCACCGCCAGCGTCTCGAGCGCGGACTGGGAGAGCTTGGCCGGCGGGGGTTCGTTGCGCAGGGCACGCACCCAACGGGCGAAACGGGGATTGCAGACAATCCGGTAACCCTGCGCCCCTTCCATCAGCAAAAACGTCGAGTTGCCCTCGCGCAGCTCGGCTTCGATCGCGTCCAGCGCCTCGCGCAGCTGGGCGGCCGTGATGAGTTCCGGCACCTCCGCGTCGACCGCCTCCGGGGCGTCAACCTCGGCCTGCTCGTCGCCGGCGGGCTTTTCGTCATCCGCGGTTTTGACCGCCGCGGGCTCGGCGCCTTCGGCCGTCTCCTCCCCGGTCGGTGCCGGCGCCTGGTTCTGCTCATGATAGCGGGTGAAGACCGCTTGGAAGTCTTTGATCGTGAGCGGCTGCCCGGAGGAGAAGAGCAATGCCTTGAGAACGGACTGGAGGTCGAAAGCCATGCGAGAAAGAGAGTCGCGATTTCGGAGCCGCCCCTGCCGCGGTGCAATGCCGAAAACACCGCTTGCCGGTGGCATTGTGCTTTGCTGAGGTCGTTCTCTCTATCGTCATGAGCGACACGCCCTCCACCCCCCGCCCTCATTCTTCCATCGTCGTCGACGGCAACGACCGCGCCGCCGCCCGTTCCATGCTCCGGGCCGTCGGTTTCACCGACGAGGATTTCCGGAAACCCCAGATTGCCGTGGCTTCCGCCGCCAGCGACATGACGCCCTGCAACGTCCACCTCGGTGAGTTGAGCGAACACGCCCAGCGCGGCATCACCGCCGCCGGGGGCAAATCGGTCTATTTCAACACCATCACCGTGACCGATGGCATCAGCATGGGCACCCAGGGCATGCGCTACAGCTTGGTTTCCCGCGAGGTGATCGCCGACTCCGTCGAAACCGCCGTTGCCGCCGAGGGCTTCGACGGTCTCATCACCATCGGCGGCTGCGACAAGAACATGCCCGGCATGATGATCGCCATCGCCCGTCTCAACCGCCCGGCGGTCTTCATCTACGGTGGCACGATCCTCCCGGGCTTCACCCCGGGCGACTGCGACAAGAAAAAGCCGCTCGACATCGTTTCGGTCTTCGAGGCCGTCGGGAAACACGCCAAGGGTGAGATCGATGACGCCGGCCTTAAGGAGGTCGAGTCTTCCGCCATTCCCGGACCCGGTTCCTGCGGCGGCATGTATACCGCCAACACCATGGCCTCCGCCATCGAGGCCCTCGGCATGAGCCTGCCCAACAGTTCCGCCCAGCTCGCCATCGGCGAAGACAAGCGCAAGGACTGCGAACGCGCCGGTGCCGCCGTGATGGAAATGCTCCGCCGCGATCTCAAGCCGCGCGACATCATGACCCGCCAGGCCTTCGAGAACGCCATCATCACCTGCACCGCCTTGGGCGGCTCGACCAATCTGGTTCTCCACCTGCTCGCCATCGCCCACGCCGCCGAGGTCCCGCTCTCGCTCGACGACTTCAAGGAGATCGGCGAACGCGTCCCCGTCCTCGGCGACATGAAACCCTTCGGCAAATACAACATGAGCCACCTCGTCCGCATCGGCGGCATCCGTCCGCTCATGAAGATGCTGCTCGATCGCGGCCTCCTCCACGGCGACTGCCTCACCGTCTCCGGCCAGACCCTCGCCGAAACCCTCGCCGACGTGAAGCCCTACGGCGCGTATCCGGACGAGCAGGACGTCATCCATCCCTTCGACAACCCGATCAAAAAGGAAACCCACCTGCGCGTCCTGCGCGGCAACCTCGCCCCCGAGGGCGCCATCGGCAAGATCACCGGTAAGGAAGGCCTCTACTTCAAGGGCACCGCCAAGGTCTACGAGGGCGAAGAGGACGCGCTTAAGGGCATCCTCCGCGGCGATGTCGTGAAAGGCGATGTCGTCGTCATCCGCAACGAAGGCCCCGTCGGCGGCCCCGGTATGCGCGAGATGCTTTCGCCCACCGCCGCCGTCGCCGGCCGCGGCCTCATCAAAGACGTTGCCCTGATCACCGACGGCCGCTTCTCCGGCGGCTCCCATGGCTTTGATGTCGGTCACATCACGCCCGAAGCCGCCAACGGCGGCCCCATCGGCATTGTCCGGACCGGCGACACCATCGAAATCGACGCCGTGAAGAACACGATTTCGCTCCTCATCCCCGAGGCCGACTACGCCGCCCGCCAGGCCGCCTTCAAACCGCGCGGCCCCGGTGCCACCCGCGGCGTCCTCGGCAAATACGCCCGGCTCGTCGCCAGCGCCTCCGAAGGCGCCGTCACCGACAAGAATCTGTAATCATAAAAAGGCGCAATCTTCACCGATAGCGCCTTTTTCATGCTAGGTTCTGTCAGTCCCTCCCTTTCACTTTCCCTCCTCCCTTCCCCGTCCGCCGGCCGTGTCCGCCGAAGCTTCGGTGAAGGCGGATCCCTCACTCTCTTTCACTCTTTCACCATGTCCTGGGAACGCTTCAAACAACACTATCATCCGTATCCGGAACTCGGCCTCGCGCTCGACCTCAGCCGCCTGCCGCTGCCCGACGATTTCCTGGGCAACCAGGAAGCGGCCATGCAGAAGGCCTTCACCGCCATGACCGAACTCGAGGCCGGCGCCATCGCCAATCCCGACGAGAACCGCATGGTCGGCCACTACTGGCTGCGTGCGCCGCAACTCGCTCCCACCGCGGAGCTGCGCACCGCCATCACCGGCACCCTCGCCGCGCTCAAGGCCTTTGCTGCCGACGTTCATGCCGGCACCGTTGCCGGACCTCAGGGCCGTTTCACCCAATTGCTGGTGATCGGTATCGGCGGTTCCGCGCTCGGTCCGCAGTTCGTCACCCACGCGCTCGGCCAACCCGGCACCGACAAGATGGCCGTGCACTTCTTCGACAATACCGATCCCGATGGCATGGATTACGTCATCGGCCAGATCGGCGTCGACCTCGCCTCCACGCTCGCCGTCGTCATCTCGAAATCCGGCGGCACGGTCGAAACCCGCAACGGCATGCTCGAAGCCCAGACCGCCTTCCGTGCCGCCGGGCTTGATCCCGCCAAGCACTTCGTCGCCGTCACCGGTGAAGGTTCCAAGCTCGATCAGGTGGCCACGGCCGAGGGCTGGCTGGCGCGTTTCCCGATGTGGGACTGGGTCGGCGGTCGCACCTCCGAACTCTGCGCCGTCGGCCTGCTGCCCGCCGCGCTTCAAGGACTCGATGTCGACGCCATGCTCGAGGGCGCCGCCGCCATGGATGCGGCCACTCGGGTGCCGGTGACCGCCGAAAACCCCGCCGCCCTGCTCGCCCTGGCCTGGCTCTTCGCCACCGACGGCCGCGGCGCCAAGGACATGGTGGTCCTGCCCTACAAGGACCGCCTCCTGCTCTTCTCGCGCTACCTTCAGCAGCTCATCATGGAGTCGCTCGGCAAGGAGTTCGATCTCGCCGGCAAGGTCGTCAATCAGGGCATCGCTGTTTACGGCAACAAGGGCTCCACCGACCAGCACGCCTACGTGCAGCAGCTGCGCGAGGGCGTAAACAACTTCTTCGTCACTTTCATCGAGGTCCTCAAGGACCGCGCCGGCGACGCGCTCGAGGTCGAGCCGGGCGTTACCTCCGGCGATTACCTGCAGGGCTTCCTGCTCGGCACCCGCGATGCGCTTTCCGAGAAGGATCGCTGGTCCGTCACCCTGACCGTGCCCGATGTTTCGCCGCGCACCATCGGCATGCTCATCGCCCTCTACGAGCGCGTGGTCGGACTTTACGCCACCCTCGTCGGTATCAACGCCTACCACCAGCCCGGCGTCGAAGCCGGCAAGAAGGCCGCGACCGGCGTCATTGCGCTCAAGAAGAAGCTGCAGGCCGCGCTCGCCGCCGCGCCCGGGACGTCCTTCTCCGTCGAGCAACTCGCCACGCAGACCGAGGGTGATCCCGAACTCGTCTACAAGATCCTCTACCACCTCGCCGCCAACGGCGTCATTCGCAAGACAGCCTGCGATCCGTGGTATGAAAGCACCTTCCGCTTCGACGCCTGACGCCTGAGGTCACTCGCTCGACCGCCGCCCTCCGCCCGCCCCGCCATGCGCCCTCTCACGCTCGTCCTGAGCTGGATCGCCTTGGCCGGGGCCGCGGCCTCCGGGGTGATGTTTGTTCTCATCGGCGACTCAAAAGAGAAACTCGTCCGCGAACTCGCCGCCGCCGAAACCCGCAGCGCCGAGCTTGCGACTTCGTTGCACGAGACAGAGGCCGCCCGCGCCGATCTCCAAGGGCGTCTCGAAGCGCTCGACAATCAGTTCGCCGCCACCAAACGCGAGCTCACGGCCACGCGCCTGCGGCTCGAGGAAGGCCAACGGGCCCTCGAGCTCGCCGAGAGCCGCCATGCCGAAACCCAGGCGGAATCCGAACGTACCCAAGCCGCGCTCGCCCAGGCCCGCATCGATTTGGCTCACGCCGAAGACCGACTCGCCCAAGCCCTGCCTTCGGCCGAGGCCGTGCGTTACCGGCAGACCATTGCCCTGCTCGAAAACCGCGTCATCGAACTCGAATCGGTCGCGCAAAATGCCCCGCGCCCTCTCGTCGCCAGCCGCGGCGATCACGCCCAGGTGGTCGGGGTCGGTCCGCAAAACGCCTTCGTGGTGATCAACTTCGGCCAAAAGCACGGCGCCCGGCCCAATCAGCGCCTGCGCATTTCGCGCGGCACCGACCCGCTCGCCATGGTTGAAATTAGCGATACGAGGGAGAATTATTCCGTTGCGCAGGTCTTACCGGCCTCCCTCTCTGGCAAATTACGCAAAGGCGATGCCGCCACCCTGACACCTTCGAATCCATGAAAAAGCTCCTCCGCCTCTTCCTCGCTCTCGCCGGGATCGCCGGCTCGTTCCTCGTCACCGGCTGCACCAGCCAGACCGAAGCAGATTCCTCCATTCCCTGGAGCCGCCCCGCCAACTGGGAGGGTCAGGTCCCCGGCATGGGCACCGGCAAGGGCTCCGGCATCCGCTGATCCCCGGGCCGCTCCCCGACCACTTTACACTCGCCATCCGGCGCCCCCGGGCGCCGGATTTTTTGTGCCCATGTCTGAAAACGCGTCGCTCACTCCCTTGCCCGGTCACCTCTACGTGATCGCGACGCCCATCGGCAATCTCGCCGATCTCACCGACCGCGCCCGCGCGCTGCTTGGCACCGTCGATCTCGTCGCGTGCGAAGATACCCGCACCACCGGCGCGATGCTGACCCGACTCGGCCTGCGTCGCGAACTCGTCGCGTACCACGAGCACAACGAGACCGAGGCCGCCGAACGCCTGGCCGATCAGCTCGCTGCCGGCCAGTCCGTCGCCGTGGTCAGCGATGCCGGCACGCCCGCGCTCAGCGATCCGGGCTTCCGCCTCGTCCGCGCCTGCCGCCGCCGCGGACTGCCCGTGGTGCCGGTGCCCGGTCCCTGCGCCCTCACCACTGCCCTTTGCGCCGCCGGCCTGCCCACCAACGGATTCCTCTTCGCCGGTTTCCTTCCACCCAAATCCGCCGCCCGCGTCACCTTTCTCACCAAGTATCGGGATTTCGACTACACGCTGGCGCTTTACGAGAGCTGTCATCGCATCGACAAATTCGCCAACGAGATCGTTGAGACCCTCGGCCCCGACCGCGTCGTCTGCATCGCCAAGGAGCTGACCAAGCTGCACGAAACCTTCTGGATCGGCGGCGCCGCCACCGTGCGCGACCAGATTCTGAAGGCCAGCCGCAAGGGCGAGTTCGTCGTCCTCATCGCCCCCGCATCCTACACCCTATGAAACTCGCCACGCCGACGACCGCCGTCATCGACATCGGCTCCAACTCCATCAAGGCCCTCGTCGCCACCCGCACCGAGGACGGCCGCATCGTCGCCGTCGAACAACGCACCCTCGACACCCGTATCGGCACCGGCATCAGCGCCGCACGCCCGCGCCTCACCGACGAGGCCATCCGCTCCGGCACCGCCGCTGTGGCCGAACTCGCCGCCCTGTGTCGCGCCCACCGCCCGCGGGAGATCACCGTCGTCGCAACCAGTGCGGTCCGCGATGCCGCCAACGGCGCCGACTTCGCCGCGCGTATCCATGAAAGCACCGGCCTCGAGCTGCGCATCCTCAGCGGCGAAGAGGAGGCGCGCTTCATCGGTTGCGGCCTGTTGTGCGATCCCGCGCTGAGCAACTGGAACACCTTTCACGTCTTCGACCTGGGCGGCGGCAGCCTGGAGTGCCTGACCTACCATGATCGCGAGCCGGTGCGCGCCATCAGCCTGCCGCTCGGCTGCGTGCGGCTCACCGAACTGTTGGTGTCCGATCCCGCGCAGCCGCTTTCCGCCGCCGACGAAACCAGGATCTTCGCCCATGTCCGTGATGCCCTCGCGGCCGCCGGTCTCGAGTTCACCCCGGCCGGCACGCCGGCCGTTTTCTGCGGCGGCACCGTCACCACGACCCGCGCGATCGTCGCCGAAGCCCGCGGCATCACCCTCGCCGCGACCCAGGCCCGCGTGACGGTCGAACTTCTCGCGGCGTTGCTCAAGAAGCTCGGCTCGCTCCCGCTCGCCGAGCGCCGCCTGGTCCCCGGCCTGCCGCCCCGCCGCGCCGACGTCATGCCCACCGCCCTCGCCACGGTGCTGGCCCTCGCCGACTTCGGCGGTTTCGACGCCTTCCAGCATTCCTTCTACAACCTCCGCTGGGGCATCGCCAGCGAAGCCCTGTAGCGCCGGGCCTACGCCGCCCCTTTTAAGGCTTTCACCAATGCGGCGAAATCCTCCGGCAGCGGCGCCTTGATTTCGATCGGGCGCGCGGTGACGGGGTGCAGGAACTTCAGGTACGCGGCGTGCAGCATCACGCGCTGTGGCTCGATCGGCAGGCGTGGATCGGGCTTCCATCCGTAAGTGCGGTCGCCGAGCAACGGGTGTCCTTCCGACTTCAGATGCACGCGGATCTGGTGCGTGCGGCCGGTGTGAATATGGCAACGGAAGAGGGTCACGCTGTAGCGCGGAAACGCCTCTTCCACTTTCCAGTCGGTGCGGGCCGGTTTTCCGCCCTCCCCCGTCGTCATACGGTGTCGGTGAGTAGGATGGCGGGCGATGCTGCGGTCAATCGTGCCACTCAGCAGCCGCGGCACCCCCGCAGCCAGTGCCAGGTATTCCTTGTGCAGATGACGCTCGGCAAACTGCTCCGCGAGACCCCGGTGCGCCGCATCGCTCTTGGCCACGACGATGGCGCCGGTGGTGTCGCGATCGAGCCGGTGCACGATGCCGGGCCGCTCCACCCCGCCGATGCCGCTCAGGCTGCCGGCGCAATGTGCCAGCAGCGCGTGCACCAGGGTATCGTCGCCGGTGCCCGAGCCGGGATGCACGACCATGCCGGCGGGCTTGTTTACGACCAGCAGGTGTTTGTCCTCGAAGAGCGTTTCCAACGGAATCTCGTTGGGCGTGAGGTCCAGCGGCTTCACCTCGGGCAGTGAATAGGTGATCACATCGCCCGGACTGACTTCGTCCTTCCGCGCCAGCGCCACGCCATCGCGGGACACCAGCCCGGCGTCGATCGCACGCTGCCAAGCCGCCCGGCTCTGCTCGGGGAAAGCCACCGCCAGCGCCTTGTCGACGCGCTCGCGCCGTACCGATTCGGGAACGATGAACTGCCGGTTCATGAACTCTCGTGGTCCATCTCGGAAAACGCCGCCAGCACGCGGTCGATCTCGGCGAACATCGCCTCGCGGGTCGCCGCATCCACGTCGGCCACCCGCCAGCCGGCCTTGGCGATGTCGGCCAGCTCGGCGTAGCCGTAGCCGGCTTCGCCCAGCGCCACGTAGTCGTCGCTCACCTGATTGCCAAAGACCAGCGGGTCGTCGGAGCTGATCGTGCAGTTCACCCCGGCGTCCCGTAGGCGCCGTAGCGGGTGCGCGTGCAGTGAATCGTAGACGCCGAGTTTCACGTTGCTGATCGGGCACACGTCGAAGGTTACGCCGCGCTCGGCGGCGAGCGCCACGACCGCCTCGTCCTCGATCGCCCTCACGCCGTGCTGCACGCGGGTGACACCCAGCATTTCGATCGCCTCGCGCACGCGGTGGGCCCCGTCGAACTCACCGGCGTGACACTTGGTGCCCTTGCCGGCCTCACGCACGCGTCGCCAGACCGGTGCACTCCAGCACTCGGTCGGCACCTGCTCGAATCCGTGCAAGTCGACCCCGGCCAGTTCATCCCAGGTATGAAGTTCGTCGATGACGGACTTCACCGGACCGACGTAGTTGCCGCGCAGCATGCCGGCATAGATGCGCACCTCGAGCCCCGGCGGCACGGCCTCGCGGATGGCGGCGATGATCTCGCGGCCCGAGACCGGGATGAACTCGACGATGCCGAGATGGAAACTGGTCTCGACGTAGCGCACGTTTTGGGCGACGTGCCGAGCAAAGGTGATCCGGGCCGCTTCGTGGTAGCGGTCCGCGGAGTGAAACCACGGCAGCGCGTGCCCGAGCAGGATCTCGTCGAACTTCGGAAACGACGGAAAACGATAGTCGGTGCGCTGCCATTCCGGATCGACCGGAAAGCGCTGCGGGTCCCAAGCCGTGAGCAGCCCATAGTCGAGCGAGCCCTCCAAATGGAGATGCGTTTCGGTCTTGGGCAGCGCCCGGATAAAGGCGCGAAGCGTATCGCTGGGCATCAAAGTATTCAGTTTTTAACCACGAATGGACACCGATAGACACGAATCATCGGCACGCTTCGAGGGTCTTCATTCGTGTGAATTCGTGTCCATTCGTGGTTCAAAAAACACACCTTATTTCTGCCCGAGCAGATAGTCCGGGTTGAGCTTCTGCAGGGACTTCGGCACGAACAGGCCGTCCTGGCGGATGAGCTTGCCGTCGAACCAGATCTCACCGCCGCCGTATTCGGGACGCTGGATGCAGACCATGTCCCAGTGCACCTGCGACTTGTTGCCGTTGCCGCAGTGCTCGTAGGCCTGGCCGGGCGTGAAGTGGAAGGAACCGGCGATCTTCTCGTCGAAGAGGATGTCGCGCATGGGCTCGAGGATGTGCGGATTGAAACCGATGGCGAACTCACCGATGTAGCGCGCGCCGGCGTCGCTATCGAGGATCTCGTTGAGGCGCTGCGTGGCCTTGGGTGTACCGGCCGTGGCCTGGACGATTCTGCCCTGGCTGAACTCCAGCTTGATACCGTCGAAGGAGGACCCGAGGTAGACGGTCGGAGCGTTGTAGGAGATCACGCCTTCCACGCTGTCCTTGACCGGGCAGGAAAACACCTCGCCGTCCGGGATGTTGCGATCGCCGCCGCAGGAGCAGGCGCCGATGCCGCGGATCGAGAATCGGAGATCGGTGCCGGGGCCTTTGATGTGTACCCGGTCGGTCTTCGTCATGAGTGTATTCAGCGCCTTCATGCCCGGGATCATGCGGGCGTAGTCGAGGGTGCAGACGCGGAAGTAAAAGTCCTCGAAAGCGGAGGTGCTCATGGCCGCCTGCTGCGCCATGGCGGAGGTCGGCCAGCGCAACACCACCCACTTGGTCTTGTTCACGCGGTGGTCGAGGACCGGTTTCATGGCCCGGGCCACGGCCTGAACCCGGGCGGAGGGCACATCGGAGTTTTCGAAAATGTTGTCGGAGCCGCGGAGTGCGATATAGGCGTCCATGCCCTGCATGCGCTTCAACTCGACCGCGGCATGCGGTTCGTAGTGTTCGACCTCGGCTTCGAGCATCAACTCGCGGGTGACGCGGGCGCGATGGATCTGCACGTAGGGCACGGCGCCGCGTTGGCGGGCGGCGCGGATGAGCGCGATCACCATCGCGTCAGGCACGTCGAAGGCGTCGATGAGCACGCGCTCACCGCGCTTGAGTTTGGTTGAAAAACCGGTGAGCCCGGCGGCCAGTTCGTCGAAACGAGGATCAAGTAGCATGATCGGAAACTAACGCCCCCGCTCCGAGTCGCCGCAAGGGCGAAAGCGTCCCGGCGATCACCGCCTCACTGCGCCCGCGTTTCGGCGAAGCACAGGCGACCCACCGCCTCGTCGAAGTCGTCCGCCCCGTGCAGAATGTCGATCTCCAGCCGCAGGTAGTAGATCGGCACCGGACAGGGCAGGTCGGCCGGGATGCGCACGGCGTCCTTTTCGGTGGTCACGATCATCTCGACCCGGTTTTCGAGTCCGGCGCTGAAGAGTTCGACGAAGTCCGAGGCCACGAAGCGGTAATGGTCGAGGAAGCGGCGGGTGAAGGCCAGTTCCGCCCCCAAGTCGCGCAGGAACTTCTCGAAGCTTTCCGGGGTGGCGATGCCACTGAAGGCGCCGACGCGGCAGCCCTGCAGGTGTTCGAGCGGCAACCGCGTCCCGGTGGTCTCGGGCGGCTCGCCGAGTTTTTGCAGGTATTGGGGGCGGTGGGTGCACTCGATGATGTCGACCCCCGGATTATGCCGCTCAATGAGCTCCTCGAGTTCCGTGTCCCGCTCGCCGTTGCTCTTGGTGAGGAAAACGTAACTTGCCCGTTTCAGGTGCGTGATGGGTTCACGCAGGATGCCGCGCGGCAACAGGAAGCCGTTGCCGAAGGGATTGGTCTTGTCGACGAGCAGGAGGTTGAGGCGGCCCTTGAGCGGGAGGTACTGGAAACCATCGTCGAGAATGAGGGTGTCGCAGCCGAATTCCTTGATGGCGTATTCGCCGGCCTTCACCCGGTTTTTGTCCACGATCACGTGCACGCCCGGAAGATTGCGCGCCAGCATGAAGGGCTCGTCGCCGGCCTTTTCGCTGTCGAGCAGGACGTCCACCCCGTCGCTGACCACCCGCGGGGGCGGCTCGGCCGTATGGGTGAGCCAATACCACCACTTCTTCCACATCGGCGGGGCCTTGCTTTTGTAGCCCCGGCTCAGGATCGCCACCCGGCGGCCCCGGTCGCGCAGAGCCCGGGCAAATTTCTCGACCACGGGCGTCTTGCCGGTGCCCCCTACGGTGAGGTTGCCCACCACCACCACCAGGCAGCCCAGCGGCTGGTCATGCAGGACCCGGTGTCGATAGAGCCACCAGCGCAGTTTCACAATCCCTTCAAACAGGTAGGACAGCGCCTGCAGACCGCCGGCAAAGATCACCGCCGGCATGTCGTCCCGCCGGCCGTAAACCACATCGATCGCAAATTGCTCCAATGAGATCAGCTTCTGCTTGAGCCAGGGGCTGGACATGCGCGGACGGGAATAGGCAATTGACGGGATAGGATGCGAGCGACTTTGCTCGCCGTTCTCTATCGCGACCGCCCACGCCGCATGCAACTTAATCTACTACACTCCAAGATCCACCGCGCCGAGGTGACCGACCTGTCGCTGCACTACGAGGGCAGCCTCGCGATCGATCGTGAGTTCATGGATCTGGTCGGCCTGCGCGAATACCAAAAGATCCTCGTGGGCAACATGGCCAACGGCGAACGCTTCGAAACCTACGCCATCGCCGCCCCCGCCGGCTCCCGCGCCATTTCCCTCAACGGTGCCACCGCCCACCTCGGCAAACGCGGGGACCTGATCACGATCATGGCCTTCGCCCACTTCGACGAAGCCGAAGCCGCCGCCTGGTCGCCCAAGGTCCTCGTGCTCGGGGAGGCCAACAGCAAGATCATCAAACGTCCCGCCGCGTAAGCCCCTGGGGAGTCCCTTTCACTTTCACTCACTCCCTTTCCCTCCTTTCATGAGCTACAAACTGTTCATCCCCGGACCCATCGCCGTGTCTGAAAAGACCCTGCGCGCCCTCATGTCGGCCCCCATCGGCCACCGCAGCCCGGACTTCGTGAAGCTCTACCAGTCCATTCAACCGGACCTCCAGAAGCTCTTCATGACGGCCGATCCGGTCTATCTCTCTACCAGCTCCGCCTGGGGCATCATGGAGGGTGCGCTCAACAACGTGTGTGCGAAAAAGGTCCTTAACTGCATGAACGGGGCGTTCTCCGACAAGTGGAACGACGTCGCCAAGCGCAACGGCCTCGAAGCCACCGCGCTCAAGTTCGACTGGGGGCAACCCGTCGACCCCGAGGCCGTCCGCGCCGAACTCGCCCAGGGCGGCTATGACGCCATCACCCTCATCCACAACGAGACCTCCACCGGCACCATGAGCGACCTCGCCGCCCTCATGGCCGTGATCCGCGAATTTCCCGAGGTCATCTCCATCGTCGACACCGTCAGCTCCTTCAGCGCCGTACCGATCAACAAGGACGAGCTCGGGATCGACATCATGATCACCGGCTCGCAAAAGGCCCTCGCCCTGCCACCCGGTCTCGCCCTCGCCGCCGTTTCCGAGCGCGCCCGCGCCCGCGCCGCCACCGTCGCCAACCGCGGTTACTATTTCGATCTGCTCGAATTTCAGGCCAATCACGAGAAGGGCATGACCCCGAGCACGCCCAATATCCCGCACATCTACGCCCTGCGTTCCAAGTTGGAGGACATCTTCGCCGAGGGCCTCGAAGCTCGCTTCGCCCGCCACGCCCGCCTCAATGCCAAGGTGCGCGAGACGATCTTCGCCCAAGGCTTCGAGCTCTTCCCCGCGCCGGAGTTCGGCTCCCTCTCCCTCAACTGCTTCGCCAACACCCGCAACCTCGACCTCTCCGCGCTCAACAAGACGCTCAAGGCGGAACACAGCCTCGTGATCGACGGCGGTTACGGGAAGCTGAAGGGCAAGACCTTCCGCATCTCCAACATGGGCGATGAGACCGACGAATCCATCGCCGCCATGCTCGACGCCGTCGTCGCCGCCATGACCAAGACGCCAGTGGCAGCAGCGTGATTTCGGCCACCCACTTGCACCTCGAAGACGGGCGGACTTTAGTCCGCCCGTTTTTTGTCGGCTGAAACTAAACCTTGAACTCCCTGCCTCCGCCCTCTTACCGCTCGCCCCCTTCATGAAGTCCCTTGTTGTCGCCGAGAAACCCAGCGTAGCCGCCGATCTGGCCAAAGCCCTCGGTCGCGTGCCCAAGCATGGCGACATCTATGAAAACGACGAGTACGTGATCGCCGCCGCCGTCGGCCACCTCGTCGAGCTCGAGATGCCGGAGGACATCGACAAGAAGAAATACGGCTACTGGCGCCTCGAAACCCTGCCCATCATTCCGGAGTCGTTCGGGCTGAAACCCATCAAGGCCTCCGAGGACCGGCTCAAAATCCTCAAACGGGAACTCAAGCGGAAGGACATCGACCAGGTCATCAACGCCTGCGACGCCGGGCGCGAGGGCGAGCTGATTTTTACCTACATCTATCAACTGGCCAAATCCAAGCTCCCGGTGAAGCGCGCCTGGATGCAGACCATGACGCCCGAGGGCATCCGCACCGCCTTTCAAAACCTGCGGGAGGGCGACCAGATGGCCGGCCTGGCCGACGCCGCCCGCTGTCGCTCCGAGAGCGACTGGCTCATCGGCATCAACGGCACCCGCGCCCTCACCAAGCGCATGTTCGGGTCCCGGGCCGGCAACGTCGCCTCCGTCGGCCGCGTGCAGACGCCCACCCTCGCCCTCCTCGTCAACCGCGAGCTGGAGATCCGCAATTTCAAGCCCCGCGACTTCTGGCGCATCACCGCCACCTTCCAGGTCGGTGCCGGTGACTACGAGGGCGTCTACCAACGCCCCGATTTCAAGAAGGCCGACGATCAGGATCGCGCCGACCGCCTTTGGGACGAGTCCACCGCCCGCGCCGTCGTCGCCGCCTGCGCCGGCCGGCCCCCCGCCGTCGTCACCGAGGAGAAAAAGGCCACCACCCAGATCGCCCCGCGCCTCTACGACCTCACCACACTCCAGCGCGAGGCCAACAACCGCTTCGGCATCTCCGCCCGCCGCACCCTCCAGATCGCCCAGGCGCTCTACGAGAAGCACAAGATGATCACCTACCCGCGCACCGATTCCCGCGCGCTGCCGGAGGACTACATTCCCACCTGCCAGGAAACCCTGCGCAAACTCGAGGGCGATCTCGGCGACCACGCCTCCACCGTACTCAACAGCGGTTGGGTCCGCCCCAACAAGCGCATCTTCAACAACGCGCAGATTTCCGACCACTTTGCCATCATCCCCACCACCGCCGAACCGCGCAAACTCGATGACCTCGAGGCCAAGGTCTACGACATGATCGCGCGCCGCTTCGTCGCCGCCTTTTTCCCCGTCGCCAAGTTCGACGTCACCACCCGCCTCTCCACCGTCGCCGGCCAGCACCAGTTCAAGACCGAGGGCAAGGTCCTCACCGAAGCCGGTTGGCTCGCGGTCTATGGTCGCGACGCCGCCGATTCCGCCGTCGCCAATCCCGGCGCCTCCAAGGACAAGAACCTGCCGGCCGTCGCCGCCGGCGAATCCGCGCAGACCGTCGAGACCACCCTGCACGCCGAGCAGACCAAGCCGCCGCCCCGCTACACGGAAGCCACCCTCCTCTCGGCCATGGAAACCGCCGGCAAACTCGT
>CBFGUO010000047.1:0-44405 GCA_965652375.1 uncultured Opitutus sp.
CGACCTCGCCGCCACCCAGACTGCGCTCGCGGCCACCCAAAGCGACCTCGCCGCCACCCAGACTGCGCTCGCCGCCACCCAAGCCGACCTCGCCGCCTGCCAAGCCGCGCTCGCCGCCGCTCAGCAGGAGAACGCGCTACTGACCGCTCAGGTCTCGGCCCTGCAAAACGACCTCGCCGTCGCCCAGGCAACGATCGCCGGCCTCACCGCCGATCTGGCCGCCGCCCACGCCGCCAACATCGGCCTCCAGGCCGATCTCGCCGCCAGCCAAGCCCAGGCTGCCGCCCTTGCCAGCGCCCTCGACAGTGTCGGCACTGTCCGCACTTCCCTCGAAACCTCGCTCGGCGTGGTTCTCTCGGGCAACACCGAGGCCGAAAAGCTCAACGCCCTCCTGTCCGCCATCAATGGTCTCAACCCCGGCCACCGCCAGGGCCTGATCGACCAGCTCACCGGCGCCAAGGCCCCCAATCCCGCCACCGCCAAGGGCAAGGGCAAATAAGCCTTCGCGGTCGTCCGCACCCTATCTGCTCCCAAGTCCCGCCGCTCCCCGCGGCGGGACTTTTGTTTTTCCGAGACCGACGGGGAGCGCTCAGGTCTATGTAGGGCTGCCGCTCGCTCCCGCGGCCGCGGGACCGCTCCTGCCTCTCGGCCGCACCGTCTCCCCACTCCACCGCGGCACGGCGGCGAGCGCCGGCCCTACATCCAGCTGGCGACTTTGCCAGTTGCAGGCTGGCCGCTTCGCGCTCCTTCGCGCGCTTCGCGGTTCAGCCCTCCTGCCGCACCCTCAGCGCCGCAGCCGCGACTTGCGCACGGCCGGGGCCGCCGCGCCCTGCGCACCGGGATCGAACAGCGCGGAGTAGATGTAGTCGAAATTGTCGATCCGCTTGCGCTCGATTTCCGCGCCGATGAAGCGCTCGATCGACCGCGCGTAGCGCACGTCGTCCTCGGTCACCAGCGTGAAGGCATCACCGGTCGACTGCGCCCGGCCCGTGCGGCCGATGCGGTGCACGTAGTCCTCGGGGTTCTCCGGCACGTCGTAGTTGATCACGTGGGACACGCCGGCGATGTCGAGGCCGCGCGCCGCGATGTCCGTCGCCACCAGTACTTCGAACTTGCCGTCCTTGAAGCCCTGCAGCGCCTCGACGCGCTCGCGCTGGCTGCGATCGGAGTGCAGCACGCCCACCGTGTGGTTCTCGTGCTTCAACTGCCGCGCGATCCGGTCCGCGCCCATGCGGGTGCGCGTGAACACGATCACACTCTTGTAGTCGGTGCGCTTCATGAGTTCGCACAACAGGTCGAACTTCTGATTGCCCACCACCGGATAAAACGCGTGCGCCACGGTCTCGGCCGGCTTGCGCTGCATGCCGATCTTGATCTCGACGGGATCCGTGAGCGCCCAATCCGCCAGCGAGGCGATCTCCGGCGGCAGGGTGGCGGTGAAGAACAGGGTCTGCCGCGTCGACGGGCACCGCTGCACGATGCGTTTCACATCCGGCAGGAAACCCATGTCGAGCATGCGGTCGACCTCGTCGAGCACGAGAATCTCGATGTCGTTGAGATGGGTCGAGCCGTCTTCGAGCAGATCAAGCAGCCGGCCCGGCGTGGCCGCGCAGATGTCGACCCCGCGGCGCAGGTCGTCGCGCTGCTTGCCGTATCCAACCCCACCATACACGATCGTCGTGGTGAGGTCGGTGTATTTCGAATACATCTGGAACGCCTCCTCCACCTGGAGCGCCAGCTCCCGCGTGGGCTCCAGCACGAGGCAGCGCATCCTGCCGTGCGCCCCCAGGCGCTGCAGGATGGGCAGCGCAAAGGCCGCCGTCTTGCCCGTGCCGGTCTGGGCCGAGCCGATCACATCGCGCCCGGCGAGCACCTGCGGGATAGCCTGGGCCTGGATGGGCGTCGGTGCCTCGTAACCCTTTTCGGCCACCGAATAGGCCAGGGCGTCGTTGAGACCGAGGGCCGAAAAAGCCGTGTCCTGCGGCGGAATATCGATGGGCGTGACCGGCTTGATCGGCTCGCGGCGCGGATGTTCAAAATCGTCGCGCTGAGGCCGCTGGCGGCGCTCGCCCCCCCGATCACGACCGGCCCCGCGGCCACCGCCGCGCCGCTTGTCGCCGCGCCCCCCGCGATCGCTCCGTTCGCCCCGCGACTCGCGCTCGCCGCGCCCACCGCGTGACTCGCCTTCCCCACGCCCCCCGCGCCGTTCCCGGTCGCCGCCGCGTGAACGGCCTTTGCGACCGTCACGGTCACGGTCACGGTCGCGACCCCCGTCCGCCGGGCGGGGCGGACGATCGTCGGAGGATTTCTGAGCAGCAGGTGATTTGCCCGGTTGGGCGGCGGGTGCATCGGACGCAGCGGCATTTTTGCCGCGCAGCACCGAAAGGATCTTCTTAAACATAACAGTAAACGGCAAAGCCTTCGCCATTCGCGTGCATTGGCAACCACGGAGATTTCCCGCGATTCTCTGAGGCGGGTCTCCGCGCTAGGGGCTGGTTTTCTCCTCCCATCGGGAAAATTCCGGAAAATAGTCTACGCCTTCCGTCCTCGGCGCGAACAACTCCTCCGGCAGCTCGACGTTGTGCTGCACCGATTCGATTTTGGTAATCGTTTCGATCGCCGGATTGGTCGTGTGCACTTTCGTGGGCAGCCACATACCGTCGTATTCAACGTAGCCACCGAGCGTCATTTCGACCTGCAGGACACCGCCGCCGGGGGCCACCACCCCGGAAATCACCTTCTCAACGAATCCCGTCTTATCGTTGAAATGGAACTCTCCCGCAGGCGCGGCAAAGGACGAAAGACGTGCAATGTGGCGAACACCGTCGCTCGTCTCCTCCCGACGATAGTCGCTCACGAGCCGAAACTGGTCCCGCGTGCGCGCCGGGCTCAATAGGTCCGCATCGAGGATCATTTGCTGCAATTCCGCTCCTTCCAATAAGCGGAAGCCAGTAATCTCACTGAACTCCCAGCCCTGTTTTCCGTTGAATCCGCTCCAGGTGGTTCCGACGCCGTCTACATGCTTCACATCGAGCGCCAGGTTGGGAAACTTGCGATAAGAGATGAGTCGGACGACCATCCCGTTGGAGAGCACATCGATGGTCTGCCGAACCACTCGGGAACGCAGCTTGGTCAGCATGGTGTCGCCGCCAATCGCCTGGTGGTAGCGTTTTAACACGGTCGCGACGGTCGTAGCGCGCTCCCAGCCCGTGTCATCGATGCGAAACTTCTCCAACGGCACTTCGTCCAGCGCACTGATTTCATCTCGTTCAATGGTCCATTCGGACCCGGCATCGAATCGGGTCATCCTGCTTGGAATCGCAAAACCATCCAGCTCCCGCCATGAATCGAATCGAACGGCCGCAAGCGGCCGTTGGTCGGTCGCCGGCCGTACGATGGTGTGCAGCATGCCATTCGAAAAATCCAGGTACCATCGTTCGATGCCCCCTTCCACGGGCTCGAGTTCCACGACGTTGCTGAAGCGCCCCTCGAATTGTTGATCCGTCAACTTTCGCGCGGAGCGAAACCCGCTTTCCCAATCAAGCGGTAGCCAAGGCCCCAGCCAGCGCTGTCGTTCCGCCACTTCAGCCGGCCACATGATCCCGCCTCCCAGGTGACTGTGCTCAAACCAAGCCCGCTTAGGCGTCACCACTTCGCGGAAGCGGATTCCATTGGGATAATTATACTCGTGGAAGAAATACCCGTCCCGCGTCGAGATCTGCTCAAAGCGCACGGAAAACTGCGGCAGGGACATCGTTCCGGCAATGCGGACAGCCGGGACGTCCTTGATCTTCTTTGCTCCACCCGACTCCCACAGCCATCGTTTGATCAGGGACCGGGCAAACTCGTCGATCGGATCCTCATGTGTTCCCTCAGCCCATCCGCATGGCGCGACCAGACACAAAAGGCCGACCACCTGCATCCAACGCATCCTTCGGCTCCATTCCCCGGCTTGCAGTTTCATAGGCTCAATTCCCCGCGTCGGCACCATGCCGCAGTTGATGGGCGATCCAGTCCTCCGCCGCCTCGCGCACCGGATCGCGGCCAGCCTGCAAGTCCTGTGGATCGGCTTGGACGACTTCATCGGGCTCGACTCCGAAGCCTTCGATGGACGCTCCGTTTGGCCTTCGAAGGTCGGCGATGGCGAACTGAAACAGATCCCCAGTCGGCAGGCGCTTGAAGGACGAGGGTAGGGCCGCACCGGCGGATGTCTGGCCGAAAAGTCGGGCGCGAGCGAGATCCTGCAATCCAGCGGCGAGGATCTCGCTCGTCGATGCCGATCCCCCGTCGATCAACACCGCCAGTGGACCGGTGTAGGCGCTGGCTTGCGGAAATACGGGCACCGACAAGTGCCCTTGCCGCAATTGCATTTCGCCCAAAGAGTCCGGATAGGACAACAGCAGTCCCGCGATGCCGGACGCCATTTGAGTCAAGCCACCCGGGTTCCCCCGCAGATCGAGCACGAGTCCTTGTTCTGCTTCGAGGTTCGTCAGAAACCGCCGGATTTGAGCCATCAAATGAGGGGAGAACGAATTGAACCGCAGGTAGGCGGGCTGGGGAGGGCGGTCCCTCACTGTCTCGATCTCCAAGGGTTGGGAGGGAAAATTGCCCACGGGCTTGGCCCAGGGACCGTCATGCTCCGCGGCCTGCAGTTGGACTTCCCTGTGTTCTCCGCTTGGATCCCGCAGCGAAAGGCGCACTGGGGTCCCCACCGGAGCCGCCAGCCATGACTCGACCCAGGAACGCAAAAATCCGTCACGTTTTTGAGGGGAGACTCCCGCCACTTCCATTTGCTCCACCCAAGCCTCCACGGCGTGACCCTCGATAGCCACAATGACATCGCCCGGCTTCACCAATCCCGACGCAGGAGACCCTTCGACCACCGACTGCACGAGAACCAGACCCTCATTCACGTTGCTACGCACTCCGATTGTGCCTACGCGCTCCCGCTCTTCCGGCCGGAACACGGTTACTTCGTGAGGAATGATGGCGAAATGGCTTTGGCCAATCTCCGACACCAGCCGCTGCAGCACCCCGCGCAAGCTCAACTCGTCTTCCGCTGCCGCCAACTCGCCCGCATATTTCGCCGGCATCCCAGCCCAGTCGACGCCGCCGAAAGCAGGATCGAAATATCCTTCATTCACCGTCGACCACACCAGTTCAAACGATTCTGACTTGATGGTTTCCCAGGCGCTCGTCCTATGCAGCGCCTGCTTGGAGCCGGCCTCTTCGGAGGCTTCACTCGGTGGAAACTTTGCCGCGACCAAGGCAGTCGAGAGCGTCGCCAAGGCGAGACCCAAATGGTATCTGACCGCCCGCACGGTGACCGGGCCCGCGGAGAGCTTTTCCCGCTTTCGCACTGCAAAACCACGCCGGATCACACCTCCGGACACAAACTCTTTTTGCATGAGTCCATCGCGCAACCACGCTTGAACAGGAATCGGGGTCTCCCTTCTACTCCGCCTTTCCTACATCGTGTCCCCGCGCTCCCGCCAGCTTCCGTTGCCTTCTCCCGCCCAACAGCGGTCGCTGCGCAACCGCCTGAAACTCTCCGTGCGCGACGCGGGCCTCACCGACTTGTTTCCCAGCGATCGCGACGCCGATCGTGCCTTCTGGGAACTGGAACCGACGCCGCTCATTCTTGCCCCCGAGGAATGGAACCGCCTCGAGGCCGCCATCCAGCAACGCGCCCGGCTGATCAACGCCTTCCTCTTCGACCTCTACAACGAACAGCGCGCCCTCCGGGCCGATATCGTTCCGCCGGAAGCCACCCTCGCCGACCCGTACTTCCGCCGGCCCCCCCTCGGACTCCAACCCGACTGCCTCGCCCCCGCCACGCTCATTCGCTTCGATCTGGTGAAGACCGCGGCCGGCTGGCACTTCACCGACGTTCACACCAATGCGCCGGTGGGCCTGAGCTACGCCGTGCAGAACCGCCGCTTCCTCACCCAGGAGATCGGCGACTTCTATCGCAACCTGCCCGACTACCGCTCGGTCATCAATTTTCCGCTGGAACTCGTCGATGTCCTGCGCGGCCTCGCCCCCGCCGGCCGCAGCGCCCCCTCCATGGTGTTTCTCTCGGCCGGACCCCGCTACCCGTTCTACTCCGAGCACTCCTTTCTCGCCCGCAAAATGGGCCTGCGGCTCGCCCAGGGCGACGATCTGCTCGTCCTCGACAATCACGTCTATTTCAAAACCGTCGCCGGCCTCGAACGGGTGGACGTCATCTACCGCCGCCTCAACGACGCCTACATCGACCCCGTCGTCTTCTCCACCGACCGCGAATCGGCCGGCATTCCCGGCCTCATCCAGTGCATCCGCGCCGGCAATGTCGTGGTCGTCAATGCCATCGGCTCGGGCGTCGCCGAAAGCCGCGCCCTCAATGCCTATTGGCCGGCCCTCGCCCGCTTCTATTTCAGCGAACGCCTGCTCCTGCCCTCGATTCCCACCTACCTCTGCACCGATACCGACCAGATCGATGCCATCATCGACCAGGCCGATCGGCTCCTCCTGCGCCCCACCCACTCGCCGCGTGTCGGACAGCCCGACAGCGCCCCGCTGCGCATCAAGGGCAATGTCCTGCCGCGCATCCTCCGCGAGAATCCGCATGCCTGGGTCGCCCAACCCGCGCTTGAATCGGTTCCGCTCGACACCGCCACCCAGCGCCCCACGCCCTTCCGCCTGAGCGTCTTCACCCTGGCCCGCGGCACCGACATCGTCGTACTGCCCGGCGGCATCATCAACGTCGGCCGCGGCCCCTACCCGCGGGACCGGGTCGGCCCCTGCGCCGATGTCATCGTCCTCGCCGGCGACGAACTCACCGCCGGCAGTCTCGCCGACTACGAGACCCATCTCGTGGCCGGCGCGGAATCCACCGTACCCAGCTCGCGCGCCGCCGAGTCGTTGTTCTGGCTGGGGCGCTACCTCGAACGCGCTGAATCCACCGCGCGCATGCTGCACATCCTCGACGACGTGGCCCTCGAGGAGATCTCCGCCTCCGATCGCCGCCGCTGGTTGCCGCTCTGGCGAGGGCTGCTCGAAGCCACCGGCCACTCCGACCTCAAGATTGACGCCCGCACCAGCCCTTCGGCGACCTTCACCAGCGACCTGCTCTGGCGGATGACCCTCGGCCGCTCGCACCCGAGTTCCCTCTTCAACAGCGTCACCGCCGCGGCCAACAACGCCCGCCAACTGCGCGACTACGTCAGCCCCGAAGCCGGCAGCGTGCTCACCCGGCTCGACGACCTGCTGCGGGAACTCGCTGCCCAACCTTCCGCCGGTCGTAACACCCGCGCCCGGGCGCTGCGCTCGCGCGCGGCCAAGCAGGCCATCGCCCACGTGCTCGACGAGATCAACGCCTGCCTCGGTGCCGCCTCCCGCACCATGCTGCACGACGCCAGCTGGCAGTTCCTGCAGATCGGCCAGCAACTCGAGCGCGCCCACGTCACCGCCAGCATCCTCCGCCACGTCCTCGTCGCCGCCGCCGAACTCGCCAGCCGTCATCACGACGCCGATCACCACCTGCTTTTCCGCGACAATCCCGAACTCTCCGCCCTGCTGCGCATGCTCGGCTCGCAGGATGCCTACCGCCGCCTCTTCCGCACCCGCAGCCAGCCTGTCTTCGTCGCCAAACTCTTTCTTCAACAACCGCACGCCCCCCGCAGCCTCCTGCACAATCTGTCGCAGATCCATGCCGCGCTCTTCCTCCTGCGCGACCTCACCGGCCGACCCGACGAATCGCCCGCGGAAAGCCTGCTCGAGGAACTGCTCGAGGAACTCGAAAACCACGACCTCGGCCGCCACTTCGCCGGCCATTCCGCCGATGGCGAAGCCCCGGCCGCCACCCTCCGCACCATCATCGATCGCACCATCGAACGCCTCGTGGGCTTCGACCAGCTGCTCAGCGACCGCTACTTCAGCCACCAGGCCCGGCTCGGCGTCGACGATCGGCAAACCGAGTTTCCGCTGCACTGACTTGTCCACGTTCAACACCCGCCTCAATCGGATGAGCAAGTCCCACCGTTGACCCGCCTCCCCCCTCGTCCGAGTTTTCCGCTTTATGGCCCACTCCCCCCGCACCTCCGTCCAGCTCTGGTCCCTGCGCGACCTCACCAAAGATGACTTCGCCGGCACCGTCGCCGCCGTCGCCAAGATGGGTTACGCCGGCGTCGAAACCGCCGGCTTCGGCAATCTCGACGCCCCCCCCGCGGCCTCCGCCCTGCGCGACGCCGGCCTCGTCGTCTCCGGCATGCACGTCAACATCCGCCACTTCCGGGCCGACTTCAACAAGGTCGTCGACGACGCCCTCGCCTGCGGCGCCACCGAGCTCATCGTCCCGTCCTGGCCCGCCGCCCATTATCGCAGCGCCGCCGCCTGCCGGCAGATCGGCGCCGAACTCAATGAACTCGGCGCCCGCCTCCGCGGCCTCGGCCTGTCGCTGCATTTCCACAATCACGATTGGGAAATGAAGGAGGTCGAGGGCCGCCGGGTCTTCGACTGGATCCTCGACGAAGCCGCGCCCGCCAACCTCGGTTGCCAGGCCGATGTTTATTGGGTGCACAAGGGCGGCAAGGATCCCGCCGCCTTCATCCGCGAACAGGGGCGCCGCATCCGCCTCCTGCACGTGAAGGACGAAAAGGAAATCGGCACCGGCCCGGTCGACTTCGCGCCCGTCTTCGCCGCCGTCGAAAGCATCGGCGCGGTCGAGTGGTACGTCATCGAAGTCGAGCAGTACAACCACCCCCCGCTCGAGTCCGTCCGCCTCTCCCTCGAACAACTCAAAACCTGGGGCAAAGCCTGACGAGGCTGCGCCTCGGACCATGGACAACACAGACTACAGACCACGGACCCAAGACATCCGGTTATGGACGGTAGCCAGTTGTTGAGCCACGGACAAAGACAGGCCTCACCACCGCTCGCCCCAGAGTTGTTCCACCGCAGTCCATCTGTTTTTCAGTGTTTCCTCGCTCCAGTGCGTAGGCGGTAGCCGAAGCCATTCGTGTCCATTCGTGGTTAAAAAACAAACCAGTCCGCATCTGCCTCTCCGCCTCCTTCTTACCCCCTAATCCCCCATTTCCGCCTTTCAGCGTCTTCCTTCCATGCCCTCGAAAAAATCCTCCTTCAACGTGGCCGTCATCGGCGCCGGTGCGATCGGTCTCGATCACATTCGCAGTTTTCAGCAGCACCCCGCCGCGCGCGTCGTCGCCCTCGCCGAGGTTTCACCCGCCCGCGGCCGCGAGGCGGTCGAAACCTACGGGATTCCTGACCTGGTGGCCGACTACCGGCAACTCCTCGGCCGCGACGACATCGACGTCATCTCCATCGCCCTGCCCAACTACCTGCACGCCTCCGTCAGCCTCGACGCGCTCAAGGCCGGCAAGCACGTGATGCTCGACAAGCCCATGGCCACCAATGCCCGCGATGCCGCCAAACTCATCGCCGAGGCAAAGAAGCGGGGCGTCCGCCTCATGGTCGGCCAGAACATGCGCTTCACCCCCGAGGTGCAGACCGCCAAGAAGCTCATCACCGATGGCAAACTCGGCGAGGTGTACCACGCCAAGACCGCCTGGACCCGCCGCAGCGGCATTCCGCGCATCGGCTCCTGGTTCACCCAGAAACAGTTCGCCGGCGGCGGCTGCACCTACGACATCGGCGTCCACGCCCTCGACCGCGCGCTCTTCCTCATGGGCGAGTTCGATGCGGCCGCCGTGAGCGGCCAAACCTACTCCAAGCTCGGCCCGCTCGGGCGCGGCGAAGGCAAGTGGGGCAAGAGCGAGATCGACAAGAAGGCCACCTTCGACGTCGACGACCTCGCCGTCGCGCTCATCAAGCTCAAGAGTGGTCGCACCGTGCTGCTCGAAGCCTCCTGGGCCGCCCACCTGCCGCAGCACGACTTCTTCTCCTCCCAGGTTCTCGGCACCGATGCCGGCCTGCTCCTCAATCCGCTGCGCCTTGTGCGCCCCGGCAAGAACGGTTACATCACCGAAGAGGTCGCTGCCTCCACCCCGCTGGCGCACGAGAACCGCATGGTGCACTTCATCGACGTGCTGCTCGGCCAAGCCGAACCCTACGTTACGACCGACCAGTCGCTCGCCGTGCAGAAGATCCTCGACGCCATCTACCAAAGCGCCGCCACCGGCCGCGAGGTGCGTATCAAGTAACTCACGACAAAAAATCGGCGAGGCCGGATTCCGCAAGAACACGGAGAAGTTTTACCGCGAAGGACGCGAAAAAACGCGAAGAGTCCGAAGACGGACATCGTCTTTTTGTTCAGGCTGACCGGTTCGCGCCCCTTCGCGTCTTTCGCGGTTCACCACAAATGTCGCCCGCCCTCCGCCAGGCGCCGATCGCTCAGCTCTTCAGCTTTTGTGCCTTTGCCCCTGGGCTTACCTCCAGGACTTCGCGCAGCACGCGCGCGAGATCCGCGGCCCGGTAGGGTTTGGTGACGCGCGCGCGGAAACCGTAGTCGGCATAGTTCGCCAGCACCGGATCGATCGAATAACCGCTCGACACGATGCCGCACACGTCGGGGTCGAGCTTGCGCAGCTCCTCCATCGCCTCGCGTCCGCCCATCGCCCCGGGCACGGTGAGATCCATCAGCACCACGTCGAAGGGCCGGCCGGCCGCCTTGGCCGCAAAGTAGGTCTGCACCACCGCTTCGCCGCTGGCCACCGTCTTCACCTCCAGCCCCAACAGGTCGAGCAGGGTTTCCGCCATCCGCCGGATGTTCTCCTCGTCGTCCATGAAGAGCACGCGGCCCTGAAGCTTCTCGGTCTCCGCCTGCGTCTCCCGGGCCACGGGCGTCGTCGCCTCCGGCAGGGCCGGCAACAGGATGCGGAAGCGCGTGCCCTGCCCGGGCTCGGAGCTCACGTCGATGTGACCGGCGTGCCGTTTGACAATCGAGTACACCGAGGCGAGGCCCAGTCCGCTGCCGGTCTTCTTGGTGGTGAAATACGGATCGAAAACGCGGCCGAGGTTTTCAGGCGGGATGCCCACGCCATTGTCCTCGATCTCCAGCTGCAGGTAATCGCCCGCCGCGATCGAACGCACCGGATCGCCCCGATCCCGGTGGTTGCGCACGCGGATCCTCACCACGCCGCCCTCGGGCATCGCCTGCACCGCATTGAGCACCAGGTTCTGCACGACCTGGCCGATCTGGGTGCGATCGACGTCGGCCGTCCAGAGCTTGTCCGACACGTCCATCTCGCTGCGCACCTTGGAGCCGTGCAGGGCAAAGGTCGTCGCCTCCCGCACCACCTCGCTAAGCCGCACGGCCGACCGCAGCGGATTGCCGCCCTTCGAAAACGTGAGCAACTGCTGGGTAAGCCCCTGCGCCTTCTCCGCCGCGAGGTCGGCGTCACGCAGCCACTGCGACACGTCGCCCAGCGGCTCGCAGCGGTGCCGCGCCAGGTGCAGGTTGCCCATCACCACGGTGAGCAGGTTGTTGAAATCATGCGCGATGCCGCCCGCCAGCACGCCGAGCGACTCGAGCTTGGTCGTACGCAGCATCTCCGACTCGTGCCGCGCCCGCTCCGTCACATCGCGGAACACCAGCACCACGCCCATCGGCCGGCTGTGCACGTCGTTGATCGGCGCGCAGCGGCCCTCGATCAAACGCGGCGTGCCCGCCCGATGGACGAGCTGGGTCGCGCGCGGCAGATCCACCACGGTCGCGCTGCGCATCGCCGCATCGAACGGTACCGGCACATCGGTGCGATTGCGCTCGTGACGCAGCACGCACACCTCACCGAGGCGCTTGCCGATCGCCGCGCCCTCGACCCAGCCGGTCAGCGTCTCCGCCGCTTCGTTGACGAACTGCACCACGCCGCGCTCGTCGGTCGTGATCACGCCTTCGGTCATCGTCCGCAGCGTCACCGCCAGTCGCTCCCGCTCCTCGCCCAGGGCCCGCTCGAACCGTTTGCGGTCGGTGATGTCCGACACGAAACCCTGCAGCCGCCGCAAGCGTCCGTCCGCGTCGCGCACCGCCCGCACGTTTTCCGAAATCCATTTGTGCGAGCCATCCGCACACTCGATCTCCGACTCGAAATCGAAGACCGCGTCCCCTTCCCCCAGCGCCTTGAGGAAGGCGTGCCGACGCCCTGGCTCCACGTACAAGTTGGCGGCACCGACTTCCCGGCTCCAGGCCAGCAGGCCCTCCGGTGACGCGCAGCCCAGCAGGCGCGCGAAGGCGGGGTTCACCGCCACCAGGCCGTCCTCGGGTGTCGATTCGTAGACGCCCTCGATCGCACTCTCGAACAGCGTGCGGAAACGCGCCTCGCTTTCCCGTAGCTTCCCCTCCGCCGCCCGCAGTTCCGTGACCTCCGTCACCACCACGAGCACGCGGCGAAAGTCGGGACGACCGCCCACCATCGGCACCGTCCATTGCAGCAGGCCGTCGCCGCGACTGCCGTCAGCCCGCGTGAAGGTCATCTCCACCTGCACATCCAGCTCTCCCCGCCACAACGCCAGCAACTCCTCGCGAAACGCCCGCCGCAGGCTCGCGTTGCCTTCCGGCGCCAGACAGCGCGCATACGACGCCACGTCCTTCACCCCCACCAGTTTCAGCGCCGCCCGATTCGCCCGCACCGCGGTGACGGTGGCCAGCTGCCGTGCCACCTCCTCCGGATGCTCGTCGAGCCAAGTCGCAAGATCGCGCACCCCTTCGGCCCGCCGGTCCAGTATCCACTGCGCCACTTCACTGTAATCCTCCTCCACGATCGCCACCGGCGCGTGTTCGAACATCTCGCGGAAACGTTCCTGCGACTCGCGCAGTTGCACCGTGCTCTCCTGCACCCGCCGCTGCAGCCGCATGTTGAAGCCGATGACGCCGAACGCGACCAGGGTCGCCAACACCAGGGCCGCACCGATGCCGTGGACCCAGCGCGGCAGACCCGCCGTCGGTGGCCGATAAATGTAGTCGCGCAGATTCCAGGCCGAGTCGACCAGGTCCAGCGCGACCAAGGCATGCGCCGCTTCCTGCACACGCGCCGCATCCACCGCCCCGAGTTCGACCGTTGCCGGCTTGACCAACCCGCGCGCAATCTCCGCTTCGTACCACAGGCTCGCCCGCGAACGCTCGAGACCGATCTCCCCCGCCCGCTGCTCCATCTGCGCGATCATCGCCGCACTGTCCGCCAGCGCCGACTTCCAGCCGCGCAACACCGCCTCGCGCAGGCCCGCCACCCGCTCCGGGTGATAGGCCAACTCGGCCTCGCTCGCATAGAGGCTGTCGCCGTAAAACACCACCACCCCCTGATCCGCCGGACGCACCCAGGCCTCATCCGCCTCGAAGACTTCGCCCTGCACCACCTCCGCCTCCGCGGGCGCCACCCGAACCTCCCGCGGCCAATCGAGCCATGTCGCCCGCGCTTCATCCGCCTGCAACCGACGCAGCATCAGACGCAAGGGCGCCGACTCCACCCCCGGCCGCAGCGCGATCGCCCGCCCCGCCAAGGCCGGCTGCGCGACCGGCAAGCCCCGGTCCCCGGCCGCCACCGGGCGCAGCGCCTGCGGCGTCTCCTGCTGAATCGCCGCCAGCAGGACCACCGGATGCTCTCGCATGCGCGCCTGGAGAAACGCGTCTCCACCGATTGCATACACGCCCGGATTCACCAGCACCGCGTCGACCACATCCTCGTCCTGGCGCGGATAACGCAACACCACCTCCAACCCGGCTTCCCGGAAATACCCGTTCCAAGCCGCGGCATAATAGCCCGCCTGCCTGAACCCGGGTTCTCCGCGCAGGATCAACTCCACGCGCGCCAACGGCACCCTTGCGTCCGGGGGAGGCTGCGCCGGACTCACTGCGCTCGCGAGTAACCACACCCACGCACTGAGCCAACCGGTTCTTCGGGATAAATACGCCAAAAACATTCCCCGTGAAACACCCTACCCAATGCGATCAGCCGTGGCTGTCGAGCCCGCAAACGCCAATGCAACCCGCTGGCAGTGTTATCCTTTCCGCAGAGATCAGCGCCGTCACAGCTTCACCCGCACACTTCGCCCTTCGATTGCCTCTCCACCCACCCCCGCCAAAACTCCCGACCTTTCGACCTTCAGACCTCCCGACCTCCCCACCGCCCTCGCCCATGCTGCCCTTCTATTGGATCGATGCCTTCACCCGGCGCGCCTTCACCGGCAATCCCGCTGCCGTGGTCCCACTGGAAACCTGGTTGCCCGACGCGCTGCTGAAGCGGATGGCATGGCAACACCGTCTTTCGGAAACCGCCTTCTTGGTACCGCTGCCCGGAGGCGGGTATCACCTGCGTTGGTTCACGCCCGATCTTCGCGAGGTCGACCTCTGCGGTCACGCCACCCTCGCTTCGGCGCACGTGCTGTTCAATGAACTTGGTGTCAGCGACACCCCACTTCGCTTCGATTCCCGCAGCGGACCGCTCACGGTCACGCGTGACGCTGCGGGCCGACTCGAACTCGACTTCCCTGCCCGGCCTTCGCGGCCGCTCCCTCTCGACGATTTGCCCGCCGGACTGCTCGACGCGCTCGGTCTCAGCTCCGCTCTCAGCGCGGGTCTCGCCCGGGACTACCTCATCGTCCTGCGCGATCAAAGCGCAGTGGCCGCGGTCCAACCCGATTTCACCCGCCTCGCCGCCTACGACGCCTTTGCCTTCATCGTCACGGCTCCCGGCGACGATTGTGATTTCGTTTCCCGCTTTTTTGCTCCGCGCTCCGGCATCGATGAAGACCCGGTCACGGGATCGGCCCATTGCACGCTGGTGCCGTATTGGGCCGATCGGCTGGAGCGGAGGAGCCTGCACGCCCGACAGATATCGGCCCGCGGCGGGGAGCTGTGGTGCGAGCTGCGGGGCGACCGCGTCGCCCTCGCCGGTCATGCCGTCACCTACCTCCGCGGTACGGTCGCGCTTACATAGCGCGCAAATGTCCCCGTCCGATCGCAGATCATTCACACCTCCTGACTGTAGATTCAAACTCCCGCCTTCTCCGGGCTGAAGAGGTCGAAGGTGGCTCAACCCAAGCCGTTCTGCAGCACCCAGCGCACCAGGCTCGCGACCTCGCGCACACCGAGCTTTTCCATGATGTTGGCGCGGTGTTTTTCCACCGTGCGGGTGCTGAGATCCAGGTCCGAGGCGATTTCCTTCGACGAACGACCTGCCGCCACCAGCCGCGCGACCTCAAGTTCTCGAGCCGACAACACGGAGGGCAGCGCCGTGCTGGCCGGAGGCAGACCGCCGCCCGAAACCGGTCCGCTTTCCGCCGGCACGTGCGAGGCAAAAAACATGCCGCCCGCCATCACCGTATCGATGGCCTGGATCACGTAGGCCAGGGGTGCCGTCTTGTCGACGTAACCCCCGACGCCCAGGCCCATCAGCTGCGACGGCAGCTTCGGTTCGGCATGCGCCGTCAGGACGAGGATACGCACATCCGGCGCCTTTTGCCGGAGCTCGCGCACGATCTCCAACCCGTGCTTGCCCGGCAGATGCAGGTCGACGAGGAGCAGGTCGGGCGGGTCAGCCAGACAGGCCTCCAATCCGGACGTGCCATCGGAATAGTCGGAAATGTCCTTCCAGCCCTTCCGTTTCTCGAGCGCCCGCCTTAGCAGCTGACGAAAAACCGTTTCATCTTCGATCAAGATAACACGGGGTGATTCGGAGACTTCTGCGACTTCGGAACTCATGAAAGCCTGTTCAACTGATACGCGGGTTTCCCCGGGGTTCGCAAGCGCGGTCTCACGAACTCCTGCAACTTAATTGTATCGTTCTCCCGGCGACCTCCGCGCAAACTGTATCGGCCCCGGGACCGCGGCACTGTCTCTGCCGGCAACTGTGCCGTGTCCGTATACTCCCACGTGTCCGGTTCCGATCTCGGTCCCTCCCGCATACCGTCTCCCCGGCAAAAGCTCCACGACCTTCAGATCCTCCGACCTTTAGATCCCGCGTTCGCGGGACTGGGCTTCGCCCAGCCGGCCTCCCGTCCCCCGCCCCTCATCCCCCGCCCCTCGTCTCCCCCATGTCCGCCGTGATCGCCAACCCCGTCCCGTCGCCCACCCTTTATCAACAGTTGGCCGATGCAGTGCAGCTGCTCATCGAAGGCGGCACCCTGCGACCCGGGGCACGCGTGCCTTCGGTGCGACGCATGGCGTTGCAGCGCGACGTGAGCATCTCGACCGTGATCCAGGCCTACACTCTGCTCGAGAATCGCGGCCTGCTCGAAGCCCGTCCCCAGTCGGGCTACTACGTTCGCTCCCGCCCTGGTCTGCTCGCCCCCGAGCCGCGCATGGCCCGCCCCATGGCCCGCCCATCGGAAGTCGGCGTCAGTGACCTCGCCGCCCGGATCGTCGCTCTGTCCGCCGATCCCGACTACGTCGCGCTCGGTGCCGCTTGTCCGCACCACAGCCTCTTTCCCAACAAAAAGATTGCCCGCCTGCTTGGCGCCGCCGGCCGCGATGATCCTTCCCTGCTCGGTCGCTACGCGATGAGCAATTCCCACCCGCCGCTGTGCCGCGAGATTGCCCGACGCTACCTGCAGGTCGACACGCCCCTCGATCACGATGAACTCGTCATCACCGTCGGCTGCACCGAGGCCCTCAATCTCGCGCTGCGCGCCGTCACCCGCCCCGGCGACACCATCGCGATCGAAACGCCGTCCTACTTCGGCATCCTGCAGACCACCCAGGCCCTCGGCCTGAAGGTGATGGAAATTCCCACCGATCCGCGCGAAGGCATTTGCCTCGACGCCCTCCGCCGCGCCCTCGAGACCTGCCCCATCAAAGCCGTGTTGGTGATCCCCGCTTTTCAGAATCCGCTCGGCTCCTGCATGAGCGACGCGCGCAAGGCCGCGCTCTTCCGGCTGCTGGCCGAATTCGACCTGCCGGCCATCGAAGACGACATCTACGGCGACCTCCACTGGGGCGAGCGCCGCCCCAAGCCGCTGAAGGCCTGGGATATCGACGGCCGCGTCATCCTCTGCAGCTCCTTCGGCAAAACCCTCGCCCCGGCCCTGCGCGTCGGCTGGTGCGCCCCCGGCCGCTACCTCGAGCGCGTCCGCCGCCTCAAGTTCACCAACACCCTCGCCACGCCCATCGTGCTGCAGAAGACCGTCTCGGACTTCCTCCGCAACGGCGGCTACGACCACCACCTCCGCTCCATCCGCCGCGCCTATCGGGAACAGGTCGAACAGTTTTCCACCACCATCGTGCGCGAGTTCGGCCCCGGCACCCGCATCAGCCGCCCCCAGGGCGGTTTCGTGCTGTGGGTCGAACTGCCGCCGGGCGTCGATACCCTGCGTCTCCACCAGGACGCCCTCGCGCACCGGATCAACATCGCCCCCGGGCCGCTCTTTTCCGTGCGCGAACGCTATCGCAACTGCCTGCGCATCAATTGCGGACTCCCCTGGTCGCCCGAGATCGAACGCGCCCTGGCCACCCTCGGCCGCCTCGCCGCCCGACAGGCCGCCTGACCCAGCCTCCCCACCGGCGTCCGTGGAATTGGCCGGTCCGCTCGATTTCACCGTCCCGGCACTGTAGAATCGCCATTCGTATCCGATGTAGACTAGCTGTCGGCAACCGTTCCCCACGACGGCTCCACCGGCCTTCGCTGCATGGTCCGAATCCGACGCCTCTTCCGCTCACCCGGAAGCGCCGCCCTCCCGGGTTGCGCCCCGTTCCCGCACGCCCGCGAGAGCGGCCGGCAACTGGTTCGCCCCCTCGTCGCGGCCATCGTCCTCGCCACGGGCGCCCTTCCCGGCTCGGCCATGGCCATCTCCCTGCGTGAACTGGAAGCCGTTCCGGAACTCACGCCCAAGAAGTTCGCCACCTACTTCGAGACCTTTCGCTACGAACTCTATCACGAGGTCCAGCCGCCCGACCAGTTCCTCCTCAACCGCCGCGGCGACTGTGACGACTATGCCGTTCTGGCCGACCACGTCCTGCCCGACCGCGGCTACGAAACCCGCCTCATCCACGTGCGCCTCGCCGGCATGGTTGCCCATGCCGTCTGCTACGTCACCGAGGACAAGGCCTACCTCGACTACAACAACCGCGCCGTCTTCTTCCGCCTCACCAAGGCCAAACCCTCGCTGCGCGCCATCGCCGAAAAAGTTGCCGACTCGCTCAACGCCAATTGGACCTCCGCCTCCGAATTCGTCTACAGCTACAAGACCGACCGGAAGATCATCACCGCCACCGTCGTCCAGACCGCGGACCCCGCCGACGACCCGCCTCCGCAAAAAGCCCACCCGCCCCGCAGCTCCCTCCTCGTCGAGTAACAACCGGCAGGCAGTCGGAACCCGATCACCCGAATCAACCGCCCCAACCACCAAATATCAGTTTTCCGCTCTTCCGCTTTTCAGCCTTTCGACGGCGCCCGCGCCGCCCCCAGTCCCCAGCTCCCAGCTTCCAGCCTCCAGCTCCCAACTAGCTCCATGGATAGAACCTTCCGCATCATCCTCCTCCTCTTCATCACCGTCGCCCTGCTTTCGATCGGTGTGGTGGTGATCTCGATGAACAACATCAAGCGCGCCGCCAAGGCCGCCGATTGGGTCAACCACACGCACGCCTTCATTGCCGAAACCAATGCGATCGTGGCCGCCCTGCGCAGCGCCGAGGGCGCCCTGCACACCTACCTGCTCACGTCCGACAACGTCCACCGCGACGCCTTCCGCGACGCCTACGCGGAACTGGCCGAACACGTCGAAGTCGCCAAGGCCCTCGCCGCCACCGACGAAAAAACCGCCGCCGACATGGCCACCTTCGAAGCCGCTCTGAACGAACGCGCCGACGAAGCCCGCACCCTCCTCGCCCACCACCGCGCCGGCGAATTCGACGCCGTCAAGGAACGCCTGACTTCGGACGCCGCCTCCGACCAGCAGCATGCCCTCATCCGCCTCGCCACCCGCATTCGCGCCGAGCAGATCGAGGAACTCAATCGCCGCGACGAAGCCGCCTATCACTTCGACCAGACCGCCCGCAGCACCCTCTTCATCGGCGCCAGCCTCAACATTCTCATCCTGCTCGGCACCGCTTGGTTCATCCGCGACGACCTCGCCTCCCGGCGCCGGGCCGCCGAACTCCTCCAGGCCGACAACGAACGTCTCGAAGCCCGCGTCCGCGAACGCACGGCCGAACTCTCGGAGGCCAATCGCAAACTCAAGACCGAGAACCTCGAAGGCCGCTGGAAAAACCAGGCCCTCGCCCATCAACTCCGCTACAACCACCTCATCGTCGACTCCATCAGCGAACTCGTCCTGGTCATCACCAAGGCCCGCAACATTTCACGCATCAACCCGGCCGTCGTCCGCAGCACCGGTTTCGATCTCACCGACCTCGTCGATCACCCGCTCGACGACTACGTGCAACTCGAGGTGCCCGCCACCGGTGCCCTGCTGGCCGAACCCATCAACGACTCCCTGCGCAGCGGCCAGGACCTGCGCGATCACCCCGCCCGTCTGCGCAACCGCCATGGCGCCACCATCCCCGTCCGCTTCTCTCTTTTTCCGCTGCGCGACAACGACAAGGTCGTCGGCGGCGTCGTCACCCTCCACCTGCTCGATCAAGGCAACCCCTGAATCCCGCGAAACGCTCCCTTCTTCCGATCCCGCGTTCGCGGGACTGGGCTTCGCCCCGCCAACCTTCCGACCCTCAGACCTTTAGACCGACTTCTCCCGTGCAACACCACATCCTCTCCATTGACGACGAAGACATCATCCGCGACCTGCTCGGCGAGTTGCTCGAAGCGCACGGATTCCGCTTCACCGGCGTCGCCACCCCCCGCGAAGCCCTCGCCATCGCCCGCGACGATCCGCCCGATCTCATCATCACCGACCTGCAGCTCGAGGAATCCGACGGCCTCGAACTCGTCGACAAGTTCGCCGAATTCGTGCCCGACGCCCCGGTGATTCTGCTCACCGGCATCCTCTTCGACACCAAGACCGTCGACGAAAAACTCACCGGCAAGATCTCCGCCTACATCAGCAAGACCGCCCCGCTCGACACCCTGCTCAAGGAAATCAACCGTCTGCTGAAGCGCGGTTGAAGCGCGCGGGCGGGATGCCGGCAGGATGAGCCCTTGTAGCACAGACATTCCTGTCTGTGGTCAGCGTTCTTCAAGCCGGCCTTGGGGTCCTCTGCGCCTCTGCGCTGGAACCAGCAGGCGGACGGTTCCGTTCCCCATGCCGGACCTGGAGTTCCTTTTCAGCTTTTAGCTTTCAGTTTTCAGCTTTTCAAAGGTGCCCATGCGCACCATCGCCCTGCTGCTCTTCGACGACGTCGAGGTCCTCGATTTCGCCGGCCCCTTCGAAGTCTTTTCGGTCACCAACGAGCTCAACGACCACGCCCTGTTCACGGTGCACACCGTCGGCGTGACTGCCGGCACAATCCGCGCCCGCAACGGCCTCAAGGTCGTCCCCACCCATACCCTCGAATCCGCCCCGCGGCCCGACCTCCTCATCGTCCCCGGCGGCGCCGGCACCCGGCCGCTCCTGCGCCAACCCTCCACCCTGGAATGGATCCGCACCCGCGCGGCCAGCGCCGAACTCACCTTTTCCGTCTGCACCGGCGCCCTCGTTCTGGCCAAGGCCGGCCTGCTCGACGGCCTCAACGTCACCACGCACCACGAAAACCTCGACGAACTGCGCGCGCTGGCGCCAACCGCCGCCATCGACCCGAGCCGCCGCTTCCACGATCATGGCCGCATCGTCACCGCCGCCGGCATCAGCGCCGGCCTCGACGCCTCCCTCCACCTCGTCGCCCGTCTCCACGGCCCGGATACCGCTCGCCGCACCGCCACCTACATGGAATACCCCTGGCCGCCGTCACCCTGACCTCGCCCCCCACTCCCAGGTACCACAGGCATTCCTGCCTGTGCTCGGATCGCGCCGCGCCAGGCCGCCCGGATCATTGGAAAAAGTGGATGACCTGCCACAGGTTTCTCCGCGCATGACAGACTCCGTCCACCGCCTCCACAGCAACCACCTCGGCAACGAGCGCAACATCTGGCTTCGTCCCCCCGTCGACGGGCGAGAAGCCGAATGCCTGGCGGTCTTCCTCGATGCCGAGCTGTATCGTGACCAAATCGGCGCTCCGTCAACCATCGACGATCTGCAGCGCGAGGGCGCGATCCCGCCCTGCCTGTCCGTTTTCGTTTCGAGCGAGAGCATCGCCTCCCGCTGGATCGAGTGCCCCTGCCACCCGCCCTTTGCCGCCTTCGTCGACGAAGAACTGCTGCCGTGGCTGGAATCGCAGCTTCCCGGCGCGACCGCCCTGCCTCGGCGCGCGCTCATCGGTGTGAGCTACACCGGCCTCGCGGCGGGCTTTGTGGCGCTGCGCCATCCCACGCGGTTCACTCGCGTCGTCGCCCAGTCCGGCTCCTTCTGGTGGAACGATTGCCACTTGACCGACCGCTACCGCGCCCTGCCGCAGCGATTACCGGCGGAATTTTATCTGGAGGTCGGACAGCGCGAGACCCAGGAGCACCTGCAACACCAGGAAGATGTCGTGCAGGAGATTTCCCAAATCGAAGGCGTCCGCCGCTTCCGGGACGCCCTCACGGAGCTTGGCCATCAGCCCGCCTACGTGGAAGTCGACGGAGGCCACCACGTCTCGACTTGGAGCCAATCGCTCCCCGCCGCCCTCACCTGGTCGCTCTCGTGAGCAGCGGGGTCGCCGAAATCAGCTATTTACCCGTTTACCACCGAAGGCAGGATCATCACCACGAAGCGCGCGAAGGATCGCGAAGGAACCGGCGGCAAATTTTACGGCATCGGGTTATCACGCTGACCGCTTCGCGCCTTTCGCGGTTCAAGTCCATGCGATCGGGCCTTGCGTCGGAACCTGCGACAAAAAAGCCTGCCCCCGCAGCCTGGCCTCTGCATCCCCCTACACTGAAGCCCGCCTGGCATGGACCAGAACCCGTCCCGATTCGGTCATCTTTTCCGAATCCACCACCCCGAGGAGTCGACCCGCCTTCCGCGTCAGCGGGATGACTGATGCCGCCACGCCATTAACCCATCGCTCGATATTCCGACATGATCCCGCTCGTCCCTCCCGCATTTCTCGCCAGTCTCGGCGGACCCGAGTTTCTCTTCTTTGGTTTCGCCCTGTTCATCGCCCTGCCCTGTTTCCTCTTCTGGTTGTGGATGCTGATCGATTGCCTCGTCCGGGAACCGGACCCGACCCAGAAGCTCGTATGGGTCATCGTCATCATCTTCGTCAGCATCATCGGCGCACCGCTCTATTTCTTCATCCGCTTCCTCCCTCGTCGCAGCACGCCCCACCGCCCGCGTCGAGTTCATCACCGGCGTCGTGACCCCCGTCGAGATCACCCGCAAGGATGACATCGAGCCGGTTTCTCCCTTTGAACGCTCCAGGCGCGGATACTGAATACCGCCGCTGGGAAAACCTCGAGTTGCCCGTCGCCGGACTCACAGATCCACCACCGCAATGCCGTGGGCGGCAAGATCGACCGTCACCGGCTTCTTCACGCCGGCCGGCCGCACACTCGTGGTCTGCGGCGCACCGTCGTTGTTGATGACGACCAGCTGCTTTGCCTTCGCGAACCAGGCGCACTCGGTGCGCACGTTCGTGGTGTTCCATTCGTTCCATTTCGCTTCGTAACCGGATGACCAATACAGCGCGCGATGCAGCAGGCGCGTATTCTCCGGGGTGAAGGCGAAACCGGCCGCATAGACACTGCGCCCCTTGCCGGAGGCCCGCACCGTCAGCACCGGCTCGGCCCCTCGCGCCGCCAGCACCGTGGAATCGCCATCGAGCACGAAAAGCCCGTGCACCTTCTCGCCGAAAGTCGGCGCCACCGTGCAGTCAGTCGTGATGAAGTGCTCACCGAGCCCGTCCGCGCCGCCGCCGGCCGGCGGTGTGAACTTGTATTTGCCGTTCACGAGCCGGTCACCGCTGTCACGATCGACGCCGAGCACGCCGGCCATCCGGAAGGTGCGGCCGGGCTGCGGCAGGGCGGAGGGTTCGCCGATGCCGATGAAGCCGCCGCCGCGCTGCACCCAGGCGGTGAGGTTCGCCTCCACCGCCGGATCGGCCCAGTGCTCTCCCCCGCTCCAGGCACTGCCCGCCGCGCCACAGTTGATGATGGTCTTGATCCCGCGCGGCACACCGTGCTCGCCGATGTCGGCGAGGCTGAGGAACTCCACGTCGACCGGCAATCCCGCCAAGGCTTCGATCACGTCGTAAAGCTCCACGCCCTTGATAAAGTGACCCGAGCAGGTCCAGGCGCGCAGGTCGCCCCAGGCCGTGAGCACGCCCACCTTGAAGGGGGCGGTCCAGGGTTTGCCACCGGCGTGCAGGGCCTTGAGTTGGCGAAACTCCCGAGCGAGTCCGGCGATGTATTCCTGAAAATCCGGGAAGGGTTCCACGAGCGACAGATAACCGCCCAGTCCGATGCGATCGATCGGCGCGCGCAGGATGCCGCGGCGCGCATCGATCCAGAAATTCTTGGCATCGAGCGTAGGGTTACCGCCGGGCGCAAAGGTCGGTTCGCCCTTGAGCCCCGTCGGGAAGAGGTAGGGATGCAACCGCAGCTCACGGGCACACGTGCCTTTGGCGTGGGCGCAGAGGCGCACCTCGAAGGCGTTGAAGACGCACTTGATGAGACCGTCGAAACCGAACTCCGGAAAACGTTCGCTGCTGGGCTCCACGCCCACCCAGTGGTCGTCGTAGAAGACGTAGGCCTTCTTGCCCGCGGCCTGCACCTTGGCGATGCATTCGCGGCCGAAGCGGATCACGAAATCATGGATGAAATCCATGTAGTCGCGGTAGCGCGCCGTGGGTGGATTGTGGGTGGAGTTGTAGCGGCCGCCCTGCACAAAATCCTCGGAAGTGAGCGCGTAACCGTAGCGCTTTTCGAACAGCCGCAGCGCGCGCGGGCTCACCGTCATGGCGTAGTCGCCCCAGTCACTGTAGCGGTCGCGCAGCGTCCGGTGATCGCTGCCCCAGAACCAGGAGAAATTGTAGAACATCGAGGTGAAGCGCACCACCGAGGTCGCCGGATGGTCGCGCAGCCACTGGTCGAGGAACTTCAGCAGGACCTTCTGCACCGCCGGCTGCATCGGATCGACCGCCGCGAGATGCTCGCGGTCACCCCAGTTGTTGGTGAGGTGATTGTACATCGAGATCTCCTCCCAGATCCGGAAGGCGAGGAAGTTGACCGTATAGCTGTGGCCGGGCTCCGCCTCGGCCATCGTGACGGTGCCGCGCTTCGTATTCACCGTCCAATGACGCTTCGGCACCTCGACGCCGGTCGTCCGGTCGAAGACCTGCCACCAGCGCTTCGGGTTGTCCGAAAAATTCACCACGAACTGCTCGGTGTAGTAACCGTCCAGCAGCGTGATCGTGACGCTGCGCTTCGTCGCGATGACGGGCAGCGACATGAGGAAGTTTTGCTGCAACTGATCGCGATGCTCGCGCGCCCACGGCTGCACCGACCGCACCAGACACAGCGTCGAGTAGATGGCGTGGCCGGATTCCAGGATCTCGGGCGACAGCTGGGTGCCGTCGGAATCGCGGATCGTGTCGGCGCCCCACTTGACGGCGAGGTCGAGGGTGAGTTTTTCGTAGCCGGCTTCACCGGGCAGGGTGAAATCGCCGCGGGCAAGGGAATCGGACGAGGACATGGAAACGGGAAAAGGGGTTGAGCGGATCGATGAAGGAAGGAAACCGCCATTGCGCAACAGCCGCTGCGGCCGACAAAGGCTTCAAAATTCGGACCGTGCGACTGCGCCTGGCTTGCCCGGCGCGCCCGGTCCCTTTCCGGATGGCGTGTCCCATGCTCGACCTGTCTACCCCGATTGTGCGCTTGCGCCGTTTCGTCGCCCTCCTCCCTGCAATGGTCGCGGGCTTTCTCCCCGCCGCCGAACGGCCGCCCGTGGCCGACTTCGCCCGCACGCCCATCATCAGCCACGCCCGGCTGTCCCCCAACGGCGAAGCGATTGCCTTTATCCGCGACTACGGCGGCACGGTCCATTTGTGCGTATTGGATCTCAACACCGAGCAGATCACGCGCTTCAAGATCGGCACGGTCGATTTCAACGGCACCCCCATGGCCAAGGAGGTCGGCAAATTCGAATGGGTGGGCGACGACCGGCTCGTGCTCACCACCATGGTGTGGGACCGCATCTACGGCACCGCCGCCGTCGATCGCGATGGCAAAAACTGGCGCGGCCTCACCGGCTACGAATTCGACCCCCATGGCCGCCATGCCAACCTGGCCTTTCAACCCGTGCACGTTTTCGGCGATGGATCCGCCCGGCTGCTCGTGTTGGATTATCCGCTGGGCCGGAATCCGAGTCGCCCGCGCCCCGATGTGCTCGAAATCGACACCCTCTCCGGCCTGAGCAAGACCGTGCTGAAGAACCCGGGCAATGTCGCCGGTTGGATGAGTGACCACGAGGGCGTCGTGCGCATCGGTCACGTGCGCGATGGGGACGAAAATGCCGTCATCTACCGGCCCGATGCCGAGACCGCCTGGCGCACCCTGCCGCTGCCGGGCCGCGGCCATGAGAAACTGCGCACCTACGCCTTCGATCCCGACAACGCCACCTTCTACGTCGCCGGCTTCAACGCGCAGGACCGCTGGAGCGTCTTCCCCTACAACCTCGAGGACGGCAGCGTGGGCGAGGCGATCTGCTCCGATCCCGTCTACGATGTCGTCGGCGATGGCAGCCATAATACCTACGCCGGGCTCGACCTCACGCGCCCCATTTTCTCTGAACGCACCCAGTCCCTGCTCGGCATCGCCTACACCGCGGAGTTTCCACGCACCCAATGGCTCGATGCAGACTTTGCCACCATCCAGACCGCCGTCGATCGTGCGCTCCCCGGCCGCGCCAACCTGCTGGTCAACTCCTCCCGCGACGACCAGCGCCTGCTCTTTCTTTCCTTCTCCGATCGCGACCCCGGCTCCTACCACCTGCTCGACCGCACCGCCAAGAGCTTCAAGCCCATCGGCGCCCGCATGGACTGGATCGATCCCACCGCCATGTCGCCCACGATGGGCATCCACTACAAAGCGCGCGACGGCACTCCCATTCACGGCTACCTCACCCTGCCGGCCGGCTACCAGCCGAAGAACCTGCCTCTCGTCGTCCTCCCGCACGGCGGACCCTGGGTGCGCGACAACTGGGGCTTCGATCCGATCGTGCAACTTATCGCGAGCCGCGGCTATGCCGTCCTGCAGATGAACTATCGCGGTTCCAAGGGCTACGGTTCGCTCTTCGAGATTCTCGGAAAAAACGCCGTCGGTCGCGCCCTCCAGGACGACATCGAGGACGCCACCCGCTGGGCCATCAAAGCCAAGCTCGCCGACCCGCAACGCATTGCCATCGCCGGCGCCAGTTACGGCGGCTACTCCGCCCTCTTTGCCCTCGGCAAGTCTCCCGGACTCTACCGCTGCGGCATCTCCCTCAACGGGGTCACCGACTGGGAAAAAATCTTCGATCGCGCCGGCAAGGATCGCGATATGGCCGCCGCCCGCAGCCTGTGGGTCGAGCGCATGGGTGACCCCGAGGAGGATGCGGATTTCTTCCGCGCCATCTCCCCGGTCAATTTCGCCGCGGCCATCGACGTGCCGGTCCTCCTCGTGCAGGGCCGGCAGGACCGCACCGTCCCGCCCCGCCAGGCCCGCGCCATGTTCGACGCCCTCAAGGCCGCCGGCAACGAACCGGCGATGCTCTGGCTGAAGAACACCGGCCATGGCCTCACGATCGAACGCGAGCGCCTCGAAGCCTTCGAAACCGTGGTCGCATTCCTGGAAAAGCATCTCGGCCCCGGCGCGCCGTTTAAAGGCGGTCCGCCGTAAGCGGGCCTGTCTGACGGTTAGACAATCCCGCCCTTGCCTGCACCTTGCGGTTTGGCCCGCAGTTTCGCTCGCCCGCCCCGCTTCCCTGTCATGCGCCACCTCCGCCCCCTTCTTTTCTCCGCCCTGACCGTTCTTTCGCTGTCCGTCGCCGCGCCCGATCCCGCCGTCGCCGACGCAATCGATGCCCTGCCCAATCCGCTCATCCTGCAGCGCGCCGATCCCCACATCCACCGGCACACCGACGGCTTTTACTACTACATGGGCACTGTGCCCGCCTACGATCGCCTCGAACTGCGCCGCGCCTCCACCATCGGCGGACTGCGCACCGCGCTGCCCAAAGTCATCTGGCGCAAGCACGCCTCGGGTCCGATGGGCGACCACATCTGGGCGCCCGAGATCCACTTCCTCGACGGCAAGTGGTATGTCTATTTCGCCGCCGGCGACGCCGAGAACCGCTGGCACCTGCGCATCTACGTGCTGGAAAATGCCTCGCCCAATCCCCTGGAGGGCGAGTGGACCGAACTCGGCCCGATCGACACCGGCTGGGACAACTTCGCCCTCGATTCCACCGTCTTCGAGCACCGCGGCACGCGATACCTGCTCTGGGCCCAGAAGCAGCCCACCGCCCCCGGCACGTCCAGCCTCTACATCGCCCCGCTCGCGACGCCCACCACCCTCGCCCGCCCTGCCGTCATGCTCTCCGAACCCGAATACGATTGGGAAAAGGTGCGCCACGCCGTCAACGAAGGTCCGGTGATCCTGCGCGGCCCCGACAAGCTCTTCCTCACCTACTCCGCCGCCGGCACCGGCCCCGAGTACTGCGTCGGCATGCTCACCGCCGATCTCGATGCCGACATCATGGATCCGGCGTCCTGGACCAAATCGCCGAAGCCCGTCTTCCAGTCCGCCCCCGAAAACAAGATCTTCGGCCCCGGCCACCACACCTTCACCAAGGCCGAGGACGGCGAGACCGACGTCATCGTGTATCATGCCCGTGACTACACCGAGATGCGCGTCGATCCGCTGCGCGACCCCAATCGCCACACGCGCGTCAAGGCCGTGCGCTGGCGCGATGACGGCACGCCCGATTTTGGCATCCCACCGCCCAACTCACCGCCCGCCGTCGACACCTGGGATTTGGAGGATCTCCGCGCCCGCGATTCCTGCGTCTACCCCGACCCGCTCAGCGGCGGTTATCTCATGTATACGGCCTATCGCGTGCGCGGCCCCGACCCGAAGTTCACCGTGGTCGCCTATCGCAGCACCGACCTCGCCCGCTGGACCGGCCCGGTCGTCGTCTATGAAAAGCCCCATGACTGGTGGGCCGATCGCGGCATCTGGGCCCCCGAGATGCATGCGTATCAGGGAAAGTATTACCTCTTCCTCACCTTCGATTCCACCCACGAGTTTCCCGAGCAGTGGCGCAACTGGCGTCCGCGGGTGAAACGCGCCTCGCAGATTCTCGTCGCCGACTCGCCGCTCGGCCCCTTCCAACCGTTCTCCACGGAACCCACCCTGCCGGCCGACATGATGACGCTCGACGGAACGCTCTTCGTCGAGGACGGCGTCCCCTACATGGTCTTCTGCCATGAATGGGTGCAGATCAAGGACGGCACCATCAACGCCATCCAGCTCAAACCCGATCTCTCCGCCACCGTCGGCGAACCGTTCCGCCTCTTCCACGGCAGCGACGCGCCCTGGGCCGTCAAGAGCACCGAGTACGGCTGCTTCGTCACTGATGGCCCCTGGTTGCATCGCACCAGCGCGGGCAAGTTGCTCATGCTCTGGTCGAGCTTCGGCGCCGGTGGCTACACCGTGGGCATCGCGGAGTCCACCAGCGGCAAACTTGCCGGTCCCTGGGTGCAGCAGCCCGAGCCATTGTACACCGACCACGGCGGACACCCCATGCTCTTCCGCCGCTTCGACGGTCAACTCATGCTCGCGTTGCACTCGCCCAACATCCCCGGGCAGGAGCGCGAGCACTTCTTCGCAGTCGAAGAGGTCGAGGGCACCCTGCGCCTGAAGCAGTAACCAGCGTATTGCCACGGCCGCCGACGTCCCTTCGTCGCCACCTTCGCACAAAAACCGCCGCCCGTTTGGCCATGGCGCGACTTCGTGGCACTGTGGGCGCATGCCTCACCCGCCCCGCCTCGCCTCCCTCGCCTGCGTCTGCACCGCCCTGTTCGTCTCCGCGGCCAGCGGTCAAAACGAAACGGATACGCTCGTCATCGGCACGCGCGAAGCCCCGCCCTTTGTCATCAAGGAAGCCGACGGATCGTGGTCCGGCCTGAGCATCGAACTCTGGAGCGCCATCGCCGATGAAGTCGGTGTGCAGAGCGAGTGGCGCGAAATGGGCGCCCCCGAGACGCTCATCGACGGCATCGCCGATGGTTCCCTGGACGCCTCGGTTGCAGCCATCACGGTCACCGCCGACCGGACCCGGCGGGTCGATTTCTCGCAGCCCTTCTTCACCTCCGGTCTTGGCATCGTGGTGCCGCAGACGGCCGAAAGCGGCTGGTGGTCGGTGTTGCGCGCGTTTTTCTCCCTCGCCTTCCTGAAGGTCGTCGCCGCCCTCTCGCTCGTGTTGCTCGGAGCCGGTGTCGCGGTGTGGTTTTTCGAACGCGCCAAGAACCCCGAACAGTTCGGCGGACCGCCCGCCAAAGGACTCGGCAGCGCCTTCTGGTGGTCGGCGGTGACGATGACGACGGTCGGTTACGGTGACAAAGCCCCCCAAACGCTCGGCGGTCGCCTCGTCGCCCTCGTGTGGATGTTCACCAGCGTGATCATTATCTCGAGTTTCACCGCGCAGATCGCCTCCTCCCTCACGGTCAACCGCATCCAGACGGAGATCCGCCAGGTCGACGACCTCAAGCGCTTCACGGTCGCCACCATCGCCAACTCCGCCGCCGCCGCCTGGCTGGACAAGGAAGGGATCCGCACGGCGACCTATGCCGAACTGGACGAAGCCCTCGCGGCCGTAGCCGCCGGTGAAGTCGCCGCCTGTGTCTACGACGCGCCCATCCTGCGCTACCACCTGCGCCAACACGACGACCTCACCATCCTGCCCAACGTTTTCGAGCGCCGCGATTACGCCATCGCGCTGCCGCTGAACGACCCCCGTCGCAAGGCCATCAACATCGCGCTGCTCGAGCACCTCCGCAGTCCCGCCTGGCGCCAGCTCACCGAACGCTACCTGGGCCGGGAGTAGTGCCTGCCCAAGGTGGACCGTGGGCTCCGGACGCGGTCGCTCCATCCTGCTCGCCCTTCCCAGCGCCAACGCCGCCGAAGACGTTGGCGTCCACCCCAGCCCCACTCGATTCGGACGGTGCGAATCGAGCGCAATTGAGCGCAACTCGGCGGCCGCAACGCTTCCCTCCTCCCCAAATGACCCGCTGCGCCTTTCAGCGTTTCAGCATTTCAGCATTTCCCCCGTGCTCCAATTCACCGTCTTCCTTGCCCTCACCGCGGCCATTGCCGCCGTCACCTGGTGGCACTGCCGCCACGCCCGCCGCGACGGTGGGGACACCCGTGAGTTCTTCCTCGCCGGCGGCAGCCTCAACTGGGTCTTCGTCGCCGGCTCACTCACCCTCACCAACATCAACACCGACACCCTCGTCGGCTGGAACGGCAACCAGATGTTGCTCATCCTCTGGTGGGAACTCTTCGGCGTGCTGGGCCTGCTCCTGCTCGCCTGGGTCTTTCTGCCGGTTTATTACCGCCTCGGCTGTGCCACCGTCACCGAATTGCTGGAACGCCGCTACGGCAGCCGCCACGTCCGCGCCACTGTCGCCTCCCTTTTTCTGCTGGGCAACGTCTTCGTCTTCCTGCCGGTGATGCTCTACACCAGCGCACTCTTCCTGCGCAGCCTCTTCGGACTCGAGATCCCGCTCCTCGTCATCGCCACCGGCGTCGCCATCGTCGGCGCCGCCTACGCCATCTTCGGCGGACTGCGTGCGGTCGCCATTTCCGATACCTACAGCGGCATACTTCTCTTCGGCATGGCGCTGCTGGTCTCCTGGCTCGCCCTCGACCAGGTCGACTGGTCCTGGAACCGGGTCCCGGCCGAACGCCTCACCCTCGTTGGCGACAGCGACTCCCTTGTCCCCTGGCCCATTCTCTTCACCGGCATGATTCTGTGGCAGCTCTACTACTGGAGCACCAACCAGACCATCACCCAGCGCGCTCTCGCCGCCACCTCGCTCCGTGAAGCGCAGCGCGGCTGCTACGCCGCCGCCGTCATCCGCGCCACCATCGTCCCCATCGTCGTGGTCGTGCCCGGGATCTGCGCCTACCAACTGCATGGTCCCCTCGGCGATGCCACCTACGGCACGATCGTGCGCGAAGTCCTGCCCTCCGGCCTCTCCGGCGCCTTCGCCGCCGCCATGGTCGCGGCCACCATGACCAGCTTCAACTCCACCCTCAACAGCTCCGCCGCCCTCTACGTCTGCGACCTGCACCTGCGTTACTTCAATTCCGCCGCCTCGGTGCCTCGGGTCAGCATCACCACCTCCGTCCTCTTCGCCCTCCTCGGCATCGCCCTCGTGCCCGCCTACGTCGGCGCCGAAAGCATCATCCAGCTCATTCAACAGCTCATCGGCGTATTCAGCATTCCAATACTTTCCGTCTTCGTCATCGGCCTTACCTTCGACGGCATCGACGCGCGGGCCATCATTGCCACCCTCGTCTTCGGTGCCCTCACCTACTGGTCCGGGACCACCCTCTGGGGCGGTCTCCACTTCGTCCATATCGGCGCCCTCACGCTCCTCCTCAACTTCGTCTTCGCCCTCGCCGTCAACCGCCTCGTCCTCGGTCGCCGCGCCACCTTCGCCCCCCTTAGCCAAAACACCACCCCGACACCGACCACCACTCCGAACTGCACTTCACCCGATTGACCCTACCCGCTTTCCCGTCGCCATGAAACCATCCCACCTCCTCACCTTCGCCTGCGCTCTGGCGCTGCCTTTGACCGCCCACGCCGAACTCGGCCAACGCTTCCCCTCCGAACGGAGGGTCGTCACCGATCCCGTCACCGGCGTCGAACTCACCTTCCTCACCAGCACGCCCGGCGGCGACTCGAAGATCTATCCGACCCATCCGCAATGGACGGCCGACGGCCAGTGGGTGATTTTCCGCACACGCCGGGCCGACGGCGATGCGGTCGCCGTCCATGAACGCACCGGCGACATGGTGCAGGTCACTGTCGGCGGCTATCGCGGCTCGCTTTGCATCGCCCAGCAGTCGATGCGCCTGTTCTACAACCGCTACGTGGACTGGGCCGTCAAACCCATGAGCGAACGCCGCCGCGAGGATCCGCCCACGCCCGTCGAAGTCGTGTCGGTTGATCTCGCCCGGCTCTTCGCCGACAGCGCCGCCGGCACGCTGCAGCCGGCCGACTCCTACACCACCGTGCATGGCACCATTCCCCTCGCCTACGACGGCGCCGGAGAACTCGCTCTCGATGCCGATGAGAAATGGGTCTACTTCCGCATGCTGGAGGAAGCCGCCGCCCCGCATCTTCCGGAAGGCGTGGAAATCGAGCCCGACTTCGGTCCGCGCAACATGGGCGCCGGCCCCACCGGCGTGGCCAAAATGAATCTCGCTACCGGCGAAGTCTCACCCGTCGTCGCCGTGCCCTTCCAGGTCGGCCACATTCAGGCCAATCCGTGGGTCGCCGGCGAAATCGTTTTCTGCTGGGAAACCGGCGGCAAGTCCCCGCAACGCACCTGGACGGTCAAGGCCGACGGCAGCGGCCTGCGCCCGCTATATCCGGAGACTGAATACGACTGGGTCACCCACGAAGCCATCACCGGCCCCGACGAAGTCGCCCTCGCCATCCTCGGCCATCGCCGGATCGGCGTCGACGACGAGTGGGGCAAGGCCGGCAGCCGCATCCGCCCCACCGGGCTGGCCATCGTCAACCTGCGCACCAACGAGATCTTCATCGAAGGCCAGACCCGCACCGGCAGCGGGCTGTGGCACGTGCACGCCTCGCCGGACGGTCGCTGGGCGGTGGGCGACGACTTTGCCCGCAACCTCTGGCTCATCGATCGCCGCACCCACGAGATGCGACTGCTCACCACGGGCCACAAGCGCACCGCCCAGGATCACGTACACCCCACCTTCCATCCCGACGGCACCCGCGTGCAGATCCAGTCGGCCATGCTCTCCGCCGACGACCGCGCGATGAACATCTGCATCGTCCCCATCCCCGCCGACTGGCTCGCCCGCACCTACGACGATGCCACCGCCCCGGCTCCGATCCCCGACGTCGCCGCTCCTTAGCGGCGTGACTGGGACCACTCGCGGGGGCGAGAACGGACGCAAATCACGGCGTCGTAGCGAATTCTCGTTACAGACCGGCCCCATCCGGATCCACATCCGGTCTTTCGCCTCCGGACCAAAGTAGCTTAAAACACCTGGCGTTTCGAACTCGGTCGGAAGCGTCAGCCCGCCTCGGTCCTGCTCGTCCCTCCCCCAACCCTCCACCGCAATTTCCACATGACCCCACACCGCCTTCTGTCCGCTGGTCTCACCCTGGCCGCCCTCGCCTCCACCGGCTTCTCCGCCGACGCCACCCTGACGCTTCAGGCCGATCGCAGCGGACCCGTCATCGCCCGCGAAATCTATGGTCATTTTGCCGAGCACCTGGGCCGCTGCATCTACGGCGGCATCTGGGTCGGGCCCGAATCCGACATCCCCAATACTCGCGGCATCCGCAATGATGTCCTCGAAGCCCTCCGCCGACTCGACATCCCGGTGCTGCGTTGGCCAGGTGGCTGCTTTGCCGACGAATACCATTGGAAGGACGGCATCGGTCCGCGCGACCAGCGCCCCACCATCGTCAACACCACCTGGGGTGGCGTCGTGGAAAACAACCACTTCGGCACTCATGAGTTCATGGATCTCGTGGAACTGCTCGGCTGCGAAGCCTACATCTCCGCCAACGTCGGCAGTGGTACCGTGCAGGAGATGATGGAGTGGGTCGAATACCTCACCTCCCCCGCCGACTCGCCCATGGCCCGTCTGCGCCGCGCCAACGGACGGGACGAGCCTTGGAAGGTCCGCTATCTCGGAGTCGGCAACGAGAGCTGGGGCTGCGGCGGACACATGACTGCCGAATACTACTCCGACCTCTACCGCCGCTATTCGACCTTCGTGAAGAACCACGACGAGGAAAACCCGATCGTCAAGGTCGCCTGCGGCGCCAGCGGCGGCGACTACCATTGGACCGAGGTGCTCATGGCCAAGGCCGCCAACCGCATGGACGGGCTTTCACTCCACTACTACACGCTGCCCACCGGGGACTGGTCGAAGAAGGGCTCCGACACCGTGTTTGCCGAGGACGCCTGGTTCGCGACCCTGCGCCAGACCCTGAACATGGACGAGCTCATCGCCAAGCACAGCGACATCATGGACGCCCACGATCCCGACAAGAAGGTCGGCCTCATGGTGGACGAATGGGGCACCTGGTATGACGCCGAGGACGCCAAGGGCATCCTCTACCAGCAAAACACCCTGCGTGACGCTCTCGTCGCCGCTCTCAACTTCCACATCTTCCACGACCACGCCGACCGCGTGACCATGGCCAACATCGCCCAAACCGTAAACGTGCTGCAGGCCATGATCCTCACTGACGACGCCGACATGGTGCTCACCCCCACCTACCACGTCTTCGAAATGTTCAAGGTCCACCAGGGAGCCACCGTCGTGCCGCTCGAACTCGAATCGCCCGACTACACCCACGGCGACGCATCGATCCCCGCCATCAGCGCCTCCGCCTCCCGCGACGCCGCGGGCAAGGTTCATCTGTCGCTCGCCAACACCGATCCGAATGCCACCCATCGCGTGCGCTGCACGATCGCCGGCACGTCCCTGGCCGCGGTGAGCGGTCGTATCCTCACTGCAGATACGATTACCGCCCACAACACCTTCGACGCCCCCGGCGTCGTCGCTCCGGCGTCGTTCCACGGCGCCAGGCTCGACGGCGATACCCTGGCGATCGAACTCCCCGCCAAGTCCGTGGTCGTCCTCGAACTCTCGACCACGCCGTAGCGGCCGCGCCGCGCCCCGCTCCACCGCGGCACGGCGGCGAGCGCCGGCCCTACATTGTTGTTGCCGCGCCTTCCCGCCGATCCAGGTTCAATTTCATGCCGGACCGCCTCCCGCAGCGTCAAACCGCGAACCTGCGCAGAGGTCGGCTTTCATTCGCAGGAGCGAGCTACTTCATCACCTTCTGCACAAAGAACCGCGTTCCCTTTTTTCGTGATCCAGCGCCTGCGCAACACTCGATTCAAGTATTGGATACCCTGCATCGCGCCGGCGACTGGGACATTTGGATCGCCACCGTCATGCCCGACCACGTGCATGTCCTGTTCACACTCGGATCCCGCCTCACCCTCTCGCAAACAATCGGAAAGTACAAAACGCTTGCCCGTCGCGGAACCACGGCGCCGATGCGCTGGCAGGAGAACGGCTTCGAACACCAGCTTCGTTCTCATGAGAAGCCTGAAGATTTCGGGTTCTACATTTTTATGAATCCCTACGCCGCTCGACTCGCGCCGATCAACGAAAGCTGGCCTTGGCTTTACTGCCCCGTCCCCGAGCGCTTCGAGTTCCTGAATCTTTGCGGCCCAGCGCAGACGCCTCAGCCCGAGTGGCTGCAGCGGGCTATGATCCTGGCCGAAACGCTGCCAACCGGGGAATAGGTCCTACTAGTCACGCCCGACATCCCGTCCCGCTGTAGGGCTGCCGCTTCCTCGTCCGCCGTAGCCTTGGCGAAGGAGGAGCGGCACGCCGCATCTGCCTCTCGGCCGTCCGACATCACGCCGCCACTCCACCGCGGCACGGCGACGAGCGCCGGCCCTACATTGTCCTGCTGTAGGGCTGCCGCTTGCCGGCACGCCGCATCTGCCTCTCGGCCGTCCGACATCACGCCGCCACTCCACCGCGGCACGGCGACGAGCGCCGGCCCTACATCTCGTCCTGCGCCTATTCCGCCGGCCAGGTGTCGCCGACCAGCGCGAGGCACTGGATGGCGGCGAGGCCCCACTGGGCGGTGCCGTTGGTCGAAACACCGCGGGCTTCATCGACCGGGCGCAACACCGCCGGGCCTTCGATGCGCGTCCGCTCGGGCTCGTAGGTTTCCCAGCGGTTGTTGCCCTTGAACTCGTCCCAGGCCCGCGCCTCCAGGTCCTGCCGATCCAACTTGGCGGCCGCGTAAGCCGTGAGCCGGGCATGCCCCTGGCGCAGGCTGTTGTTGCGGAAGGAGCGGCCGAGCTGCGCCTCCTGCACCTCCGCCGGCGCACTGTAGAGTTCACAATACTGCAGCCATGCCTTTCGGAACTCCGGCACGTCGAAATTCTGGATAAGCTCCGCACACACCTCGACCAGGCCGAACACGGCATTGAGGTGCGAAATCCCCATCGCCTCGGGCGCGGCGATCGAAAAGACGCCGGTGTTGAGGTTCATGGTCATGCCGGCGCTGAAGAAGCCGTGAGGCTGCGCCCCGATCGTGCGCATGCCGTTGAGCAGGCGGGTCTTCATCAGCTCGCTGCCGGTGCGCTCGTATTCCGTGAGCCAAGCGCCGGCCAACGAGCCCCAATCGGTGCCGAGACTGAGTCCGATGTCGTCCCCCTGATTGTCACCGCGATCAAGATCGCCCTGATTGGCGGCATGGGCCAGCTTGCGGCCCGGCGGCACGCGCAGTAACGCTCGCCCCGCCTCCAACTGCTCGCGCATGAGATCACCCACCCGCTCGTCGCCGGTGAGGAAGTAGTAGTAACGCCGGTTGATGGCCGTGCTGATGCGCAGCTGCTTCGCGCTGCACCCCCAGTGCAGGACGTTGTGGCGCGAACCGAGCGGCGCGAATTTGCCCACGTGATGCACGTCGACTTCGCCCGTGTGTCGCGTCATGGCCTCGGCGAAGCGGAAGAGGTCGGCGCGACCGCTGCGCAGGTAGGCGAGCCAAAGCCAGATGTCGGTGGAGAGTTCGGAGTTGTCCCAGGCAAACCCGCCCACGTCGTAGCGCCACTCATGACGGTCGCTGTCGTAGGTGTGCATCACGTCTCCATAATTCCAATACCCATACCAGCGGCGCTGCTCCTGCTGGTCGCGGTAGAAGTCGAAATGCCAGTCGAGTTTGTCTTCGATTTTGGCGCGGGCCGGTGTCGAGCGGTCGGCCGGCTGCCAGATGTCGGTGCCGCCGAAGACAGCGCACGCGCTCAGGTGCTCCGGCGTGGTGGTGAGCACGGCCGGCGTGCGGGTGGCGGCGGCCAGTTCGGCGAGTCGCTCGCGCGCCGGCGTGGCCGCGCAGACATCGAGAAACACCTCGCTGGTGCGGGCGACGCCCATGGGCGTGTCGAAACCCGGTTCATAGTCCTCGTAGGTGATCTCGAGGCCGCCGTTGTATTGTTCGGCATACGTGTCCTGGCCCATGCCGTCGTGGTAGGCGCGCAGATCCATGGCCGGGGCGTCGGGCGACCACATCCATACGGTCACCGTCGCATTGTCGGAGGTCGCGCCGGTGATGCCGAAGCCGGCGGGATAACTCTGCCAGAAATTGCGCAGGCCGAAGCCCAGTCCGCCCTGCGGCGTGCCCACGTAACCGTAGCCCCCTGCCCGCTGTCCCTGCGCGGCCATGAGCCAGGTGTAACCATTCTGGGTGCGTTTACGGATTTGGAAACCGTCGGCGTTGGGCTGGCTGAGCGTCCACTCGTCATAGGCCGGAATGTACTGCAGGCGCTCGACCACGCGCTGCTCCCACTCGGCCAGCGGCGGGGTGGCTTCCCCCGCGACCTGTGCCGCGACGACTTCCCGCCCCGGATAACGGCGCAGCCCGGTGATGCCGCGCACGGCCTCGCCAAAAAGGCCGTCGTCCTGACCGGCGAAACGCACGTGACGGTCGTGCAGATCTCCCCGCAGCGGCACGTCGAAACGCAGGCCCAGGCCCTTGATGAAATCGCTGTATTCATCTCCGTCGAAGACGATGGTGTGCATTGCGCGCACGCGATCGCCACCGGCGTAGAAGTAGAGCCGCACGATGAACGGCAGCCACGTGCGATCGCCGTCGCTGTGGCGACCCTCGATCTTCACGACCGCACGCACCGGCCCGTCCTGCTCGAGCGTGACCTGGTCCACGACGCCCTCGAAGGCGTGATCGCGCGTGACGCCGGACTGACGGCGATCCTCCAACAGACAGACCAACCGACCGCGCGTGGCGATCGCTTGGCCGCCGCGCGTGATCTCGGGCACCAATACCTTGCCCGATTTGGCCACGCGGGCGGTGATGACACCGGTGTCGATGGTAATGGTATCCCCGGTTTCGCGAGCGGTGAGCGGGCGGGCGGGCGCCGCGGGACTGCCGGGCGCAACCTCATAGTGGTCGGCGATCGTGAGATCGGCCGGCGCAGCGTGGGCGGTCCACTTGAGCGAACCATCCGGCCAGGTGGCGAGCGGCCAGGTCTGCACCGGAACCGTCTCACCCGAGGCAGCCTTGAGGGTGAAGGCCGTGGCGTCGGTGTGTTGCCCTTGCGGCCAGGACAGGCCCCAGGTGGCGCCGCCAAACGCGCGGGGAGCCGCGCCGTCGAGCCAGCGCACGGGCGCGGCCCCGACGGTCGAGGCGCGCGGCATGGCGGCAGTGGCTGCACCGGCGTTTTGGGCGCGGGCGGTGGACATGAGCTTCGCGGCAGCAGTGGCGAAGGCGGCGGTACGGACAAAGTCGCGGCGGGTGACGGGTTTCATGGGTAGCAAATAAGAGGCGTGGGAATCTGAATTTGAATCAAACCGCGAAGAACGCGAAGGGGCGCGAAGGCCTCAGGTGGAAGGAAACGGAATTGCCGATTTCGGGACGGACATCGCGATGGCAGGGCGGCCTTGGTCACGCGCGGGCGATGAGATGGGCAGGAGAAACCCTTCGCGTATCTTCGCGTCCTTCGCGGTTGAGAAAGGAATTCTAGTCGATGTGGAAAACCTCGCGGAGCGGTGCGCTCACGGGGCTGTTGTCGGGATTGGCCGGCATGATGTCGCCCATGTGGGCCCACCACTTCCGGCACTCCGGGGTTTGCGCGATGGCGTTCCAGCGCGCCTCGTCCTCGATCTCGGCATACGCAAACAACTGGCGCGTTTCGGGCAGCAGAAAGATCGAGTAGTTGTGCACGCCGTGGGCTTTCAGCACGGCCTCGAGTTCGGGCCAGATGGGCCGGTGGCGGCGCTCATACTCGGCTTCCTGTCCGGCATGGACGGACATCACAAAGGCTTGGCGAATCATGGATCGGACAAATGGGGTTCGGGCGGGGAAGGCGACACTTCAAGGCCTCGCCGGTTCCGCGGCCACGAGGGGCCGGGAGGACAGTCCGAATTTATTTGAAACACTTGCCGGGGCAATCTGTCTTCGGACAGTTCGCATGCCAAACCCCACCCTGCGCTCCCTGGCCAAGGAACTTGGTCTCTCCCGCACGACCGTTTCCGATGCTCTCCGTGGTTCGCCGCGCGTGAAGCAGGAGACGATCAAACGGGTGCTCGCCGCCGCCGAAGCCGCCGGCTACCAACGCAATCCGCTCACCGGCACCGTCATGTCCCTGCTGCGGCGCTCGGGCGGACAGGATTTTCGCGGCGTGATCGGCGCGATCGACTTCGTGCCGACCAACCGATCGCGCCACGCGCAACGCTATGCCGATGCCGTGGTGGCCGGCATCAATCTCCGCGCCCACGAACTCGGCTTCAAGGTGGAGCGCTTCGAGGTCGGTCCCAACGGCATGCACCTCAAGCGCCTCGACACGATTCTGCACACGCGCGGCATCCAGGCGCTGATCATTCTGCCGGCGAGCGGGTTTCCCGATCTCTCCGAGCTCAACTGGAACCGCTACACCGCCGTGTATGCCGATTATTTCATCGATCGGCCGGCCCTGCACTGCGTGTGTTCCGACCACTATCGTTCAATGGTTGCCTTGCTGCACGAAGTGCATCGCCGGGGCTATCGCCGACCCGGACTCTACATGGAGATCCCGCTCGATGAGCGCCTCCAGTTCCGCTGGGAAGGGGCATTTGTCGCCTTGCAGAAATACCTGCCGCAGATCACCGAGGTCCCGCCGCTGCGGGTTGCGTCGATCAACGAGAAAAACTTTCGCGAGTGGTTCGAGCATTATCAGCCCGATGTGGTGTTCGGCCATGACGGCGACGCCCTCACCTGGATGCAGAAATCGGGCGCCCGCGTGCCGGAGACACATGGTTACGTGAGCCTCAATTCGCTGCGTGCGCCCCAGGGCAGCACCTGCCTCGACCTGCAATCAGGCCAGCTCGGCGCCCGCGCCGCCGAACTCGTGACGGCCCAGCTCCTGCACAACGAACTCGGCGTGCCGCCGCAGCCGTCGTTGACGACGATCCCGGCCTTGCTGGTGGAGGGCGAAACCCTCCCATCGAAGAAACCGGAAGTCCGGCCCGCCCAGAAAAAGACAGGGGCGAAAAAGCCCGCCCGTCGCAAAGCGGCGGCGGCGCGATAGCGCGCCTGCTGCCATCCTCTCATAGAAACAGCATGGGGTCGGAGTCCCGCCTTCAGGCGGCTCCCCACCTCTCCACGTTCGGAGTTCCGCCTTCAGGCGGTATCGGGCTTGCGCTGTTCCGCCTGAAGGCGGGACTCCGAACAGTGGCGCCTGTCATCGCTTCGGCGCCACGGTGGCTTCTGGTTCCTCCGCTCCGGTCCCGGCTCTCCCAGTACCTGATTCGCACCGATCCGTCCAACGTGACACAGACATTCCTGTCTGTGCCACCTCTGCTCCAGCTTCGGGCAACACGCGCTACTCCAGCTAATCAGAGGCTCGGATTCCGGTTCTCCCGAGCCGCGCTACTTCAGCTCCTCCAACGCCTCGGCCACGATCGCCGCCGTGAGTTCGGCGCCCGCACGCGAGGTGTGGGTGCGTTCATCGGCAAACAGGGCGTCGACTTCCTCACGGGGCATCGCGTCGTAACGGGCCGCGACCCGCTCGTTGAGGTCGATGACCGGCACGCCTTCGGCCTCGGCGACTTCGCGGGCAATGGCCGGAAACCCGCCGCCATTGCGCTCGATTTTGCCCGTCTCCTCATCCCAGACCTTACGGGGCACGGGCGTGCAGATCACCGGATGCGCACCGAGCGCGCGAATGTCGGCAATGTAGCCGCGCAGGTAGGCGCCATACGTGCGCACCACTTCGGTCTCGTGCGTGAGCAGGTTGTAGACGGCCTGGGTCTCGTTGCCGGCGGTGCGAATCGTGCCGCGGGCGCGTCGATCGTCGGTGAGCGGTGCGGCATCGTTGTGGCCAAACTGCATGAGCACCCAATCACCGGGTTTGATGAGCGTCTTCGCCCGGGCCCAATGGCCTTGCGTGAGGAAGGTGCGCGAACTGAGTCCGCCGATGGCGCGGTTGACCACGTTGACTTCGCCCGCGTCGAGGATCTGCGCCAGCGGCTCGCCCCAGCCCCACTCGCCATTGGCGCCGTCGCCGCCGCCGTTGCGCACCGTGGAATCGCCGATGAGGACGATGGACGGGAGATCGGGATTCTCCGGCTCGGGCAGATTGAGCCAGCCGATACTGTCAGCAGGCACGTCGCTGCCGGTGCGGTTGAGCCATTCGTCGAGCCGGTCGAGCTTGCCGCGGCGCAGGCCTTTCAATCCGCTCACCATGAGCGCGGCATTGAGGCGGGCGCCTTCGTCGTTGGTGTGCACGTAATCGGCCGTAAAGAAGGTCTTGGCCGCGGCCTCGCCGAGTTCCTGGTAGGTGTCGGCAATGAGGCGGGTGAGGTCCACAAAGCCCAGTTCGTTGCGGGCGGCGAGTTCACGGATCCACTGCCGGTAGCGGCCGGAACCGCGTTCGACGCGACCGTCCTTCCAGATGTCGCGCACGGTCAACGACGCAAGGACGGGCGTCGCGCCACGATTGCGCACGTCGTCGATCATTTCCTGCATGTAGGAGCCGAAGGTGCGCACGACCTCGTGCTGGCCGGTGACGGCGTTGTCGATGGCTTCGGTCTCTTCGCCGAGGCCGGGCAACGAGCCGCGGGCGCGCAGGGGGCGGTCGGAACCGGGCGGCTCACGGTTGATGGCCCCGCCATCGTTGTGGCCGAACTGAATGATGACGACGTCCCCGGACTTCAATTCCTCCAACAGCTTGGCCCAATGGCCTTCGGTGATGAAGGTGCGGCTGCTGCGTCCGCCGCGGGCGCGGTTGGCGATGTTGACCTTGGTGGCGTCGAAAAAGTCGGCGAAGGGCGTGCCCCACCCCTCGATGTCGGCGTTGCCGTTGGGCGCGGCGGTGGAATCGCCGGCAATGAACAGGGTGGGCAGATCGGGATTGAGTGTGGCGGGTTCGGCGGCAGCCAGGCCCAGCACGGTGCACAGGAACGGAAAAAGATGACGGAGCTTCATGGGGTGCAGTTGAGGCAAGACACAAACAGCCGCGCGTCGGTGTCGCGGGTTGAAAGACAGTCCGAATCATTCGTGACCTGACAATCCGCGCGCGGCGATTCCTGTTAAGCGCATGTCCGTCCCCTCCTGGCTCCTGCTCCCCCTGTCCCTGCTTCCCCTCGTTATCGATGCCGAAGTAACGACGGCCGAATTCCAGCCCGGCAATCTGCATCAATGGGTCGTCGAGCAACAACCCGGCGGCACGGTGGTGATGGAGGACGGTGCCCTGGTGATCACCGACAAGGCAGGCTGCACCGTCTGGTGGAAGGAACCGATCGAGGCGCCGGCGCGTATTCGTTACGAACTTACCGTGACCTCGGCCGGCCGGGTCTCGGATATGAACTGTTTCTGGATGGCGACCGATCCGGATCACCCGGACGACCTGTTTGCCAAGGGCCACGGCCGCACCGGCAAGTTCGCCACCTATGACCAGCTGCGGCTCTACTACGTGGGTTACGGTGGCAACACCAACAGCACGACCCGCTTCCGGCGCTATGACGGCACCGGCGCGAAGCCGCTGCAGGAACAACACGACCTGCAGACACCCGAGTTCCTGCTCATCCCCGATCACACCTACACGATCGAACTGGAAGTCACCGCCGACGGCCACGTGAGCTACACCCGCGACGGCGAAGTGATCTACACGATCAAGGATCCGGATCCGCTCCTCCGCGGCTGGTTCGGCTTCCGTACCGTCGACAGCACCACCCGCGTGACCGCGTTCGAAGTGTTTTCTTCAACCACGAATGGACACGAATAGACACGAATCACTCCGACACGGTCAGACCCGCTTTCAGGATCATTCGTGTACATTCGTGGTTGAAAATTCAGCAGGCTGACCGGCGGTCAAAACCACGCGTGATTCACGATCGCCAACGCGGACCTTCACCGTCTGGTCATGATCGCTGCGCAAAGTGGCCGCGGTGAGTCGGCCGTCCGCCCAGCTCAGATCGACTTCGACGCCGCCGCGGGCGCGGAGGCCGCGAACGGATCCGCTGCTCCACTGCGGCGGCAGGGCGGGCAGGAGGCGGAGGCTGCCGGGCTCGCTTTGCAGCAGGAGTTCGGCAATCGCGGCGGTGCCGCCGAAGTTGCCGTCGATCTGGAAGGGCGGGTGCGCGTCCATGAGATTTGGATACGTGCCGCCGCCGTGTACCGTGATGCCCTCGGTCTGGCCGGCTGGCTTGAGCAGCGAGCGAAGGATGTCGTGCGCGCGGGCGCCGTTGCCGAGCCGTGCCCAGAGCGCGAGTTTGTGCGCCAGGCACCAGCCGGTGCCTCCGTCGCCGCGCAGGTCGAGCGTGGCCGCGGCCGCGGTCGCAAGTTCGGGCGTCGTGTCGGGGTGGATCTCATGGCCGGGATACAGGCCCCAGAGGTGCGAAATGTGGCGATGCTGCGGATCGGCATCCGGATAGTCCTCGAGCCACTCCATGATCGTGCCGTCGGCACCGATCCGGGTGGGCGGCAGCCGATCGGCCGCGGCCCGCAGCCGGTCGCGCAGATCAGCATCGACACCGAGCGTCTCAGCGGCAGCGACGGTGGCTTCGAAAAGGTAGCGCAGCACCTGGTTGTCGAAGGTGGGCCCCATGCACACATGGGCAGTCGTGCCGTCCGGGAGAACGAAGCCGTTTTCGGGCGAGTTGGCCGGCGCGGTGACGAGCCAGTCGTGACTCGGCTCGGCGATGAGCATGCCGAGGTAGAACTCGGCCGATCCCTTCATGAGCGGATAGGCGCGCTCCAGGAAAGCAGCGTCGCCATTGAAAAGGTAATGGTCCCACAAGTGCTGACACAGCCAAGCCGAACCGGTGGTGGTGGCGCCCCAATTCGCACCTTCGCCCGGCGAGGTGAAGCCCCACGGGTTGGAGAGCACGTGCGCGACCCAGCCGTCGGCGTCGTAGTATTTGCGAGCGGTAACGGCACCGGGGCCGGTGAGCGACTCGATGAGCGAGAAGAGCGGGTCGTGCAGCTCGCTGAGGTTGCAGACCTCGGCTGGCCAATAGTTCATCTGCACGTTGATATTGAGGTGCCAGTCGCCGTTCCAGGGAGTCTGCACCCCGTCGGCCCAGATGCCCTGCAGGTTGGCGGGGAGCCCGCCCGGACGGGACGAGGCGATGAGCAGGTAGCGGCCGAAGTCGAAGTAGAGTTGCGCGAGCCGCGGATCGGCCGCGCCTTCCGCCTGCGCGGCC
>CBFGUO010000048.1:0-43524 GCA_965652375.1 uncultured Opitutus sp.
CAGTTCGAGTCGCTCATCCAACCCTTCCTCATCATGATGACCGTGCCACTCGCCCTCATCGGCGTCATCGTCGCCCTTTTCGCCCTGGGCGTATCCGTGAGCATCATGGTCTTCATCGGCCTCATCATCCTTGCCGGCATCGTGGTCAACAACGCCATCGTGCTCATCGACTACATCAACACGCTGCAGGATCGCGGGCTCGAGCGCACCGAAGCGATCGTCGAAGCCGGCCGCGCCCGCCTGCGGCCGATCCTCATGACCACGCTTACCACCGTGCTCGGTCTCGCGCCCATGGCGCTCGGCCTCGGCGAGGGCTCGGAGATCCGCACCCCCATGGCCATCACCGTCATCGCCGGCCTCGCCCTCTCCACCATCCTCACCCTGGTCGTCATCCCCACCCTCTACGCCCAGTTCGGCGGCGCCCGGAAAATTCCCGCAGTCACCACCTCTGACCTCTGACTTCTGGCATCTGACCTCTGCTCCCCATGCGCCGCCGCGACCCCATTGCCTATTCCCTGCCGCGCTTCTCCGTCACCCGTCCCGTGACGGTGTTGATGATCCTCAGCGCCATTCTCGTCGTCGGCTTCATCGCCAACCGCCGCATCCCGGTCGAACTCTTCCCCGCCGGCATGGACGAGAAAAACCTCGGCGTGCAGGTCTCCTATGGCAACGCCTCCGCCCGCGACATCGAGGACAAGATCACCCGCCCCATCGAGGAGATGATCGGCACCATCAGCGGCATCAAGGAGGTCAACAGCTTCGTCAACTCCGGCCGCTCCTTCACCCGCGTCACCTTCCAGAACGACGTCGATATGCAGCTGGCCTACGCCACGCTCAAGGACCGCATGGACCGACTCATGCCCGAGATGCCCGACGACCTCGATCGCATCCGCGTGCGCCGCTGGGATGAAAACGACATCCCCATCATGTACCTCATCCTCGACCTGCCCGAGGCGGTCACCGACAAGGCCTACATCCTCGAGACCGTCATCGAACCCGCCGTCCAGCGCGTCGACGGCGTGGGCAACGTCGACTCCTGGGGCGTCGAAAACAAGGAGATCCGCATCGACCTCATCGACGAGCGCCTCCGCAGCCACCGCATCGATCCCAACAACCTCATCCAGCTGCTCCGCAACCAGAACTTCGATCTGTCCAGCGGCTGGATCATGGAGGGCGGCAACAAGGTCTACGTGCGCTCCCTCGGCCGCCTGCGCACCGTCGAGGAAATGCGCGCCCTCATCGTCGATCCCGAGCACCGGCTCACCCTTGGCGACATCGCCGATGTCAGCTACCGCTCCAGCACCCGCGACTGGGCCTATCGCATCGACGGCCGCCCCGCCATCGGCATGGAGGTCACCCGCGAATCCACCGGCAACATCGAGCAGATCTCCCGCGGCGTGCGCGCCGCCCTCGACGAACTCACCACCAGCACCCAGCTCGCCGGCCTGCGCTACGAGGTCTTCTGGGATCAGGGCGAACACGTCCGCGAGTCCATCGACAACCTCAAGTCGACCGGCATCTGGGGCGGTTTCTTCGCCGCGCTCGTCATCTACGCCTTCCTGCGCGCCCCGCGCATGACCGGCATCCTCACCCTCGCCATCCCGCTCTCGCTGCTCTGCACCCTGGTGGTGATCTACTTCATGGGCTGGACGCTCAATCTCGCCACCATGATGGGCCTGCTGCTGAGCGTCGGCCTGGTCGTCGACAACGCCATCGTCATCACCGAAAACATCTACCGCAAACGCCAGGCCGGCCTCGATGCCGACACCTCCGCCATCTCCGGCGCCGGCGAGGTCGGTCTTGCCGTCACGATGGCCACCCTCACCACCGTCGTCGTTTTCCTCCCCCTCATCCTCATGAGCGACGACGCCGAGTTCTCCTTCTGGATGCTGCGCATCGGCATGCCCGTGATCGCCTCCCTGCTCGCCTCCCTCTTCATCGCCCTCGTCTTCGTGCCGCTCGCCAGCAAACGCTTCTCCCGCGGCCACCGCCACCACGAGCCCCGCACCATCGGCTGGATGCGTCGCCACTATACCACCGCGCTGCAGTGGACGCTCCGCCACCGCTTCGAAGCCGGTCTGCTCGTCATCCTCGCCTTCGCCACCATCACCATCCCCCTCGGCCAGGTGAAGCAGGCGCGCAACCAGGGCGGCGACGAGGAGAACAATATGCGCTTTTTCTTCACCCTGCCCACCGGCAACACCTTTGCCGAATCCGATGCCTTCATGACCCAGGTGGAACGTTACCTGCAGGCCAACAAGGACACCTACAATTTTTCCAGTATCGAAACCCGCTTCGGCCGCTCCGACGGCCGCATCCAGGCCCGCTTCAAGGACAATGAACCGAGCGAGTGGTATGAGGTCGTCTGGAACAGCCTGCTCATCAAACTCGGGCAGCGCCAGCCCCACCTGACCCGGCCCGAAATAGAGAAGCACTTCCGCGAAAATTTTGCCCTTCCACCCGGCGTCGACTACCGCGCCCGCCGCTGGGGTGACGTTGGCGGCGACGGTCGCATCACCATCACCCTCTACGGCGAAGACACCACCACGCTCATGGTCCTCGCCGAACAGGCCGCCGACCGCCTCGCCGCCATCGACGGCGTTCTCGGCGTCGAAACCTCCATGGAACGCGGCGGCAACGAACTTCAGGTCGTCATCGACCGCGAACGCTCCCGCGAACTCGGCGTCGATCCCCGCCAGGTCTCCGGCAGCATCACCTACTCCATGCGCGGACTCGAGGTCGGCCGCTACTACGCCCCCGATGGCCGCGACGTGCGCATCCAGGTCCAGCTCGAGGATGCCGAGAACCAGCGCATCGACGACCTCAAGTCCATGACCTTCCTCACCGACAACGGCCGCGAGGTCCCGCTCGAATCCGTCGCCGCCCTCAACGTCGAAAAGACCCTCGGCCAGATCCAACGCCAGAACCGCCTCACCACCCTCAACGTCACCGCCCGCACCAGCATGCAGGATTACCAGAAGGTCTACGCCCAGCTCGACTCCGCCATGGCCGGCTTCGAGATGCCGCGCGGCTATCGCTGGGACAAGGGCCTGCGCTGGGTGCGCCTCCAGGAAAGCAACGAGGCCCAGAAACTCGCCATGCTCCTTTCCATCACGTTCGTGTTCCTCCTCATGGGCGTGCTCTTCGAATCCTTCATCCTGCCCCTCGCCGTCATCATCGCCGTGCCCTTCTCCTTCCTCGGCGTGTACTGGGCACTCTTCATCACCGGCACCGAGATGAACATGATGTCGATGATCGGCATGGTCATCCTCATCGGCGTCGTCGTGAACAACGCCATCGTGCTCGTCGACCTCACCAACCGCCTGCGCGGGGAAGGCGTCGATCGCCTCGACGCCCTCGTCCAGGCCGGGCAGCAGCGCCTGCGCCCCATCCTCATGACCACCTTCACCACCGTGTGCGGCCTCATTCCGATGGCGCTCGGCAGCTCCAAGATGATCGGCATGCCCTACGCCCCCATGGGCCGCGCCATGATCGGCGGCCTCATCGTCTCCACCATTCTCACCCTCGTCGTCGTCCCCCTCTTCTATCTGCTGCTCGACGACCTCCGCAACCACGCGTCCGCCATCGCCCGCAGCGCCCTCAAGCCCCTCCGCTCCGCTCCCACCCCGGCCCCCTGACCCTCCGTCTCCTTCGTCGTTCTCGCTTCATTCCCTGTCCGCCGAAGCTTTAGCGAAGGAGGATCCCCGCTGACCGGATTCCTCCCCCTTCCGCCCCGCCCGCCATGAACCCGCCCGTCTTCATCTGCCGCGCCCGGTTCGCCCCGGCGCTGCTCATCCTTCCCGGCCTCGCCGTTCTCCTCTTCCCCGGCTGCGAAACCACCTCCGCCTCCGCCACCCCGCAACTCACCGTGCAGGCCTCGCGGTCCGCTCGTATGACCGATTCGGATACGTCGGCCCCTCCCCGCACCTTCACCCTTCGCTACGTCAACGCCAGCACCCAGCAGACGATCACGCCGCATCTCCCGCCGCTGCTCGATGCCCTTGCTCGCCACGGCTTTCACCCCGCTTCGCGCGGCGAGTCGCCCGACGCCGTCGTCTGGATCGCCGCCATCGAAAACCTCCGCCAACAGGTGCAGGCCGGATCCATGCAGGGGCCGCCCGTGACCGGCAACCCCGACTCGGTGCGCTACAAAAACACCGCCGCCATGTTCGGCCGCTACAACAAGCTCATGCACGACGACCGCTACGGCTCGGGTGAGATGATGCTCGGCCCGGAAGGGGAGGTCATCATGACCGGCAATCTCGGTTCCTCCGTCACCGACGATGAAAGCTTCGAGCCCGCCGTGCCCACCCGCACCGTCCTGCGCCAGCGTAACGTCCTCGCCATCTGGGCCACCGACACCGCCCCGCCACAGGACGCCGCCGACCAAGGCGAACTCTGGCGCGTCGAGGTGATGAGTGATCTGCCCGCCCAGGCCACGCCCCCCGACTTCTCCACCCTCGTCGACACCGCCATCCAAAACCTCGCCCAGAACACCGACGGCCTGCAGTCGGTGCCGCCGCCCGAGTAGGATCATTGCGCTGCGGGCCCCCTCCGCCCAAATCTTCCTTATGCTCAAAGCTCTGCTCCTCATCTTCGTCGGTGCCGCGATCCTCGCCTTGCTCGGCATCGCCGCCCGCGCCCAGGACACCTCCCCCCGCATCACTCCCGCCGAAGCCGCCGCCAAGGTCGCCGCCGGCGAAGCCCTGCTCATCGATGTGCGCGAGCCGGCCGAGTGGAGCGAGACCGGGGTCGCCGCCCCCGCCCTCCTGCTCTCCCTCAGCGACCTCCGCGGTGACCGCGACAAGTGGTCCGCCGTCCTCGCCGAGGCCAAGGCCAACGCCACCCCGCTGCTCCTCTATTGCCGCTCCGGCAACCGCTCCGGGCAGGCCGCCGCCCTTCTCGCCAAGGAAGGCTTTCAGGTCGCCAATGTCGGCGGCTTCCGTGATTGGCAGGCCGCCCGCCTTCCGACTCGGCAGGCTTCCGAGCCCCGCGTCCTCCCGTAAGATTCTCGCCCGCGCCTGCGCGGCCCTCGGTCGCGTGCTCACCTTCATGTCCCCCTTCTTCGCCCGCCTCCGCAACCGCCTCCGTCGACTCCGCAATCTGGCCGACGCGCATGAAAACCCCGTCCAGGTGCTGCACTACGCTCCGCAGCGCCGCCCGGGAGTCGAACTGCGGCTGGATTATGATCCGCCCGCGCCCAGGCAGCCTCTTCCCGTGCCGCCGGCCGAGCTTTGGCTCGGCTACGGCAACGACGCCGAGTCCTACGTCGCCTCCGGCCGCGAGGACGTTGAACGCATGGCCACCATCCTCGCCGATGCCTCCTTCGACCTGCAAAACCCCTCCGGTCCCATTCTCGACCTCGGCTGCGGCGGTGGCCGCATGATCCGACAGCTCCTCCCCGCCGCGACCAGGACCGAGGTCTGGGGGCTCGACATCAGCGCCCGACACATCGCCTGGCTCAAAACCCATCTCTCGCCCCCCTTCCGATTCGCCGTCAACACCGTGCTGCCCCATCTGCCGTTCCCCGACGGCACCTTCCACTGCATCTACTGCGGCTCCGTCTTCACTCACATCGACGATCTGGCCGAAGCCTGGTGGCTGGAACTGCGTCGCGTCCTCGCGCCGCGCGGTCTGCTCTTCTGCACGCTGCACGACGACCACGCCCGCCGGATCCTGCAGAACGATTCCCGATATCCCCTCGCCGCCGCCCTGCGCGGTCACCCGCTGCTCGATCCGAATTCACCGGTCGGCGACATCGTGGCGATCGGCAGTGGCCACGATTCCAACGTCTTCTACAGCGATCGCTATCTGCGCGCCTTCCTCGAGCCTCTCTTCGAAATCGTATCAACGACGCCCGCCGCCTACGGCTACCAAACCGCCTGGACCCTCCGTCGTCCGCCGACCGTCCCCACCGCCGCCACGTCCTAGTCTCCTGGCCCCCCGGTACCTTCACCATCACCTTGGGCCTCCGTGCCCGCCCCGCCTCCGCCATGTCCGATGCCTCCTCGCCATCCGCCTTCGACGCCTCCTTCTGGGACCACCGCTACGGCGATGCCGGCACCGACTACGTCTTCGGCACCGCGCCCAATACCTTCCTCGCCGCCTGCGCCGCCGCGCTCCCGCCAGGTGATGTCCTCTGCCTCGGCGAGGGCGAAGGCCGCAATGCCGTCCATCTCGCCCGCCTCGGCCACCGCGTCACCGCCGTCGACCAAAGCGCCGCCGGCCTCGCCAAGGCCCGCGATCTCGCCGCCCGCCACCGGGTGCCGCTCACCACCCACGTCGCCGATCTCGCGACCTTCACCATCACGCCCGACTCCTGGGACACCGTCGTCTCCATCTTTTGTCACCTGCCGCCCGACCTGCGCCGCAGCGTCCATGCCCGCGCCGCCACCGGTCTGCGCCCCGGCGGTCACCTCATCCTGGAAGCCTACAATCCCGAGCAAGTCCGCCATCGCACGGGCGGACCCGTCAGCACTCCCTCCCTGCTCATGCGCCTCGCCGATGTCCTTTCCGATTTCCCCGGCTTCACCTGGACCCTCGCCCGCGAAACCGAGCGCGAGGTCATCGAAGGCCACGGCCACACCGGTATCGCCGCCGTCACCCAGCTCTTCGGCCGCAAACCCGACCTCTAGCCTTTGGGACCCCGCCCCCCCCCATCCGCCGCTGACTCCCCTTTCCTCACTCCCTTCTTGTCCGCCGAAGCCTCGGCGAAGGCGGATCACTCACTCCCGTTCACTCGTCCCGCGGGGCACAGCCACGCCCCGCGGCCGCATCACCCGCATCAGCCCGAGGTTGATTGCGCGCAGCCCATAGGCCAGCCGGCCGAACCACCGCGGCCGCCAACGCGTCACGTCGTCGGTGATCAGCGCCAGCACCAGCAGGAAAACCACGCCGAAAACCACCCCGCCCTGCAGATCGACATTCCACTGCGGCGTGAAAATGAGGATCAGGTTGCCGAAGGTGTAGGCAAACACCGAGCTGCGCCCGAAGCTGTAGAAGATGTCGCGCAAGGACGCCGGCGAGCGCGGCACCCGCGCCATCACCCAGCCCAGCCCGAGGAACAACAACGCTCCCGTCGCCCCGAAGGCCATGTAAACCGGATGCGTCAGCCGACGATACTCCTGATAGGCGATCAACTGCCACACCGTCTCCAGCCCGAGCCGCTCGAGATGCGCGCCGATCAACCACGCCGACCATCCCACCACCGCGACGATCAGGAGCAACCGCAGACTTCGCCTCATCCCGCACCCCAGGAGAAAGCCAAACACCACAAACGTCGTCGCATGCAGTACGCTGGGCCCTGTCACCCCGCCCCAACCCGCGATGTGACCCCAGAAATAGTTCACCTCCGGCGCATACGTCAGCCAGTTCCACATCAGCCACGGCGGCACCGTTACCACCAGCACCCCCCACCACCGCCAATGCAGCACCGGCCACACCAGCAGCGGCGCCAGCACCACCATCCAGAAATACGTCATCCAGATGCCGGCATAGACGCCCTCCGCGTTGAAAAACAGGGCCCGCCCCACCTCCTCCCAAGTCATCTCTCCGCCGATCCCCTGCGCCACCACCGTGATCAGGATCGCCCCGTAGTACGTGCCCGCCAGCGGCCAGCACCACTGCGCCAATTCACGAAAACCCGGCGGCTTCCACGCGCCCGTGACGGCCTGTTTTCCCTCCCGGCGGCCAAACCTCCGCGCCAGCCCCAGCCCGAACACCACCAGTAGCAACGGCGTGGCAAAGGCCGTCACCACCAGCGTCTTCGGCACCCAGCGCCACAGGTCGAACTTGAACACCACATGCGCGCTCATTGCCAGCCACAGCGCAAACGATCGCGCCACCAGCAACGGATCGTCCCGTCCCCGCTCCGGCATCGTATCCGGATTTTCCCGACAGAGTGCGCTCATCGGCAGGCATTCCCAGCCCGGCACCCGCTCGCCGTAAAAACGCTCCACCGCGATCGCACCCTCCACCAGATTGAGCGAATCCCCGCCCGCCGAAACAAACGACTCCTCGTCCCCCAGCTCCGGCCGACCCAGGATCGCCGCCAGTTCATGTCGCAGGGGCGAGTCGGCCGCCACCGCCGGGGCGGCCGGCCCTCCCGCGGCGAGAATCGCCCGGTAGTCGGTCTTGCCACTGGCCAGTCGCGGCACCTCCCCCACCCGCACCACCCGCACCGCCCGCGCCGGCACGCCGAGTTTCCGCGCCCAGGTCCCCGCCAGCCCCGGCACGATCGGCGCCGGCTCACCCACCAGGCCGATCACGATGCGTGCATCGTCGCCCGCCACCTTCACCGGCATCCCCGCCTCAGCCAGTTCCTCCTCAATCCCGTCCAGCGAGATGCGCAACCCCGCGATCTTCACGAACCGACTCGAGCGGCCGACGATGCGATACAGTCCGTTTTCCGTGCGCTCCGCGATGTCCCCGGTGCGCAGTTCCGCCAACTCATCGCCTTTCGCCAGATCCTCCCGCCCCCACGCATAGCCCATCATCACGTTGGGTCCCGTGTACACCAGCTCGCCCGCCTCGCCCGGCGCCTCGATCACTTCTCCTTCGGCGTTTTCGATCCGCAATTCCCCGCCTGGAATCGCGCGGCCGATGCAGTCGCTGTGTTCCTGCGCTTGCTCCGGCGGCAGGAAGGCCATGCGCGGCGCCGCCTCCGTCTGCCCATACATCACAAAAAAACGCGCCCCCCGCGCCTCCGCCCAGCCCGCGAAGCGCCGCACCAACGCCGGATCCAGTCGCCCGCCCGCCTGCGTCAGCGTGCGCAGCCCGGGAATCGTTCGCTCCAGCAATCCCATCGACGCCAGCGTCTCATACATCAGCGGCACGCCCGCCAGACTCGTGGCCGCGCCCAGCTCAAAGTCATCCCAAAACCCCGGTTCGTGCACCCCGTGCGAAGTCAGCACCAGCGAGGCGCCCGCCAGCAAGTGGGAGGTCAGCACCGATAGGCCGTAGGAGTAATGCAACGGCAGCGATGTGATCGCCCGCTCCTCCGGCGTGATGTCCAGATACCATGCGATCGCCAGCGCATTGCTGATGAGGTTGCGTTGCGAAAGCCGCACCAGCTTCGGCTCGCCCGTCGACCCCGAGGTCGTCAGCAACACCGCCAGCTCCGGATGCGGCTCAACCGGCGCCGACGCCGGTGTGGTGGGCGTCTCCCCCGGCAATGGCGGCGGGAGCGCCTGCCGCCACACCTCGCGCCGCACCTGCCATCCCGTCGCCTCGCGGACAAACTCCACTTCCGGTTGAAACCGGGCCCGCAGCCGCCGGTCCTCCGTCAGACGTCTTTCCCCCAGCAACAGCACCGGCCACCCTGCCCGGCACGCTCCGATCAACGCCACGATCGGCGCGATCGCCGCCGCCATCTCGATCGCCACCAGCCCGCGCGGCCCGCCGCCCATCAGAAAGGTGGCCGCCCACCGGTCCGCCTCCGCCGCCAGCTCGGCAAAGGTCCACGATTCCCCGCCCGGCCGCAGCACGGCCAGCCGCGCGCCGAAACGCTCGATACCGCTGAACAGACCCGCAGTCGGGAGGCCTTCGTCCATGCAGCGCGCCCCTACCGGAGGCCCTCCCGCAACGCCCGCACTTCGGCCAGCACGTCCTGCGCCGCCGCCAACGCCGCCACGTCCACTCCTTCGCCAAGATGGTGGGATTCGCCATTCATGCCCTCCTCCGACTCCACCGCCGGCTCAAGGTTCGCATCATCCGGCTCACCCAACCCCGCCTGCCGAAAACGTTTGAGTCGCTCCAGGATCAGGTCCCGCACCTCCGCCGCATTTTCCACCGCATGAAACACACTGCGATGCATCTGATCCTTCTGTTCCATCTCGCTGCCGCCGCTGCCGCCGCCGGCCGATCGCACCTCCACGTCCGCCAGCTTGAGCAGCCGCTGCAGCGGGCCCTGCTTGACCGTCACTTGCTGCAGGTTGGCGAAACTCATCGTCGTTTCCTGGATCTTCACGATGCCCCACCGCAGCCGCAGGCTCCGGTCGGTCACCATGTACCACCGTTGCGTGTAATCGAGCCACAGCGCCCCCAGGGACCAGAAGAACTGCACCACGAACACCACCAGACCCACCGCCTCACCGACCTTGATCCAGAAAAACACCCGCGGTGGCGTCATCCGCGCCAGGTCATACACCGGCGGCGGCACCATGCGGTCCAACACCCGGTGAATCACATCCCGCCGCTCCGTCTCGCCCGCCACCATGCGCCGCACGATCTCATCGCGGTTCAGGTCCGGCTCGCGGTCCCGCGTCACGTAAACGCCGGGCTCCACCTCCACCAGCACCGGAACCGGCGCCTCCTCGTTCGCCACCCCCTGCGGCTGCGCCGCGACCAGATTCATCTGATACTCCACCTCGCGGATGAAATAGATCGAGACCAGCACGCCCCAGATCGCCGCCAGCTGCGCGCCCATCCAGCCCACGAACTTCAACCGCACGTAATTGCGTCCGGCCCGAAACACCCGCAGTGATCCCGGCGCGCCCGCCGGCGGCGACGGCTCGCCCGGCACCCGCAGCACCCCCATCAGCCACGCCTCGCTGCGCTTGATCACGACCGCTCCTCCCGCGACCGCGCCAGGTCCTCGCGCAGGCCCCGCAGTTCCGCCGCAATTTCCCGCAAAACCGGCGCGAGCTCGGCGCCGTTCCCGCCGCCCGCCCCGCCCTGCGCCGCCCCCCGCGGCACCGGCGGCGGCTTCACCTCGTCCTTCACGCCGCGCATGCGGCTGTAGAGAAAGTCCCGCACCGCCTCGAACTGCTTCAGCCCCTCCAAGGTCATCTCGGCGCTTGCACTGCCACTGGCCGTCTGCACCAGCACCCGCGCCAGGCCCAGCCACCGCTCCACCACGTTGGACCGCAGGTGAATGTCCTGAATCCTTGAATACTGGATGATGATCTCCCGCCGGAACAGGATGCCCCAGCTCATCGAAATCCCCTCGTCCGTGAACCGGTAGCGCATGGTCCGGAAGCGGATCGCGCCATAGATCATGAAGATCGGAAACAGCGGCAGCGTGGCAAACGACGCGATCACGTAATACTTCAACAAATCATCGTGCGGCCGCTCGATGGCCAGAATCGCCTCATCCTCCGGGGTCGAATGCATGGTCGCGATGAGAGCGGCTCCCCCCGCCCAATTCAACCCCCCCGTTCCCCGCGCCCTCAATTCTTTCTCTTTCCTCTTTCTCTTTATCTTTCTCCCCCCGCCCCGTCCTCGTTCTCGTTCTCGACCACCCTTCTCGCCTCCCCCCCCCTCCCCGCACCGCACCGCCCCAGCCCATCTTAGTCTGGCACCCGTCACGTCCCTTCGCTTTACCTCGCCCCATGCCTCCCGACGACCCGCTCGATTCCGAGCTCGTGCCTGCCGCCCTGCGCGACGCCCTCCGTCATTCCCCCGACAACGCGCCGCTGCTCGAACACGTCGCCGAGACCGTGCTCAAACTCGGCGGCTTCACCGAGGCTGAATCTCTCTTCAAGCGCGCGCTCGCCATCACCCCGCACAGCCTCAACGCCAAACTCGGTCTCGCCACCGCCTTCTTTCACGGCGGCAAAACCAGCGCCGCCCTCGTCATCGTCGAATCGCTCACCGGCCCCGCCGACGCCCCCGCCCGCGCCCTGCTCCTTCACGCCCGCCTCAGCCTCCGCGCCGGCGAGCCGCGCTTTGCCGCTCGCCTCTACCAGCGGGCCCTCGCCGCCGACCCCAGGGCTACCGATCCCCGCCTCGCCGAGGAACTCGCGCCCTTCCTGGGCGCCACTCCCGCGCCACACCCGCCGGCCTCCGCCGCTCAACCGTTCGCAACCGAGTCCGACGCCCCCGCCTTCGATGCTGCCGATGAGGTCGACGACGAGGCCGACGACGAACGCGATCCCCTTCCCGCCGGCGATCTTCCGCCCGATCCCGAAGCCGAGGTCGAACGCCCCACCATCGCCTTCAAGGACGTCGGCGGCATGGACGCCGTGAAGGAGGAGGTGCGCATGAAGATCATCCTCCCCCTCACCTCGCCCGATCTCTTCAAGGCCTACGGCAAAAAGGCCGGCGGCGGCATCCTCCTCTACGGCCCGCCCGGCTGCGGCAAGACCTACCTCGCCCGCGCCACCGCCGGCGAGGTCAACGCCTCCTTCATGGCCATCGGCATCTCCGACGTACTCGATATGTGGATCGGCCAAAGTGAGAAGAACCTCCACGCCATCTTCGAACAGGCCCGCGCCCACCGCCCCTGCGTGCTGTTCTTCGACGAGGTCGACGCCCTCGGCGCCAACCGCACCCACATGCTGCGCAGCGGCGGCCGCCACCTCATCAACCAGTTCCTCAGTGAACTCGATGGCGTCACCGACTCCAACGACGACGTGCTCATCCTCGCCGCCACCAATGCGCCCTGGCACCTCGATTCCGCCTTCCGCCGTCCCGGCCGCTTCGACCGCATCCTCTTCGTCCCGCCGCCCGACACCCCCGCTCGCGCCGCCATCCTGCGCCTGCAACTGCGCGGCAAACCCATCGACGACGTCGACTTCGACGCCGTTGCCAAAAAGACCCCCGAGTTCTCCGGCGCCGACCTCAAAGCCGTCGTTGAAACCGCCGTCGAGGCCAAGCTCCGCGAAGCCATGAAGTCCGGCAAGATCCAGCCCCTCGCCACCCGCGACCTCCTCGCCGCCGCCAAGACGCACAAGGCCTCCACCCGGGATTGGTTCGAGACCGCCCGCAACCACGCCCTCTACTCCAACCAGAGCGGCCTCTACGACGACATCCTCACCTATCTCAACATCAAGAAATGAGCGCCCACCTTTCCCGTGCCGAACTCCTGCTGCACCAGAACCGGCCCCAGGAGGCGCTCGCCGAAGCCCGCCAGGCGCTCAACGAGGACTCCCAGAACGTCGACGCCCTCCTTTGCGTGGCCCGCTGCCACAGCAGCCTGAAGCAGCACGCCGACGCCGTCACCACCGCCCAGCGTGCCGTTTCCCTCGCCAGCGACGAGGCCTACGCGCATCGCATCCTCGCTCACGTGCTGCACCTCGCCGATCGCGACCCCGAAGCCGAAGCCGCCGCCAACCAGGCCCTCCGCCTCGATCCCGAGGACGAGTTTTCCTTCCTCGCCCGGGCCTCCATCCGCCTCGCGCTTCGCCGCTGGGCCGACGCCCTCGCCGACGCCGAAACCGCCCTCTCCCTCTCCCCCGAGTTGCCCGAGGCCCTCAACCTCCGCTCCATCGCCCTCATCCAGCTCGGCCGCGCCGACGAAGCCCACACCACCGGCGACTTCGCCCTCGATCGGGCCCCCGACAACGGCATGAGCCACGCCGTCAAGGGCTGGGCCTGCCTGCACCAGTCGCGCCCCCACGACGCCCGCCCCCACTTCGCCGAAGCCCTCCGCCTCGAGCCCGATCTCGAATACGCCCGCCACGGCATGCTCGAAGCGCTCAAGGCCACCAACCCGGTTTATCGCGGCATGCTCATCTACTTCCTCTGGATGGGACGTCAGTCGGGCCGCGTGCAATGGGCCTTCATCCTCGTCACCCTCTTCGGCCTGCGCATCGTCCGCGGCATCGCCGCGCAGAATCCAACTCTTGGATACGTCCTTTGGCCGCTCATTGGTCTGTTCTACTTCTTCATCTATCTCACCTGGACCGCGGTGCCCATGTTCAACCTCCTGCTGCGCTTCGACCGCTTCGGCCGCCACGTCCTCGATCGTGATGAACGCTGGGGCTCCACCCTCTTCGGCCTTTCGCTGCTGCCGCTCATCGCCGCCGGCGCCTGGTGGGCCTGGGGCGACAATCAGCAGGTCGACGGCCTGCTCGCCACGATCTACGCCGCCATGCTCTCCGTCTGCGTCGCCGCCAGCGTCCAGCGCGAGGGCCGTAACCGAAAAATCCTCGTCGGCGCCACCGGCGTCCTCGCCGCCATCGCCGTCGCGGTCCTCTTCTTCGGCGAATACACCCTCGCCGTCCCCTTCGTCCTCGGCTTCCTCGGCTTCCAGTTCCTCGCCAACAGCCTGACGAAGTAACCCGCCGTTCCGGCTGGAAAGCATCGCGGAGCGCCACACTCCAAAGGGGACACAACAAACGGGCCGCTCAAGATTCTCCGAACCTTCGCCAGTCGCCGCAGTCGCATTGCTTGGGTTCCCACCCCGCCCGTCATGCTTTCGATGCGTTTCTCCCCGCTCCTGCTTCCCTTCGTCCTGTTCGCCGCCGATCTTCCCGCGCAGTCGACGACCAAGATCACCGTCTTCGCCGAGACCGGGCGCGGCTACCGGCGCGAGAAACTCGACGACGGTTCCTTCAAACCGATCCGCTACGCCATCGCGTTCGACCGGTCCTTCGAACTGACCTCCGACGCTCATATCCAGGGCGAGGCTTTCGCCGAAAAAATTTCCGCCGCGCTCGTCGCCAATCTCGAAGCCAATGGATTCATCCTCGCCGAGGATTCGACGAACGCCGAACAACTCCTCGTCGTTCGCGCTGGCACCACCGTGCTGCCGTCCTGGGCCGACACCGGCACCAATACCGTAAACTTTCCGCTCGGACGCCCCAGCTTCGAGGACTCGCGCCAGTGGAGCGCCAACGCCCGCATCCTCGGCTACACCCGCGGCTTCGATCACGCCCGCCTGCTCGATGCCACCGTCGTCGGCCGCACCCTGCGCCAGGACCTCACCGAGGACATGCTGGATCCGCGCCACTACATCGTCATCCTCGCCTACCCCTTCGCCACCGACTACGGCGATGAAACCGTCCCGTGGCTCTGGCGTGCTCACGTCAACGTCGAGGCCGACGGCCCGCCCTTCATCGATCGCCTCGACACCATGCTCGCCGCCGCCTCCCGCTACCTAGGCCGCGACAGTTCGCGCATCATCCGTCAGTTCAACACCGAGGTCGAAATCGGCACCCCCACCGTCGTCGAAGACGAACCGTGACGACCAATTCCACCTTGTAGGGCTGCCGCTTGCCGGCATGCCGCAGTGCCTCTCGGCGGTAGCCGCGTTGGAGCACAGCGACAACGTGGTCGCTCTCTGCGCCACCCTTTCGCCTACGGCTCAAGCGCGGCTACACCACCAATTCCACCTTGTAGGGCTGCCGCTTGCCGGCATGCCGCAGTGCCTCTCGGTCCCCCCTGTAACGTAATTCGTCACAAGTTCCCGCCCAACCCGTGAGCCAGATCGGGCCCTCGGATCAGGCAGCAGCAATCGCTGCCGTCGAAAGTTTCCAGCCACGTCATGCGCAGTCGCGGCCAGGCTCGCTCCATGGCGCGCCGCAATTCGCCCACTTCCAACACCACGATGCCGTGCGGCTGCAGCCGCTCCCGCGCCTGGTGCAGCAGCTTGCGAATGATGTCGAGCCCGTCCGCGCCCCCGTCCAACGCCAACCGCGGCTCGTGTTCAAACTCCGGCGGCAAGCCATCGCAGATCGCGCTCGGTTCATACGGCGGATTGCTCAGGATGATGTCATACTTCCGCACCGGCACCGCGTCGAAGACATCGCTGCGCCACAGCGTCAGCCGGTCGCCCACGGCGTGGTCGCGCACATTGATCTTCGCCACCTCCAGCGCATCGGCCGAGAGATCGATCCCATCCACACGGGCTTCGGGAAACGCGTGCGCCAGCAGGATCGCAAGACAACCCGATCCCGTGCACACATCGACCACCTCCCGCACCACCGTGCGCTCCGACAGGTGCTCCGCCAGGGTCGGAATGAGTTCCAGAAAATAGCTCCGCGGAATCAGCACCCGCTCGTCACAATAAAATCGATACGGCCCCAGCCACGCCTCCCGGGTGATGTAGCCGGCCGGCTTCCGCGCGAGGATGCGCCGCCCGAACACCTCGCCCAGCCGCGCGCTCTCCGCCGCCGTCAACGTCCGCCGCATGACCTTCGGCTTGCTGTCGAGCGGCAACCCCAGCGTGTGCAGGATCAGATACAGCGCCTCATCGTGCGCGTTGTCCGCCACCTGCGCCGTCACCAACCCATGCCGCACATACGCCGCCTCCGCCCACGCCAGCCACTCCGCCGGCGTGCGCAGCCCGGCGGTTTCAGTCCGCAACTTGGAAATCTCTTTTTTCACAGGAGGAAACAGAGGAAAACAGAGCCCTCAGCCTGCGATTTTTTCACAGAAGGCAACGAAGAGAACGAAGCCATCCCCTACTCTTGGTTTCCTTCGTTTCCTTCTGTAAACCACCTCGTCGCATCGGCTCAGTATAACTCCGTTTCCTCCTGTAAAGCCAAGTCCCCACTCGGTCTCGCTCACTCCCGCGGCGGCAGGTGCTCCTCACAATAGCACACTTCCTTGTCGCCTTCGGTGCGGTAGCGGAAACCCAGGTCGGCATCATCGTCGCTGGTGCGACCACAGACCGAGCAGGTGTGCATGGGGCCCGACAACTCCTTGCGGATCTTGGTCTGCTTCGCCTGCCGCACCGCCTGCCGACGACCGGTCCGCACGCGCTCGATCAGGTCCCGGCCGAAGAAGAGAAAAAAGTTGCCGGTCGCCGCCACCACGGCGAGCCGCCCGCCCATGCCTCCGGTGACGAATTGCACGGCGTATAGCCCCCAAGTGAACCAGGCGATCCATTTGATCTTCACCGGCAGGATGAAGAACAGATGCAGCACGAAATCGGGATTCAGAAAGGCGAAAGCCAGAAATACCGAGCCTCCCAGGAACAGGTTGGTCGTCCACGAAAGCGGCGAGAAAAAGGCGAGCGCCACCGTGAGCAGATAGCCGACCAACAGGAAGAGGTTGTAGCGCAGCGTGCCGAAGTAATGTTCCAGCGCGTTGCCGTAGAGATAGAATAAATACAGGCCGAACACCGTAAGGATCCCGCGGCCCGGCGGAATCGCGATGAAGGTGGCGATACGCCACCATTCGCCGTCCAAAAACAGCGCCGGCATGAAGGCCACCTGCTCGACGCTCAGCCGCCCCAACACCATGGACAGAAACACAAAGGTCTGCGCGATGACGACGTAGAGCGTGAGATTGCGGATCGCGAAGGGCTCCAGCCAACGCTCGAACTTGTTCAAAGGAGACGACATGAGCGGGCAACCCTAGGCGGGGGATCCGGCGCGGGGAAACATCAAACCGTCGACCGCCCGGCAGCTCAGCTTTCGGCTCAAGGTTTTGGCGACTCCGCCGCTGCCGGATCCGCCACCGGCTCGTCCTGCGGCGCCGCCTCCTCCCGCGCTTCGCCCAGCGGCGCCGTGGGCAGTTCGGCCGGCAGCTGCTTCGCAATCTCGACCACCGCCGAGGCGTTCAGCTCGTCCAACCCGTCCACCTCGCCGGTCTTGAACTCAGGCACATTCACCGCCGGGCGTGCCGTCGCCGGCGCCGGTTTCGGCGCCGCTTGCGCGGCCGCCGCCGGCCCCTCGCGCAGTCGCTCCAGCTTGGCGAGCAGCGCGTCACGCTGCTCCTCCAAGGGCTTCTCATAGGCACCGGTTTCCAAAACCGCGGCGGCGTCCTCGAGCCGCTCCATCGCCAGCAGCACGTTGGCTTCATGCAACCGCACCATGCCCTGGCGCAAAGGATCCTCTGCCCGCATCGCCAGGGCCTGCCAGGCCGCCAGTGCCGCTTCCCAATCCGGCTCGGCCACGTCGTAGTGTGCTTCCGCCAGCCGGTAGGCATAGGCAAAGTTGTCCGAATCCAGCCGCACGGCCTCCTCCAGCGCATGCATCAACGCCGCATCGATCTGCTCCGGCGTCCACTCGCCGCTGCGCAGGAAATCGTCCCGCGCCGCCCCCAGCAGCTGCCCGACCTGAAAATGATACAAGGCCTGCTCCGGCTCCAGTTCCACCGCCGCCAGGAAGTAATTGAGCGCCTCGATCGGCCGCCCGTCCTCGGCGATGTATTTGCCCAGCTGGTTTTTCACCACCGCCCGGTTCGGATCCAGCGCATTCGCCTTCAACAGCAGCGCCTCCGCCCGCTCACGCTCGTCGATCACCCGACTCCCCAGCAGCATCGAATACGCCACCATCCCGTCCACATGCCGCGGGTTGTTGCGCAGGAATCGCTCATAGTCGAAAACCAGCGTCTGCACCCGCGGCCGCAGCGCCTCGACTTCCTCCTGATAGGCCGCCATCGCCGCCCGGCCGAGCAGCTCGTGCTGCAGTTCCAGCAGCGCCTCGAGTTCCTCGTCGGCCGCCGAACGCTCCCCCTCGGCCCGCATCGCCCCCAGCGGCAGCAGGCACATCACGATCATCAGGCAGGTTCTTGAATTCATCGGCATCGCGGCAGATCGACACCGTGCGCGCCGTCCGGTGCCGTCGCAATCTCCACCTGCATCAGGGAGGTCCTAAAATCTCTGGAGGGGTCTGCGTTGCGTGCCAGCGCCCGATCCGCCAGGCGAGATGCAGGGGGGTAGCCTCGAAGAGGCTATCCCCCTGCATCCCAACGCCGCGGGCGGGGGAATGGCGCGCAACCCTTTGGGCGGTCGGGGAAAGGGGCTGGGCCGGCGTTGGCCGCACCGCGACATACCTTCCAGGTATGCCATCGGCGCGTCCGCCTTGGCCGAGCCCCTTTTCCCGACCGCGCAGACCCCTCCAGAGATTTTAGGACCTCCCATCATTTGCGCTCCGCACCCATCGCGGAAAAACTCCGCTACGTGCCCTCCCCGGATCCCAGCGCCGCCCACCTCCCCCGTCACACCACCCGTGGCCGCGGCGCCGCCGTCAACCCACCCAACCGCTTCGAACGCATTCACCTCGAGATCGACCCCGCCGCCAGCGCCGCCGACTGGGGCGACGACCCCGCCGATCGCCCCGCCCCGGCCACCCAGTTTTATTACGACGACTCCGCCTCCATTCTGGCGCACAACGACAGCCCCGATGTGCCCTTCACCTACGGCGTCAACCCCTACCGCGGCTGTGAACACGGCTGCGCCTACTGTTACGCCCGCACCTACCACGACTATCTCGGCTGGAGCAGCGGCCTCGACTTCGAGACCCGCATTCTCGTCAAGCACCGCGCCCCCGCGCTTCTCCGCGACGCCCTCGCCAAATCCTCCTGGCAACCCGAACCGATCAACTTCAGCGGCGCGACCGACTGCTACCAACCCTGCGAGCGCCACTTCCGTCTCACCCGCCAATGCCTCGAGGTCTGCCTCGAACGGCGCAACCCCGTCCGCATCATCACCAAGAATCGCCTGATCACCCGCGACCTCGACCTCCTGCGCGCCTTCGCCGCCTGGAACGGCGCCAGCGTACTCATCACAATGACGAGCCTCGACCCGGAGCTCGCCTCGCGTCTCGAGCCCCGCGCCGCCCGCCCCGCCGCCCGCCTCGACACCCTCCGCCGCCTCGCCGATGCCGGCGTGCCCGTCGGCGTCATGATGGCGCCCATCATCCCCGGCCTCACCGACCACGAAATTCCCACGCTCCTCCAGGCCGCCGCCGACGCCGGTGCCCGCTCCGCCAGTCGCATCGTCCTGCGCCTGCCCCATACCATCAAGACGCTCTTCACCGACTGGCTCGACACCCACTACCCCACCAAAAAGGACCGCGTCCTCTCCCGCGTCCGGGAGCTGCGTGGCGGGGAACTCAACGTCAGCCAATGGCGCAGCCGCATGCGCGGCGAAGGCCCCCACGCCGACAACCTCCACAACCTGTTCGAAGTCGCCCGCCGCCGCGCCGGCCTCGCCCCCGACCTCCCGCCGCTCAACACCACCGCCTTCCGCCGCCCCGGCGGCACCCAGCTCCACCTCTTGTAGCCCCTCCTTCGCCTCTCCCTTCCTGTCCGCCGAAGCCCCGGCGAGGCGGATCCACTCACTCCCTTTGCCTCGCTCCCCGCCGTCCCGAGGGCTTTCCTTGCGGGGAATATTGGCCCTATTCACCGCAAATTGTGCGGTGAATAGCCCTTGTATTCACCGCAGAATCACGTCACCAGCACCCCAATCGCGAAATCGAGGGCGCCGTCGATATGATGCTTGATGCCACCGAGCGGTATGCCGAGCCCCTCACCGTTGACCGCCTGCAGGGATGGCAGGCCTCGCTCTTTCCAGCCGGACGCCGGGGCCTGCAACGGGTACTCACCGCCCAATGGCGCACGCCGGACATGGATCCGATGCGGGTGATCTCCGGGCCGATCAGCCGCGACCGGGTTCGTCGCAAAAACATCCACTTCGAAGCCCCCACCGCCGATCGCCTGCCCACAGAAGTGGGACGCTTCCTCGAATGGTTCGAACAACCCGGTGAGATCGATCCGGTGCTCCGGGCTGGCGTGGCTCACCTTTGGTTCGTAACGATCCATCCTTTCGAAGATGGCAACGGTCGGGTGAGTCGCGCGATTGCCGACCTCGCCCTGGCGCGGGCAGATGGTTCGTCCCTGAGATTCTACAGTATGTCCGCCCAGATTGAGGCGGAAAAAAAACAATACTACGGGGCCTTGGAGAAGGCTCAGAAGGCCACCTTGGACATCTCCGATTGGCTGCTCTGGTTCCTCGACTGCCTCGACCGGACTCTGCGATCCGCCGAAACCTCTCTTACCCGGATTATCCGCAAGGCCACCCTTTGGCAATCGATCAACCACCGCGTGAAGCTCAACGACCGGCAACGTGGGGTCATCAATGCGCTGCTCGACGGTCCCGATTCCGATCTATCCACCTCGCGCTACGCGAAGATCGCCCATTGCTCCCTCGACACCGCGCTCCGGGACATCCGACACCTCGTCGACGCCGGTATCCTCAGACTCGGCTCAGGCGGTGGCCGCAGCACGCGCTACCACTTCCGCCGCCCCGGCGGCACCCAGTTGGATCTGCTCTGAAGCACCGAACCAAGACCAGGCGCCTATATTAAACCGCGACGCGAAGAGTCGCGAAGCCCGCCTGATGACGCATTACCTTTTCTTCGCGCCCCTTCGCGTTTTTCGCGGTTAAAAACCATCAACAAGGTAAAGTCCGAGATCCGGCCCACCATTCGAGAATCAAGAATCCAAAATCGAAAATTCGCCCCATGTGCTCCCGTTTCACGCTCAAGCTCGGTGACGCCATCAATCTGTCCAAGCGCCTCGGCATTCCGCTGGGCCAGATGGCCGACGCCCGCGACCGCTACAACATCGCTCCCTCCACGCCCGTCCTCGCCCTGCGTCGCGCCCCCGATGCCGGCGGTCTCGCCCTCGGCGAAGCCACCCATCTCCGCTGGGGACTCATTCCGCATTGGTCGCGCGAAGGCGCCGCTCCCTCCGCCCCGCTTATCAACGCCCGCGCCGAAACCGTGGCCGAAAAACCGGCCTTCCGCCACGCCTGGCGCGAACGCCGCCGCTGCGTCCTGCCCTGCAGCGGCTTCTACGAATGGGAAAAACAGGGCCGCGCCCGCCTACCCTGGCTCTTTGCCCGCGCCGACCACGGTCCGCTCGCCTTCGCGGGACTCTGGGACCGCTGGACCGACCGCCTCGACGGCACCGTCATCGAGAGCTGCACCGTGCTCACCACCACGCCCAACCGCCTCCTCGCCCGGATCCACAATCGCATGCCGGTCCTGCTCGACGAGGACCACGCCGCCCGCTGGCTCGACCCCGAGCTCAGCGAGGTCGGCGCCACCGAACTGCTCACCCCCTTCGACGCCGACCGCCTGAGCGCCACCGCCCTCGATCCCTACGTCAACTCCCCCGCCCACGACGACCCCGCCTGCCTCACTCCCCGCGGCCAAACCCCCGGCACCCAATTCGACCTGGGGCTGTAACCGACAAGCGCCAGAACGAAGCCTCACCGCGACAGCAGAATACTGCAGAACCACCCTGTTCCGCGGGCGAAAGCATTTGGGAATCGTTGGTCGAATCACTTGGCGCAGCTAAGCCTCAGCGCAATGGCTCTGAGCCGAACGGTAGTGAGGCCTTTCGTGTCCATTCGTGGTTGAAAAAAAGACCAGTAAATACGTTCCCCACAAGTGCCTAACCGAGTGAATTCGCACCCGCCCATGAACAAAAATTCACGCTGCATTCACGCCCCGTTCACGCACTCCGCGTAAACTGAGCGGTGTGAATCCCGCCTTCGAACACGTCGTTCTCGTCGACGACGCCGGTCGTCCCATCGGCACCGCCCCCAAGGCGACCGTGCATCACGCGCTCACGCCCCTGCACCTCGCCTTCTCCGTCTTCCTGTTCGACGACCAGGGCCGTGCGCTCTTTCAACAGCGCGCCCTCCACAAAATCACCTGGCCGGGCGTCTGGTCCAACGCCTGCTGCGGCCACCCGCTGCCCGGCGAACCGCTGATCGAGGCCGCTCACCGTCGCCTCGCGTTCGAGCTGGGTATCGTCACCCCTCCCGAACTCACGCTCGCCCTCCCCGACTTCCGCTACCGCGCACGATGGGCCGACCTCTGGGAAAACGAAATCTGCCCCGTCTTCATCGGCCGCTACATCGGTCCAGTCTCGCCCCATCCCGCCGAGGTCGCCGCCGTGCGCTGGATCGACTGGTCCGCCTTCGCCGCCGCCTGCCTTGACGACGCCACGCCGCCCTCCGCGGACTTCGCCCGCTTCTCTCCCTGGTCGCGCTGGGAAGCCGTCGCTCTGCTCGCGCGCCAGCCTGACCACCTGGCGGAACTCACCCAAGCCACTCTTTTCGTCTGAACCCAATCCCAACCCTCGCCTCCCATGCTCGTCCCCCACCTCGCCCGCAATCTCCTTACCCTCGTCCTGCTTCCCGTTTTCGCCGCCGCCCTGGGCGCCGCCGATGCCCCGGACGCCCCTTACGAGGTCGGCGACAAGTTTGCTCCCATCGCCGTCAAGGATCAGCACGACAAGCCGGCCGAAGTTTCACCCGCCCTCGGCACCCGGCACCTCATCGTCAGTTTCACCATGGGCACCGGCAAGGATGCCAATCGCTATTTCGAGGCGCAGGGCGCCGCCTGGCTCGACCAACACCACGCCGTCTTTCTGGCCAACATCCACGGCATGCCCGGCGTCGGCCGCATGTTTGCCCTGCCGAAGATGAAAAAATACCCGCACCGTATCCTGCTCGGCGACGAAGCCCACCTGCTCGACCGCTACCCGGAGCAGAAGGGCAAACTCACGGTCTTCGACTTCAACGACGATGGCACCATCGCCGCCATCCGCTTCCTCGATCCCGAGAAGGAGCTCGATCAGCTCTTCGACTGATTCACTCCGCCGGCAGGCTCACCACCACGCGCAATCCGCGGCGATCCTTCCGGTTCTCCGCCCGGATCGTGCCGCCGTGCAACTCCACGATGCTGCGGCAGATCGCCAGTCCCAATCCGTGTCCCGGTTTGCTCGCCTCGGCACTCGCGCCGGCGGCGCCGTTATTCGGCTCATAACGCACAAACCGGTCGAACACCCGCGTCAGTTGCTCTTCCGGCAGACCCGGTCCCTCGTCCTCGAAGGCGAGTTCGCAACGCCCCGGCCCGGCCGGGCGTACCCGCAGCGTGATCCGTCCGCCCGGTGGACTGAATTTGAGCGCGTTGCTCAGCAGATTGAACAGCAGCTGCCGCAGGAGATTCGGCACCCCGCGCACCACCCGGCTGCCGTCCACTTCGAACGCAAAGGTCAGATTCGCATCCTCCGCCAACACATGGGCGTCCTCCACCCAGTCGCCAAGCCAGTCCGGAATCACCAGCCGCTCGCACTCGACCTGCAGCACCCCGCTTTCGGCCTTCGACAGAAACAACAGGTGCTCGATGATCTGGTGCAGTCGCTCGATTTCCTCGAGCACGTTGTCCAGCGCCGCCTCGCTCTCCTCGTCGCCCGCCAGTCGTGAACGCAGCCGCTCGGCATTCAGCTTCATCAGCGAGAGGGGCGTCTTCAACTCGTGCGAAGCGTCCGCCGTGAAGCGCCGCACCTGCCCAAACGCCGCCTCGATGCGCGCAAAGGTCTCGTTGAGCAGGCGCGACAACGCGGCCAACTCGTCGCTTCCGGCCGGCACCGGAATGCGCTCGCTCAAGTTGTCCGCCCCGATCCGGCGCGCCGTGCGCTCGATCGAGCGGATCGGTGCCAGCGTCAACCGCGTGAATCCCCAGCCCAGACCCACCGACAACGCCGCGCCGCCCAGCACCAGCAACCCCGCCACCTGCAGGTAGTCCCGCAGCAGGCGTTCGTTCGGCTCGAGCCGGCTGGCGATCTGCAGCCGCCACGGTCCCATCGCCGCCCCGGTTACCCGCACCGCGCCGACCTCCGGCAAGGTGTAGGTCCAGTGCATTTCCCGCTGCGACCAGTCCGGCAGCACCGTGTCCGCCAGGTTTTCGGACCGGAACCTCACCTCCCCATCCGCCCCGCGCACCTGGATGAAGAACAGCTTCGCGTCACTGTCCACGTCATGCTCGATCCGGTCGCGCATCTCCGCCGCGCTCATCGCCCCGTCGTTCCCGAGCAAATCAGCCAGCTCCTGCGCCTCCACCTCGTGCAGCAACTCCAGCCCGCGGATCATCTGCTGGTCGAGCAGCCACCCGCCGACGGCCAGCGCGGCCGCGAGCACCGCCGTCACCAATCCGGCGAACCACAGCGTGGTGCGAAAGGTGAACGAACGTATCATAACATTTGATACCCGGAACCCCGCACGGTCTTGAACCGCGGACCTGTCCCCGGCGGCTCCAGCTTGCGCCGCAGCCGCCGCACGTAGACATCGATGAGATTCGTTTCCATGTCATAGGACGCCTCCCAGACCTTCTCCGCAATCAACGTCCGCGTCAGCACGCGGCCGGCGTTCTGCATGAACAGCTCCAAGAGCGCGAACTCGCGGTTGGTCAGCTCCACCGCCTCCCCGTCGAGCGTCACGATCCGCGCCAGCAAATCCAGGCGCACGCCGTGCCGCTCCAGCACCGTGGCCCGCGGCGCGCCGCCGTGCCGGCGCAGCAGCGAGCGCACCCGCGCCACCAGTTCATCGACGCTGAACGGTTTCGGCAGGTAATCGTCCGCTCCGATATTCAGTCCCTGGATACGGTCGCTCACCGCGTCGCGCGCGCTCAGGATCAGCACCGGCTCATTGAACCCCGCCGTCCGCCACTCGCGCAGCAACGCCAGGCCGTCGCCGTCGGGCAAACCCAGATCCAGCACGATCGCATCATACGGCGAATCCGCCAACGCGTCACGCGCCGCCGTCACCGAGCCCACGAGCTTCGTCGTGTAACTCTGCTCGCTCAGCGCCTGCGCCACAAACTGGCCGACCTTGCGCTCGTCTTCGACCACCAGGATTTTCATCGCTGCCCCTCCCTTCCCAGGCTCAACAAATATGCCACCAGGGCCGGTCCCCGGGGATCACCTTCCGCAAACAAATACCCGAACGACGGCATGCGCGAGCCCGGACGCACCGCCCGCGGATCCTTCAGGTGCAACGCGTGCCAGGCCGCGCTCGGCAGCCGCCCTCCGACCGTCCTCAGATCCGGCCCCTGCCGCCGGTTTCCAAACAACGGCGGATCGCCCGGCGCCACCCGCAGTCCGCTCGCCGGCCCCCGCTCCGCCGGCACGCTCGGCCGCAGGTATTGCGAATGGCAGTGGATGCATCCCTCCGCGATGTAAACCTCCCGACCCAGACAAACCGCCGCCGCGTTCCCGGCATCGTTCACGCTCTCCCGCGCCTCCATTTCCCCGGGGGTGAGCCCGAAAACAATCGCCAGCAGCGCCGCCGCTCGCAGCACCCGCCAGCGCCACGCCGCCAACAGCACGATCACGACACCCGCCACCGCCACGAACGATCCCGGCAACCGCCCCAAATCCTGCGCCATCCCGATCCCCGACGCCGAGCCGACCCAGCCCGCCACGCCGTAGACCACCGCCGCCTGCCAGGCCCGGCCCCCGCGCGCCGGGTAATAGACCAGCATCACCGAATAAATCGACACCCCCGCCGCATACGGCAGCGCCGCCCAACCTTCGCCCAGGGCCACGCATCCCAGCGCCAGCAGGACGAATCCCGCCACCGGGACGCCCATCCGCGCCCCGCGATCAATGAGCGCACCGATGCCGGCCCCCGCGATCAGATGCACCGCCGCATTGGCCCACAGTCGCCCCGTGCCGTGCCAGCTCTGCTCGTGCAGCTCCGGCGCGTGCTGGATCACATAAAACGCCGCCGAATCCAGCCACACCAGCATCAGCAGCACCACCACCCAGCGCAGCAAACCCGCGGGTGCGTATTCACGCTCCGGTGACACGGAGGGCTCCTGCGGCATCAGGAACGGCGACAGCACCGACGCCGACGCCGCCACCAGCGCCGCCACGATGGTCTGCAACCGCGCCCCCGCCTCGAAAATCCACGGCACGTTGCACAACGCATACGCCGCCCCGGTGCCCAGGCCGATCACCCAGCCCAGCCGCCGCGTGCCGATCACCGGCCGCAGGCTCGCCGCCAGATTCACCGTCAGCGCTCCGAGCGCCGTGCCACTCACCAGCGCCGAGATCAGCAACAGGGGCCAGCTCAGGCTGCCCAGCGCCAGCGCTGCGCCCACCGCACACCCGCGAAAAGACCAGCTCAGCCGCGCCTGCAGGGAGACAACGTCGAATCGCCACGCCGCCCACCCGCTGCCCAGCAACCCGCCCACGCCAAGCGCCATCATCAACCCCCGCAGGCGCCAGGTTTCGTCGCCGATCACCGGTCGCGCCAGTTCCAGCAGGGCGAACTCCGCGTAGATCAGAAAATAAAAATACGTCGCCGCGATCACGATACCCGCCGCGATCAACGCCGACTTCTCCGGCGCAAATTCCGTCTCCCCCGAGGCTCGTCCCGGGACCTGCAGGGGCGCCTTCATCCGTTCCCCTCCTCCAGACGGCGCAACAGCCCGAGCTGCAGCGCGACCAGCGCATAGTCCGCCACCGTCACGCTCAGCCACATCGGAGCCAGCGCCCCCGTCACGACCGCGACCAGGCAAAAGGTTCCCGCGCCCACCCGAAACGGGATCGTGAAACGAAACACGCTGCGCACCGCCGCCTCACCGGTCCGCAGCGCCCACAGGTAACTGAACCCCACCGCCGCCACGAACACGCCCACGAAGCGGGCAAACAACAACCCCTCGCCCGCGGGCACCGGCACCAGCATCAGCGACAACGTCAACCGGGGCAGGAAAACCATGCCCAGCCCCGTGCCAAAATCCAGAGCGCCCGCCAGCAGGGCCAGCAGCCGGGATTGTCTCATCGATAGCGCAACCGTCATCATCGTCGGGTTTCTCCCAGCATTCGCAGCGAGGCAAGGGTCATCGCCACGCCCGCGGCCAACCGTACGCCGTAGCCGCCGTTCACCCACCACGCCTCCCCGTAAAAATAGTCCGCCGCCCGGTCGCGTTCCCACCACCCCATCACGAGCAGGACCGCCACCATCGCCACGGCCCCTCCCTGCCAAAGGCCGAAGCCACGCCGCACCGGCCGCAGCGGATCGAGCTGATTCAGAATCATCCCGTTCACGCTCGTCACCAGTCCCGCCATCGCCAGATGCGCATGCGCCACCAACCCGTCGGTGAACTTCAACCGCTCCGACACTGCCGGCAAAAACGTCACCCAGCCACTCAGCACCAGCAAGCCCCACCAGCCATAGGCCGCCCGCACCCACGGCCGCGCCCCGTCACACCAGTCATGCCGCCGCCACCAGCCGACCAACAGCGGTACCCAGGCCAACAGGATCCCCAGCCCCACGATCTGCCCCCCATCGTGGTGACTCGAGTCTCCCCGCTCGATCCCCAGCCACACCCCGACCGAGCCCAGCCACGCGCCCCAATAAATCAGCTCCGCCCGTCCCTTTCCTGCAACCCGCCGCGAGACCCCCAGCAACCTGGGCAGCAGGCCGAAGATGCCCACGATGCCCAGAGTCGACCCCAGCAGCGCCGCCCCCGTCGCCCCGCCGCTGTCGCGGTTGACCGCCGGATACACGTCCCGCCCCGCCACCCACCACATGAGCGGCGGCACCGCCACCAGCGCAGCCAGCACCGCGGCCTTGGCCCACCACCTCCCGACCGGACCGTCCCGCCGGCCCCACCACAGGTGCGCCGCCAGCACCGTCCACAACACCAGCATCGCCATCGGCAGCAACGGCCGCGCCCAGCCGTGCCAGTCGAGAAACAACTTTCCGCTCGTTACCCCGCCCAACCAGGACACTCCGCCCGCCGCCAGGGCCAGTGTCCACGCGGCGAGCGCCACCCGCGCGTGCGTTACCACGCGCGGATGAGCCGTCACCAGTATCCACTTCATCAGCACGCCGACCAGCGGCAGCGCGCACCAGCCGTAGAGCTGCCCGTTCAGGTGCAGCGGCATCCAGCGGCCGTAGCTCAATGGCGCCGTCGCATCACCCAGCCGCGGCCACAACAGCAGCGCAGCCAGCCACAAGCCGACGAGGTTCGCCGCCACCAGCCAGCCGAGCGCATGCCGCCGCACCGCCTGCGCGACCGCTTCTTCGCCTGCGTTGCGCTCCGCCGTCTTCATTCACACTTCACTCAGCTGCCCGTCGCGCACCCGCACGATGCGGTGGCACTGCTCTGCGAAACGGCGCTCGTGCGTCGCCAGCACCACCGCGATCCGCTCGCGCTCGGCCAACGCCTTCAACAGGGCAAAAACCGTCTCCCCCGTCTGCTCGTCCAGGGAGCCCGTGGGTTCGTCCGCCAGCAACAATCGCGGGGCATTAAACAGCGCCCGACAGATCGCCGTGCGCTGACGCTCGCCGCCCGACAGATCCTGGATGCGATGCGTCAAACGATGCGCGATGCCCACCTCCTCGGCCAATTCCCGCACCCGCGCCGCCGTCTCCCGCGCCGGCCGCCCGATCGCCAGCGCCGGCACGCGGATGTTTTCCTCCACCGTGAGATCGGGAATGAGGTTGTGCAGCTGAAACACGAAACCCAGGTGCCGCCGCCGCAACGTGAGCCGGTCGCGCTCGCGCCGCGGATCGAGCCCGCACACCTGGAGTTCGCCCGCATCCGGCACGTCCAGCCCGCCGAGCAGGTGCAGCAGCGTGCTCTTCCCCGAGCCCGAGGCACCCCACAACGACACCAGGTCGCCCGCCCTCACCTCGAGGCTCACGCCGCGCAGCACCGTGATCCGTCCTTCGTCGTAGGACTTCACCACGTCGTGCGCCGCCGCGATGATCGGCTGTCGACCGTCACTCATAACGCAAAGCCTCCGCCGGTTGAATGCGCGACGCGAAGCGCGCCGGATAAATCGCCCCGGTCACCGCCGTCACGATGGCCGTCGCCACGATGCCCCCCAGCACCGGCGCCGTGATCGTCGCCTGCACGTAACCCTGAAACTGCGGCGTCGCCTCCATCAGCGCCAGCACACCGAAGCCGATGCCGAAACCGATCGCCACGCCCGCCACCGCGATCACCGAGGCCTCGCCGAAGATCAACACCGCCACCTGCCGCTCCGAGAATCCGCACACCCGCAGCACCGCGATTTCGCGGATGCGCGAAAACACCGACAGCAGCATCGTGTTGGCGACGCCCAGTCCGCCCAGGCAGAAGGCGCAGATGCCCACCGCCCAGGCCGTGAAATTGAGAATCTTGAAGCTGTTGTAACTCTGGCTGAACTCCCGGTTCTCCAACGCGATGATACCGGGATGCGCCGCTTCCAGCCCTGCCTTGAACGCCACCCCCTGGTCCTCGTCATGCAGCTTCACCGCCACGACCGACGAAGCCGTGCCGCGATGGAAAAAATCCTGCGCCGTGGCCAGCGGCATGAACACGCCACCGTCCTCGAACCCGTTCTCGTTCCGGAAGATCCCGCCGACCCGGAACGTACCGCGCCCGACTTCGATCATCTCGCCGGCCGCCGCTCCCAGGAACTCCGCCGCCCGCGCCCCGAGAAACACCGCGTCCGTCTCGCGACCGAAGTCCTCCCGCCGTCCCGCCAGCCACTCGCCCTTCGCCAGCCGCGGATCACTCGCCTCGATACCGAAACACGTGATGACCGGATGTCCCGGCGCCGACACGATGCCGAACAGCATCGGGTGCGCCTCCGCCACCTCCGGCCGCGTCCGGATCGCCTCCACCTGCTCGGCCGTCACCGAACTGAAGAACAGGTCCGATACGTTTTTCTCGAACACCAGGTAATGGCTGTCCGACGACAGGATGCGCTGAAACATCCCGATGGCTCCCGTCACGATCGCCAGGATCGTGAGCATCGCCGCCACGCCGAAGCTGATGCCCGCCACGCCGATGAGGGCGCGCAGACGATGTCGTAGCAGATTCGTGAATACAAGCGACAGGAAGCGCATGGCGGGCGGAGCGTAGCGCGGTCAGACCGCGACGGCCTGCGAAGCCGTCGCCGGGACCACGCCACCATGACGCGCCACCCGCGCAGCGTTCGCCACGAAAAACTCGTGGTGAAACGTGGAAAGATAGCGCCAGGCCGGCCGCCGCTCGAGCAGCGCCTCCAGCGCCCGCTCCGCCTGGTCCATCAGTCGCGTCACGCGCCGGATCGTCGCCGGCACCCCGAGGGCGAGCGCGAGGTTGGGCCGCGTGAGCGCACGGTCGCGACCGGTGGTCTTGCCCCGCGTGTCGGCCGAACCCGCCGCCCTGACGTCGCCCAGGTCGTCGAGCGCCTGAAACGCCAGACCCCAATACAGGCACAGGGCCTTGAGCCGGCGTCCCTCCTCCGCATCCGGCTGCCCCAGCAGCGCCGGAAAATAGATCGCCAGCCAGAACAAGGCGCCCGTCTTCGCCGCCGCGATGCGGCCGATTTCGCGCTCCGAACGATCACTGTCGGCAAAGGCCAGGTCCCGCGCCTGCCCGCCCACCAGCCCCGGCACGCCGAGACATGCGTCCAGGCAGCCCATGGCGGCGAGCCGCACCTGCATCGGCTGCCCGGCCAGCGCAAACCCCGCCAGGCCGTAGGCGCGATTGATCAAGGCCAGCGCCGCCAGAATCGTGGGCGCCTCGCCGTGCACGCGGTGCGCACAGGGCAGGCCCCGCCGCAACTCGGCGTCGTCCATGCAGGGCAGGTCGTCGAGCAGCAGCGAGGCAAGGTGGTAAAACTCGACCGCGCAGGCCAGTTGCAGGGCCAGGTCCTCATCGAGACCGTGCGTGAGCGCGGCGACATGGACCAGGCGGGCGCGGACGAGTTTACCCGGATTTCCGACCGCCTGATCGAGCACCGCCGCGAGGCGCGGCTCGGTCAGGACGCCGACGGGCGAATGCTCGCGCAACGCCACGACAATCGGATCGACGGAAGGCAGGGAGAGGACGGGGGCAACCATGAGGCAGAAATTTTTGGGCTCGGCCCCGGCTCATTCGGCCGCGGGCACCTTGCCCTGCAGATGAAAGCGTACGGTTACCAGCGGGTTGACCTTGAGGGCGACGAACTTGCGGATGATCGGCAGTCCGTATTCCTGCGTGTCGATGGCCGCCTCGCCATCGATCACCAGGGTGGCGCCTTCCGTGGCAATCTGCGCCGGAAAGGTCAGCGTATGGGTCTGTCCGTGCAGAGTGAGCTTGCCCACCGCCAGCTGCGAGCCGTCGGGCTGCGCGGTGAGTTTGCTGAGCTCGAAGCGGCAGTCCGGAAACGTCTCCGTCTGCTGCCAGTCGTGCATGTGACGATCACGCTTGGCCTCACCCGTCTTCACGTCGACAAACTTGAAACCGAAGGTCGCCGACTTCACCGCGGCCGGACTTCCGTCCACCCGAATGCGGGCATCGTAATCGGCGAGGCTGCCCACGAAGGAACCCATCGTCGCCTTCACGTCGACCTCGATGCGCGACTGTGCCGGATCAATCACCAGCACCCGCTCCCCCGCCGCTGTGATCGTTGCTCCTCCGGTCACCAGGGCGAGTCCGAGGAAAAGTATGCGTTTCATGGGGTAAACCTAGCGGCCACGAATGAATCCAACGTGAACCGACCGTGAATATTTGTTCATTTGCATAGAAAAATCCGTCGCCAGGTTCGGCTTCAGTTCCGGTCCAGCCCGAGCAGTCGCTGCACGAGCAGGAATCCGATCCAGGCCATGAGCATCGTGACCAGGGTGTGGCTCAGGTAGTGCGCGCCTTTCAGCATCTGGTAGGCTCCCATCCACCAGCCCACCCCGAGCCCCAGCGCGATCCCGCGCCGCTGCCAGCGTCGGCTGCCTCCGACCAGCCCGGCCAGGCCAAACAACGCAAATCCCCCGCTGGCGTGCCCGGCCGGGTAGCACCGCCCGCAGCGCGCCGGCTGCAGCTCGGGCGGATGCCGCTCCCAGGCCTTCACGTAGGCCACGTCGCCCCCGTATCGGGTAACTTCATACGGACAGAAAACGTTGGTCACGGCCTTCAGCTGGCCGATGACGATCGGCACCAGGGCCAGGGTGAGCAGGGCCGCGCCGATCCGACGTCGCTCCAGGGCCCAGCGCGAGCGCCAGCGCACTGGTCCCGCCAGCAGAATCAACAAGGTGAGCGCCCCGGCGATGATGAGATACTTCGGCCCGTTGTAGAAAAACACCCGCGGGAGCGCCGCCCGCCGGTCCACCCACCACTGCCCCGTCGCAAAATCGAAGAAGTGGTCCTGCACCCACAGGTCCAGGGAAGTGAACTCGAACACACCGATCACCCCCGCCAGCGCCGCCAGCGCGGGCCCCAGGGTGCGCCGCAGCTTCCAGGGGGGTGAAGTCGGTGCAGTCATGGCGCCTCAATCCCCGCTGCGCCGCAGCAGCTTCTTGAAATTGAAGTCGCCGCGGAATTTCACCGACAGTCCCGCCTCCCAGCCATCCGGCCCCCACGTCACCGGGACGGCCACGCCCACCACCCACTGGCCCCGGGAATGGAAGGTCCATCGCTCGGGCAGGACAAAAACGCAACCGGGGCGCACCGTGATTCGGTTCAGATTGTCCTCGCCCAGCAATATTGTGGTGGCGTAGGTGAGCTCAAAAGTCTGGGAGAACCTCTGCCGCGGCCACACGAAGCCCGTGATGAAGGTGTTGGCGTGAGTCCCGAACTCGTTCTTCTCCAGACGCCCCGCCACCGCCGTGTCGCCCACGATGTCGGCGCCCGTTCCCCAGAAGAATCGCACTCCGTGCCAATCGGGGAAATCGCGCGCAAACGTCACGTAGGGCCGCGTGTGCTCGAAACCGTCGGTCAACTCGATCGGAGGGTGGTTCAGCGGATGCACGTAGTCGATCCCCAGCGCCATTTCCCATCCCGGGACCAGCGTCCATTCCGGCCGGTGCTTGGTGCCGAACTGCACCGCGCTCAGGCCGGTCTCCGCGAAGGGACTCGACTCGCCGAATCCGTGGGCGAAGTAACTCTCGAGCGCAGCGGAAACCTCCCAGTTTTCCGTCAGGCCATAACGGACTCCCACGGGCATGCGCAGGCTGTCCTTGCGGTGCAGGTCGCCGAAGTGCGGGTGCACCAGGAGCCGCAGGTAGTGCTTGCGCTCGGTGCGGGGCAACTCGCTGTTGAAGACGCCCTTGATCTGCACCTCCTCGTCGGGCACCGCCTCGTCCGCCGCGACCGGCGGTTCGTCTCCGCCGCCGACCAGCGGCGCCGCCAGCAGCACGAGCCAGGGAAGGCAGCGCGGGCGGTAGCGGAGCGGCTTCATGGCTTCGTGGGACGAAACAGGATCCGACCCGCGCCGGTGTCAGGGATTCACGACCACGGCCGGCGTCTCACCGGCGGAGGCAGACAGGGAGGAGAAGCGCCGCTGTTGAGCGGGCGTGAGCGCCTCGTAGCCATTGTTCTGATACAACCAGGACGCCGTCTGGTAATAGGCAACCACCTCGGCGGGCTCGGGCGAGGGCGTCCGGCTGCGCTGCTGGGACCCGGTGACCGGATCGACGACGTAGGTGCTGCACCCGGCCCGCGGAGAAAGGATGTCGAGCCGGCCCTTCTCGAACAGGCCCAGTTTCTGGTAGTTACCCACCAGGGCCCGGCGGTCGCCGGTCGCGCGGCACACATCCCAGCCGTAGAAACGCGAGGCGTAGCTCCAGTTGAGCAGGCCGAGCAGGGTCGGCGCGTAGTCGACCTGGCTCATGAGATCGTCGATGCGACCCGGCGCGATCTGTCCGCCGGGCGCATACATGAGCATCGGAATGTGATAGTTTTTGACCGGCAACTCGGCGCGCCCCGCGACCGACGCGCAGTGGTCGGCCACGACGACAAAGACGGTGCGATTGAACCAGGGTTTGGTGGAGGCCTCGCGAATGAACTCGCCGATCGCCTGATCGGTATACTTCACCGCGCCGGCCCGGCCCGATACCTTGGAGGGCAGGTCGATCTTGCCGTCCGGAAAGGTGTAGGGCCGGTGGTTCGAGGTCGTCATCAGGAAAAAATGAAACGGCTTCCCGGCCGCGTGATCGGCGTCAGCCTCCCGCAGCGTCCAGCGGTAAAGATCGCCGTCGCAGGCGCCCCACGCGTTGGCAAAGGTCACGTCCGCATCGTCCACCGTGCCCCGGTCGACGATACGGTAGCCATTGGCGGCGAAGAAGGCGTTCATGTTGTCGAAGTAACCGTAGCCGCCGTAGATGAAGGCCGTATCATAGCCACGGCTGTTGAAGACCGAGCCGAGCGTGAAGAGCCGGTCGTTGCGCGGTCGTTTGATGAGCGAGCGCCCCGGGGTTGGCGGCAGGCTCAGCGCGAGGGCTTCCATGCCTCGGGTGGTCCGGGTGCCGGTGGCATAAAGATGCGTGAACAGCAGACTCTTCCCGGCCAACGCATCGAGCTCGGGCGTGAGGTCCGATTCGGGATTGAACAGCCCGAGGAAATCCGCGCTCAGGCTTTCGACCGTGATCTGGATCACGTTGAGGTGCTGCTCGATGCCGGGATTGTTGATCCGGCGGAGCAGGTCATGCGGGTTGTCCGTCAGGAATTGGCTGCCGTCGTAGGCGACCTCCTTGCGAATTTCGGCAAAGGCCTGGTCGAGCGGCAGGGTCGCGTAAAAATCCTCGTAGGCCAGCTCGTTGTTGCGGAAGGCCGCGAAGAGCGACCAGACGCCGTCCTTGGCCAGCTCCCGGTTGTAATTATTCTCGTACGTCGGGATTTGTCCCTGGTCGAGCCCCCACGCCGCGCCAATCACCAGGGCGAGCCAAACCGCCGCCGCGACACTACGCGCCCGCCACCCCTCGGCCGCATTCTCCAACCAGCGATCCACCCAACCGGTGCGCACGAACAGGGCATACACCCCTACGGTCACGAGGCCCAGGCCGGCAAAGATCGCCGGTATCGGGTAAGACTCGCGGATATTGGCGAGCACCTCGGTCGTATACACCAGGTAGTCGACCGCGATGAAATTGAAGCGCACGCTGAACTCGTCCCAGAACAGGCGCTCCGCCACCGCTCCGAACAGCAACAGCGCCAGCGACATCATCAGCGCCAGATGCGCCAGCGCCCGGCCCCAGCGATAGTCGAAGAAACCCTTCGGCAACAACGTCAACACGAGCCACCCGGGCAGCGAAAACAACAGCGCCGCCCCGAAATCGAACCCCAGACCCCACGCATAACTGGCCAGCAGCGAGGCGTTCCAATCCACCGCCCACATGTTGTGCATCAGCAACCCGGTACGCGTGACCATGGCCACCGCCACGAACAGAAAAACGAACAGCACCAACCCGCCGTGCCGGCGGGCGACGAGACGCGAAAACCATCCTGGAATCTTCATCGGAGACGCGACCAACCTAGACGATCCAGATGAGCGTAAGGTGAATGGAACATGAAAATCTCGTCATGCTCCAGCGCGGATCGTGCGCTCAAAACCGATTCCGTTCTGGTCATCCCCGCACCGCATCCCCTATCCCAAACCGACCGCCCGCTCCCCGCTCCCCATGGCCGACTCGAAACCCTTCATCTTCATCTGCGGCCCCGACGACTTTCTCGTCGGGCGACTGGGCCGCGAGCGCTACGACGAACTCGCCAAGGAGATCGACGACGAGTTCTCCCGCGAGACCATCAGCGGCTTCGCCAACAACGTCGGCGAGGTCGAGGCCGCCGTGAACCGCTTCCGCGAGGCCCTGCAGACCATCTCCATGTTCGGCGGCCGCCGTCTCGTCTGGCTCAAGGACGTCAACTTCCTCGCCGATTCCGTCACCGGCCGCGCCGAAAGCACCCTCGCCCAGGTCGAGGAACTCCAGCGTCTGCTCGAGGCCAACGACCCCGCCAACGTCGCCGTTCTCATCACAGCCGCGCCCGTCGACCGCCGCCGCGCCTTCCCCAAGTGGTGCGAAAAAACCGCCGACTTCGCCCTGGTCGGCGGCGACGGCGACGCCTCCGCCCTCGCCGGCATCGTCCTGGCCGAAGCCCAGAAACTCGGCGCCACCTTCGCCCCCGGCGCCGTCGAACTCCTCCTCACCAAGATCGGCGCCAACACCCGCCTCCTCATCGAGGAAACCCGCAAGCTCGCCACCGCGATCGACGAGGGCGCCGCCATCACCGAGGACCTCGTCGCCGAACTCACGCCCAACGTTGCCGAAGGCGATTTCTTCGAGGCCGCCGAGGCCTTTTTCTCCGGCGACATCAAGTGGACCCTCGCCGCCCTCCACCGCCACTTCTTCAACGGCGGCGACGCCCGCCCCATCATCAGCGCGCTGCAAAACCGCAACCGCATCCTCCTGCAGGTGCGCGCCCTGGTCGACGCCGGCGACGCCAAGCTCGGCCCGCGCGGACTCGACGGCCTCAAATCTGCCGAGTCGACCTACGGTCAGCACTTCATCGGTGCGTCGGGGAAAAGCGGATACAACCTCTTCACCCAGAATGCCTGGTATGTCGGCAAGCTCGCCGGCGCCGGAGGCAAACTCCCCTCCACCCGCCGCCTCATCGACAATCAACAGGCCTTCATCGACGCCTTCGAGGAAATCATCCGCCGCCCCAACGAACAGGAGGACGTCCTCCGCGACATGGCCGTCCGCTGCCTCGCCGCCTGATCCCGCGGTCGCGGGACTGGGCTTCGCCCAGCCGGCACTTCAGACTTTTAGACCTCAGATCTCCGGCAGCAGCGTGCGCCCGTCACCGCGCGCCGGATCGAAGGGCCGGTCCAGATACCGCTTCGCCAGCCGCTTCGTCCCCCAGCGGTTGGTCATGTCCTCAACTTCTCGATACACGGCGCGCGCCGCCCGGCGCTCACCGGCAAGATCATGCAGGTAGCCAAGGTACAGCCGCGCCCAGGTACCGAACGGATCCTCCGGGTGCTCCGCCGCGACCGCCCGCGCCAAGGACGCCCGCGCCGCCTCAAACTCCCCGGCGCGAAACGCCGCCAGTCCCCGCGCAAACGCCACCTGCGCTGCCCGCCACGGCGGAAACGCACCCGCCGCCAGCAGGGCTTCCTGCTCCGCCGCTTCCTCCACCAGCCCGGCTACGCCACCGAGATCGTGCAGCGCAATCAGCCGCAGACTGTGAAAAAACGCACTGCCCGGATACGCTGCGATCAATTCGTCCACCGTCGCCAAGGCCCGCGCCGGATCTTTCTCGTTGCGCAGGTAGACCAGCGTGAGCGCCGCCTTGGTCCCGACGATCGTGAATCGCCCCTCCGCCATCGCCCGCTCGATCTTCGCCCGCCCCACCGCCGGATCGCTCGTCTGTCCACCAAAGGCCACCCAGCGCACGATGCCCGGCAGCTTGGCCACAAAATACTCGTAAAGCCCGATCCCCGCCCAGGCGTCGGCCAGCGCGGGATTGATCTCGAGGGCCCGTTCCAACTCCGCCTTGGCCCGCTTCCCCACGAAATAGGACTTCATCCAATGGTGGTTCTTAATGTGCCAGCGCCCCAACAGCCCCAGCGTCGCGCCCTTCACCAGGTGCCCCTCTCCCGTCGGATCGCCCTGCTCGATCACGGCCTCCGCCTGCGTTATGCAATCCTCGGCCAGCTCCAGCAATCGTTTGCTCCGCGCCTCGTCCTCCTCCAAGGCCGCGGCGGTGAGACGCCACCACGCCGTGAGCACCTCCCCAAAGGCCACCATCGGGTGCGCTTCCCGGTGCGACTCGATCGCCGCCAGCTCCTGCCGCGCCGTCGCAAAATCGAGCCGGTAGTTGGCCTCCAGCGCCCGCTCCAGATGCCCGGCCATGCCCGGCGGCAGGCCGTAGGGATCGGCGGCGGGCTCCGGCGCGGCCCCCGCCGCCGACACGAGCACGAACGCCAGCGCCGCCAGCACGGCCGGCCAACGACGCTGCAATGTATTCATTATCATACTACACATGATCCGACTCACGGCCCGCCAACCTCGGGGGCCGGTCGGCGGAGGTCAACCGGGCCGGTCATTTCCGCGGCAATTGAGGGTTGTCCCCACCGCGATCGCCTGTTCCGTTCGTCACCGTCCTTTCCCCTTCCCGCCTTCCACCCGGATTGCCGTTTGTGCGGCGCCTCCGAGTCCCATGCGCATCGCCGTTTTCACCGACAGCTTCCTGCCCTACATTTCCGGGGCCACTTTTGCCGCGCTCAACCAGGCCAACGCGCTCGCGGAGCTCGGACATACCGTGCGGATCTACTGCCCCGGCGCCCCGCACAACCAGCCGCAGTCCTCGACCTCCGCCGAGCTGCACGAGGCCGTGTCGGTCAAAACCGTCCCCTTCTCCCTGCCCTGGGGCGGCCAGCCCGACCTCAATGTCGTGTTCCCCGTCCTTTGGCCCACCCTGCGCAACCTCCGCCGTTTCCGGCCCGACGTCGTCCACCTGCACACCGAATGGGGCACGGGCTGGGCGGGTCTGTTCGGCGCCTGGCGCCTGGGCGTACCGGCGATCGGCACCTTCCACACCTTTTGGAACGATCCGCGCTACGTGCGGCACTTCCCGTGGCCCAATTGGAGCATCGTGCGCCGCGCCATGGGCGCCTACTCGGCCTTTTTCTACCGGCGCTGCCACGACGCCATCGCCCCGTCCGCCGCCGTGCAGCGCCACCTCAAGGCCCTCGAGGTCGAGGCCGCCATCGTGTCCAACGGCATGCCCCGGCCCGACCTGATCCCCGACGCCGAGGTGCAGGCCCTGCGCGCGCAGCACGGTCTCGGCAATCACTTCACCTACCTCTACCTCGGCCGCGTTTCCTACGAGAAATCGCTGCCGCTCTGCCTGCAGGCTTTTCGTCAAACCCTGGCAACCCAGCCCGAGGCCCGGTTCGTCATCATCGGCGACGGACCCGAGATGCCGCACCTCCAGGCCACCGTGCGCACGCTCGAACTCGACGCGCACGTCGTCTTCACCGGCGCCGTGCCGCACGACGAGTTGATGGCGCGCAACTTCCCGCGACTCGGCCAGGTCTTCGTCACCGCCAGCGAAACCGAAAACCAGCCGGTCAGTCTGCTCGAGGGCATGAGCTTCGGCCTGCCGGTCATCGGCCCGCACGCCCGCGGCATTCCCGAACTCGTGCGCCACGAACACAACGGCCTGCTCTTCGCGCCCGGCGAAGTCGATGCGCTCGCCGCCCACATGACGCGCCTCGCCGCCGACGCCCCGCTGCGCCAACGCCTCGCCGCCGCGGCCCGCGAAACCGCCGCCCGCCACGCCATCGAGCGCTCTGCGCGCCAACTCGAGGCGATCTATCATGAGGCCCGCCTGGCCCGCGGCCTCGTCAGGGCAAGTCCGGGTAAGCCAGCCGACGCCGCAGAAGCCGCACTGCGTCGGAGCGTTTGATCGCTGCCAGCAACCGCTCATCCGCGTAATCAGGCGGCTTCGGCGGCTGCACTTCGAGGGTGCGAATCGTCGGCCCGCCATCGTCCCGGCCCCACGACCATTGATAATCCGCGGGCGGCGCGTAGGATTTGATCCCGTCGCGCTGCGCCGAACCGAGAAAGGCAAACAACTCCGCCGTCACCCGCTCCGGCTCCGCCTGGAGGTCCTCGTAGCGCACCAGCCGCGTGTGCCCCGGATCCGCTTGGACCAGCCCGAGCAGCCGACCGTTCACGCCCGCCCAGTAACGCTCGGCAAAGAAGCGGTTGCCCAGCCCCGTGCGCACCAGCCACGGCAGATGCCGGAACACCATGCGGCGAATCGACACCAGGTTCGCGTAGGCATCGCGCACCAGCACGATGCGACGCACCCCCGCCACCGCCGGCAGCCGCGGATAGCGCCGCGTCTCGTTGAACCAGGCCGGCCGCTTGAGGAGCAGGATCGGTTCCTCCCCCAGCGTCCATACCTCGCCTACGCGTCGACAATCCGCATAACGCTGAAAATCCGTCTCCGGCAGGTCACACACATCCGGCGCCTGCGCCAGCAGCGCCTTGAGCAGGGTGGAGCCCGACCGCATGGTCGACAACAGCACCGCCAGCTTGCGGCCGGGAGGGCAGGCAACAACGTCGTTCGTGGACATGCCACCCAGACTGCCGGGTTAACCGCTCACCATGCAACCTGTCCTCCCCCCACAAAGCGCATTGGCATCGGCTCCCGCCTCACGGCACGCTCCTCCCACCCCTGCCATGACTCCTCCCCGTTCTCTCCTCCTCATCGCCTCCCTGCTTATTTCAACCCTGCTCCCGGCCGCTCCGCTCCGCGTCGGCGTCGGCCGGGCTGACATCACGCCCACCGCCGGCCGCGACGAACTGCGGGGCATGGGCGGCAAATCCGCCGTCGTGCAAAAGATCCACGACCCGCTCACCACCAATGTCGTCGTCTTCGAACAGGACGGTCAGCGCGTCGCCCTCATGTCCCTCGATCTCATCGGCGTCAACAATGCCGTGTTCGACGCCATCCGCGCCGGCCTCGAGCGTGATCACGGCATCACCCAAACCCTCTGCGCCGTCACCCACACGCACGGCTCCGGCTTTTTTGGCGACGAGCTTCATCCCTTCCTCATCGAGCGCACCCTCGCCGCCGCCGAAAGCGCCGTCGCCTCCCTCGCCCCGGCCGTGGTCGGCCAGGCCGATATCGAACACAACGAGGGCTACAACCGCCGCATCCTCAACGCCGACGGCTCCGTATCCATGATGTGGAACAACAAGGACCACGTGCCCACCGAGCCCGTCGACGATACCCTCGGCGTCATCGCCATCCGCCGCGCCAGAGACGACACGCCCATCGTCACCCTCGTCAACTATGCCGTGCACCCGGTCATCAGCATGAACTTCGAGGAACTGATCGTGTCCGCCGACTGGCCCGGCGCCATGGTGCGCCAGGTCGAGGCGCAGATCGGCGGCCACTGCATCTTCCTCCTCGGTGCCGCCGGCGACATCAATCCCTACGAGGCCGACATGTTCCGCTACGCCACGGCCGACGAGGTATTCGCCAAGGTCGACGAAGTCGGCACTCGCGTCGCCGGCCAGGTCATCGCGGCGCTCGACACCGTCGACACTTACCATCTCGACGCCACCCTCGCCTACGACGCCTACGACCTGCCCATGGGCCTGCGCAAGGACGGTCCCCACGCGCCCAAGGAGCGCGAGATCGAACTCGCCACCTTCCTCCTCGCCGACCGCTACGCCATCGTGACCATCCCCGGCGAACTCTTCGTCGAACTCGGCCTGGACCTCAAAGCCCGCAGCCCGGCCGCGTCCACCTGGGTGATGGCCAACGCCTACGACTCCTCCGGCTACATCCCCACGATGCAGGCCGCCTGCCAGGGTGGCTACGGCGCCGCGTGGGGCACCTTCCTCGAATTCGGCGCCGGCGAGCGCCTCGTCCACCAGGCCCTCGTCAGCCTGCACTACCAAATGAACAAAGTTGTCCCGCTCCGCACCGGTCCCTGAGCGCCCGCGATCATGACTTCCCGCATCGCCATCCGGCTCGGCATCGCTGTTACCGCGCTCCTGGTCGTCGGCTTCGGCAGCTACCGGTTCTTCCGCGGCAACGCTGAATCGGCTGTCGTGAAAGAATGGATACCGGCCCGGCCCGACATCACCGGATTTCCCGCTGCCCTCGATTCGGCGCTGGCCGCCGCCGAGGCGCGGGCCCGCGACCGCGACGGAGCGCTCGCCGGCCTCGAGGAATTGAGCGCCCTCTATCACGCCAACGGCTTCTACGACCAGGCCGTGCACTGTTATCAGGGCCTGCGCCAGCTCGATCCCGACAACGCCCGCTGGCCGCATCTGCACGCCAGCATTCTCGCCGGCTTCGGCATGGCCGAGCAGGCTCTCGCCCTTTGGGAGCAGGTCGTGGAGCTCGATCCGGACTACCTTCCCGCCCGCCTGCGCATCGGCGACGCCGCGCTCAAATCCGCCCAGCCGGCCGACGCCGCCACCGCCTACAACGCGGCGCTGCAGACCGCGCCCGGCGATCCCTACGCCCTGTTGGGCCTCGCCCGCATCGACCTGGAGCAGGGTCGGGACGAGGCGGCCTTGCGGAAACTGGAAACCGTGGTCCAGCGCTCCAACTACACGCTCGGCTACGACCTCATCGTCACGCTCTACGAAAACGCCGGCCGGCACGACCAAGCCATGGCCGTCCGTCGCCAGGAAGGCGCTTCCGGCGCCTACCGCGATCCGCCGGACCGCTGGCTCGATGGCCTCATCACCCATTGCTATGACCCCTATCGCCTCGCCCTCGAGGCCGGGGAACGGTCGCGGCGCGGAAATGTCGAGTCCGCCATCGACCTGCTCCAACGCGCCGTGGCCCTTGATCCCGCCGACACCGCCGCCCGCTACCAACTCGGCAATCTTTACTTCGAACAAAGGCGGATCGACGAGGCGATCGAGGCCTTCCGCCGCTGCACCGTCGATGATCCGGGTTTCGCCGACGGCTGGGGCAAGCTGAGCGCCGCCATTGCCCAGACGGGCAGAGTCGCCGAGGCCGAACGCATCATCGAGCAAGGCATCGAGGCGATTCCCGATTCTCCCAGCCTTCACCGCATGCGGGCGCACCGCCACTGGGCGCGCGGCAACCTCGGGGCCGCCATCGCCGATTTCCGGACCGCGATCCGCTTGCGCCCCAACGACCCCGGCGGATACATCGAACTGGGTACCGTGCTGAACCAGCAGGGCCGGGACCGCGAAGCCCTGCAGCTGTTTGAAACCGCCCTGGTCTACGACCCCGCCAACCCCACCGCGCTGGCCGTCCTGGCCCTGCGCCACATCGATTCGGGCGACCGCAGCGCGGCCGATGCCGCCTGGGAGAAAATCATAAACCAACCCCGCGCGACCGAAAATCACCTCAACCTGCTGCGCCAGGCCTACCACCAACGATTCGGCGAACTCCCGGATCCGTGACTCCGCCCGTGGATGTCGCCAAGGCGGTCCCGCCCGCGATGCAGGTTACCGCGAACTCATCGACGGTCTTGACCGGCCGCGCCGGCTCTGGTGCGTTGCCGACGCGTTCAGGGCGCATCCGGGTCCGCGGAAAGGGCTGAGCCCACCTGCTCTTCGTCAGGTAAAATCCAACCTTGATGCTGCCCGCCAGCGGACCACGGGCTCGAGCAGAAAGGTGCCATGTCTCAACCGCTTCCCGCCCGCCCGAATCTGGAGCAACTCCGGAAACAGGCCAAAGACCTCCTGAAATCCGCCCGAGCCGGCGACCCCGCCGCCCTGCGGCGCTGGCGCGAAAACCTTACCGCCAGCGGTCCCGGGCAACTCAGCCTGGCCGATGCGCAATGCGTCATCGCCCGCGAACACGGCTTCGCCACCTGGGCGCGTCTGAAGGATCACGTGCACGCCATCCTGCTCGAAACGCGCGATCCGCTCGAGCTCTTCAAGGATGCCTTCCACGCCGACGACGCGGTTCTCTTTGCCAAGCTGCTGGAACGTCATCCCGCAATCAAAGCGCGGCTGAACGAACCCATCGGCCCCTTCGATTCGCCGCCCATCACCCACGTTAAAAGTCGCGCGATGCTCGA
>CBFGUO010000049.1:0-41364 GCA_965652375.1 uncultured Opitutus sp.
CGCCCCTTCAGGGCTTTGTTTCTTATTACTTGGTACCTAGGGCGTTGCCCTAGGCTGCCATAGATTGCCCCTTTGGGGCTCACCTGCCCAACCAAGTGCCATTCAGGTCGCACCGCGTATTCACAAGGGGCAAATCAGAGATGAAGGCGGCGGGCAAAACCGCTGGATAGGAACGGGTATCGAACCGCGAAAGAAGCGAAGGGGTTGGCTCGTCAGCCGCCGAGGACGGTTTTTAGCATCTTGCCAAGTTCGCCGATGCGGTAGGGTTTGGTGAGGTAGCCGCAGAAGCCGGATTCGAGGAAATCGCGGGCCATCTCGTCGCTGTCGTAGCCGCTGGAGACGATGGCGCGGACGTCGGGGTCGATCTCCTTGAGCTTCTTAAACGTTTCCTCGCCGCCCATGCCGCCGACGATGGTGAGGTCGAGCAACACGACGTCGTAGGGTCGGTTGACCGCGTGATAACGGCGGTAAAGCGCGAGCGCCTCCTCGCCGTGGCGGGCGATGTCGACCTTGTAATCGAGGCTTTCGAGCATGGTCTTGCTGATGGCGCAGAGGTGCTCGTCGTCATCCATGAAGAGCACGCGGCCGGTGCCGTAGCGCAGGGTGGCGGGCTTCCGCACGCCGGTTTCGAGCGACTTGTCAGTGGTGGGCAGGAAGGTGGTGAAGGTCGTGCCAACCCCAACTGTCGAATCGACGCCGAGCTGTCCGCCGTGTTTGCGGATGATCGAGAGCACGGTGGCCAGACCGAGGCCGGTGCCGGTTTTCTTGGTGGTGAAGAAGGGCTCGAAGATGCGGTCGATCTTGTCGTCGGGGATGCCGGAGCCGTTGTCCTGCACCTCGATTTGCACGTAGTCACCGGCTTCGAGAGGCGGCACGCGCCCGGCTTCGAGAGTGATGGTGCGGCAGCGGATCCAGATCTGGCCGCGCGAGGGTTCGGCCATGGCCTGCATGGCGTTGATGATGAGGTTTTGGAAAACCTGGATCATCTGACCGCGGTCGACCTCGATCGGGCTGGTGCGCTCGTCGAGATCGAGGTGGATCTTGACCGGGCTGCCGGCGGCGGCGACGCGCACGGCGTCGCGCAGGATGTCGGTGGGGCGGGTGACGGTGTAGGTGCCGCCGGGATTGCCCTTGGCAAAGGAGAGGAGCTGGCGGGTGAGCGTCTTCGCCGTCATGCACGCGGTCTCGGCGTCGCCCAGCATCTCGTAGTCGCGGTTGTCCTTGGCGATGGAGATGGCGCCGAGGATAGTCGAGAGCAGGTTATTGAAGTCGTGGGCGATGCCGCCGGCGAGATGGCCGAGCGAATCGAAGCGGTTGGCGCGAATGAGCTCCTCCGGGGTGAGCGACATTTCGTTGGGGTCGCGAAACACCACGGCGACGCCCTGGATGCGGTCGTCATTGCCGCGCAGCTGGTGGACGCTCCACGTGAGTTCGCGGGGCGGCAAACCTTCGACGGCCAGCAGGTGATCGCTGTTGAGCCGTGGGCCGCCCTCGGCCTCGAGGGCAAGGTCGATGGCCTCGGGGTTGGGCTGGCGGTCGGTGGCGTTGAGCAGACGGAAGACGTCGGCGAGCGGCCGGCCGGCGGCGACGGCGTTGGGCAGGCCGGTGAAATGTTCGGCCTTGGTATTCATGAGCCGAATACTGCCGTGCTCGTCGGTGAGGATGACCGCTTCCTGCAGGGCGTTGAGCACGGCGGGTGAGGTGTCGGCGGCGGCGGCAGCGGTGGGAGCGGGGGCGAAGGGAGCGGTGCTGCGACCCGGCGGCTTGTTGGCGGGGGCGGGCAGGGCGCAGCCCACGATGCGCAGCAACTCGCCGCGGCGGCTTACGTGGCGCTGGAGGCCGAGCACGGCGGTGAACTCGCCGCGGTCGGAGCGGCGGAGGGTGGCGTAGCCGGCGCCCCATTGCCCGTCGCTGCCGAAATGGGCGAGGTAGTGGGTGAGGTCGCCGGCGCAATCGGCGAGATAGCGGGTGAAGCTGCCGATGTCGGGATGTTCCACCGGATCGCCGATGAGGTCGCGCCAGGCCTGGGAGGCCCAGGCGCGGCCGGTGCAGAAATCGAGATCGAAGATTGCGAGGCCGCCTTCCTCGCCGAGGGCGGCGAGCCGGTTCTCGGCCTCGACGCCCTGTTCCTCGATTTCCTTGCGTTCGGAGATGTCGAGGTGGAAGCCGACCACGCGCTGGAGTTCGCCGTCGTCGGCGAAGAGTTGCACGCCGACCGAGTGGATCCAGACCCAGTGACCGCGGCGGTGCTTCATGCGGAACTCGACCGAGAAGGTGCGCCGGGTGGAGCGGGTGTGGCGTCCGATCTGGTCGGGGGCGGCGGCGGAGTCGTCGGGGTGGATGAGTTTCAGCCAAGTCTCGTAGGTGTTGGCGAGGTCGGCGTCGGCGTAGCCGAGCAGGCGTTTCCAGGCCGGGGAGTAGTGGGTTTCGTCGGCGGCGAAGTTGAGATCGAAGAAGCCGGCGGCGTCGCTGTTGATGAGGTGCGGCCAGGGCGCGGCGGAGCCGGTGGCGCCTGGACCGGCGGCGGTAGGGGCGGAGGCGGAGGAGCCGGCGGGGGCGGCCGGAGCGGAATCGGCGAAGGCGAGGGGCGGGGCGGAGTCCCGGGGAGCGAGCGAAACGCGGGCCAGCCAGGTTACGTTTTCGCCGGCAGCGGCCTCGAGTTCCACCCGCACGTCGACGGCCGGTTCGTCGTCAGCATGGCGCAGGCGGAGGGGCACCCGTTGCTCGGTGGCGGTGGCGGCGAGAACTTCCCACTGGGTTTCAAGCAGGTCGGGGTCGTCCGAGACGACATCGAAGGCAAAGAGCGTGACGAAGGGTTGGCCGAGTTGAGCGGCCAGCGGGCCGGGGCAAAACGTCTCGGCGGTACGGTTGGCGCCGTGGATGATTCCCCGGGCGTCGAGCAGGAAGGTGCCCGTCATGCCCTGGCGGCGGGCCGGGGTGATGCCGGAGGTGGTGTCGGAGAAGGGTGAGGAAGAGCGGCTCACGGGTGGGAGTTGCCGGGCGGGGAAGCCCGACGGAGTCGATGCCGCAGCCTGAGCCAAGCACGCCCGCGGCGACAACCTCGAAACAACCGGTCGGCTTCGGTAAAACCGTCCGGGCTTTCCGCCGTGGCTCAGCCCCGCTGGTGGGTGGCGGCGCCGGCGAAGGCGCGGGTGGCGGTGGGGGTCTCGCCGCCGAGCCAGCGGCGGACGCGGCCGGCGAGGAAAGCGATGTAGGGCGGCTGGTCGTTGAGGCAGGGGACGTGTTGGAAGGATTCGCCGCCGGCGGCCTTGAACTCTTCGCAGCCCTCGCCGGCGATTTCCTCGAGCGTCTCCAGGCAGTCGGCCACGAAGGCCGGCGTCATCACGATCATGCGTTTGCGGCCGGCGTGGGCGAGACGTTCGAGTTCGGTGTCGGTGTAGGGCGACAACCACGGTTCGCCGACGAGCCGGGATTGGAAGGAGACGGACCACTTGTCCGGATCGAGGCCGGCGCGCTTGACGAAGGCCGCGGTGGTCTTGAGCACCTGGGCCTTGTAGCACATGCCGTGGGCGGGGCTGCAGGTGGAGCAGCAGTCGGGCACGAGGGTGCAGTGGGCGCGCGAAGCATCGGCTTTGCGCAGGTGACGGACGGGGATGCCGTGATAGGAGAACAGCACGTGATCGTAGGGCTCGCGCAGATACGGCTCGGAGACGGTGTAGAGGGCGTCGATGTAGTCGTCGTCCTCGTAGAAGGGTTGCACGCAGTCGATGCGGAGCGCGGGGGCGACGCGGGCGGCGTCTTCGTAGACCTTGACCACGACCGTCTCCCACGAGGACATGGCGTAGTGGGGGTATTGGGGAAAGAGCAGCACCTGCTCGATGCCGTCGGCGGCCATGCGGGCGAGGACGCTCTCAATCGACGGCTGGCGATAGCGCATGGCCAGGTAGACGGGCGTGTCGGGGCCGAGTTCGGCGGCGAGTTTGGCGGCGACGGCCTGAGAGGTGAGGACGAGGGGCGAGCCGCGGTCGGTCCAGATCTCCTCGTAGGCCTTGGCGGACTTGGGGGCGCGGGTACGGCAGATGATCTGGTTGACCAGGAAGCGGCGGGCGGGAGCCCAGGCGGGTTTGTCGATGACGCGTTCGTCGCCGAGGAATTCCTGCAGGTAGGTGCGGACGTCCGGGACGGCGGTGGAGTCGGGCGAGCCCAGGTTGACGAGGAGAACGGCGCGTTTCGGCATGGAGGCCGCATTGATCAGAGGGTGCCGGGCGCTTGTCAAACCGGCGGGAGGCATGGAGGAGGGGATCGGGCGGCGGGGGGCGGCGGGCGCGGGGAAGGGGGCAGGGCGGTTGGTCCGGGTAAAACCCGTGTGGACAAGTGCGATTCGGCTCTCTATCGAAGGGCCCGGTGCCCTTTCAGGCTTTGCCTCAACTTTCTGTGATGCCGAGTTGCCCCCTCTCGAGCGTCCCCGTTCAGGGAATGGTGGGTGCGTTGTCCGGCCAAGGCTGGACCGTGGCGACCCTGCTCGTCCTGGCGGGCTTCGGCCTGGGCTGGTGGCTGGCGCGACGGTGGTGGCGGGAAAAGTTGGAGGCGGGGTCGGTCAACGATGCCCGGCACATGCAGTCGGTATTGCGCAACATCGACGCCCTGTTGTGGGAAGCGGACGTGCGGCTGGAGGGCGGGGAGCCAAGCTGGACGTTTCGCATGCAGGAAACACGGCTCACGGAGCAGCTGTTTCCGCGCGGTTGGCACGAGCGGCGTCTGAGTCTGTGGCGGGATCTCCAGGTGCCCGAGATGGCCGAAATGAACCGCCGCTCCCGCGACGCCCTCGAGCGCGGTCTGCCGGGTTACCAGCAGGAGTTTCGGATCCCGGTGCCGGGCGGCTACCGGTGGATCCGGGAAACGGTCGTGATCAATGTTCGGGGGGAGGGACGGTTCTGGCTCATCGGTTTCGCGATCGACATCACCGATCAACGGCTCGCCGAGCAGGAACGTCGCGCGAGCGAGCGCAGTCTCGGCGAGATTCTCCGTTCGGCCAACTGCCTGCTGTGGCGCTCCAACGTGCGCCGCGCGCCGGACGGTCGGCTCAACTGGCTGCACTTCGACATGCCGCAGTCGGGGCTCTACCCGCAGCTCTTCGGCGATCGTTCGGCGACAGCGGGGGGCAAGTTGTGGAGTCTCATCGATGCGCCGTTGCTGCCCGAAATGAACCGGCGTTCGACCCAGGCCATCCTGTCCAACGCCCCCGGCTACGAGCAGATGTTTCCGGTGCACAATCACGAAGGGCAGATGTTCTGGTTGCACGAGCAGGTCTCGATCCTGCAGCAGGCCGAGGGCGAGTGGCACCTCGTGGGAGTGATCACCGACATCACCGAACGTCGCGCGGCCGAGCAGGCGGTGCGTCTGTCGGAGGCGCGCTATCGCTCGCTTTTCGAGCACATGCCGGTGTCGATCGTGGAATCCGACTTCACGGCGGTGGGCGAGTGGCTGGACCAACTCCGCGCCGAGGGCGTCACCGATCTTCGCGCCTACCTGCGCGAGCATCCGGCCGAGGTTTCGCGGGGCGCGATGCGCGTACACGTACTCTCGGCCAACGAGGCGGCGCGCAGCACGATCGGCGCCCGCGACACCCGCGAGATCCGCTGGCGGCGTCAGTTGCTGGAAACCGAATCATCGGGCCAGGGCGTGACGGAATGCTTCCTCGCGCTGTGGGAGGGCCGCAACTTCATCGAGCGGGAGGTGGAGCTCAAACGGCTCGACGGCGAGGCGCTGCTCACGACCATGCGGTGGTGGGTCCCCCAGACCGAACACGGCTTGGACCTGTCGCAGTCGATCATGATTTTCGTCGACGTGACCGAGCTCAAGCGCGTGCAGGCCGACCTCGCGGCGCAACGCGAGCAGCTGGTGGTCACCCTGCGGTCGATGAAGGAGGGGGTGATCGCCACGGACATCATGGGGCGGGTGCGCTTCATCAATCCGGCGGCGCAGGAACTCATCGGCAAGTCCGAGGCGGCGGCCATTGGCGAGCCTCTGCTGCGGGCCTGCGGCTTCGTCTCCGCCAAATCGGGCGAGGGCATCTCGGTGCCGCTCGAGCAGGTCGCCGCGGGTGATGTGGTGCTCGACCTGCCGGATGACACCGCGCTCCAGCGCGACCGCGAGGAGCCCCGGCTGATCGAAGGCCAGCTCGCGCCGGTGCATGACAGTTCCTCCAAGGTGACGGGCGTGGTGCTGGTGTTTCGCGACATCACCGACCGCGATCGCCTGGAAAAGGAGATGGTGCGCGCCACCCGGCTGGAATCGGTCGGCGTGCTCGCCGGCGGCATCGCCCACGACTTCAACAACATCCTCACCACGGTCATCGGCAACCTGTCCATCGCCCAACTTGACGTCACCGCCGACAGCGGGCTGGGCAAGGTCGTGCGCGAGGCGGAACGGGCGGCACTCAAGGCCAAGGACCTCACGCAGCAGCTGCTCACCTTCGCCAAGGGCGGGGAACCCATCCGCGAGGCGGTGCATCTCGAGGAGGTCATCCGGGAGATGACGGGCTTTGCCCTGCACGGATCGAACGTGCGGGCCGAATTCAACCTGGCGGACGACCTCTGGCTGGCGGATGTCGACAAGGGCCAGATCGGGCGGGTCGTGCAGAACCTCGTCATCAACGCCGCCCAGGCGATGCCGGAAGGCGGCCGCGTGCACATCAGCGCCACCAACGAGGCGCTCGACCGCGGTCTGCGCCGCAAACTGCGTCCCGGCCGCTACGTTCGTATCCAGATCAAAGATACCGGCGTCGGCATCAAGCCCGATCACCTCGGCCGCATTTTCGATCCCTATTTCTCCACCAAGCAGGCGGGCAGCGGTCTCGGTCTCTCCGCCGCCTATTCGATCGTCAACAAGCACCAGGGCGTGCTGGACGTGGAGTCGGAGCTGGGCGTGGGCACGACCTTTTCGATCTGGCTGCCGGTGGCCATCGGCGCCCGACGGGAGGACGGCGAGAGCGAGGACAACAGCGAGGAACCGCTCCGGGGGCGCGTGTTGTTCATGGACGACGAAGAGTCGATCCGCGAGATGATCGTGAACCTGTTGGGCCGGCTGGGGCTCGAGGTCGAGGTCACGGCCGACGGCGAGGCGCTGGTTGCGGCCTACCGGCGCGAGTTCGAGCGCGGCATGCCGCCCGATTTGGTGCTGACCGATCTCACGGTTCCCGGCGGCATGGGCGGCAAGGCGGCCATGGAGGCCCTGCTACGGATCGATCCGCAGGTGCGGGCGGTCGTCTCCAGCGGCTACTCCAGCGATCCCATCATGGCCAATTACCGCGACTACGGTTTCTGCGGCATGGTCGCCAAGCCCTACAAGCTGCCCGAATTGCGCCGGGTGCTGCGCAAGGCGCTGGCGTTGGAGTAGGCCGGACAGGCCGGCGGGCCGGGCATCGGCCTGGACATCGGCCCGGGCATCGGCTCACGCCGCGCGCGCCCGGATGCGGGCGAGCAGGTGATGCAGGTTCTCCGGCGCAATGCGATCGGTCACCACGGTGTCGGGGTAACGGCGTTCGATGTCCAGGTGCATGCCGTTCTCCGAACCGGGACGGACGATGTCTTCGACGAAGTCCATCCCGCCGCGCGGCTTGATCCATTCGTAGTAGAGGTCCGCGTCGCCCGACTCCAGGACGATGTCCAGTTTGAGGAAGATATGGCAGTAGAGGGTGAGGTCGCGGAACGAGGCGAACCACGTCGGCGGGCAGGTCAGTTGATCTCGGATAAGCAAAATCATGACGCAGGAAGGTTAGCACGTCTTCTGCCAACTATTCATCGGCGCGATCCGTTCGGGGTTGAGTTTGGGTTTTGACGCTGGGGCGCCGAAACGGCTCGCTGGACGGCGAATGTCCAACGCCATGACTGAAGAATCCCGCAAGCCTGTTTTGCTCGTTATCCGTGATGGTTGGGGAAAAAACCCCCACCCCGCGCAAAACGCGTCCAACGCCGTGGAGCTCGCCGCCACGCCCTGTGACGACGCCCTGCAGCAGGGCTCGCCCAGGACGCTCGTCCGCGCCTCGGGTCTCGATGTCGGTCTGCCGGACGGCGTGATGGGCAACAGCGAGGTGGGCCACGAGAACATCGGCGCCGGCCGCATCGTCGACCAGGAACTGGTGCGTCTCAACAAGCTCTTTTCCGAGGGGCGTCTCGCGACCAACCCGGTCTGGGCTGCGATCAAGCAACGTGTGCAGGCCGGCGGCCGGCTGCACCTCATGGGCATCGTATCCGACGCGGGCGTGCACGGCATGCTCGACCACCTTTACGGCATCCTGCGCCAGGCCAAGGCCGACGGACTCGAGCAGGTTTTTATCCACGCGTTCACCGACGGCCGCGACACGCCGCCGACCAGCGGGCTCGGCTACGTGACCGAGGTCGACGCCAAGTGCACGGAGATCGGCGTGGGCCGGATCGCCGCCGTCTGCGGCCGCTTCTGGAGCATGGACCGCGACAACCGCTGGGAACGCGTGCAGAAAGCCTACGACCTGCTCACCGGCCGCGCGGCGGTCGCCACCGCGACGAGTGCGCCCGCCGCGGTGCAGCAGTATTACGACGCGCCGCTGAGCCCCAGCCAGACGGGCGACGAGTTCGTGGCGCCGACCGCGATTGTGGACGCGAACGGCCAGCCGGTCGCGACCTTCCGCGACGGTGACGCCGTGTTGTTCTACAACTACCGCGGCGACCGGCCGCGCGAGATCACCAAGGCTTTTGTGCTCGACGATTTCACGGGCTTCGATCGCGGCGCGAAGCTCGATCTCTACTACGCCACGATGACCGAGTATGAAAAGGGCCTGCCGGTGCACATCGTTTCGCCCAAGCCCGAGAAGCTCAAAAACATCCTGGGCGAAGTCGTGGCCAACGCGGGCATCGCGCAGTTCCGCTGTGCCGAGACCGAGAAAAACCCGCACGTCACCTTTTTCTTCAACAACTACCGCGCCGATCCCTTTCCGGGTGAGGACCGCGCCTGCCCGGCCAGCCCGAAGGTGGCCACTTATGACATGCAGCCCGAAATGTCGGCCGCCGAAGTCACGGCCAAGGCGAAGGAGGCGATCCTCTCCGGCAAATACGGCCTCGTCGTGGTCAACTACGCCAACCCCGACATGGTCGGTCATACCGGCGACCTGTCGGCGGTCATCAAAGCCGTCGAAGCGACCGACCGCGGCGTGGGTGAGCTGTTGGAAGCGCTGGCCCGCGTCGGTGGCAAAGCCGTCGTCACGGCCGACCATGGCAACTGCGAGCAGATGTGGAATCCGGACACCAACGGACCCCACACGGCACACACTTTGAACCTCGTGGAACTCTTTGTCGTCGGCGAAGGCCTGACGAAGGACGGCACGACCCTGCGCGAAGGCGGACGCCTGGCCGACATCGCGCCGACGGTGCTCGACCTCATGGGTCTGCCCAAGCCGGCCGAGATGACCGGCGAGTCGCTCATCGTGCGCCGCTGAGGCGCGCGGAGAGAGAGGGCTGGTCAATTCACCTGCCAATGTAGGGCCGCCGAGCGGCGGCCCTGCATTGGCTAGCCTGCTTATTCGACCGTGTAGGGCTGCCGCTTGTCGGCACGCCGCTGGCTGACGGAGGGCTGAGAGGCAGGTGCGGCATGCCGGCAAGCGGCATCCCTGCATAGGGATGCAGACGCGCCTGACCTGCGGAAGAGCGCCCGTTCCCGGCGGCGGCCGTTGAGAATGCGCCCGAGGATCGTCGAGCGTACGAAGAGGTCATAGCTCAACAGACAGATCGCGATCGTCGCAATCGAGACGCCAGCGAGTTTGAGCGACCAGTGGCCCGGCAACTCGGCGACCGTGATCTGCAGCCACAGGACGATCGGCAGGTGGATGAGATACATCCAGTAGGACGAGTCGGCGACATAGCGCACGAGCGGCGAGCCGCGACGGACGTAACGCTGGAACAGCCCGAGGGTGATCACGACCAGCGACCACATCATGATGGCGTAGGCGAGGGCCTGGACCGCCCGGGCCTGGTCGTGGCGCGGATGGCCGGGATCGGCCTGAAAGCGCGCCAGCCAAAGGACCGCCGCGATACTGACCGCTGTCACAATCCAGCGGGACGCGGTCAGCCGGCTGAAGGCCACCAACTGGTCGTTACGGCGCAACATCCAGCCGAGGCCGAAAAAGCCACCGTAGACGCAGAGCACCGACCCGTAGGGCGTCAGGCTTCGGTCCGGCGTGGCCATGCCCCATTGCTGCATGCTCCACACGGCCCAGGCGGTCGGCAGCGCGAGCAGGTAAACCGCCAGCGGCCGCGTGGCAATCCACTCGACCGCAGCGTCCGCCGCCCGCAGCACGGGTTGGGCGAGGGGGCCGCCGGCCTTGATGACGGCGCGCAGGATGAGGGCGACCGCGGTGATGAGCAGGAGGTAGTAAAGAAACCAGAGATGGGTGCCGGTGAAAATATCCTGCGGCAGACCGCGCAGCAGCATAAACGCCTCGCGCAGACCGCCGAGGACATCGGCCTCCCCGCGCATGCTCGCTCCACCGATGATCCAGCCCGACACCACCAGCGGGCGAAGCAGAAACCAGCCCAGCAGAAACGGCAGGCCGACCTGGATGAACCGCGAGCGGAGAAAGTTTCCCGGCCCTTTGCGATGGAAGCTGAGGTGACTGAAAAAACCGGCGATGAGGAAGAACAGCTCCATCCGGAAGGCATGGCTGATCAACGCGAAGACATCGACAAACCGACTGGTCGAAAGGTCCATCACCGCCCAGCCGATGAAGTTGGAGAGAAACGACAGGCTGGCATGGAAGACGATGCCCAGCAAGAGGGCGAAGGCGCGAACAGCATCGAGGTGGTCGAGTCGTTGCGTCGCGGCGGAGGCGGAGGAGGTCATGGCGGTGCCTTTCACTGAAGGGGAGGGCGTGACGCGGCGGCGCAGGCTCAATAGAAGCCGATCTCGTCGATGTCGTAGGCAAAGGCGCCCGGCTGCAGGTTGGCGGCGACGAGGCTGATGCTGTTGATCGTGGCGGGATCGAGGGCGGTCTGTTCCGACCAGGCGCGCTTCATTTTCGACCAGGGAATGCGTACCTCGTGGAAGTCGCCGTCGGCGCTGCGGGTGACAACCGCGGAGTGGTAGTCGAAATTGTCGACTTGGTTGCTGTTGGCCGAAACCGAGAGGCTGCCGGAGGAAATGCGCACACGCAGTCGGATGCCATCGTATGGGCTGAGGTCCATCGCGCCGCCGGGTTCGGCCAGCGGAAGCACGAGGCTCACGAAGCCGGGTTGGCCGCGGGCGGGGGCGATCTTGCCGGTGGCTTTGATCACGCCGTCGGCGATGGCGTGGTCGAGGTGAGATTTGCCACCGAGGGAGGCGTCGTTCACCACGATGCGGGGGGAGCCGATGCTGGTGAGATCAGCCCGCGAAAAGTCGTCGACGATCGACGGGGCGTTTTCCGCGGTGACAGCCGGACCGAGCAGCAGGGCGCCGATCAGGAGGAAGGAACGCGGGAGAACGGAGTGGAGGAGGGAAGTCATGGAAGAATCGGGACGAGGTTTGAATTGTTGGGTTCAGTTACAGGTGCCCGTTGGCCAGGAGCAGGTGACAAGGAATCTGCGGTTTTTTGGCGGCGGGGATCGCGCGGTGGTCGGGTCCGGGGTGTCCCGCTTCTCCCGAAGCGGGCTACGATGTCGGACGGCGGAGCGAATTCTACCGGGGCGCGGCGGGAGCGGATTATTGATTTGCGCCGGGCGTGTGCCGTGGGCTTACGTCAGCCCCTTTCGTCCCGACTTACCGACCATGAAGCGCACCCACCACTGTGCCCAGCTCACCGCCGCCGACATCGATGCCGACGTTTCGTTGATCGGTTGGGTGGACACCATCCGCGACCAAGGCGGCATCATCTTCGTCGACCTGCGCGACCGCAAAGGCATCACGCAGATCAAGCTCGAGCCGCACGACAATGCGCAACTGGCCGGCCAGTTGAAGCACCTCAAGCTGGAGTCGGTGGTCGAGATTCACGGCCGCGTTTCCCGACGCCCCGCCGGCACGGAAAACGCCAGCCTGCCGACCGGTCAGGTCGAGGTCGTCGCGGCGTCGCTGGAGATACACAACGTGGCGGACACCCCGCCGTTCCCGCTCGATGATGCCGGCGGCGACAAGGTCAACGAGGACCTGCGCCTCACCTACCGTTACCTTGATCTTCGCCGCCCGCGCATGCGCCGCAACCTCGCCATGCGCCACAAGGTCACCAAGGCCATCCGCGACTATTTCGACAGCCAGGAGTTCATCGAGGTCGAGACGCCGGCCCTCTTCAAGAGCACGCCGGAAGGCGCCCGTGAGTATCTCGTGCCGTCGCGCATCCACCCGGGCGAGTTCTACGCGCTCTCGCAGTCGCCGCAGCAGTACAAGCAGATCCTCATGGTCGCCGGCGTGGAGCGGTATTTCCAGATCGCCCGCTGCTTCCGCGACGAGGACCTGCGCGCCGACCGCCAGATGGAATTCACCCAGGTCGACGTCGAGGCGTCCTTCGTCACCCGCGAGGACATTTATGCGCTTTTCGAGGGCATGATCCGCAAGGTCTGGCAGGAGAACGCCGGCTATGAGCTGCCCGGCCCGATCCCGCGCATGTCCTTCCAGGAAGCCATGAATCGCTTCGGCGTGGACAAGCCCGACCTGCGTTTCGGCCTCGAACTCGTCGACTTCTCGGAAACGTTCCGCAACTCCGCCTTCAAGGTCTTCGCCGGCACCGTGCAGGGCGGCGGGGTGATCAAGGCCCTCAACGCCAAGGGGCTCGCCAACATCACCCAGGGCGAACTCAAGAGCCTCGAGGACACCGCCAAATCGCTCGGCGCGAAGGGCCTCGCCTTCATCAAGGTCGAAGCCGGTGAATGGAAATCGCCCATCGTGAAATTTTTCACCGAGGACGAGAAGGCCGCCCTCACGGCTCAGCTCAACATCGAGAACGGCGACATCGTTTTCTTCGCCGCTGCCGAGTGGGAGCGGGCCTGCGCCATCCTCGGCCGCATCCGCCTCGACAGTGCCCAACTGCTGGTCAAGCGCGGCACGCTCACCATCCGCCACGACGACTGGCAGTTCCTATGGGTGATCGATTTTCCGCTCATGTCCTACGACGAGGAGCAGGGCCGCTTCGTGGCGACGCACCATCCCTTCACCTCGCCGGTGCCGGAGGACATCGCGCTGCTCGACAGTGATCCCAAGGCCGTGCGCGGACAGCACTACGACCTCGTGCTCAATGGCATGGAACTGGGCGGCGGCTCGATCCGTATTCACCAGCCAGCGTTGCAGGAGAAGGTCTTCAAGGACGTGCTCAAGATTCCGGACGACGTCGTGCAGAGCCGCTTCGGGTACATGCTCAAGGCCTTTCGCTACGGTGCGCCGCCGCACGGTGGCATCGCCTTCGGCCTCGATCGCATGGTGGCCCTGCTCTGCGGCACCACCAGCATCCGCGATGTGATCGCCTTCCCGAAGACCCAGCGCGGCCAGGACCTCATGGCCCAGAGCCCGACCCCCGTCACCGCCCGCCAGCTCAAGGAACTGCACATCCAGACCGTGGTGCCGGAGACCGAGTCGGCATAAGCGGCGTTCTTACCGACATTCCCTTGCGCAAGCCGGAAGCCTCAGGGCCTCCGGCTTTTTTGCGTCTGCCGTTCTCCGTGACGGTGGCCGGGGGCGGACGTTTTCCCTCTGCAGAAACGACGACGCGGGCGAATCATGAAAATTATTCAGAATCGGGAACCGTTGGCATACCCCGTGCTTTTTCGGCACCCCGGCGGCGCCCGGCGCGCGGCCTCAGCAACGTCTACAACCACACACGATACCCAAAGAAAAACTATGAAGCTACGGTCCCAGCAACTGACCAGCTGGCTGAAGATGGCAGGCATCTTCGCTGTGCTGGCCGCGCTCTCGCCCCTCTTCGGTCAAGATGAGCCGCCGCCCTACGAGTCTTACGACGCGTTCAAGGAATCGGCCGGTTTCGCGCTCTTCACCGTCAATAATCTCTGGCTCCTCATCTCGGCGGCCCTGGTGTTCATCATGCACCTCGGCTTCTCCTGCGTGGAGACGGGTCTCACCCAGTCGAAGAACACGGTGAACATTCTCTTCAAGAACCTGTTCATCGTCTGCATCGGCATCATCGGCTACGCCTTCTGGGGCTTCAACGCGATGTATCCGGGCGAGTTCAACAACTTCGCGGCGGCCGGCAGCTGGTTCGGCGTCGATAACAACGACGTCACCCTGGTGACCGACGCCTACAACAACTACACGTGGTGGACCGACTTCATCTTCCAGGCCATGTTCGCCGCCACCGCCGCGACCATCGTCTCCGGTGCGGTCGCCGAGCGCGTGAAGCTCTCCGGCTTCATGGTCTACGCCACCCTGCTTGTGACTTTCGCCTATCCGATCACCGGTTCGTGGGAGTGGGGCTACGGCTGGCTCGATGACCGTGGTTTCGTCGATTTCGCCGGTTCGTCCCTTGTCCACGGCTTCGGTGGATTCGCCGCCCTCGCCGCGGTGCTCGTGCTGGGTCCGCGCAACGGGAAGTACCTCGCCGGCGGCAAGGTGAAGCCGATCCTCGGCCACTCCATGCCCCTCGCTTCCATCGGTGTCTTCCTGCTGTGGTTCGGCTGGTATGGCTTCAACGGTGGCTCGGTGCTCAGCGCCGATCCGCGCGGCGTGTCCTACGTATTCGTCACCACCACGCTGGCCGCCGCCACGGGCGCGGTTTCCGCGATGCTCGTGAGCTGGGGTCTGCTCAAGAAGCCCGACCTCTCCATGGGCCTCAACGGCGTGCTCGCCGGCCTCGTCGGCATCACCGCGGGCGCCGACTCGGTCACGATCGGCGGTTCGATCTGGATCGGCCTCATCGCCGGCGCCCTCGTGGTCTTCTCGATTATCTTCTTCGACAAGGTTAAGATCGACGATCCCGTCGGCGCCATCTCCGTGCACGGCGTGTGCGGCATCTTCGGCACCGTCGCCGTCGCGCTCTTTGGTGACGCCGCGCCCTTCGGCATCCAGCTGATCGGCACCCTGTCGATCTGCGCGTTCGCCTTCGTCGTCTCTCTCGTCCTGGCGCTCCTCGTCAAGGTCACGCTCGGCCTGCGCGTCAGTGCCGATGAGGAGTCCGAGGGCCTTGACCTCGGTGAACACGGTGCGGAAGCCTATCCGGACTTCACCCCCGCCCACAAAGGCTGATGAACTTCCCGCAAGATTGGCGCCGGCCCGAGGCTTGCGCCAATCGCGCGGGGCACCTACATTACTTACGAACCCTCCATTATTTATCGCATGAAACTGATCATCGCCATCATCAAGCCGTTCAAGTTGGAAGAGGTGAAGGAAGCCCTTTCCGAAATCGGCGTCGAGGGTATGACCGTGACCGAGGTCAAAGGCTTCGGTCGTCAGAAGGGTCACACCGAAATCTACCGCGGCAGTGAATACACCGTCGACTTCCTCCCCAAGGTGAAGATCGAGATCGTCGTGGCCGACGATGTGGTCGGCAAAGCGGTCGATACGATCGTCGGCGCCGCCAAGACCGGCAAGATCGGCGACGGCAAGGTGTTTGTCGTGGCCCTCGAAGAGGCCGTGCGCATCCGCACCGACGAGCGCGGCGAATCCGCGATCTGATAAGCCCAAGCTCAGATCCCCCTCCCATTGCTACGGCCGCCTCCCTCGCGAGGCGGCCGTTTTTGTTGCCGAAAGGCGATCGGTTCCGGGCACGGCCTCACCCGGATATTTCACGCTGTAGGGCCGCCGCTCGCCGGCGTGCCGTACCTGCCCCTCAGACCACCATCAGCCGTGCCATAGGCAGGCAAGCCAGCGGCGTGCCGGCGAGCGGCAGCCCTACAATCGCGAGCTGCAAGCGGTTTCCCGCCGGAGTGTGAACTATGCGCACCAATGGCGGGACTCCGAACGGGAACGCTGGCTGGCGCCGGAGCCGGAGCCGGACGGGTTGCGCGCGTCAATCCTCCGGCAGCAGGTAGACCTCCACCAGAACCACGCCACTTTGACCGGCGGGGGCGGTGACTTGGGCGGTGTAGGCGCCGGGGGGCAGGGTGGTGACGAGCGCCGCATCGGCGGCGGCGCTTTCCAGCGCAAAGGCGCCGACGACCTCAGCGGCGGCGCGCACGGCTTCGAGTCCACGCCAGTCGTCATTGGCCACTTCCGGAACGAGTCTCGAGAGCAGGGTGAGCCGCGGATCGTCCAGCGTGGCGGCGGAGCCGAGGAAGGGATCGAGTCCCGGTCCGACGGCGCGCAGCAGCACCGTGCGTGGCGTCGCGCCCGCGATGACGAAGCCCATCGTCACGTCGCGGTTGGCGCTGAGGAAGGTGCGGGCGGAGAGATTGGTGAGGCGGGTGCGCAGGTCGTCGGTCGCGGCGTCGTAGATCTCGACCAGGGCGATACCCGGCTCGGTCGTATCACTACGGGGGAGAATCTGCGCGGTGAAGCCCGCCGATGCGAAATTGCTGCGCACCACACTGTCCTCACTGTCCTCGGGCAGGGCAAAGGCGCCGAGTTCGCGACCGTCACCGGTGGTCGATGTCCAGCCGGCGTTGGTGTCGATCAGGACCGATGGTTCACCTACGCGATGGACCTCGAGCGCCGTTTCGCTCACCGGTCCGCTCACGCCAAAGGTGGCAAGGGTGGGGCCGATGCCGCGCACGACCAGGGGCTTGGGAGCCGATCCCTCGAGCACGAACCCGGCGGTGAGCACGCCGTTGCCCCGACTGGTGCGGTTGCGGACGGAGAGGTTGACGAGGCGGCCGGGATCGGTCGGCACCGGCTCGACGTCACGGCCGATCACCTCGAGCGTGGCGCGACCGAGGTTGCGCGGCCCGTGGCGGTATTGGGGCCATGGATACTCCGGGCCGCTGGCCGGATCCACTCCCTCGAGGTCGAAGGCGTAGAGCTTGCCGTCGCCATTGCCGATGTAGATGTGCCCATTGGCGAGGGTGGGCGAGCTGCGGAACCAGTTGCCCGCGGCCCAGGCGCGCAGCAGGTTGCCGTCGCGGTCGAAACGGAAAAGTTTGTTGGCGTAGCTGCCCACGACGATGGAGCCGTCTTCGGCGATGGCGGGCGAGCTGGCCCGCGCCTGGGCTTCGATGGAGCTGCGCCAGACCTGCGTGCCGTCGGATTGGTCGAGGGCGTAGAGGTAGGCACCGTAGGTGGCGAAGTAGGCGCGGCCGTCCCCCAGGGCGAGGGAGGAGGAAACGAATTCACCGGCTTCCGGGGTACGGAATACCCAGCGCTCCTCGCCGGCCGGGGTGATGGAAAACACGACGCCGTTGAGCGTGGAGGCGTAGAGGTTGCCGAGGCGGTCGAGGGCCGGGGAGGTGTAGATCTCGGAGATGTCGTTCGCGCCATCGGCGGACTTGGGGCGATAAATCCAGCGGAGCGAACCGGTGGGCGTGAGCGCATGGATGGCGCCGTCGTTGGCCGGCAGATACACCGTGCCGTCAGGGCCGATCGCCGGGCCGCCGTAGCTGCCTTGGCCGCCGGCGACGGTGTAGGTCCACAGTTCGGCGCCGTCGCTGGCCGCGTAGGCGCCGAAGGTGCCGTCGGTGTGTTTCGCGTAGACCGTGCCATCGACCGCGACGGCGGGCGCCGCGACGAATTCGGAGTCGACCGGACCCGTGCGCCAGCGCAGCGAACCGTCGGGATTGAGCGCGTACAGGAAGCCGGTCAAGGTACCGAAGTGGAGGGTGCCGTCGGGGGCGATGGCCGCGGCGGAGGAGTCGGAATAGCCGTCCGTCGTGGTGCGCCACTTGAGGGTGCCGTCGGGATTGAGAGCGTAGAACTCGTAATCGGAGCTCGAGAAGTAGATGGTCCCGTCGGGCCCCACCGCGGGCACGTTGGTGATGCTTGGGCGACCGAAGTCGCGGTCGGTGGACGGTACGGCGGCGCTGCCGGTGACGAATTGCCAGGCGGCGTCGGTGAGGGAAAGCGTGATGTCGCCGTCGCTGCTGCCGATGGAATCCAGGGCGATGTAATAGGTGGTGTCCTGGGTGGCGCGGAAACTCACGAGCGGGTTGAGGTTGCTTTCGCCGATGCCGGTGTCGTCGCTGGCACCGATACGGGTGAGGGCGTTCACGGCCGAGCCGGTGTAGACGGCGAGCACGGGATCCAGGAATGCGGAGTAGGCGCTCACCTGCACGGTCATGGTCTCGGGGGCGGTCCATTTGTACCACAAGGTGCGGCGGCTCGCGCCGGAGGCATGGGAAGGTTCGCCGGTTTCGGCGGTGGCGCTGGCGTTGGTGGTGGTGACCAGAGGGGCGTCGCCCGCCAGCTCATGGGCTTCCGCAAAGGCGTCGTTGGCGGCGGCGGCGACCAGGTTGAGGATAACGAGTCCGGCGGTGGAGCCATCGACCGCGATACGGTAGGTGACACCGGCGGCGGCGTTGAAACTCGCGCGGGAAGTAAGAAAGCCGGCGGCCTCGTTGTCGTTTTGAGTGACGAGCGAGAGGGTGCCAAGGGTGTCGCCGGTATGGATGGACAGCTGGGTGTCACCGAGGGAGCCGCGGGTGTCGATCTGCACCAGGCCGGCGGTGGGCGCGGTCCAGGTCCACCACAGCGAACGGGAAAGGCGGCCGGCGTGGGCGGGCTCGCCGGCTTCGACGGTCGCGTTGACGCTGCTGTTGCGGACTGTGATGACATCACCGGCGAGTACGGCGGCATCGGCGAAGTCGTCGTTGAAGGGGCGGGTATCGAACGTGCCGAGAGCGGCGGCGACGTTGAGTCGGCCGCCGGTCTGCGCTTCGCCGTCGAAGGCCGGGCGACGGGTGACGCCGCGCAGCAGGCGGTTGATGGTGGCGCGGTAGCTGTCGGCCGGATACTGGGCGCGCAGCAGGGCGACCGCGCCTGCGACCATGGGGGCGGCCATGGACGTGCCGTTGGTCACGCGGGTGGCGGTGTCGTTGTCGACGCCGAGGGAGAGAATGTCGGAGCCCGGGGCGAAAAGGTCGACGCTTCCCGCGCCGGCGTTGGAGCTGAGGCTGATGTCGTCGAGCCGGGTCGAGTTGCCCACGGTCACGATGTTGTCGACCGGGTATTCGGCGGGATAGGCGTTGCCGACACCCAGATCCAATCCCTCGTTGCCGGCGGCGGCGACGAAGATGATGCCGGCGTCGCGGGCCCGGCGGATGACCTCGATCTCGGCCTGGGAAAACTGGTCGGAGCCGTAGGAGGCGTTGATGACGTGGGCGCCATGGGCGATGGCGTAGTCGACGCACTCGACCGCATCGGAGGTGCTGCCGGTGCCGTCATCACCGCCCAGGTAGCGCAGGGGCATGAGTTGCACGCGCCAGGCGATGCCGGTGCCGGCCACGCCGTTGTTGGCGGCGGCACCGATGATGCCGGCCACGTGGGAGCCATGCCCGCCGCCGTCCTTGTCGGTCGGGTCGCCGCTGCCGGCGGTGCGTTGCGGGATGCGGGCATCGATGCCGTGGACGTCGTCGATGTAGCCGTTGCGGTCGTCGTCCCGGTTGTTGCCGGCGATTTCGCGGGGGTTGCGCCAGAGGTTCGGTGCGAGGTCCTGGTGCGTGAGGCGGACGCCGCTGTCGATCACCGCCACGATGACGGACGAGGCGTCGGTGCGCACGTCCCAAGCGGCGACGGAGGCCACGTCGGCACCATTGAGTCCGCCCGATTGGCCGGTGTTGCGGTGGTGCCATTGCGAACCGTTGGTGAAATTGGGGTCGGTGGGATCGAGTGCGCGCTGGTGAATGTGGTCGAACTCGACCCAGGCGTAGCGGCCGGTGGCGAGGAGCTGGGCGCGAGCGGCGGCGGGGGACAGACTGTCGGGCAGACGCAGGACGCGCATGCCGCCGAAGCGGTCATAGGACTGGTCGAGTTCGAAACCTTCGCCGGTTTCGGCCGCGAGGTAGGCGGCTTCCGCCGCGGCGTCGTGCGTTTGCCCCAGCGGCGGGCGGGGCAGGGCGATGACCTTTTGGTTGGAGTAGCCCTGGCTGAGTTCGGCTGGACTGAAAGGCGTCGTCCGCATACGCGGCGAGTCGGGGGCCGCAAGGGCGGGCAGGAAGGAGCCCGCGAGGCATAGGAGGAACAGCTGGCACAGGGCGGCGCGGACGCAGGAGAGGCGCATGGAGGGACGATAGACCGGTGGGGTGGCGAGGTGTTTCGCAGAATCAGCGAGGCGCGGTCAGGGGCGCAGGACCCGTTTCAGCCGAGCTGCGCGACGAAGTAACGGAGGTTGCGCTGGTGGGCGGAGATGCCGGGATCGGCCGAGGTTTCCAGGAGGGCGTTGAGGGCGAGCTGCAGGGCCTCGGCGTGGCGGCCCTGGTCGTGGCGGACGAGGGCCAGGAAGGCATCGAACTCGGGTTGATCGGGAAACTGGGCGCGGCCGGACTCGAGGGTGGCGGCAGCGGCGGAGGTGTGGCCCAGCAGCCGCTGGCACGTCGCCAGACCGATGAGGGCGCCGCTTTGTTCATTGGGCGGGAGGCCGAGCGTGATCGCGCGCTGGTAGTGGGGCAGGGCCTCGGCCTCGCGGCCGAGCGACTCGAGGGTCCAGGCCAGTTGGTGGGCGATCTCGGCGACATGCGGATGAGCGGCGTCGAGGGCCTCGAGCTGGGTGAGGAGTCCAGCGGTTCGACCGCCGTGGCGCGCAGCGGTGATCGTGTCGAGCGCGGCGCGCCAGGGAGCATGAGAATCATTCATGGTATTACGAATTGAAGCAAAAATGTGAGCAATTTCGGGCCGAAGTTAAAGCAAGCGGATGACAAAATCCGACGAAGACCTCCGAGGTAAAGTATGAACAAAACAGATACACGAAGTCATCCGGTGAGAATTTCTCAACCAACTGAAGTTCATGGCAAAGGAGCTGCTCAAGCGTCGTCGATCCCGCCCAGTGCGGATTCTGACTACGTCCTGACGTTCAACGAACAAACTACCTATGACTACTCCTGCTATGAAAAAGATCGGTGCTGCATTTGTCGGCGCGGGTCTGGCGATCGGCGCCTACGCCGACATCAAGATCAACGACAACCTGAGCCTGTACGGTTACGTGACCGCCACGGCCAGCAACTACAACGAGGAATACACCGGGGGCGGTGACAGCGATGAGGGTCTTCTCGAAGTGGACTCCATGAAGCTGCAGCTCACGGGCTCCTTCGAGAAGACCACCGGTGTGGTGAGCCTGCACGCCTTCTCGGACTACGAGCCGGTCTTCCTCGACATGTATGCGACCTACGCGGTCGACGACAGCTCGAGTGTCACCTTCGGCAAGTTTCTCAGCTACCACGGCTATGAAGCCTTCGACTGGCCGAACATGCTGCAGATCTCCTACTCCAACGATCTTGCCGCCTTCATCCCCGCCTACCACTCCGGCATCAAATACGACTACTCGGGGGACGGTTTCTCCATGGGTGTCGCGGTGCTCGATTCGGTATACGGTCCCACCTACTACGAGGGCGACCACGACCTGGGCGAGATCGGCTTTGAGGCCTACTTCAAGTACTCCACCGAAACCGCCAACTTCTACGCCGGCGTCGCCAACGATGGTGACTCCGACACCACGATGTTCGACTTCTGGGCCGACACCACGATCGGCGGCACGCTCGTCGCCGCGGAGTTCATGACGGCTGACGCCAACGGGGCCGACGCCTACTTCTGGTCGCTGCTCGCCATGCCTGACTTCGGTTCGTTCACCACCACCTTCCGCGTCAGCGGTGGTGAGGACGACACCGTCGCCGCCGGCGCCAAGTTCATGAAGTACACCGTCTCGCCCGGCATGAGCCTGACCGACAACCTCGCCGTCCTGGCGGAATACAGCTACACCGAGTTCGACAACACCGGTGTGGAGAACGCCAGCTATCTGGCCGCGCAGGTCGTGTTCACCTTCTGAACCGGCGCCGTCGTCACTGGTTGATCCTTCGCAACGGCGCCGGTGCATCCGGCCGGCGCCGTTGCTTTCCCACCCGCGGGCATCGTACCGCGATCCCGTGCGCCTTCGTGCCCCGAACCCAACCCATACCCCGCTCCTCCCCATTCCTTCTATGAAAATCTCCAAGCTTCTCGCCGCCGGCGCTCTCGCTGCGGCCTCCCTCCTCGGTTCCCTCCGCGCCGCCGAAACCGTCAAGGTCGGCGTGCTGCACTCCCTCTCCGGCACCATGGCAATCAGCGAAACCTCGCTGCGCGACATCCTGCTCTTCACCTTCGACGAGATCAACGCCAACGGCGGCGTCATGGGCAAGATGATCGAGCCCGTCGTCGTCGACGGCGCCTCCAACTGGCCGCTCTTTGCGGAGAAGGCCAAGCAACTGCTCGAGCAGGACAAGTGCGCCGTGGTCTTCGGCTGCTGGACTTCCGTCTCCCGCAAGTCCGTCCTGCCGGTCTTCGAAAAGAACAACGGCCTGCTCTTCTATCCGGTGCAATACGAGGGTGAGGAGGAGAGCCAGAACGTCTTCTACACCGCCGAGGCCGTGAACCAGCAGGCCACACCCGCCGTCGACTACCTGCTCGAGCAAGGTTACAAGAAGTTCTACCTGCTCGGCACCGACTACGTCTACCCGCAGACCACCAACCTCGTGCTGCTTGAGTACCTCCTCAGCAAGGGCGTGCCGATCGAGAACATCGGCGGCGGTTTCCGCAAGGACGAGTCCGGCAAGATCATCTCCGCCGGCAAGTACACCGGCTTTGGCCATACCGACTACCAGCAGATCATTGCCGAGATCAAACAGTTCGCCGCCGGCGGTGACACTGCCGTGATCAGCACGCTCAACGGCGACACCAACGTCCCCTTCTTCAAGGAATACGCCGCCGCCGGTCTCTCCGCCGAGACCTGCCCGGTCGTGTCGTTCTCCATCTCCGAGGATGAGTTCCGCGGCCTGCCCGCCGACCAACTCGTGGGTCAGCTCGGCTGCTGGACCTACTTCCAGTCCATCGAGTCCGACGCCAACGCCAAGTTCGTCGGCAACTTCATGAGCTGGCTTAAGCAGAGCAAGGTCCCCGGCATCGTGAAGGAAGGCCGCGTCACCTGCTCGCCCATGGTCCTTTCCTACAACGGGGTTTACCTGTGGAAGGCCGCCGTCGAAAAGGCCGGCTCCTTCGAGGTCGACGCTGTGCGCACCGCGCTCAAGAGCGGCCTCTCCTTCGATGGCCCGGGCGGCACCGTTACGACCCAGCCCAACATGCATCTCACGAAGAACGTCTTCATCGGCGAGACCAAGGCCAACGGCCAGTTCGAGATCCTCGAGTCCTACGACGACGTTTACGGCGAGCCCTGGCTGAAGGGTAAGTTCAAGTAAGCCGGTCGCCATCCCGCTGTCCGATTTTACGGACGATCCAGCAGTATTCGGCCGTAATCCTGTAGTTGGTGGGGTGGGTCAATCGCGACCCACCCCACTTTCTTGTTCTCCGGATTGGCACGGTTTCAGCATAGCCCTCGATCTCGAATGAAATTCATTCACACCCCGCTTCGACTGCTCGTTTTTGCTCTCGCCGCCCTGGCGGCCCGGGCCCAGGAAGCTCCGCCGGAGGAGGCGCGCCAATTGATCGCCGAGGCGATGCTGGCGCCCAACGATCGCGCCAAGGGCGAGGTCCTCGCCCGCATGGTGGGGCGCGGCGAGCCCGTGATCGCCGAGCTGCTCGAGGCGTGGAAACTCGACGAGCTGTTCATCTACACCGATCCAGCCGGCGAGAAGATCCCGGTGCGGGTCGTCGGCGGAGAGGCGGCCTTTGGGCAGGCAACGCCGTATCAGATTATTGGTGACGCACCGTTGGTCGATGCCGCTGGTGTCGTCATTCCGGCCACCCGCGACACCATGGAGCGGGTTCGCCACAACAACCGGTTGCGTCGGGCCATGAAGGAGGTGCTCGATCTCATCGATCTTGGTTCCGCCGACGAAGCCGCCCGCCTCCAGGCGGTGCAGACCATCGGCTTGTCCGGCGACCTCGAGAAGGTTCCGGTGCTGACCCGCCATCTCGAGACCGAGCAGTCCGCCGCCGTGCGGCGCGCGGTGCAGCTCGCGGTAGCCATGCTGCAGCTGGGCGATTCCTCCGCCGAGGTGAAGTTGACGGCGGTGCGCGAGCTCGAGCGCCTGCACAGTCTGTCCAGCTACGATGCCCTGGACAAGGTCTGGTCGCAGGCCCGCGAGGCCGGTGACAAGGATCTCGCCAGTGCCGCTGCCGCAGCCATGCGCGCGGTCGACCGCCATCGCTCACTGGTGGATTTTGTCGGCACGATTTTCCGCGGCCTCAGCCTCGGCAGCATCCTGCTGGTGGTGGCGTTGGGCCTGGCCATCACCTTCGGCCTGATGGGCGTGATCAACATGGCACACGGCGAGATGATCGCCGTGGGCGCCTACACCACCTACATCGTGCAGAACATCTTCGGCGCCGGTCTCGTCATTCCGGCCTTTGGTCTGAGCATCGGGCTGCCTGGCCTGAATCTCGAGGGCTGGGCCTATCAGTTGTATTTCGTGGCCGCGATTCCCCTGAGTTTCGTGGCGGCGGCGCTGGTCGGCATCGGCCTGGAACGATCGGTGATCCAGTTTCTCTACCGCCGGCCCCTTGAGAGCCTGCTCGCCACCTGGGGCGTGTCCCTGGTCCTGCAGCAAACCTTCCGGCTGATGTTCGGCGCCAACAACGTGCAGGTATCCAGCCCGAGCTACCTGAGCGGGAACTGGACCATAGCCGACATCGTGTTCGGCTGGAACCGCGTCTTCGTGATCGGCTTCGCCATGCTGATCGTCTTTGGCGTGTGGCTGGCGCTCAACCGCACTTCCCTCGGGCTGCTCATCCGCGCGGTCATGCAGAACCGCGGGATGGCCGCCCACATGGGTGTGCGCACGCGGCGGGTCAACATGTTGACCTTCGGCCTGGGCAGCGGACTCGCCGGACTCGCCGGCGCCTTCCTCAGCCAGATCGGCAACGTCGGTCCCTCCCTCGGCCAGGCCTACATCGTCGACTCCTTCATGGTCGTGGTGGTCGGCGGGGTGGGGAACATTGTCGGCACCGTCATCAGCGCCTTTGGCATCGGCGGCATCGACCAGGTGCTGCAGCAGTACCTGCCGTCCTGGGCGCCCGGCATGGGTTGGGTGCCGCTCATCGGCACGTTCCTGCAAAACCTCGCCCAGGACTCGTCCGTGTTCGGCAAGATCCTGGTGCTCACCCTGATCATCCTGTTCCTGCAATGGCGCCCCGCCGGCATCTTCGCGACGCGCGGTCGCCAGCTCGAGGACTGAGCCATGAATCCCCTTGCCAACACCTCCCGTCTCCGGACCGAGTTAATCATCGCCGGCATCCTTGCCTTCGCGATGATCGTGGTCCTGCCCGTGCTCAACGCCCAGGGCGTCGTGAGCAACTTCACGATCAATCTTTGGGGCAAATATCTGTGTTACGCCCTGCTGGCGATCTCCGTCGACCTGCTTTGGGGCTACACCGGCCTGCTCAGCCTCGGCCAGGCCTTGTTCTTCGCCCTCGGCGGCTACATGCACGGCATGTATCTCATGCGCATGATCGGCGACCTGGGGCAGTACCAGCAGCCGATTCCCGACTTCCTTGTCTTCCTCGGCTGGAAGCAACTGCCGAGCTTCTGGGAGCCGTTCGACAGTTTCCCCTTCGCCTTCGCCATGGTGCTGCTGGTGCCGGGCATCGTCGCCTACATCTTCGGTTTCTTCGCCTTTCGTTCGCGCATCAAAGGCGTCTATTTTTCCATCCTTACGCAGGCGCTCACCTACGCGGCCTCCATCATGTTTTTCCGCAACAATCTGCTGATGGGCGGCAACAACGGTTTCACCGATTTCAAGTTCATCCTCGGCTTCGACCTGCTCAGCGCGACCACCCAACGCGGACTCTACATCGCCACCGGCATCGCCCTCATCCTCGTCTATGCCGGTTGCCGATGGCTCAGTCGCACCAAGTTCGGCCTCGTCCAGCGCGCCATTCGCGACGGTGAAAACCGCGTGCTCTTCAGCGGGTATGCGGCCGCCCACTACAAGCTCTTCGTCTTCGTGCTGGCTGCGCTCATCGCCAGCATCGCCGGCGCCCTCTACGTGCCGCAGGTGGGCATCATCAACCCCAGCGAGATGATCCCGGAGAAGTCGCTCGAAGCCGTCGTCTGGGTGGCGGTCGGCGGACGCGGAACCTTGCTCGGTCCCATCCTCGGCGCCGTTTCCATCAACATGCTCAAGAGCTGGGCCACCCGTGCGTTTCCCGATCTCTGGCTGCTCTTCCTCGGCGGACTCTTCATCCTGGTGGTGCTCTTCCTGCCCGGCGGTCTCGTCAGCCTGCCCGAGCGCCTCAAACCCGTCTGGTTGTGGCTGCGCAGCCTCCTGCCGGAACGTAAAACGATCGCCGAGCAAAGCTGAGACCATCGCCCCATGTCGCATCCCATTCTCAACGTCGAAGACGTCTCGAAAACCTACGATGGCTTCAAGGCGATCTCCGATCTCAACTTCTATCTTTTCCAGGGCGAATTGCGCACGATCATCGGTCCCAACGGCGCCGGAAAATCGACCTTCTTCGACCTCATCACCGGCCGCGCCAAACCCGATCGCGGCAAGATCGAGTTCGGCGATCACAACCTCGCCGGCTTGAACGAATACCAGATCAACCGCCTCGGCATCGGCCGCAAGTTTCAGACCCCCAGCGTCTACACCAACCACACGGTGTGGGAAAACCTGCTGCTCTCGCTGGAGGGCACGCGCGGGGTCTTCGCCTCCTTGATGTTTCGGCTCAACTCCACTCAGCGCGACCGCATCGACGAGCTGCTCAAACTCATCCGCCTTGAAGCCAAACGCGACTGGAAGGCCGGCCAACTCGCCCACGGCGAGAAGCAGTGGCTCGAAATCGGCATGCTGCTGGCGTCCGATCCCGAGGTGCTGCTCATCGACGAACCCGCCGCCGGCATGACCGACGAGGAAACCCACCGCACCGGTGAACTGCTCCTCTCGCTCGCCGGCAAGCACAGTCTCGTGGTGGTCGAGCACGACATGACCTTCGTGAAGCAGATCGCCCGCGACTCCGACGTGACCGTGCTGCACCAGGGCACCGTCCTCTTCGAGGGCAAGTTCGACGAAGTGCAGTCCAACCAAAAGGTCCGCGAGGTCTACCTCGGCCGCGGCAAGCATGACTGAGGAACGACGTATGGAAAACAGCAATACGCCCGTCCTCGATATTCGCGGCCTCGAAACCGACATCGGCGGCTCGCGCATCCTGCGCGGTTTCGACCTGCAGGTTAACGCCGGGGAGGTCGTCGCACTCATGGGCCGCAACGGTGTCGGCAAAACCACGACACTGCGTTCCATCACCGGCGGCCTCCCGGTGCGCGCCGGCAGCATCACGCTGGCGGGTCAACCGATCCACGCTCTGCCGCCCGACTCCCGCGCGCGCCTGGGCATCGGCTATGTGCCCCAGGGGCGCGACATCTTTCCGCACCTCACTGTCGAGGAGAACCTCAAGGTCGGCTTGGTGGTTCACCGGATCAAGGGCCGGACTGCCGCCAATGCCTTGGACCGGGTTTTCGACCTCTTTCCGGTGCTCAAGGAAATGTTGTCCCGCAAGGGTGGCGTGCTGTCCGGTGGTCAGCAGCAGCAACTCGCCATCGGGCGCGCCCTGCTCACCGATCCCAAGCTGCTCATCCTCGACGAGCCGACCGAGGGCATTCAGCCGTCGATCATCGATCAGATCGGCGACACGCTCAAAAAGCTGAAGGTCAGCCCGGTCCCCGAGGACGAGGCGACCGCCCCCGGCCGCAAGGAGGCGGCGGAGATCATGGCCGCGGTGAAAAAACTGCACGAGCAGCGCGCCCTCGCCATCCTGCTGGTCGAGCAATACGTCGACTTCTGCCGCGAGGTCGCCGACCGCTTTTACGCCATGGACCGCGGCACCATCACCGCCTCCGGCGCCATCGCTGAACTCACCGACGAAGTCGTCGCCACCCACCTGCAGGTTTAGGTTGAACTCCCTTATTTTAACCACGGATGGACACCGATGAGCTCCACTACCGTTCCGCTTTCAGTCAAATAGTCAGTGACCCGACACATAAACCAAGTTTCATCGCGTAGTCCCGCGGCCGCGGGACGAAGCCATCCGTGTCCATCCGTGGTTAAAAACCTTCCTGTTTCCCCATGCATCTGACCCCGCGCGAGATTGAAAAACTCATGGTCGTTACCGCGGCCGATCTGGCCCGCCGCCGCCAGGCGCGCGGCCTGAAGCTCAACCACCCCGAGGCCGTTGCCATCATCACCTACGAGATCATCGAAGGCGCCCGCGATGGCCGCACCGTGGCCGAGCTCATGGGTTACGGCACCACCATCCTCAAGGTCGACGACGTCATGGAAGGCGTGGCCGACATGATTCCCGAAGTGCAGGTCGAGGCCACCTTCCCCGACGGCACCAAACTCGTCACGGTGCACCATCCGATCCGATGAATTTTTGATTTCTGAATCTCGATTTTGGATTGGTCTTCAAGCTCGGCACGTCCGCCTCCGCCGCCTGGGTTCCAACCTCGAGAATCGAAAATCCAGAATCCAAAATCGAAAATCCAAATTCCCATGATTCCCGGAGAAATCATTCCCGCCGCCGGTCCTGATCTCGAAGCCAACCTCGACCTCGCCACCGTTACACTCGACGTGGTCAACACCGGCGACCGCCCGGTCCAAGTAGGCTCGCACTTCCATTTTTTCGAAGCCAACGAGCAACTCGATTTTGACCGCGCCGCGGCCCGTGGCTTTCGCCTCAACATCCCGGCCGGCACGGCGGTGCGCTTCGAAGCCGGCGACACGAAGCGGGTCGAACTCGTCGCTCTCGCCGGCACCCGCGAAGTCTACGGCCTCAACGCCAAAATCAACGGTCCGTTGGACTGATTCTCTCAACCACGGATGGACACGGATGGGCTCCACTACCGTTTCGCCTTCAACCCTGCAGATCAGAACTCGATTTCACTCGTCCCCCGTGCGTAGGCGGTAGCCGAAGCCATCCGTGTCCATCCGTGGTTAAAATCCTTTTCCTGCCATGCCTCTGAAACTTACTCGCCGCCAATATGCTGAGATGTTCGGTCCCACCGTGGGGGATCGGGTTCGTCTCGCGGATACGGAACTGTTCATCGAGGTCGAACGCGACCTCATTGCCGAAGGCGGCGGTTACGGCAATGAAGTGAAGTTCGGCGGCGGCAAGGTCATTCGCGACGGCATGGGCCAATCTCCCACGGCCTCCGATGCCGACTCCCTCGATCTGGTCATCACCAACGCGACGATCCTCGATCCGGTGCTGGGCGTCATCAAGGCCGACATCGGCATCAAACACGGCGTCATCGTCGGCTTAGGCCACGCCGGCAATCCCGGCATTCAAAGCGGCATCGGTTCGGTGTTCGCCGATCCAAAGACCGGCCGGAAGGATCCCATGATCGTCGGCGCCGGCACCGAAGCCCTGGCCGGCGAAGGCTGCATCGTCACCGCCGGTGGCATCGACTCGCACATCCACTTCATCTGCCCGCAGCAGATCAACGAGGCCATCAGCTCCGGCGTGACGACCATGCTGGGCGGCGGCACCGGCCCGGCCCACGGCACCCTCGCCACGACCTGCACGCCGGGTGCCTGGAACATCCACCGCATGCTGGAGGCGGCCGAGGCCTACCCGGTCAACCTGGGTTTCCTCGGCAAGGGCAACTGCTCGACGCCCGAGCCGTTGCGCGAACAGATCCGTGCCGGGGCGCTCGGCCTGAAACTGCACGAGGACTGGGGGACGACGCCCGCGGCCATCGATACCTGCCTCGGCGTGGCCGAGGAGTTCGACGTCCAGGTCGCCATCCACACCGACACACTCAACGAGGCCGGATTCGTCGAATCGACACTGGCCGCCTTCAAGGGCCGCGCCATCCACACCTACCACTCGGAAGGTGCCGGCGGCGGCCACGCCCCCGACATTATTCGGGTCTGCAGCGAGCCTAACGTGTTGCCGTCATCCACCAATCCGACGCGTCCTTTCACGGTGAATACGATCGATGAGCATCTCGACATGCTCATGGTCTGCCACCACCTCGATTCGAAGATTCCCGAGGACGTGGCGTTCGCCGAGTCGCGCATTCGCCCCGAAACGATCGCGGCCGAGGATCGCCTGCACGATCTCGGTGCGATCTCCATGATGTCTTCCGACTCGCAGGCCATGGGCCGCATCGGCGAGGTCATCTGCCGCACCTGGCAGACCGCGCACAAAATGAAGGTGCAGTTCGGCAAGCTCACGGGTTCGGCGCATCCCGCGGCCGATAATTTCCGCGTCCTGCGCTATCTGGCCAAATACACGATCAATCCCGCTGTGACCCACGGCATGGCGCACATCATCGGTTCGATCGGCATCGGCAAGCTGGCCGACCTCGTGGTGTTCAAACCGGCCTTCTTCGGGGTGAAACCGGAACTCGTGCTGAAGGGCGGCTTCATTGCCTGGGCCAACATGGGCGATCCCAACGCCTCCATTCCCACGCCGCAGCCGACCTTTTATCGTCCCATGTTCGGCGCCGCCGGCAAGGCGCTGGGCCGCACCTGCCTCACCTTCGTCAGCCAGGCCTCGCTCGAACAGGCCGACGGCCCGACCTCGCTGGGCCTCTCGCGCCGGCTCGAGCCGGTGTCTCGCTGCCGCACGGTCGGCAAGACCGACATGGTGCTCAACGACGCCATGCCCAAGATCGAGGTGGATCCCGAGACCTACACGGTCAAGGCCGACGGCGAGCACCTCACCTGCGAGCCGGCCAAGGTCCTGCCCATGGCGCAGCGGTATTTTCTGTTCTAACCTCCTCCCATCGTCTCGCGCGGCTACCGCCGTGCGGCGTGTGCCTCATTCCGTTCATTGGATCGGTGTAGGGGGCGCGCTCGCCGCGACCCGCGCGCTTCACCACGCACCCGAATTCACGGGACCCTTCCGTCGCAACCGGGCGTCGGCGAGCAACGCCCCTACATTGCGACGTGTGGGTGCTTTTCTTTCGGAGTGGGAGGCATGCGGGTGACGCTGCAGCGTGATTGGCGGCTGGACGCAGGGGGTAGCGAAAGCGCGAAAAGTGGATGTCTCACTGGCACAAAGCATGCTTTGCGCAAAGGTCCGCCAGTAACACGAATCCTCAAAAACGTAGCACTCGATGAATCCTGCTTCCCGTTCCCGCTTTCGCCGCTTGTTTGCCCTTCTCCTCGGACTCGGCGCCTTTCTTTCCTCTCTCTCCGCCGCGCCGCTCAAGGTCGCTTACAGCGACTGGCCGGGCTGGACCGCTTTTGCCATCGCCGAGCAGAAGGGCTGGTTTGCGGAAGCCGGCATCGAGGTCGAACTGCTGTGGTTCGAATACGTGCCGTCGATGGATGCCTTCGCCAACGGCCAGGTCGACGCCGTCATGATGACCAATGGCGACGCGCTCGTCACCGGCTCCACCGGCGCGCAGAACGTCATGATCCTCGTGACCGACTACTCAAACGGCAATGACATGGTGGTCGCCCAGCCCGGCATCGAGTCGCTGCAGGATCTGAAGGGCAAAAAGATCGGCGTGGAGATCGGCTTCGTCGATCACCTGCTCCTGCTCAACGGCCTCAAGAAAGCCGGCATGAGCGAGAGTGACGTCGAACTCGTGCCGACCCCGACCGACCAAACCCCGCAGGTGCTCGCGTCCGGTCAGGTCGCCGCCATCGCCGCCTGGCAACCCAACTCCGGGGCCGCCCTCAAAGCCGTCGCCGGCTCCAAGCCGGTCTATACCAGCGCCGACGAGCCCGGCCTCATTTACGACATGGTCTGTGTCTCGCCGCAAAGCCTCGCCAACTCCCGCGCCGACTGGGTGAAGTTCATCAAGGTGTGGGACAAGATCGTCGGCTACCTGACGGACCCCGCAACCCGCGCCGACGGCATTTCCATCATGGCCGCCCGCGCCGGCGTGGTGCCCGCCGAATACGCCGCCTTCATGAACGGCACGCACCTGCTGCCGCTCAAGCGCGGCGCGATGTTCATGTCGTCGGACGCCGAGGGCTTCAAGTCGGTCACCGGCTCCACCAAGATCGCCGACGCCTTTAATGTGGCCAACCAGGTTTACGCCGAGTCGCAGGACGTGAGCGCCTACATCGACGCCTCGCTCATGCTCGAGGCGGTGGGCAAATAAGCCTTCGGATCTCGCCCGCGTCCGTATCCGGAAAACCCCTGCATGCGTTCCGCGCCCTGGTTTGTCGTCCAGCAGCCGCTTGTGTCCTCGCGCCGGTGGCCGCTGTGGGCGCTCTCGTTCCTGCTGCCCTTGGCGGTCTGGAGCGCGGTGAGCTACGTGCCCTGGCTGTGGCACCCGATGATCAAGGTGGAGCAGTCGGGGGATGTTACCTGGCTGAAACCGGGCACGCTCATCGAACGCGCCGAGTTCGCCAAACAGGTGGCGACGATCGAAGGGCAGGGCGGGGTGGCCCCCACCGGCCACCGCGCCAACCCGATCTACCTGCCGGCGCCGCACGCCGTCGCCCGCGCGCTCTACACCGCCTTCACCACCAAGCCCGCCATCCGCGCCGATACGTGGCTGCACGAGAGCCTGTGGAGCAGCATCCAGACCATCTTCTGGGGCTTCACGCTCTCGTCGCTCGTCGGGGTGCCGCTGGGCATCCTCTGCGGCTCCTACGCGACGGTGGCCCGGCTCACGGAGCCGGTGGTGGATTTCATCCGCTACATGCCGGCGCCGGTTTTCGGCGCGCTCATGGTCGCGGTCTGGGGCATTTATCAGGAGCCGAAGATCGCGATCATTTTCATCGGCACCTTCTTCCAGCAGGTGCTCGTCGTGTCCAACACGGTGCGCAAGGTCGATCCCGCGCTCATCGAGGCGGCGCAAACCCTCGGTGCCAACAACCGGCAACTGCTGCTGCGCGTCATCGTGCCAGCGAGCCTGCCCGACCTCTACAACGACCTGCGCATCCTGCTCGGCTGGGCCTGGACCTACCTCATCGTGGCCGAGGTCGTGGGCGTGAGTTCCGGCATCACATTTTTCATCAACCAGCAGGCCAAGTATCGCAACTTCGACAACGTCTACGCCGCCATCCTCATCATCGGACTCATCGGCCTGCTCACCGATCAGTTGCTCGGCTTCATCGGCGCCCGTCTCTTCGGCTGGCGCATGACCCGCCGCAGTCGTTTGCGCGAGCTCACCCAGCGTTTCTTCGGCGATCGCTACATCTGCCTCTTCCCGCCCAAGGAAAACGAGGAGGCACGCCCGTGAGCGACCTGCCCGATTATCGCCAGCAGTCGCCCGAAGTCGCGGCGCGTTTCCGCAAACTCAAGGAGCGGCCGGTCGTGCTGGCGGTTGAGCACCTCGGCCGGGAATTCCAATCGACCACGGGCCGCGTCACCGCGCTGCACGACATCAACTTTCAGGTACATCGGCGGGAGTTCCTGTGCGTGATCGGACCCTCGGGCTGCGGCAAGTCCACCCTCATCCGACTGGTCGCCGGACTCGACCAACCGACCTCCGGCCGGATGCTGCTCGACGACCGGGAGGTGTGCGGTCCCGGACCCGACCGTGGCATGGTGTTTCAAGGCTACACGCTGTTCCCGTGGCTCACCGTCACGGAGAATGTCATGTTTGGCCTGCGCCTGCGTGGGAAAGCCGAAACCACCGCGCGCCGCGAAGCCCTGCAATGGATCGAACTCGTCGGCCTCGCCCGGGCCAAGGATTCCTATCCGGCCCAGCTCTCCGGCGGTATGAAGCAACGCGCCGCCATCGCCCGCGCGCTCGCCAACGAACCGCGCATTCTGCTCATGGACGAGCCCTTCGGCGCGCTCGACGCCCAGACCCGCGCGCAGATGCAGGCGCACCTGCTGGAGATCTGGCGCAACGTGGACGTCACCATCCTTTTCATCACCCACGATCTCGACGAAGCGATCCTCCTGGCGGACCGCATCCTCGTGCTCAAACCCCATCCCGGCGAAGTGCAGGAACTCATCGAAGTACCCGTGCCGCGCCCGCGCCGCATCGGCGACACCCAAAGCCCCGAGTTCCTGGCCACGCGCCGCCGACTCGATGCGTTGATTCACCCGCCCGTGTCGATCGAGGTCGAGCCGCTGCCGATCGTCCGGCTCGCCGCGGCCGGCGATGACGTGGAGTAGGGGAAATCGGCCGTGACAAAACCTTTCCGCCCCACGACAAACCATGGCCATGCCACGCAAGGACACCGTTGCCCGGATCAGCGTTTCGCTGCCGTCCCGCCTGCTCGACGAACTCGACCTGTTGGTGAAGCGCCGCGGGTTCCACAGCCGATCCCAGGCGGTTGCGGCACTCGTGCGCGACGGGCTCGTCGAGATGAAGGCCGAACTCGGTTCGGGCATCATGGCGGGCACCATCAATCTCGTCTACGATCATCGCACGCGAAACCTGCAGGCGAAGCTGATGGGCATTCAGCACAAGTATTACGTGATGGTGGTCACCAGCATGCACGTACACCTGGAGAATCACCATTACCTCGAAGTGCTCCTGGTGCAGGGACCGGTGAAGGACCTGCGCAAACTCGCCGACGAACTGGCCTCCTGCAAAGGCGTCAAATACAGCAAGCTCCAACTCGCCGCCGAGGCGCTGCCTCCGCTGTTGTAGGGCGCCGCGACGCTGTAGGGCTGCCGCTTGCCGGCATGCCGCAGTGGGCTGGCGCCTTGAATGCAGGGCCGGCGCTTGCCGCCGTGCCGCAGTGGAGTGTGCATAAAGGACCACCCGTTTGGAGTTCCGCCTTTAGGCGGCGATGCCTGTACCGGAAGCCGCCTAAAGGCGGAACTCTAAACCTGAGAGCAAATCCACGGTAATACGAATTGACACAAACGTAATACCATAATTCCTCTTCGCTCATGACTGCATCCGCTCCGATTTTTTCCCGTGATCTCGACCCGCCCGGCATGTGGTCGGCCGTCATCGGTCGCGGCAAAACGCTGCGCCTGACCGACCTCGAAGGCGGCGCCAACGTGGGCCTGCTGCTCTACAACGCCGACCTGACGATCGAGCGCTACAACATGCCGGATACGCTGAAGGGGCAGCACACCTTTCAGCTCACGCAGGGCCATTGCCTGCACTCCGACATGGGTCGTCTGCTGGCCTCGATCACGGCCGACACCGCGGGCTGGCACGACACCGCCTGCGGCTGCAGCGACGCCGCGCTCGTGCGTGAAAAATACGGCGAGAAGACCTACCAGCAGGCGCGCAACGCCTTTCATCGCAACGCGCGCGAATGCTTCCTCATCGAGCTGGCCAAGTGGGGGCTCGGCAAACGCGACCTCGTGCCCAACCTCAACCTCTTCAGTAAGGTCGTCGCCGACGCCGACGGGAAACTCACCTTCGTCGCGGGTCATTCGGCGGCCGGAGCCTCTGTCGATCTGCGTCTCGAAATGAAGACGCTTGTCGTCCTCAACACCTGCCAGCATCCGCTCGATCCGGATCCGGTCTATCGTCCGCGGCGCGTGCGTATCGAGGTGCTGCCGGTCCAGCCGATTGCCTCCGACGACACCTGCTACCACTCCCGTCCCGAAAACCTGCGCGCCGCGCAAAACAACACCATCTACCACGCGCTGCGTGACTGAGGAATCGCCATGTCCACCTTCATTCTGACCGAAAGCTCACTCCAGCCACAGAACGCCGGCTATCGCCAGGTCATCGGCGCCGGCGACCACTGGTCGCACGTGATCAAGCAGGGCCAGATCCTGCGCCTGCTCGACCTCGAGGGTAACCAGGCGGCGGATACGCTGTTCTACGACGCGCACGATCCGGAGAATCGTTACAGCGCCTCCGACACCATCCTGCGGCAGCGGGCGCTCTACCTCACCACGGGCACACCGCTCATCTCGACGCAGGGCGATACTCTGCTGACGATCGTGGCCGACACCTGCGGACGCCACGATACGCTCGGCGGGGCCTGTTCGCGCGAGAGCAACACCATGCGCTACGCGCACGACAAGGAGCCGATGCATGCCTGCCGCGACAGCTTCATCCGTGCGGCGCAGGAGTGCGGCTGCGGTCACGACTTCGGCAAGCGCGACCTCACCTGCAACATCAACTTCTTCATGAACGTCCCGGTCACGCCGGAGGGTGGTCTCACCTTCGAGGACGGCGTGTCCGCCCCCGGCCGTTACGTCGAACTCCGCGCCGAGCGCGACGTCCTCTGCCTCATCTCCAACTGCCCCCAGCTCAACAACCCGTGCAACGGCTGGAACCCCACCCCCATCGAGGTGCTGATCTGGGGCGCCGCGAACTAATTTCTTAACCACGGATGGACACGAATGGCTCCACTACCGTTTCGCCTCTCACAAAAACCGATTACCCCGTTTCAGTGCGTAGCCGGTAGGCGAAGCCATCCGTGTGCATTCGTGGTTAAAAAACAGCGTCCTGCCTGGGCTCTAAGTGGCTAATAAAATGCCTTTCACCAAAGTCTTGATCGCCAACCGCGGCGCCATTGCCTGCCGGATCATCCGCACCCTGCGACGCATGGGCATCGGTTCGGTCGCGGTTTATTCCGAGGCCGATGCCGGGTCGCTGCATGTCGAGCAGGCTGATGAGGCGGTGTGCATCGGGCCGGCGCCTGCGGCGCAGAGCTACCTCGATGCCGATCGGATCCTGGCAGTCGCGCGGGAAACCGGGGCGCAGGCGATTCATCCGGGCTACGGTTTTCTGAGCGAGAACCCCGCGTTCGCCGAGGCCTGCGAAGCGGCTGGCATTGTGTTCATCGGACCCTCGGCCGACAATATGCGGGCTTTCGGTCTCAAACACACCGCGCGCGCGCTGGCCGAGCAGGCGGGCGTGCCCTTGTTGCCGGGCAGCGCTCTGCTTTCCTCGGTCGAGGAGGCGCTGACCGAGGCGGAGCGCATCGGCTATCCCGTCATGCTCAAGAGCACCGCCGGCGGCGGTGGCATCGGCATGCAACTCATCCGCTCGGCCGCGGCCTTGCCGGAGGCGTTTGCGTCCGTCGAGCGGCTCGCCAAGAACAACTTCAAGGAAGGCGGGGTGTTTCTCGAAAAATTCGTCGAGCATGCGCGCCACATCGAGGTGCAGATTTTTGGCGACGGACTCGGTCATGTCGTCGCGCTCGGCGAGCGCGACTGCTCGGCTCAGCGTCGCAATCAAAAGGTGGTCGAGGAAACGCCCGCGCCCGGTCTGAATGACGAGGTTCGGCGCGAACTGCTGGCCTGTGCGGCGCGGCTGGGCGAGTCGGCCGGCTATCGCAACGCGGGCACGGTCGAGTTCGTTTACGATGCCGATACGGCCCGGTTTTATTTCCTCGAAGTGAACACCCGCCTGCAGGTGGAGCACGGCGTCACCGAGGAAGTGACTGGCGTCGATTTGGTGGAATGGATGGTGCGGCAGGCCGCGGGCGACCTCGGTTCGCTGGCCGATTTTGCGCCTACGCCCCGCGGGACGTCGATCCAGGTGCGGCTTTACTCGGAGGATCCGGGCAAGAACTTCCAGCCCTCGACCGGCTTGATCACCGAGCTGCGGTTTCCGGCCGACGCGCGCATCGAGACCTGGGTGGAGCGGGGCAGCGAGGTGTCGCCCTACTACGATCCGATGGTTGCCAAGATCATCGTGCGCGGGGCCGATCGTGCCGAGGCCCTGGCCAAGCTCACCGCGGCGCTCGCCGCAACCGACGTGCACGGCCTGGAAACCAACCTCGCCTACCTCCGTCAGATCGTGGCGTCCGCGGTGTTTCAATCCGGCCGCACCATCACCCGCTCGCTGGCGGACCTGCCCTACCGGGCGCACACCATCGAGGTACTCGACGGCGGCACCCAGACGACGGTGCAGGATTATCCGGGGCGTATCGGCTATTGGGACGTGGGCGTGCCGCCCTCGGGCCCGATGGACCACCTTTCCTTCCGCCTGGCCAACCGGCTGGTGGGCAACGCACCGTCGGCGGCCGGACTTGAGATCACGGTCGCCGGTCCGACGCTGCGCTTCAACACCGCCGCGCGCATCGCTCTCGTTGGCTCGCCCCTGCCGGCGACGCTCGACGGTGAGCCGGTCGCCTACGGTGCCGCCTTGGATGTGGCGGCGGGCGCGGTGCTGAAGATCGGCGCCGCCGATGCGACCTCACCCGGCATGCGTGCCTACCTGGCGGTCGCCGGCGGTTTCGACGTGCCCGACTATCTGGGGAGCAAGGCCACGTTCACGCTTGGCCTCTTCGGCGGCCACGCCGGCCGGGCGCTGCGGGTGGGGGATGTGCTGCGGCTCGTCGGGGATCCACTCGCTGGCGCTCGCAGCCACACAGGCGAACCCGGTGGCTGCGAGCGTGAGCGAGTGGTCTTTGCGTTGCCCGCAAACCTTCAGCCCCCGCTCACGCGCAGTTGGGACATCGGCGTGCTTTATGGACCGCACGGTGCGCCGGACTTTTTCACACCGGAGGATATTGCCGACCTGTTCAGCGCGACCTACGAGGTGCACTACAACTCGGCGCGCACCGGCGTGCGGCTCATCGGGCCGAAGCCGCGCTGGGCGCGGTCGGATGGAGGCGAGGCCGGGCTGCATCCGTCGAACATCCACGACAACGCCTACGCGATCGGCGCGATCGATTTCACGGGCGACATGCCGATCATCCTCGGTCCCGACGGGCCGAGCCTGGGCGGCTTCGTCTGTCCGGCCGCCATCGTGCAGAGCGAGCTGTGGAAAATGGGTCAGCTCAAGCCGGGCGACAAGGTGCGGTTCCGGCCGGTCACAGCGGCGTCGGCCCGCGAGGCGGAGCTGGCGCAGGATGCGGCGATTGAGGCGCTGCAAGGGGCGGTGACGGGCGACCTGGAGGTAGTGGCCGAGCCTGAACCCGCCATCCTGCACACCACGCCAGCGCGGGGCGACAATCCGGCGGTGTGCTACCGCCGAGCGGGCGACCGCTATCTGCTCGTCGAATTTGGCGCCATGGTGCTCGACCTCGAACTCCGGTTCCGCGTGCACGCCCTCTACACGGCCCTGCAGGCCAAAAAACTCGAGGGCGTCGTCGACCTCACGCCGGGCATCCGGTCGTTGCAGGTCCACTATGACCAGGTCGTGCTGCCGCTCGATCGGCTGCTCGCGATCCTGATCGAACTCGAGCAGACGCTGCCGGACAACGACGACCTCGCGGTGCCGACGCGCATCGTTCACCTGCCGCTGTCGTGGGAGGACGAGTCGACGCTGCTCGCGATCCGCAAATACATGCAGATCGTGCGCAAGGACGCGCCCTGGTGTCCGAGCAACATCGAGTTCATCCGCCGTATTAACGATCTGGATTCGGTCGACGAGGTGAAGCGCATCGCCTTCGAAGCCAGTTACCTCGTGCTCGGGCTCGGCGACGTTTACCTGGGTGCACCCGTGGCCACGCCAGTCGATCCGCGGCACCGGCTGGTGACGACCAAATACAATCCGGCGCGCACCTGGACGCCGGAGAACGCGGTCGGCATCGGCGGTGCCTACCTGTGCGTTTACGGCATGGAAGGGCCGGGCGGCTACCAGTTCATCGGCCGCACGGTGCAGATGTGGAACCGCTGGCGGCAGACGGCCGATTTCAAGGAGGGCAAGCCCTGGCTACTGCGCTTCTTCGATCAGATCCGTTTCTACGAAGTGAGCGCGGAGGAATTGCGGCGCTTTCGGGAGGATTTTCCGCGCGGCCGCTACAAGCTGAAGATCGAGCACGAGACGTTTCGGCTGCACGACTACCGGCAGTTCCTGCGCAACAACGCCGCCGGCATCGAGACATTCAAGACGCGGCAACAGGCGGCCTTCGAGGCCGAGCGGCAGCGCTGGGCTGAGTCGGGTCAGCTCAATTTCTCGGCCGAGGCGGAAGCCGCCGTGAGCAGCGTGGGGGACGACGCGCCGCTGCCGTCCGGGCAGCAGGCGATCGTGGGGTCCGTGCCCGGCAATGTGTGGAAGATCCAGGTCCAGCCCGGCGAGAGTGTGGAGGAGGGCCAGGTGCTCGTGATCCTGGAATCGATGAAAATGGAAATCCCGGTGACCTCGACGCTCGCCGGTGAAGTGGTGGAAATCCGCTGCGCCGAAGGCCGCCCCGTCCAGGCCGGCGACAAGCTCATCGTGATCAAAACCAACTGAAACGTTTTTGAACCACGAATGGACACGAATGGCTTCGCCTACCGGCTACGCACCGAAAACGGATCACTCTCCAGCGGAACGGTAGTGGAGCTTATCCGTGTCCATCCGTGGTTAAATACTCCTGCAATATGACTTCGAATGGTGTGGAAGAATGTCTGAGACGACGTGCCGCGAATGCGCACAATCTGGTGTGGATCACCGCCTTGTCTGATGACGACGTTCGGGCGCGCGCCGAGTCAGTGCCGGTCGGTCCGTTGCGCGGGGCGACGTTTGCGATCAAGGACAACATCGACCTGGCCGGCGTGCCGACGACCGCGGCGTGCCCGGAGTATGAATACACACCGGAGCGCAGCGCGACCGTGGTGGAGCGACTGATGGCGGCGGGGGCGGTGCCGCTGGGGAAGAGCAATTTGGATCAGTTTGCCACGGGGCTGGTGGGCGTGCGCACGCCTTACGGGGTGCCGGTGAATCCGTTCGGCGCGGAGTGGATCCCCGGCGGATCGAGCTGTGGTTCGGCGGTGGCGGTGGCAACGGGGCAGTGCGACTTTGCGCTTGGCACGGATACGGCGGGCTCGGGTCGGGTGCCGGCGGCCTTCAATGAATTGGTCGGCCTCAAGCCCACGCGCGGCCTGCTGAGCACGCGGGGCGTGGTGCCGGCCTGCCGCACGCTCGACTGTGTTTCGATCTTCACGCGCACGATCGCCGACGCGGCCGAGGTCCTGAAGGTGGCGGCGGGCTATGATGCGGAGGATCCCTACAGCCGGCGGGCGGTGCCGCCGGTTGACGATCGTTCGCGACCGCCGCGCATCGGCGTGCCGCGGGCGGAGCAGCTTGAGTTTTATGGCGATCAGGCGGCGGCTGGCTTGTTCGCGCAGGCCGTGGAACGCTGGCGCGCGCTCGGCGCACAAATCGTGGAAATCGACTACGCGCCCTTTGCGGAGGCGGCGCGGTTGCTTTATGAAGGGCCTTGGGTGGCGGAGCGGTATGCGGCGATCCGCGACTTCATCGCGGCGAAACCCGAAGCCCTGCATCCGGTAACGCGCAGGATCATCGGCGGCGCGACGACGGCCACGGCGGTGGCGGCCTTCGAGGCGCAGTATCGACTCGCTGCGCTGCGGCGCCGGTCGGAGGCGGTGTGGGAAACGGTCGATGCGTTGCTCACGCCGACGGCGCCGACGTGTTATACGCTCGCGCAGGTCGAGGCCGACCCGGTGCGGCTCAATAGCAACCTCGGCCACTACACCAACCACATGAACCTGCTCGATCTGTGTGCGGTGGCGGTGCCGGCGGGGAGGCTGCCCAGCGGCATCCCCTGGGGCGTGACGCTGGCGGCGCCGGCGTGGTGCGACGACCGGGTGCTGCGGCTGGGAGCGATGTTTTTGGGTGAGGCATCGCCGCGTGTAGGGCTGCCGCTTGCC
>CBFGUO010000050.1:0-37500 GCA_965652375.1 uncultured Opitutus sp.
TGATCCTTGGGAACTTAGAAAATCCAAACGGGCGCTTAACTGGACAGTAGTGGGTCGGAACCATGCATTTCAACCACATCTATTTTGCCTCGCTACCACATTCATCGCGTTCTCCACCTTTGGTTCTCCACTGAATCGTTTGGCTAAAATTAGCCACCCGTGCAGAGGCAGGCTTTGACCTCTGCCACGGTCCCGGCGGCGAGGGCGCAATCGGCCACGCGCTCGGCCTCGGTCAGACTGAGCGACCGCACCCGGCGCTTGATTTCCAGCAGTTCCCCGGGGCCGACGCTCAATGCCCGGGCCCCGAGCCCCAGCAGCAGAGCCGTGTATACTCCATTGCCCGCGATCTCACCGCATACCGAGACCGGCTTTCCCGCCTGCGTCGCCGCAGTGATGACCGATTTAAGCGATTGGATCACCGCCGGATGCAACGGTTCGTAAAACGCAGCCATTGCCATGCTCGTGCGGTCCGTCGCCAGCAGATATTGCACCAGGTCATTGGAGCCGATACTCAGGAAATCCGCCTCCCGAGCGAGCCAGGCGGCGGTCATCGCCGCCGCCGGAGTTTCAATCATCGCCCCGACGGGAACCGCCGGGTCAAACGCCACCCCTTCCGCCTGCAACAGCGCTTTCGTCTTGTCGACCGCCCCCCGCGCCGCTCGAAATTCCTCCACCCCGCCGACCATCGGAAACAACAGCGCGATCTCGTGGGTGGCACTAAGCCTGAGCATCGCGCGCAACTGGGTCAACAGGATCGCGGGGTGATCCAGCAGCAAACGGATCCCGCGCCGCCCCAGCGAAGGGTTGGCCTCGGCCGGCAGCGGAAAGTAAGGCAGCAGCTTGTCGCTCCCCACATCAAGAATGCGCAGAACCGCCCGTCCCTTCACCTGCGCCACGGCGGAGCGGTAAACTTGGTATTGCTCTTCCTCCGTCGGAAACTGCTGATGCACGAAAAAGGCGAATTCGGTCCGGTAGAGTCCAATGCCATCTGCCCCACAGGCGGCCGCCAGCGCCGCGTCAGCCACCTTGCCCACATTGGCTCTTAAGCGGATCTCCACCCCGTCCGTTGTCACCGCCGGCACATCCACCAACTCGTTTAAGGCGACGCGTTGTCGCACCAGATCACGGCGCACCTGTTCAAACTCCTGCAGAATCCCGGCACTCGGATTGATGAAGACGCGACCGGACAACCCATCAACCATCAGCTGATCTCCTTCTGCTACTCGCGTCGAAATACCCTCTGCATGAATGACGGTCGGGATGCCCATTGACCGGGCGATGATGATGGCGTGAGCCGTGGCCGCCCCTTGTTCGACCACCAAACCACCGACCTTGGCCTGTTCCAGCGTGGCAGCCAGCGACGGCAGCAGCTCCCGCGCCACCAGGATGCAGCCCTCCGGAACCTTTGCGGCCGGTTCGTCCGCCTGGTGGAGCAGATGCCCGAGCACCCGCCGGGCAACATCGCGCACATCCGCCGCCCGTTCGCGCAGAATAGGGTCATCCATCCGGCCAAACAGATCCACGAACTTCGCGGCGGCGTCGCTCATGGCCGCAGCGACGTTAAGTCGGTCACGCTGGCACCGCCGTTCCACCTCCTGATGCCAAAGGGAATCATGCAGCATTTCCCGTTGCGCCGCAAAGATCTCCGATTCCGTTCCAGCCGTCCTAGATTTAACCTTCGCCTCCAGCATTTCCAGCTCCATGTCCGTGGCCTGGATCGCTCTTTTGAAGCACTCCATATCGCGAGACACGTCCGCTTCGTTGATCAAATGCCGCGGCACGACGAGTTCTTCGTCACACTGGCACCGGAACACCGTCCCAAACGCAAGACCGGTGGCGGCCGAAATTCCCAGCACCATCGCGCTCCGACGCGCCACGCACTCCGGCTTCTCGCCCGTGCCGTCCTGTCCCGACTCTGTTTCGTCCATGTTCGACATGGCCCGATCATACTGCAGTGCCGAGGGCAGAGGAAACCAATTCCCCCTCCACCTTGACCAAGATCAAGAGATTCACCGAACCGTCGGGACAACGCATGTTTCCCCCGCTATCCCGTGTCCTTCCCCGCCGCCCATGCTACGCCAACTCTCCTCTCCCATCACGGCCACCTTCCGCTCACCGCCACCATGACCGACCTTCCCATCGGTGCCGTGCAGCACCTTCTCATCGGCAGCATTGCTCCGCTCTCCCGTCCCGGCACCCGCAGTGCCATCGACAAGACGCCCGTTCCCGGCCCGGTGCGGGCCACGCGTCTGGGGCTGGCGGGGGATGAACAGGCCGACCGCCGGGTCCATGGCGGCCCCGATAAAGCCGTGTTGCTTTATTCCATGGAACACTACGCCGCGTGGAGTGATGAACTCGGACCTCACCCGCGGCTCGATCGTCCGGGAGCCTTCGGCGAAAACCTTTTGATCAAGGGCCTAACCGAGTCCGACGTATGCGTAGGGGACCGGTGGCGCGTGGGTCCACATGTGACCCTGGAGATCTCCCAAGGCCGCCAGCCCTGCTGGAAACTGGCCGACCGCTTTGGCGTGCCCGACATGGTGCAACGCGTGCAAGTAAACCTTCGCACCGGCTGGTATGCACGGGTGCTAACGCCCGGCACTCTCTCCGTCGGCGATACGGTGACCTGCCTGGAACGTCCCCATCCGGGCTGGCCAATCCGCCGTCTCACCGCCCTTATATATTCCGATGACCCATCCGTGGGCGACCTCGCTTCCGCACTCACCTTGCCCCTGCCCGACGGCTGGCGCCGCCGTATCGCCGCCCGCCTCGGCTGGACTGAAACGGCGGACACCACCGACGAACTGCGTATCCACGGTCCCATGACACGATGAAAACTCCACCCTCCTGTCACCACTGCCCCGCCGCCGCCACCGTGCTGGTCGCCGGCATTCCACTTTGCGAGACGTGTTATGCCGCCTACGATATGAGCGGCGATGATTTTGACGCCAATAATGCCGGGGAAAATGCCGGTGCATACGCCAGTCCACCCTGTTCGCTTCACCTCTTTGACAGCGACTTCGAAGACGGTGAACCCCGCAACGACTAGACCAGCCCCCAGACGGTCAAACCCGTGAAGCTCCACACCCGCTCTTCAGCGCCGCTGTCCCGCACCGCTTTTTCGACCGCGATGGGGTTTCTGGCCGTGAGCGCCTCCCTCGGAGCCGTGCTCCGGGGCCTTGTCCTGCACCCCGTGGCGGCGATCAACTACGGTCATCTGCTGCACACCCATTCGCACGTTGCGTTTCTCGGCTGGGTGTTCAACGCGTGTTTCGCGGTCGCACTGCACCGCTTTCTGCCCGCATCGACCGGCCCGGGGTGGGCGCGGCTTTTCGGGGTGCTGCAGGTGGCGGTGCTGGGCATGCTTTGCTCGTATCCTTTTCAGGGTTACGGCCCGGTTTCCATCGCCTTCTCCACGCTGCACATGGGGGCCTCGGCCGTCTTTGCGTGGTGGCTGTGGCGCGGCCACGTGGCGATTCCAGCCGTGCGGCCCCACCTGCGGATCGCGTTGGGCGCAATGGTGCTCTCTGGCCTTGGTCCGCTCGCCCTGGGGCCGCTGGCCGCGCTGGACCTGCGCGACTCCCCGTTCTACGCGCTGTCGATCTACTTCTACCTGCACGCCCAATACAACGGCTGGTTCCTTTTCTTCCTGCAGGCCACTGTGCTGCAGGAGGCGTCCACCCGCCACCCGATCGATGAACGCGCCGCCACCCGCTCGGCCCACTGGCTGGGTGCGGGGTTGGTGCTGACCCTCGCACAATCCACGTTGTGGCTGCATCCGCCCGCGTGGGTCTTCGGCGTCGCGGCCCTGGGCGGGCTGGCTCAACTCTTCGGTGTAGTCCTGTTTGTCGGAGCCTTGCGACCGGCGGGGTGGCCGACGGGCGGGCTTGTTCGCATTCTCGCCGGCCTCGCCCTCGGTGCTTGGGTGCTCAAACACATTTTGCAGGCGGCGGCAGCGTGGCCGGGACTGCTGGTGTTGGCCAATCACCGTTTCATCGTCATCGCGTTCCTGCACCTGGTGTTTCTCGGCATCGTCACCCCGGCTCTGCTGGCCCTGGGCCTGCGGTGGCACTGGCTGCCGGCCCGGCGCGGTTTGCGGATCGCACTCGCCGGTTTTTTCGGCAGCGTGCTGGTCTCCCAAGGCATCCTCGTGCTCTGGCCCCTGGGCTGGACGTTCAAAGGGGCAAATCCCCTCACCGTGCTGGCGGTTGCGGCCGCCGTAACCGCCCTCGCCGCCGTCGCGCTCGCTCTGTGCCGGACGCAGATGCGGTCACAAAGCTGATCACTCGAGACGGAAGCCTTCGGTCGGTTCGTAGGTGATGACGTTGAGGTGGCGTTCACGAGCTTCGACGGTGCCCTGCCAACGTTGCTCACCCGCTTCATCCCGCAGCCGAATCTCGACGACATGCGCGCCAAGCTCGAGGTTCACCCGCCACACATCGATGGCAGGGCCGTCGCGCGAAATCCCCTTGGCGTCGTAGGTGCGCGTGTTCGCTTCACCGTCGACCGTGAGCGTCACCTCCACCGGCAGGCGGTGCGGCTTACCGACGCTGGCGCCGCGCATGTGCACGGGCAACTTGGCCAGCTCCTCCGCCGAACGCTCCGTCGCGGCCGTCTCCCGTGGGCCAAAGGCCTTGAACGACAACACCAGCTCGGGCGCGACGCCCTCCGGATTCGTTACGCGCAGGTGACTGCCGCCAACCGTCAACGCCAGCAACAGGCCCTGCACGCCCGCCAACACCATCGCACCGCGCCAAGAGCGTGCAGTCGAGAACGTCAACGCCCCATCGCCCGCCGCACTCCACTCCGCCACCCGTTGCTGCAATCCCGCTTCGCCGCCGGGGGTGAAGTCGAACACCCGGATGGCGTCGTCGCGGCCTCCGGCCCGCTGGGGACGGAAGGCTGGTTTGCGTTCGCCCATGAGCCGTTGTTCCGCCCAACGATTGCCGTCGCGGGCGGCAGATTCACCGCGCCCGTCGCGCACCACCAGCACGCGCTCAATGCCCCCGGCCAGCAGTCGTTCCACAAACTTCGGTCGCACCCACGCGGCGGTCGGCACGCCATGCACTTGATATCCTGGGAGTGTGCGTCGCCACGCGGACTCATCAAACCGTTGCACGCCGCCCACCGCATCCCACGCCACCAGCGCCACCCGCACCGGTCCGGTGCCCTGCTTCAGCGCGGCCTGCGCCGCCGCTTGGATCGCGGGCTCCTCCGCCACGGCGTCGAACCACGGCAGGTGCATCGCCTCCGAATCGCAGGACCCGACACACACACCGCAACCGACACATCGCGTCGGGTCCACCCACGCCTGATGGTCCCACGGTTTGCCATCCGTGCGCGGCACCATGTGCACCGCGTCGTAGGGACAATCCTGCTCGCACTGGGTGCAGGCATGGCAACGGCCGATCTCCACGGTGGTTTGGAACAGAGCCGAAGGCCGCGGACCTTCGTCCTGGCGCCGCGGTGCAAATCGGCGGCCAAGCAACCACGGCACTCCCGCCCCCAGCAATCCGACTCCGGCGATGGCCAACCATAATCCGCCCTTCTCAAACCGCGAAGCCAAGGCCAACGGGGAGAGATACCACGCGTCCACCGTCAGCACCTCCGGACGTTCGGCCATCCGTGCCGGCGGGTCCAGAGGAGCCGGCACCATCCAGGCCGCGATCCCGAGCGCCACCACCAACGCGATTTTCAAACGACGATCCGGCAGGAGCTTCACCCGGTTCAAGCGCACGAGGTGCACCGCCAGCCCCACCGCGATCAGCAGCGGCAGCAGCATGTGCAGGAAAAACACGACGAAGAACAACAGACTCGGCACCAATCGATCGGTGAGAAACAGCCGCCCGAGCGGCTCGCCAAAAATCGGCAGCGCGTCGAGGAAGCCCATCGAGGTCACCGCGATCTGGCGGGCGGGTTGATCCCATACCAGCCAGTAGCCGGTCCAGCCGATGAACCACACCATCACGATCATGCCCACACCACTCACCCACGGCAGCCAGCGCGCCCCGGTGAACTTCAATGCGGTTAGCATGCGTAGCGCGTGCAGTGCGATGAACAGCATGGCGAGGTCGGAGCTGTAGCGATGCAGCGCGCGCACCCAGCCACCCAGCGAACGACCGCTCTCCGCCAATACCGCCAGCGAATCGTGCGCCTGGTGCAGACTCGACCGATACCAGATCAACAACGCGATGCCCGAAAACACCGCCAACACGAGAGACCAGTTGGCCAAGCGCCCGGTCTGCGCCAAGGGATTGTCCTCGGCCGGCAGGTGCCGCTGCACCCAACCGTCCAACCGCGCCCACTGCGCGTCCAACCCTCGCAGCAGGCGCTCACCCCGCGCGGTCGGCGGTGGCGCGAACGGATTCGGACCGCCTGCGCTCACAACCGCGCCGCCTCCGCCTCGGCCGTCAGCGCCAAAATGGCCTCGCGCAGCCAGCCTTCGTGCCGACGATCGAGATTAAAGCGATAGGCGATCTTCCCCTGCGCATCGAGTAGGATGAACAGGTTGGCGTGCTCCACCAGACCGGTGTCCGGATCGCGCCGGGCCGAGAACTGCCAGTTCTCCAACACGGCCCTGGTCGGCTCCACCGGTCCGTTGAGGTAACGGAACTGTGGATACGTGAATCCGTAGGCCTCGGCCACGCCCGCCATAAGCTCGACCGTATCGTATTCCGGACTTAGCGAAAACGCCCACACCCGCAGGCGGTCGCGCGCTGCCGCCGGCAAGGCATCCAACGTGTCACGCACCTGCAGCAGTATCTCCGGACACGAAGTCGAACAGGTGGCATAAACCCCGGTGACCAGTGTGACCGCGCCGCTCAGGTCCGTATCCGTCGCGGCCTCACCACGTTGATCAACTAGCGCAAAGGTGGGCGGCTCCAACTGTGTGCGGATGCGCTCGCCCGGAAACGGCGGCACCGGCAGCTCTGCCGCCGGTCGACCGATGGCATAGAGTCCGCCCACCGCCACCAGACCAAACACCACGCCCGCCATCGCCGGTCGCAACGGCCGCGCAAGTCTTGGCGCGGGGTTCAACGAGCGACCGCGGCCCATGCGCCAAATGCCGACCAACACCCCGCAGATGAAGAGCGGTTCCGCCAGCATGATGACCACCGCCATCCATTCCATGCCACCGGTGCGCGGATCGTAGCTGAAACACCACACCTTGAACTCTTCGGCAAACGCGCCCCAGAAACCCCAGTCTGCCGGGGCGAAGAGCACCGCCAGCAGAAAGAGTTCATAGACGGCCGTCGCCGCCCCGACGAACACCGGCAGACCGGCGCCCGTCAGGAAACGGCCCAGTGCGACGCCACTGCGTCGCACTGGGCCGCAGCTCCGGTGAGAAGACTCAGCGCACGGGCCAGACATCGGCTAGGGCCTTCCAATTCGCGAAATAATAGACTGCAAAACTCGCGAGAAACACCGCCGTCAGCACGATCGTTCCCCGCATCGCCCAATGGTCTTCGAGCAGCGCCTCGCCCGGCGCGTTGGGCAGGGTCTCGGCCACTCCCCAATCGGCCATGGCGCGGCCGGCGTTGGATTTACCGAAGAGCAGTGTGCCCACGCAAAGGATCACGAAGAGGAACAGCCCCGTGACGGCCACGAGGGCGCCGATGCCCATGATGCCCAGGAAGAGGTGCGCCGCCGGACCGTAGATGCCCGAGTGCTCAATGTCATACACGCGCCGGGCGACGCCCAGCGAACCCGCGAAGGACATGCCAAGCGACACGGCCAGAATCCCGCCGCCAAAGAGCCACGGCTGCACCCGCGCCGCACCGCGCCAGATGAAATCGCGCCGGAAAATGAGGGGAATGACATAGTAGGCCAGTCCCATGAACGCCAGGGTCGTGCCGCCCACCACGGTCGCGTGAAAGTGACCCGTGATGCGCAGCGTGTTGTGCGCGATGATGTTGATCTGCTGCGTGCCGAGTGTCACTCCGGTGATGCCACCTACGAAGCCGAAGATGAGCACCGACAACAACGCCGCCGAGAACGCCGGATTGCGCCAGGGCAGCGCCGACACCCAGCCGAACAGGCCCTTCACGTGGCCCTTGGCGCGCATCGCCATTTCCACCGACGCCGGCACCGTGAAGCCGTGGATCATCGACGCGAGCACGGCGAGATACATGGCGTAGGAGGTGTTCCAAATCTTCCACGTCGCACCCACGCCCGGGTCCACCAGGAGGTGGTGCGCCGAGGCAAGATTGATGAACAGAATGTAGAGCACAAACGCGCCACGGCAGACCGTCTCGTTGACCGGTTTCGCTCCGGTCGCGAGCTGGCCAATGAGATACCAGACCGAGACCATTGCGCACACGTTGACCTGCTGCGACTGGTGACCCAGTCCCCACCAGATCATGCGATACCACATGGGGTCGGGTTCTGCGATCCACCCAAGCGAGAAAAGGAAGGTTGGCACCATCACGATCGCGCCATGCAGGAGCGTCACCACCGCGATGATCGCCGCCGCCGTCGCGCCAAAGGTCACCAACGGCACCGAACCTTCGTAGGTTTTGTCCCGACGCGCGATGTAGAGCGTGGCGAAAAAATTGTAGACACCGACCAGCGTGCCCACCGCCATCAGGATGATGCCCAGATAAAACAACGGGTGAGCAAGAAGCGGCAGGTAACTGGTCATGAGCACGTCGGCCTTGCCCTGCAGGATCACCACGTTGGTCATGACCGCGCCGGTGAGCATCATGCCAAAGGACAGCCACGCGACCTTGCGCGAGAACAGCTTCGAATTCAGCGGCACAGTGCAGGCGAAGTAGAGGATCGCGATCTCGAAGAACAGTATCCAGAAGATCAGCATGTTCAGGCCGTGGAAGGTGAGGATGCGATAGAACCAATCCACCCGCAGCAGGTGGACGGCCTGCCAGCGCGTGAGCGCGAGCAGGATGGCGGCGATGCCGCCGAGCAGCAGAAACACCACGGCCGAAATCGCGTTGAGTTTGATAAACTGCTGAGCGCCGAGGCAGACCTTCAGGCCGGTCGTGTCACAGGAACGGGCCTTGGCGCCTGGAGTCGAAAGCGAGGCCGGCCCGGGCGCGGACAATGTGGCGGAGGAAGACATGGATGGGGAAAAGCGTTGGAAAGTTGCAGTGGAAAACGTCGAGGCGTCGGTCGGCGGATCACTCCACCAGAATGTGGCCGATCATGTGTTCGTGGCCGATGCCGCAGAACTCGTTGCAGATGATGGTGAAGGTGCCCTTCGAGGTCGGTGTGATCGTGAGCACGTGGTCGTAGCCGGGCAGCACCTGGAAGTTCATGTTGAGTGGCTGGAGCGAAAAGCCGTGCTGCAGGTCGCCGGAGGACAGGTGCAGCCGGTAGGTCTCACCCTCACGCAGCTTGAGCACCGGATACCACGACCACATGCGGGCAAAGAGGTAGGCCTCGCCGCCGGGGGCGGGCTCAACCAACGGAAAACCGTTGTGCTCGCCCACCTGATTTGCGGTTACGAACCGTTCGGTGCGCTCCAGGAAGTCCATCGGCGCGACCGCGTAGGCCTCGCCGCGACTGTTCTGTTTCCCCTTAAAGTGCCAGTAGGGCATCATCAGGCTCAGCACAAAGCACCAGAGCAGCGCGAGGCCGATCCAGAGCTTTTCGGCCCCTTCGGGGGCGCGGAACCAATCGCGGGCGGGAAGCGTAAGACTCATGGGAATATCTCCAGGGAATTGGCGCGCTGCGGCTCAGGGGAGCTGCGCCGGGGGCACGTTGTAGAGTTCGATCCAGCCCCAGAGGGTGTAGGAAAGCAGCGGGATGACCACGCCCAGCACCAGGAGGAGCCAGGGGTTGTCCATCAGTCGCTGCAGCAGCGGAGTTTTTTGGGTGGGTTTCATGATGAAGCAGGGAGGGTTAAACGTGGCGCGGCGGATCGTTGCATCCGCCACATCAGGACAAGAAACCAGATGCCGCCCACGGCCGCGACGAGGCCGCCCAGGCCCATTACGCCGAGGCCGATCTGCTCGCTCAGCGAGCGCACGTGCTGCTCGGAGGCATAGGCCTTGCGCCCCGCCCCGTGCGCACCGGCAAAGGCAAAACCGAGGGCAAACACCGCCTGGCCGATCCCGAAGCACCACAACTGCCGCCCCGCCCGCCGCCAGCACGCGAGGTCGAGCCCATCGGTCCTTGCTCCCGCCACGATCAGATAACCGGCCGCCATGAAAGCCGCGGTCACGCCACCCAGCGAGGCGTGGTAGTGCGCGGGCACCAGCGTCGTGGAGCTCCGGATACAAGCCCCGAGCACGAAGCCCAGCAACGTGAGCCCGGCGCTCATCTGACCGGCCCGCAGCGCCAGCAGGCCCACGCCGTCCCGGGCAAAGCCGTGCCGCCGCGCATGCCGCACGAGGAGTCCAAGGGTGAGCAGCACGACCGGGAAAATCGTCCAGCGCATGAGCCAGGTCGCGCTCTCCACGTAGAGCCGGTGGTCGGCGCCGTGCAGACTGAACAAGGGGAGCAAAAGGTGCGGTCCCACCAGCGCCCCAAACAATCCACGCGCCATCCGGGCCGACAGCACCGCCTGGCCGGTCGCCCGTCGGGTCAGCCACAGCCACACCGCGAGCATGGCGCAGACGTTGGCGACCTGGAGGACGTGCCCGGGCGCCCAGTGCGCCAGCTCAAAATGGGTCAGCCGCTCCAATCCCGCCGGCAATGCGGCGCGGGTGCTTATCCACGTCGCCGCCGCCGCCACCAGGGCGACAGTCGCAGCCAAGATGCCGGTGGCGGCGTCCTCGGGCAGCTCCGCCGCCGCCGCCCGGCCCGTCGCCAACAGGCCACGTATCACAAAACTGAGCACACCCACAAAAAACAGCGCCAGACCGCCAAGAAACAGCGGATGATCGATGACCGGCACGTAGTTGGCTAGAATCGGCTCGGCTCCGCGCACCGCCGCGCCCGCCAGCATCAGCAACACCCCGGTCAAGGACAGGCCGGTCGACGCCGCCGTGCCAACGTCACGCAGGCAGGGCGCCCGCATCGCCGCCAGCGCCGCCGCCATCGCGTAGAACCACACCACCAACGCGAGGTCCACGTGCACGACCAGGCAACGCTTGAAGAACAAGGGATCGTCCAGCCAACGCGCCAACCACGGCAGCCGCCCCACCACGACCGCCAGCGACAGCAGCCCCGCCAACCAAAGACTGCCGAGCGCCAGATTGAGCCAGCGCAGCGCGGGGGTGGGAGTCAGCGTCACGGGCGGGGGAACCGAGTGACGCATCCGCCCTAGTCGCGAGGAAGGAAGCGCGGTGACGGGAGGTGGCAGTATCGACGCGGACATGGACGGGACCGCACTGTAACCGCTCCCCCACCCGGCCGCCTTGATCTGGATCAAGCCTTGTCACGAGTTTCGACCTTCAGTCCGACCGATCGATCTCCGCCTCTCTGTTCCGCCTGAAACACCGCGAGCGTGGTCGAACGCAGGTATTCCCGCCACTGGCCGCAGAGTTGTTCAACCATTTGCGCCACCGGGCAGCCCTCGCCTGACGCCACGTCACCCTCGGCCAACGGCCACAGCATCTTTCGAGTCCGCTCAAAGGTTACTACGATCTCAAGCAGCGCAACCTGCACCGGCGGCACTGCCAGCCAATAACCACCGCCTGGTCCGCGGGTGCCATCCACTAGTCCCCGCGCCGACAAAGCGACCAAGACCTTGGCCACCACCGGCTGCGGTTGACCGCAGGCGCTCGCAATCTCGACCGAGCTCAATCTGGTGTGACCACCATCGAAGTTCCGCGCCAGCACCGCACTTGCGGCAAGGGCCGTTTGCGCGAGCCTGCCGAAACCCATCACGACCGACCCTCCCGCAGGGTCCTCCGCCCGCCACCAACGGGATAATCAACAGAAACAAAGCGTCGGAGGCGTCCATCAGCATCGCTACAACCCACCATAAGTGAAGTCCGCGCCCCGCGCCTTGACGTGGATCAAGGTAAAACGCGCTCAATTGGTCTAGCCTGCGACATGCCTTCCGCCCCTCGTCCCGTCGCGATCACCTCGGACCATTTGAATCCCAGCTCAACTGTTTGTGAACGCCTGCGTGCGTTTGTGGCGCTGACCAAACCGCGGCTCGCCTTCTTTTCGGTGTGCTCCGGGGTGAGCGGCCTGCTGGTGGCCCGACCGGAGGCAAACCTGATCCTGCCGGCCACCCTGGGCATCGCTCTGGCCGCCGGCGGAGCGCTTTCCTTCAATCAGTGGTGGGAACGCGAACCCGATGCGCTGATGCGCCGCACGGCCGACCGTCCCCTGCCCGCGGGACGTTTGCCGGCGGGCACCGCGTTGGGCTTCAGCCTGGCTCTGAGTCTAGCCGGCTGCGGTCTGCTGGCGCTCACCACAACGCCGTTGGCCGCCGCGATCGCCGCTCTGATCATTGTGATCTACGGCCTCGTTTACACCCCCATGAAGCGACACACGCGATGGGCGACCGAGATCGGCGCGGTCTCCGGCGCCCTGCCGCCATTGTTGGGCGCGGCGGCGGCGGGCGCGCCACAGCACCCCGCAGCGTGGGCGCTGGCGGCGGCGCTGCTGTTTTGGCAAATGCCCCACTTTTTCGCGGTTGGCTGGATGTATCGCGAAGACTACCGGCGAGCGGGCTTCCGCCTGCTCCCAGTGATCGACTCCGATGGTCGCGCCACCGCCTGGTGGTCGGCCAGCTACGCCGGGATGATGGGGATCGCCGTGTTGATCCCATGGGCGCAGGGAACTGTCGGCCCAATCTATGGCGCAGTTGGAGCGCTATCGGCCGCCGCCTTGCTTCGCACCGCCGACATCATGCTGCGCCAACAAAACGACGGGCGGAACCGTGCCGCCCGTCGCCTGTTTCTGGTCACCATCGCCACCCTGCCGCTCATGATGATCGCGCTGGTGGCGGAGACCCTGTTTTAGCCTTGGTTCACTTGACGACCAGCTTGCCCCGCATGATGGCGAAGTGGCCGGGAAAGGTGCAGAGAAACGGATATTCTCCTCGGGCAGTCGGAACCTTGAATTCAATGGCATCGCTCTGCCCGCTGGAAACAAGTTTGGTATGGGCAATGATCGCGGACTTATCATCGGGCAGATAGGTCGGCGCCTTGCTTTGTGCCTTCATACCGAAAGCGTTGACCTCAGCAGGCGTGGACGGCTTGAGCAACACCCAGTTGTGCGACATCGCCTGCGCGGGCATTTTACCCACGTTGGTGAGTTTCACGCGCAGGGTCTCCCCCGGCGCGGCGGAGATCTCCTTGACGCTGAACTGCATGGCATCGTTGGCCGTGATCGCGATTTCGCGCGGACCGTCAGCGGCAAAGACGGACGCCGCCAAACTGGCGAATCCGAGAAGGAGGGAAGCAAGAAGCTTGGTTGGTTTATTCATAGCGATTGGACAATAACTTGGACTGCCTTCCTCCCGCCTTGACGCCGGTCAAGATCCGCAACGATTTTCCCCGTCGAAGCCGATTCGGCGTGCTCATCCGTCGTTGCGCAAGGCGACGACCCGCTCCAGCGTGATCGAGGGCGCCTGATTACCCCAGGCACTCGCAATGTAGTTGACCACAGCTGTGACCTGGGCGTCGTCGAGCGGCAGCACCGGCATCGCGCTGTTATAGTCGACGCCGTTGACCGTAACCGGCCCCACCAGACCGTGCAGCACGACCTTGGCGGCCGCTTCGATATCGGTCTTGAAATAGTCCGAGCCCGCGAGAGGCGGAAACGCCCCGGGCAACCCCTGACCGCTGGCCTGATGACAGGCCGCGCAGTTCTGGGCAAAAACGCTCGCCCCGCGATCGGCGGAATCGCCGCCGGCTTCGGCCACATCCGCGACGGGCTCCTCGATCGAGGCAAGCTCGGCCACGACCGGCGCGGCAACACTCGGCCGCGGCTGCCGCGACGCCAGCACCGACTGAGTCAGTGCACCAGCGAAGGTAAGGACCGCTGCGACCAGAATGCCGTAGGAGAGTTTGACTGTGAGAGGAGTGCGGGCCGGACGTTCAAGCGGAGGCATACTGACCAGCCTAACCGACGACGACGACGAGGGCCTTGATCTGCATCAAGGCGGCTCCGAATTTCTCCTCGCTGTCGCTCAGAATCAGCGAGGGTTTGCGAGCCGCACGAGGGTTTCGCTCACCCCCGGCAGGCCTCCCTGCAAACCCTCGCGGCGGTGCGCAATCGCGCCGCCGGCATCAAGCACCGTGATGAGGTTCGAATGCGAGAAATCACCGCTGGGCTCCTTGCGGAACTGCACCCCAAGCAGCATGGCGAGGGTGCGCACGTCACCGTCCGCGCCGCGCATCAAGGTCCAGCGTTGGTCGGCCCCGGCCTGCTCGCGAAAGGCCTGCAACTTTTCCACGGTGTCGCGCTCCGGGTCGAAACTCACCATCACAAACTGCACCTGCTCGCGCACGGCCGGTGGCAGCGTTTCCTGCACTTTGCGCATGTCGTGAGCCAGCATCGGGCAGGCGTAACCACAGCTGGCGAAGAACATCGTCAGCACCACCGGCCGCCCGGCAAAGTCGCCGAGGTGGCGGGTCGCACCGGTGTCGTCGGTGAATTCGGCGTCAAAGTGATAAAGCGAGGCATCGGGCAAGACCGCGGCGGATGCGGCGGCCGGTGCCTCAGCACAGCAGGCTGCGGTTTTCACCTCCGCCGGGGTCGTCGCGCAACACGAGTCCGCGGCGGCGGACGGCGCGGGGGCAGACGAGTCGCAACAGGACGAAGCCGCCTGCAAAGCCGAGGGACAAAGTAACAGCAGGGACGCGAAAAAAACATTCGAGGCAGTCATGGCGTAACGACGCAGCGGAAGCCCAGGTTGGGCACACAGTAGGCAGCGCGCAGCGAGCTGCGAAAACCTGCGCGCATGAAGGCCGGGTAATCGGTATTGTCGCGGGTCCCGACCGAACCCGCGCCGCAGAAAAGATTACGCTCGAGACCGGTGTCGGCCCGCGATTCACCGGTCACCAACGCCGTGTTAAAATCATCGACCCATTCCCAGACCAGGCCGAACAGATCGTGAACGCCGAGGCGGTTGGGCGCTCCACCGGCCACCGCGGGCAACGGACCCTCGTTGGGGCGGGAAAACCAACCCGCCATGACCTCGGCGACCGCCGGGTCGGTGCGGGCATTGTCGGTGCTGATCCCGACCGCCGCCGCTCGTTCCCATTCGGCGATGGAGGGCAGGCGCGCGCCCCGGGAGGCGGCATAGGCGCGGGCGGCAAACCAAGAAATATAGACCACCGGGGCGTCCGGCGGCGCAGCCGGCCCGAGTTCGAAGTCACCGGCCCAGTGAGCCAGATACTGGGAATCGACAAAAAGCCGGCGCGCCCGGGAGCGGGCCCACTCGGGGTGGGCCCGCACGAAGGCAAGGAAGTCGGCATTGGTGACCGGTCGCACATCCATCCAAAAGCTCGCCACCGGCACGCGTTCCGGTTCATCGCGTGAACGCAGCAACGGAGCAAACTCTCCCGCCGGCACCAGGACTTGGTCGCGTTCCTCCCCATCTGTGGCCCGAACGGGCACACCCACGAGGACGAGCGCGAGCAAAGCGAGATGGCGGCGGGCAGTCATGACTGGGAGCTGGAGCGGACCAGGGATCGATCAGTTGGCGGTGCGCACGCGCTTTACGTCAGCGGGGGTGACCACACCATCGGTGTTACCGAAGCTGTTCATCACAAACGTGAGCACGTCCGCGACCTGCTCGTCGTTGAGATCCTGCGGCGGCATGGCATTGTTGTAGGTCGTGCCGTTGACGGTGACCGGGCCAGTGAGGCCCTTGATGACCACCTTGATCGCGCGATCCTTGTCGGCCATGAGGTAATCAGACTTGGCGAGCGGCGGGAAGACCGCCGGAATGCCGTTGCCATCCTGGCCGTGGCAGGCAAAGCAAGAGGAGAAATAGATGCGTTTGCCGCGTTCCATCTGGATCTCGGTATCGATTTCGGTGATACGCGGGTTGGCGGCAATAACCTCCTCGCGCTCGGCCCGCAGTTCCTCTTCGCGACGGGCGGCCTCCGATCCAGCCTCGGACTGGTCGCCGAGGTAGACTTCGTCGACCTCCTTTCCGGAATAAACGATGGCGTCAGCTTCGCCGTTGACCTTGAGCATGCCCAGCGCGCCCTTGTTGAAAGCGCGGATAAGCGAGTGATCGACCAAGATGTAAGTACCAGGAACATCGACGCGAAACTCAACCATCGCGGCGCCGCCGGCCGGCACCAGTGTGGTTTGCACGTTTTCCTGATTGGCGATCGTTCCACCCTCTCCGTACACACGGTCGAATATCTCGCCGATCACGTGGAAGGAGGAAATGAGATTGGGCCCCCCATTGCCGATGAAGAGACGGACGGATTCGCCGACGTTGGCGGTGATGGCCTTGTCTCCAACCAATGAGCCGACTGAGCCGTTGAACACCACGTAGGGCGGCCGCTCATCGAGGGCCTTGGGCATATCGAAGGTCTGCAAGCCTGTTTCGCCGTATGCGCCCGCGGTGTAGAACTCGCCCTGCATTACGTAGTATTCCTTGTTCACCGCCGGCAGACCGCCGCGCGGTTCTACGAGAATCAGACCATACATGCCGCTGGCCACATGGACCGGGACCGGAGCCGTGGCGCAGTGGTATACGTAGAGTCCCGGGTTAAGCGCCTGAAAGGAAAACACTGAGGAATGCCCCGGTGCAGTGAAAGATGAAGCCGCACCGCCGCCCGGACCGGTGACCGCATGTAGGTCGATGTTGTGGGGCAATTTAGACGTCGGGTGATTGGAAAGGTGGAACTCGACCAAGTCGCCCTCCCGCACGCGAATGAAGAGACCGGGCACTTCTCCGCCAAAGGTCCAGAAGGTGTAGTCCACCCCGTCGGCGAGGCGTTTGACGACCTCACGCACTTCGAGGTTCACCACCACGCGGGCGGGATGATCACGTTGAATCGGCGGGGGCACGTGCGGGGCGGCGGTGAGCACGGCCTGCTCGGTCGGCAGACTGGCGACAAACTCGGCCTTGCGGGCGTCGGGTTTGGCTTGGACGGGTTCTTCGGCCCGGAGCAACGCGCTCGCACCGAGAAGGAACGATGGCAGGGTCAGGAGGCGAACCAGACGGGAGAGGTTGCGATTGGTCATGGGGTTCATCGTGAGCTTGGGTTGAAGTGAATATGGCCATTATCGTCCGACGGACCCGAGAAAATCTTGATGTGAGTCAAGGCCGACGGGCTATTAGCTCATCAACTCCGGATCATAACCGACCACCTTGAGCTGGCTCAAGGACGCACTTGCCTCGTCACTCTAGACTCCACACATGCCCAACGAAACGACCTTCGACATCAGGCCCCTGCTTCGCGCAGGCCGTGAACCCTACGCCCAACTGCGCACCCTGATCGATGCCCTGCAGCCGGGAGATTCCCTGACGGTCATCGCGCCGTTTTTGCCGTCCCCCTTGATCGAACTCTGTCGTTCACTGGGAAATGAGGTGAGCCCAACGCATAGGGCCGATGGTGCGTGGTCGACCCGCATTACCTGCCCGGGTTAATTCGGAACTCTGATTCGACGCAAATCGCGGTGTCCTTGATGCGCATCAAGGACACCGCGGCCGGGTGGCAGTAGGATGGCGAAGCGTTATGAACCCATCCCTCGATTCCTCCACCGACTCCCGCTTCGATGTGCGGCCGATTCCGTGCCGCATCAAACACGGCATGATCTTTGAGCGCTGGTACAACCTCGCGGTTGGCGAGCACTTCACCTTGGTCAATGACCATGATCCGGTGCCGCTCTACTACCAGTTCGCGGCCGAGTTTCCCCACGCCTTCAACTGGGAATACGAAGAACGCGGCCCCGAGCAGTTCGCCGTCCGCATCACCCGCCTCGCCCCCACGCCCCGGCCCGCAACTCCGGTGACCGCGCCTAAAGTAGCCGCCAACCCCACCGCCAGCACCGGCGACGGCACCACCCTGGTCGATGCCCGCGGACTCGAACCACCTGAGCCCATGCTGCGTATTCTCGCCGCACTCGAAGCCCTGCCGCCCGGCGACACCTTGCAGGCCTTCACGGACCGACAACCCATTCACCTGCTGCCCGAACTTGAAAGCCGCGGTTGCACTCATGAAGGACAGGCCGAAGCCGATGGTTCCTGGCGCACCAGCATCACCAAGCCACGCGCCTGACCGGACGCCTACCGGCGCAGGGCGAGGCCCCCCGCCCCCCGCGCCCGCTCTCGCCCCCGGCACGGGACTTTCCGCCCGCCCCGCTTTGGCGCTCAGCTATATCGTCGCCGGGCTACTGTGCCTGCTCGGCGCCGCAACTTGGCTGGCGCTCCAGCCTGGGCTCGTGCGCCTGCCCTACGTGCACCCGCACGTGGTGGGATTAATGCACCTCTGGCTACCGGGTTTCCTGCTCACCGTCTGCCTCGGTGCCGTCTACCAACTCGCCCCGGTCATTCTCGGAGCTCGGCTCGCCGGGGTCCGCGCCGCCTGGTGGCACCTCGGCCTGCACCTGACGGGCCTACTCCTACTGGTGCCTGGGCTCGCCCTAGGCCGCTACCTCTTCGCGGCACTCGGCGGCACGTTCATTGCCATTGGCGGTGTCATCGGCGCGATAGTGATCGGGCGCACCTACCTCGCAAGTTCGCGCCGCGACGCCATCGCCGCCGCCCTGCCCCTGGCCGCCGGCTGGCTGGCCCTCACCTTCGTGCTCGGTGTCATCACCGCCTCCAACCGGCACGCTCCGTGGATTCCGGTATCCATACTCTCGTTACTCGGAGCCCATGCCCATCTCGGTTTGGCGGGATTCTTCCTCACACTGTTGCAGGGCGCGAGCTTTCAACTCGTGCCCATGTTCACGCTGGGTTCGGCCCAACGACCGCGATGTATCGCTGCCGGGCTGATCTGCACCCAGGTCGGACTGCCGCTGCTGGCGGTCGGACTCGGTCTGGAGCGTAGCCCCTTGGCAACTCTGGGCGCGTTGCTGTTGCTCGGCGGCATCGTTTGTTCGGGGGCAGCCCTCGCCGCCACCTTGCACAGTCGGCGCAAGCCGCAACTGGAGACGCCGTTGCGGGCGTTTCTGACCGGATTGGGCCTTCTTGCAACGGCGGCCATCGGCGCGACGCTCACCCGCCTCCTGCACAGCGGCACCTGGCCCTCACCGGTCGTCGTGTCCCTCTACGGGCTGGTGCTCGTGCCTGGCGCGCTGGCCTTGGCGGTCATGGGCATGCTCCTCAAAATCGTGCCGTTTCTCACCTGGATGCAGGCCTACGGTCCGAAGGTCGGCAAACAGGCCGTGCCGCGGGCCACCGACCTGAGTCAACCCCGATTCGAAGCCTCGTGGTTCACGCTGCACCTTGCCGCCCTCCTAACCCTCTGCTTCGCCGCGATGTCCACCGCCCCCGTTTTTACCACGCGTATCGGAAGTCTCATCCTTTTCGCTGCGACCGTCATTTACCTGATCAATCTCGGCCGTATCCTCCGTCACCTACGTCCAACCAAGCCCTCCTCACGATGACCAGCGACTCCGCTCTAGTCACTGCGGTTACCCGTGCGCTCGGCACGGTCATGGACCCCGAATTTGGCATCAGCATCACCGATCTGGGTCTGATCTATTCCGTGGATGTTGAACCCGAACGTCTGCGTGTCGCCATGACGCTCACCACCATGTATTGCCCGTCGGGCCAGGTGCTCTTCGACGGCGCGCGCACGGCTGCCGAATCAGCCAGTGACGGAAGACCTGTGGAAGTGGAAATGGTCTGGGACCCCGCCTGGACGCCGGATTGCATCACTCCAGCCGGACGGGCGGCGCTCGGTTGGACCGATCCAAGAGACGAAAACTGAACCACGCCGTCGCCTCAGCACCCCTCGCTTTCGCTATGGTTGCACCAACCGCGCAAGTTGCCCATGAAGCCCATTCATGCCGAACCGCCCCTCCTCCTCCAGCTCCCATCCCATGCGCCTGATCGCGCTCGGAGCGACCCTGCGCCAGTGCCAGCTGTTCTCCGGACTGAGCGAAGAGGACGTCACCCGCGTCGCGTCCTTCGTGCAACCCCGCTCGCTCGCGAAGGACGAATACCTGTTTCGCGAGAGTGAGCCTGCGGTAGGGTTCTACGTCGTGCAGCGCGGCGCCATCAACGTGCACCGGGTCAACGCGCAGGGGAAGGAACAGGTGATCCACGTGTTTCGACCCGGCGAGTCCATGGGCGAAGCCGCTCTGGCCAGCCCCACGGGTTACCCTGCGGCCGCCCGCGCGGTGGAGCAAAGCAACGTCCTGCTGGTGCCCAAGGCCGACATTCTGGAACTGGTGTCCGAACGACCGGACCTCGCCTTGCGCATGCTCGGTTCGATGAGCCAGCACCTGCGGGTGTTGGTCAGCCTGGTGGATGACCTCACGTTGAAAGACGTAGAGACCCGACTCGCCCGCTGGATTATTCGGCACTGTGATCAGTCCAAAGGTCCTCCCTGCAAAATTTCACTCGGCCGCACCAAGCGCGTTCTGGCCGCAGAAATCGGGACAACTGCCGAAACGCTTTCCCGCACTCTGGCTCGGTTCCGCGATGCAAGCTGGATCGAAGTCGGCGGGTCTGTTCTCACCGTGCACAACGGCGAAGCACTGAAAGCGATGGTCGCTGAACGCTTGGGAGGGGCGTAGAGTCCAACTCTACTCCCCTTGATTTCCGCCCCTATCGAACCGTAAACTTCTTTGCGGTTTGAATTCAGTCCTCCGCTATAAGCTGAGTAACCGGCGTTTCTTGACGCGTATTCCACAAGCCATATCACAATAGAACCATGAACCCCGTCGCTGCTCTCATGAATCGCCTCATCGCGAGCAAGGAGATCGTTGTCTTCCCGACTGATCCCGGGGTCTTGGTGGCCTGAACGCATTAAGCAACCCTCCGCCGTTCCCCGGGTATTCTCACCGTGTTGTGCGCCGATAGGCGCATTTTTTGTGCCCGCGCCGTTCGACCAAGGCAAAACGCACCGCGCATTCGCGCGAACCGGTCGCGGCCTCCTCCCGTATGATTTCAACCCAAAAAAACGGAGCTTGTTTCCGATGATTTCCAATCAACCCATCACTCTATCCACACGCGATCACACTGCACTGTCCTGGAAGCTGGGCCAGTTGCTTTCCACCCATTCTCGCAAGAGGTTCAATTTGCAGCGCCTGCACGAGGAGCTCTCTCGCGCAATCCTCTTACCGCCTGCCCTGGTCTCTTCGTCCACCGTCCAACTTGGTTCGAAATTTATCGTCAAGGATTTGGACAGCGGAGAAGTCGACACATTCACCCTCTCTTGGCCTGAAAAGGCCGACATCGCAAAGGGCGAAATATCCGTCTTTGCACCGCTTGGCACAGCTGTGATCGGTTTTTCAAAAGGAGACGAAATCACGTGGCAGATGCCGGGCGGCTTACGAAGACTCAAACTCATGGATGTCCAACCACCCGTGTCGGCGGCCTCAGCTTTGAGTTCATAGTCCGCGATGCGATGGCGTCGACCGGCCTCAAACCTGCGTCGACGCCACTCGCCCATTTTCCCCTCATCGAATGCTTCTCAACCTTTCACTCCACGTGCCCTCCGTTGTCCATGAACCTGATCACACTCGCTTTGTTCTGACTGAAAACGATGGTTTCGCCGAACTTCGGTATCGTCTGGACGGGTCAGTCGTGACGATCATCCACACCTTCGTGCCAGGCGTTTGGCGAGGACGCGGCTTCGCCGCCCAGTTGGTGAAATCCGCGCTCACTTGGGCAGCGGCCGAGGATTTTCGGATAGTCGCTGAATGTGACTACGCCGATGGTTTCATCCGTCGGCATCCATCATATGCGCATCTACTCGCCACTCGATCCGATTCGATCCGGGAAACGGATCTGTCGTAGTCTGAGCACGGAGACCGGGAATTCACCGCCGCCCGAAAATTGATCACGCTACTTCGCATATTCGAAGGAGGAGATTCTCGCCCCGTTTCATTCATCCCCAAAGCCGAGGCCGGACCAAACCAACCGCTCTAGGTTGGTCGTTGCCGTCCACGAAGATTTCCAAACAGGGCGTTCGCACTCGCGCCACAAAGAGATTCTCTGTGGCTATTTTTATATCGCGTTACGATATTTAATCCCATACCGACCAGCTTTCTGCATCCACCATAGTCTAAATGCCTCACCGTCCCCCTCTTCCCCCTCGCCCCACGCTGGAGACCCTCTGCGCCCACGCAGGCCGTTTGCGCCGCGAACCTGAGCCCGAGAACGCCCCCTTTGTCCCCTCCATTGCCCAGAGCACCATCTTTCATTTGGGCGACTCGGAGCAGGCGGAGGCGATCTTCGCTGGTGCGCGACCCGGATATGCCTACTCCCGATTTGGCAATCCCACCGTAGAAGCCTTGGCCGTCGCGCTCGCGGATTTGGAAGACGGAGCGGGCGCGCTTGTTACCTCTTCCGGCAATGCCGCCGTTTTGTGTGCGGTAGCTATCGCCATGGATGGCCGCAACGGCCCGTTGGTCACGCATCCCGACATCTACGGTGGGAGTTTTGAACTGCTTCAAATCCTCTCCTCCGTTCTCCACGTTCCAGTTCAATTCATCGACGCACAAGATCCCACCGCATGGTCTGAGGCGCTGAGAGACGCGGGAGCGGTCCTGCTCGAATCCCCGTCCAACCCGCTCATGAGGCTCATCGACCTGAAAGCCACGGTTGAAGCGGCGCATCAGAACGACGCGCCAGTCATCGTGGACAACACCATTGCCACACCGTTCAACCAGAGTCCCTTCCTCGCGGATGTCGACTGGATCATTCACTCCACAACGAAGTATCTCAACGGACACTCCGACATGATCGGCGGGGCTTTGATTAGTCGTCAGCCGCTGACCCCAAACGCTCGGCGAATTCACAAAAATCTCGGCGGCACCGTCAATGCGTTCGATGCTTGGCTCGTGCTGCGCGGACTTCGCACCTTCGCCCTTCGCATGGCAGCCCACAATCACAACGGAGCCGCGATCGCGGCCTGGCTGCGTGATCGACCAGAAGTCTCGCGAGTCCACTACGCTGGTCTACCGGATCACCCCCAGGCTGCTCTGGGGCGGCGCCAGATGAAACACGGCGGAGCCGTGCTCTCTTTTGAGCTCAAAGGAGGCCGCGCCGCGGCGGAAAGGTTTATCGATCGCCTTCGCTTGATCATCCACGCAGTCAGCCTCGGCGGCATGGAAAGCCTGGCAACCCGACCGGCCATGTCGAGCCACCGAGGCATGGGTGATGCTGACCGAGAACGGGCTGGCATATCCGATTCTTTGATACGCCTTTCAATTGGAATTGAAGATCTCGGCGAGATCAAAGCCGACCTCGGTCAGGCGCTGGCTGACCATTGAATCCGAATCCACCAAATTTTATGAGCAGGATCTATTCTGACATCACCGGAACGATTGGAAATACTCCACTGGTTCGCCTCAACCGCACCGCCGAGAAGTATCACGCTGCTGCGGAAATCCTACTTAAACTGGAATTTTTCAACCCCCTCTCGAGCGTGAAAGATCGAATTGGCCTGGCCATGATTGAACGGGCCATCGCTGACGGAAAAGTCACCAGCGAAACGATTATCGTGGAAGCCACCAGTGGAAACACCGGTATCGCCTTGGCCTTCGTCGCTGCCGCCAAGGGGTTGCGCCTTGTTCTGGTAATGCCGGAAACCATGACGCTCGAACGACGCCGCATGCTGAAACTTCTCGGGGCTCGTCTGATCCTCACTCCTGGACCGGCGGGCATGAAGGGTGCCATCGAAAAAGCCCGAGCGATAGCCTCGCAACTGCCGGATAGCTTCGTGCCTTCCCAATTCGAAAATCCAGCGAATCCCGCGATCCATCGCACCACAACTGCGGAGGAAATATGGCGTGACACGGATGGCCAGGTTGACGTCGTGGTCGCCGGCATCGGAACCGGGGGAACGATCACTGGAATCGGCGAAATTTTGAAACCACGAAATCCATCCATTCAGATTGTCGCCGTGGAACCCTCCACCTCCGCAGTTCTTTCCGGCGAACGCCCCGGACCACATCGTCTGCAGGGACTGGGGGCCGGATTTGTCCCCGGTGTTCTCAACTGCGCAATCTACGATGAGGTTATCAAAGTGCGGGAGGAGGATTCCGGTCCAATAAGCCTCGAGGTAAACCGTCTCGACGGCATACCAATCGGCATTTCCTCTGGAGCGGCTGTTTGGGCCGCGATTCAACTCGCACGGCGACCGGCAAACTCTGGGAAGCGCATCGTAACCATCGTGCCGTCGTGTAGCGAGCGATACTTGTCCTCATGGCTTTGCGAGTCGCTACCAGAAGGCAGCGATGACCTGAGCGATTGGCGCACCGAAATTTCATGAACCAACTTCACGGTTTGCCGTTCGAACCGCACGTTTTAGTAGCCCAATAATCTGAGCTCCGACCGTCTGCAATTCCTCCCTGTGGACCAGATATAATTTTTGCAGAATGGCTAGGCCTTTCGGCGACGCGAAAATTTGCACCCGACGCCGGCCCTTCGCGAGCAGTCGACGTCGACTCATGGGATACCCTGCACGCCCACTGCAAACACGGCCGCACTCGTCTGAACACCCACCTTCACCCATTGAGAACGCCATTCGCGGAACCAAACTGGGGATGAAAACTGGCGCTTCGTCGCCCCTCTACGCTGGCCAGCGCTCGACCATCATTTACTCCCCGCCAATCCAGTCACGGCATCTGCACCACGTGTTCAACCACCCACCAGACATGATTAAGCAGGGCGACATGGGGCCACAGTTGCTCCGTAACTGGACTCCGCCGGCAAACACGGCCGTGACGTCGCCGAATACGACGGCCCTCGTCACACCACGTTGAGGTGGATACAGTCACCATCAGTCGATTCAAATGACACCAATTTAGATCGGCGATCCGATCTCAGTGTCAGCGAACCACATCCCAGAGATCCCTGACGGGCGCTAATTAGCGATCGATCAAACAACTAAGGCCAGGCCGCTTGGATCGCTTTCTTCGGTCGCGTTCTGAAACTTTCGTCGCCTCACACCGCCGCCGCGCGCCAATATTGAGGATATTTATGCCGACGGGTGAGGCGATGATACACAATAGCAATCACAATCAACACGAGGGTTCCAAACACGGTCGAGAACAGCAACACATCCCAACCGGGCCTGGCCAAAAACACAATGATCGCATTGGATCCGGCCGGAGGGTGCACCGTGCGGGTAACCATCATCAGGCCGACGCCCAATCCTGTCGCCACGCCCACCGCCCACCATTGCGGCCCAAACGCAGCTAGACAGCACAACGCGATCAGCGAAGCGATCAGGTGACCGCCTACCACAGAACGGGGTTGCGACAAGGGTGCCTCCGGAAGGGCAAACAGCAACAGCGTCGAAGCACCAAACGAACCGAGCAGTAGCAATGCCTCAGTCGTGGCTGCGACAAATGATAAGGCAGACACCGCAATGATCGCTCCTACTGTAGCTAGCAGGATCTGTGACTTTCTGAAACTGGAAGACATAAAATGAGCCGGCCGATGAACCCGATTTCACGACCAAAATCCAGTCATTTTTATCGTGTTACGACATTTCCATGCGAGTCGGCTCTTCTCACCACTACGAGGGAACGACGATGCTACTCTCCCGTGGATCTCCACGTTCTTGGGTGAACTCAGAAACTAGGGAAGAAGGGCTCTACTCCGGCAGCGAAGCCTCCTGTAGCAACGCGATCAACTTTGGGCCCACCGTCCGTAATTCCTCACGGTGCACCCGATACAGTTTTCCCAGCACCACCCGTCCGGCTGGCTGAAGTGAAACCTCGACCCGCCGCCGGTCTTCGGTCGAGACCGAGCGTTTCACCAACTTCAGCCCTTCCATGCGATTGACCAGACCAACGGCGCTGTGGTGCGCGATGCGCAATTGCTCGGCCAATTCGCTCACCGTCACCCAGTCGCGACCTGGGAACCCTTCGATCGCAAGCAAAGCCTGATATTGTTGCGGGCTCACGCCATGCCTCTTGGCGGCGGCTTCGCTGAAGCCGAGAAAACGCCGCAAAGTAAAACGAAACTCAGCGAGTAGTTCGAACTCAGCTTTGGCTAATACTGGAGAAGTGGCGGAGACTGACCGTTTCGGCATACGCGATCCAAATCTGACAGCTACTTGCTCGCAAGTTCGTTTCGACCCGATCAGGCCATCACATCACAACTCGTTCGCGATATCTCCTTTTTACTGACATGAACGCGCCTAAGATCGTTTCCCGCCGTAGTCGCTACGATCAACAGTTCTTTAGTTAGGGTCCCAGCCTCGGTTTTCGCTTCGTGAACTGCTGACGCGCAATGTGGTTACGGACAGACTGATGGCGCTTGAATCGCCGAAGCCGTTTGCGTGATGCCTGCATCGCATCGAAGTCCTCTTCCTTGGCGATTGTTGGCATCACTGCGGGTGCCTGCTTCGGTTGGACGCTGATCGGTCGCTCTTGCAGAGCGAAATCGCGATCGCCGTCGCGTTGGATGGATTCTCTGAGATTGGCAGGTCGCTGGTGAAGACCTTTGCTTGGCGGCGACTGCGGGAGATCGTAACATACCATTGCTTTTGGTTTGTGGCGCCTGCCGCGCCGGAATCGCTATCACCGACCGAATCGTTGTCGGTTGCACGGAGTCATTGATGAAGCTCCTGCGAGAACCCAAATCGAAAAGAGTATTCTTGGACCTCGGGCTACAACGTTCCTCATTCTTCGGTGGAATGGTCCCACGCCCGTCCCTGCCCAAGCGCGGACAATTCCTAAAAATCCGCCTCTAAAAAGCACTTCCTCCGGAGTAATCTCCGGTGCTCGGGACTGGACTCGAACCAGCACGCCTCGTCGGCAAGGGCTTCTAAGACCCTCGTGTCTACCATTCCACCACCCGAGCAGCGAGTGAGCCGCCGAGCATGTGAGCCGGGCCGTCGCCAGGGAAAGCCTGAACTTATCGCTCCGGCTTCAAGTGCCGCGTCAGGAACTTCTCAAAGACGTCCCAGTCTGCCGGCATCACGCCGTGGCAGCCGGCGTGCATGGTGTAGGCCAGCGCATCACCCACCACTACACCGGTGGCCGGAAACTGGTCGGTCGCCGGCCCGCATTCACCCCACATTTCGTAAACCGGTCGAGCTGCCAACAGCGCCTGCCACTCCCCCTTGGGATCGGACCATCGGTCGGTGTCACCTGTCTGCAGCAAAAGCGGACGCGGTGCCATCAGCGCCACGAGCAGATGGCCGTCAACCGGCGACGTCCGCGGATCGGCCGCCCACTTCGCGTAGTTGCCGGCAAACTGATACGGGTAACGCGAAGGCGCCGTCAGATGCGCAATCGTTTCACCGTAGTCTCGCCGGCTCAGCGCCGCGCCTCCTTCACCCGAGACACTGGCAATCACCGCCGCAAACCGCGGATCCCGCGCCCCGGTCCAAAGCACCGTTTTACCCAGCCGCGACACACCGAACAAGGCCACGCGCGAAGCATCCACGGCCGGCTCCTGCTCGAAATAGTCCAGCACGCGGCTGAGTCCCCACGACCAGGCCGATATGGTGCCCCATTCGTCGCCGGCCGGTCCGGTTTGACCGGGCGACAGAAAAGACGCCCGCACGCCCGACTCGATTGCCCCGGGAACGTCGGGATCGATGTCCGTGTAGTTGACCGTCGCCACCCCGAAACCGGCTTCGGTCCAACGCGCGACATCGAGGGTGCCGAAGCGCCGCCCGGAATCGGCGGGGACTCGCCGCTGGGCCGACCGATCCCACACCTCGCCCACTTTTACTCTCGGATCGTCGACCGCGAGGTTGTTGGCCGTAAAGCTCAACTGCAGCAGCGTCGGCACCGGCGCCTTCGCCGCGGCCGGCGTGTAAAGCAGCAGTTCGACCTTACGCCCAGTGCGCGTAGGGTTGAACCACAGGGTCACCTGCCGGCGGGTTGCTTTCCCGTCGAAGGCCGGTGCGCCGGCTTCGACCACGTCGACGCTCAGGGTAACAGGCCCAGCCGGCAGGCGGCCGAATTGATTCTCCGCAAACAGGCGCAACAACTCCGGCCGGCGTTCGGCCGTCCAAGCCTGCACATCAGCGACCGGTCGCCCATCATTCATCCGCAGCGGGTCGGGCAAAACAAACGGTTCGACCGCCGCTTCGGTGTAGTTGGCCGGAATCTCCGCGACCCGACCATCAACGGTATCGGCAATCCGGTTGACGGCCCGGGTGCGCACGGTGATCGGCCCGAGCAGTCCGGCTTCGAGGGGTTCAGTCATGCGACCCACACCGATTCCTCCGGGCGAAACGCCGGAGGTGCCGAGTATCTTTTGCTCATCGGGCAACGCCTGGTCGCCGATGAGCCGATTGGTCCATCCGTTGGTGACGCGAATTTCGATCTCGTTTTCACCCGGTCGGAGTACGCCTGAGACATCAACGGCGAAGGGCGCCTTCCACACGAGCCCGAGTGACTGACCATTGACGGACACTTCCGCGATATCCGCCACCCGTCCCAAGTCGAGTATCGTGGCCCGATCGGCAGGCAGCCAGGTGTTCGGCACGATGACCCGTGTCCGATACGTCGCCGTGCCGGAGAACCAACGCACGCCGGGCTCCGGGTGTTCGGTCCATGAGGTCAACCGAGGCAGGGTGATCTGTGCCGGCGCCCGGCCGCCCGCGGGAAAATCGATTGTCCATTCACCGTCGAGGCGGCCCACGACTTCCTCTGGCGCCACCGTGATCGCGCGCCCGCCAGGCATGGCCGTTCGACGAAACACCACAAAAACCGACTCCCGCGGTGCCAGCCGCAGCGGCACCACGGTCCGTCCATCCTGCGTTCGATAGGGCGCGTGCTCGATCCGCCCATCGTCCGGATGCCAGAGCTCGACGTCGCGGCCGGCGACGCGGAAACGAGCTTCGACCTCTTCCTCCCGGTCCGTGACATTGGCCACGTAGTAGATGTGCGCGCCCTCCAGGTCGCGATGTTTCCAGACCACCTCCGCGTCGAGGCCACCGGCGTAGTCGACGTCCGGGTACAGCGCCAGCGAATCGAGCGCCTGCGACAGGCTCCGGCCCCAGATGACCCGCCCTTTCCCGTGGTGGTGAATGGTGCGACTGGCTCCGTCGAGGTCGCCCCATACCACATTCGCGATGGCGGCCAACTCGAGATCGGCCCCGGGGTGGCCCTGGAGGCTGGGCGAGACGAGCGGCTTCGGTCCCATTACGGTGGCGCCGTCCTTCACGAGTTCACCGATGCGCGCCGCCACTTCCGGCCGCATCGCGTTTGTCTCCGGCAGGACCAGCACGCTCCAGACTGGTCCGTCAGGAAGGAAGAGCCGACCGGCCTCGTCGACCTGGAGCCGATGCAGCAGCACATCGGTGTTGATAAAATCGTAGTCGAAGCCTTCCGGCGCTTCCGGTTGCGTGCCGGAGCCCCAGATCGTCGGCGTGGATGGAGCGCCTTCGGCCAGCAGGTAGGCGATATCGGCGACAGGCTTTCCCTGCTGCAGGAGATGGGACACGCGCGACAGGTAGGTCACCAGCGGTCGCGCCTCTTCCGCCCAGGTGATATTGCGATGGAAGTGGGTGCCGACCATGGTGTTGCCCGGCGGCTCATCGGTGGGCTGGTGCGCGGAAGTGTGAAACACGAGGCGGTTGATGTCGTGCGAAAACCAGTAGTCGGCCACCTGCTTGAGCGTCGCCGGTGACTCAAAGCCTCCGCCGGTGAAGGCTTCAGCCGCCACGATGGGCTGGCCGTAAATGTGGGCCGCCGAGGCCGCGCCGCGCACATCCTGCAGATACATGAGCCGTGGGTGCAGGTCGCGCACCCAGAACTCGCCCATCGGGATGTCGACCTTGCTCTTGTTGAGCAGGGTGTCCTCCGGAATCTCCAGGGAAACACCCGAAGCTTCGCTGGCTCGACCGATTGGCCGCGGCCAAAGGCGACATCTGCCAGTTGAAAGCCCCCGAGGCCAACCCGCTTCATCCATTCGAGATCCTTGGTGATGCCGTCGTGGGTCACGTTGCCGGCGGTCCAGTGCCACCAGGTGCGGGGTTTCGCCGCGTCGGGTGGATTGAAGAAGCTGCGTTCGAGGGCGACGAGCGGATCGGACTGGGCCAGCGAAAGGGTCGCGGCGCAAGCAAGTCCAGCGAGCCACCCGACAATGCCGGGGCGGGGACGGTTGGGGATCATGATCGGGGTCGTCGCAGCCCATATCGCCGCGCCTCGCCCGGCCACCGTGCGGAGTGACGTCCAGTCAGATTCAGCGGGTGGCGCGACCGAGCACGTCTCCCATGCGGGCATAGACTTCACGCTGCTCGCGACCGTGCGTGAGGAGATCCTCGGCAAAGGTGATGCGGCCCGGCTGAAACAGCGTGACCACACAGGAGCCGCCGAACTTGAACAGTCCCTTCTCCTCGCCCTTCGCGTTTGTGCGTCCCTCGACGAAGAGCTGCCTGATCGTGCCGACGCAGGTCGCGCCGATTTCGAACATGGCGACCGAGCCGAACTGCGGTGAATCGATGAGGGTGACCATGCGCTTGTTCTCGACCAGGTAACCGACATTGCGGCGCAGCGCGATAGGGTTGACCGAGTAAAGCCAGCCCTCGATGAGCCGCGCCGCGGAGGGCACCCCTTCCACCGGAAAGTGAAAGCGGTGATAGTCGACCGGACACAGCCGCGAAATCAGCATCGAGCCGCCGGCGAAGGGGGCCGCCGCATCGGCATCGCGGAACAACTCCGTGAGGGTAAACTTCGAGCCTTTGAGGTAGAAGCCGTCCGCTTGATCGACATCGGCAAAGGCCAGGTGGCGGCCATCGGCCGGGAGCACGGCCACGTCGGCTCCCTCGGCGATCGGACGGGCACCGGGTTTCAGCGTGCGGGCGAAGAACTCGTTGAAGGTACTGTATTCCCAAGCCTGCTTGCCGAACTCGTCGGCATCCAATTCGTAGTCGACGACAAAAGGCAGCACCTTGTTGCCGCTGTAGGCGCGGTTCATCCGGTAGCCGTAGTACCAGGAGAAAAGCTTCCGGCGCAAAAGCAGGGCGGTGGTCGCGCGCCCCAGGCCCGACTCGTAAGCCCAGCGGAGCCACTTTTCGCCATACACTTGCTCGCGTTCGATGCGACCGGTGTAGCGGTTGAAGAATTCGATGGGAGTCGTGGCCATGATGGGTTCGAAGGGAAGGCATGCCACCGGCGGGCACAACGCCGGAGTGCGGGGCGGGCCGGCAGCCGGGGACAGGAGGCGCGCTCAATGGCCGCGGTGACTTTCGCGGTATTCTCGCATCAAGCCCAGCAGACGCTCAAGCCGGTCTGCGTCGTCGGGGCGGTCGTAGACTTCGTGGAAGGGCTCGCAGTCCTCGAGCTCCGGAAACGCCTCCAGCAGACCCAGCGTCGTGGTCGGGCTGATCCGGCGAATCTGCTGTCCGACCTCGCCGGGCGAAAAGAGGTCCAAGGGAGGAGCAACCAAAGCATGGTGAAAAGGTTCGGGCGAGCAGAGTATCGCAGACACGGCGGCCAAACCATCGGGCGCGCTCACCACCGTACGATCCGTGCGCGTTACCATTGCGACAGCCGAGGTCCGCCACAGGTCGTCGGGCGAAATGATGAGAATGCGTTCGTGACCGGCAACCGACCGGCCGCTGCGGGGGCCCGATGAGGCCGGGCCGATGTGACCGAGCAGATCGTTGGGCTGGTTATCGAGGTAGGCCCGAAGCTGTTGCTCCGGAACGCCGAGGACCGTCGCCGCGCGGGCTATGTCCCTGGTTGTGCGAACGACCCGTTCGACGTGATTGATTGCCACCCGCTCGATGTGCGCCGCCAGGCTGGGCCAACGGGCGGCCGCCACCGACTCGGGCAGAACGGCGAGGGTGATGTGTGGCGACTGGAGTCGGGTGGCGACATAGTCGGCGACCTGGTGCAGCTCGGTGTAATTGCGCGGCCAGCTGTAGGCCGCGAGCGCCTCGCGGGCCGCGCCTTCGTATTCCGGCCGTCCCTCCCCGTGGTAGCTCGAACTCAGGCTCACTGCATCGAGAAAAATCTCCGCCACGTCGCTGCCCAGATCGGTGACTGGAGGGATGCGCATCGAGAAGAGCGAGAGGCGGAAATAGAGTCCTTCGTTGAGCTTTCCTTCCGCCAGAAGCTGATCCGGATCCCGCTGGGTGGTGGCGATGATACGGACGTCCTGGACGAGGCGAACGAGGTCCGCCAACATGCTCTGAGCATGTAGTGGCAAGTGCTCGACGCGCAGCAACACGAGCGTGCCGCCGGAAAAGGCCTGCAGCCAAGCGTGCGGATTCTGGCTCCATTGCATGAGCAAGTCGTCGATATCCGCGGAATTGAAGTTGATGACCTTGAGCGGGCCGGCCGCGCGATGCGAATGCCGGTGGAGCAAGGCGAGCATGTCGGCGTTGAAGACGCCTTCGGCGGCCTCCACGAGCACCCGGTTGCGCACCTTGGCCAGACGAGCCAGGCGGAAGCGCAGGTCCCGCAGGCGCGGCCCGGGCAGGAACGGACGCAGCGCCTCTTCGAGTCCTTCCACGGTAATCTCGCGCAACGGAGTTTTCACGGCAGCGCCTGCCGCGGGAGCGTCGGCCTTGGCGGAAGCCTGATCGGCCAGGGTTTTTTCAAAGACTTTCTTGAGCTGCTCGATTCGCAGCGGTTTGGCGAGAAACTGCACCGAGCCGAGACGCAGCGCCCGCATCTGAACTTCCGGATCGCGTGATGCTGAGAAAAGAACCACCGCGATCTGCGGGAAGTCCTTGCGCACGATCTCGAGCAGCCGGAGTCCATCCATGGGCTCCATGAGCACGTCGGAAATGATCATGTCCGGCTGGTTGGCGCGCACCAAGGTAAGCGCTGACTCTCCATCACTGGCCAACGCAGCGTTGTGCCCCATGCTCTCGGCCAGCGTCAGCATCAGTTGGCCCGTCGCCCGATCGTCTTCAACTACCAGAATCTTGGCCATGGCGAGGAAAGCAGGGAACGCGTTCAGACGCCGCAGATTTCGTCGGAAAGCTGCAGCAGCAGTGCAGCGGTGTCGCCCGGCAGGGTCTGGAACGCGATGCGCATGCGACCGGGGAGGAACTGGTAACGCCCGCCCGAGAGCGAGAGGGCCTGACGAAGGGCCGCCACGCCGGGTTGCACCTCCTCCGCCTGCGCATCCACCAGCATGCCATCGGTGAGGGTCACCGCCGCCGTCACCCCCGAGGACGATTCGAGCAGGAGCTCACCGGTTTTCCGGGTGAGGTGCAGCACTCGGAGGATCTCCAACAACACGACCGGCGTGAAGGGGCCCACCAGGCGGACAGCTTCGCGATGGTTGGGGTTTTCCCGCGCCTCGATGGCACGTTGCCGCAACTTTGCCGCTTCCTTTGACCAACCGAGCAAATCGTATTTCGCGGCCAGTCGTTCCATGTCCTCCGGAATCGGCCGGGCGGCGATGCGCTGCTCGAGCTCACTGAGTTCCCAAAGGTCGTCGAGATTTTGAGTGGGTTCGGACATGCAAAGCAACGGGAGGAACGCCGCGGGACGCCGGCAGCGGTTCATGCAATAGAACGCAACCGCGCAACTCAAGCGCGGGAACAATCCGCAATACTACTCAACGCCACATCGCAGGAATCTGTATAAACCCGATAAACCGAACCCGCCGGGCGACGGGGCCACGGCGGGTGGAGAGGAGGGATAAGTGCCGAATCTCCGCGGAACGGCGGCTGCGCAGCGAGGTCGGTGCTGCCGGCCGGAGGAACCGTCAGCGTTCCAGCGCGGCGACCTGCGGCATGACGAACTCAAACGGCACTTGGATGCGGGCGGAGATTTTCTGTCCGTCCGCTTCGGCCGGAACAAAAGTCCATTGCTTCGCGGCCGCGACCGCTTGCGCCCCGAACTCCGGAACCGTGGCCCGCACGGCCTTGGCCTCGATGACCCGTCCCGTGGAATCGACCAACAACTCGACCGTGGCGATTCCTTGGATACCGCGCTCGCGCAGGTAGCTCGGGTAGACCGGAGCGGTCTGGGTCTTGATGATCGGAGCCTTGTCCATGCCCGCGATGTGGGCGACCTTGGCGACTCCACCGGTACTCGCAGTGACGTCTTCGGCACTGCAGAGAGTGGCCGCGGCGGAGAAACCGGCGGCGAGAGAGAGAAGCATTTTGAGGTTCATGGTTGGCTCAGGGGTTGATTGTTACGTGATGGTTACACCGTAACTTCAACGTCACATAATCCAAGCAGAGTAATGTTACATTTTCGGCTCCGGCGGCGTCCGGGGGAAGCGGCGGCGTCGGCGTGGACCACCGGCGTCGGCGCGCGGATCTTTCGCCAAATCCCCCTCGCGCCCGGCGAAGATTTGGGCCACCTGTGCGACATGACACGATCCCGCCTTCGAACCGGCCTCGCCCTGATGGCGATCGGCGGCGCCGGTTTCCCGCTTGGAGCCACTCCGATCGCAGCGCCCGGCTACCGTCACGTGCGCACGGTAGAGGAGATCTCCGAATACCGCCTGGAGTCGAACGACCTGACGGTTCTGCTGATGCCCGAACACACTGCGCCCGTCGTCACTTTCATGGTGACCTATCTGGTGGGTTCGCGCAACGAGGTCACGGGAACGACCGGGGCAACGCATCTTCTCGAGCACCTGATGTTCAAGGGGTCGGAGAACTACAACCAGGCCCGGGGCAACGGCTATGACCAGACGCTCGATCCACTCGGCGCCATCAACAATGCCACGACCTGGTTCGACCGGACCAACTATTACGTCAACTCGCCCAGTGATCACCTTCCAACGATCGTCGCCTTGGAGGCCGATCGAGTGCGGGGTCTTCTCCTGCGTGAGGAAGACCGCCAGCCGGAGATGACGGTCGTGCGCAACGAGTTCGAACGCAGCGAAAACAGCCCGTTCTCGGTCCTGCTGGATCAAGTGGGCATGACGGCGTTCGTCGCTCACCCCTACCACCACCCGACCATCGGTTGGCGCAGTGATATCGAAAACGTGCCGATCGAAAAACTGCGCAACTTCTACGACACCTTTTACTGGCCCAACAATGCCACCGTATCGGTGCTGGGCGACTTCGATCCCGACGAAGCCCTGGACTTGATCCGAACCCACTTCGGCAAAATCCCCCCCTCCCCTCACCCGATTCCCCGCCTCTACACCGAGGAGCCGGAACAGGACGGCCCGCGGCGGCTCGTCGTGCGACGAGCCGGCCAATTGGGCGTGATCGACATCGCGCACAAGATTCCCCCCGGTCTCGACGAGGATTATCCGGCCGTCGTGGTGTTCAGCCGGATTCTCGCCTCCGGCAAGACCAGCCGACTCTACCGTGCGCTCACCGATCCGGGCATCTCCGTCGGCGTGGAAGCGGAGCCGCTCTACAACCGGGACATGACCCTGCATCATCTCCTCATTCCGCTCGCGCCCGCCGTGGAGCATCAAACCGCCGAGGACATCGCGTTGGCGGAGATCCAACGGATCCAACAGGAAGGCGTCACCGACGCGGAGGTTGCGACCGCCGTCAACCAAATGCTGGCCGCCTCCGCCTTCGCCCGCGACGGATCGTTCGCGATCGCCGGGGTGCTCAATGAGCATATCGCCGTCGGCGATTGGAGCGCCTACTACCACCTCGATGAGCGGATCCGCTCCGTCACCTCCGCCGACATCCAACGCGTGGCCCGGGCCTACTTCGTGCCTGAGCGTAGCACGACCGGCTGGTTTGTTCCCGAGCCGGTGGATTGATCACTCCAAACCCAGCGTCACCCGCCATGCGCAGCCGTCACCTTTTCACCGTCTTTTCCGTATCCATTACGTTCCTACTCGTCGCCGTCGAACTGCCAGGTCAGATCGCCGCGCGGGTGGCGGATCGGACCATCCATGAAGCCCGGGTGCTCGCGCTGCCAACCGGCGCGCGCGACATCGTCACGTTGCGCGCCAGCCTGCCGGCGGGCGACGCTCTGGCCCGCCGGTCCGGCAGAAACCCCGCCATCGCAACCCTGGTGGGGGAAATGCTCGACGAAGGCACGACCCGACGCGACCGCTTCGAAATCGCCGCCGCGCTGGAGTCGGTCGGCGCTCAACTCGATTTCGCCGTACGCAACGATTACCTGCACATCTCCGGGCGTTGCCTGCGCAAAGATCTGCCGCTCCTGATCAACCTCCTGGCCGAGCAGCTGCGCGAGCCGGCCTTCGGCGAGGACCAGCTCGGCAGTGTCAAGGCACGCCTCATCGGCGGACTTCGCCGGGCGATGGAGGACACGGACTATATCGCCGAGGAAACCTTCAACAACGCCATCTATCCACCGGATCATCCGAATTATCAGACGCCCCTTCGCGATTTCATCTCCGCCACGGAGCGCGCGAGCGTAGCCGAAGTTCGTCAGTTTCACGAGCAACACTACGGCCCGCGAGGCATGGTGTTTGCCTTCGTCGGAGACCTCGCACCCGACGAAGTCTTCGCATTGCTGAACACCGCGTTGGCCGGTTGGTCGGGCGGACGCGCCGAGAGAGACGAACCAAACCCCGAGGGCTCTCCGGCCCCTCCCCCCGAACCGGTGATCCAGGTCGAGATGCCGGACAAAACCAGCGTCAGCGTGGTCTGGGGCCAACGCACGGGGCTGACTGCGACCGATCCCGACGCCCTCGCCCTCGAAGTTGGAACCGCGGTTTTCGGCCAGGGATTCACTGGACGCCTGCTGGCGACTATACGAGATACCGAAGGCCTGACCTACGGCATCGGGGCCGCCATCGAAAATGACACGTTTCGTGACGGCGACTGGTCGATCAGCGGAACCTTTGCGCCTTCTCTGCTCGAACGCGGGATCGCCTCGACTCGCCGCGAGCTGCTCTCCTGGGCGACTGAAGGCATCACCGCCGAGGAGCTCGCCGCCCGAAAGACCAATCTCGTGGGAATCTATAAGCTGCAGCTGGCGACCACGGGCGGATTGGCGGGCGCACTTCTTCGCACCGCTCATCGCGGCGAACCGCTCGCCCGCATCGATGATTTTGCGGAGCGCGTGCAGGCACTGGAGTTCGCCGAGGTGAATGCAGCCATTCGCCGGCACCTCGACCCCGCCAAGATGGTATTGGTGAAAGCAGGCAGTCTGCCGGAGCCGGCAACTCAGTAGTGCGGTGGACGCTCGTTGGGGTCGAGCGGCGCTTCCCGGCTGACCAAGCGCTCCCGCACCATCAGCAGCTCGTCGCGCAGTTTTTGCAGGAGCTCGGCCTGCTGATGCACGACCTTGTCCTGCTCAACCACGTGCCTTTCGAGCCAGGCAATTCGTTCTTCGAGCCGTTCCAGCCGGGAGTCGTCCATGAATCAGGAAGCGGTCCTGGCCCCGCCCGCGCCGGAGCCGTTGACCGACCCGGCATCGCGGGTACCGGCGGCCTCCGCGGCCGCGGCTGCTTGTTCGGCCTCCTCCTGCCGGGCCCGGGCGGCCTCGGCCTTTAGTTTCTCCAACTCGGGCAGCACGACCGACTTATAGCAATCGGGACAAACCGAATGGCTGAAGTCGGTTCCCGTGCGGGTGTTGATGTAGCTCTCGATTTGGGTCCAGTAGTTGGAGTCTTCGCGGACCTTCTTGCAGTAGGAACAGATCGGGAGAAAT
>CBFGUO010000051.1:0-39833 GCA_965652375.1 uncultured Opitutus sp.
TGGTCGACCTCGAACTTGAAGGGATCGATCACGTCGTGGCGCACCAGCTCGAAGTCGGGATTGCCCAACAGGTGGGCGATGTTGGCCTTCCGCCCGGTGAAAAAGTTGTCGAGGCAGATGACCTCGTGGCCATCCGCCAGGAGGCGATCGCAGAGATGGGAGCCCAGAAATCCGGCACCGCCGGTCACGAGAATGCGCATGGCCGCAGTCGAGAACGCGAACCGGCGGGTGTCGAGCACGAGCGCGGCCCGGGATGCGCCATAATTCGTCCACCGTTTTGCTCAACCCGGCCCCACGGTGACCCGATAATCGAATCAACACTTGAACCACCTCCACGCATCCGGCGGGCCTTCACGAGTCCCGACGGCCTTTGCCCGTCTCATGAGCTCCGATCCCTCCGCACCGGCCGCTACCGGCGCCCCTTCCGCGCCAGCCGCCCACGTGCTGCTGGTGGAAGACAATCCCACCAATCAACTCGTCGCGACCCTGCTGCTGCAGAAAATGAACGTGACCTGCACGGTCGCGAACGATGGTCAGGAGGCACTCGATCTGATCGGAAGCCGCGCCTTCGACGCTGTGCTGATGGACTGCCAAATGCCCGGCGTCGACGGCTACACGGCCACCCGACGGATCCGCGAGGGGCGGATGCCGGGAGTCGACCCGAAAATTCCCATCATCGCGCTCACCGCCTACGCCATGGTCAGCGACCGGGAACGCTGCCTCGCCGCTGGGATGAACGAGCACGTGCCCAAGCCGATCCGCTCCGATGAACTGCGGGCGGCGCTGCGGCGCCAGGGGGTCCTGCGCCCGGCCACCGCGGAAAAAGCCGCGCCGCCCTCCGATCGTCTGATCGACCCTCAAGTGCTGGAGGACTATCGGGATCTCCCGGGTCAACGCCACGCCACGGTGGTGCTGGATCTCGCCCACGACTTTTTGGAGTGCACGCCAACCCGCTTCGAGTCGCTGCAACTTTTATTGCGACGCCGATCCGCCGACGAGGCCGCCCACCTGGCGCATTCGCTGGCGGGCAGTTGTGCCAACCTCGGAGCGCGATCGGTGCGTTCGGCCCTCATCAGTGTCGAGAAGGCGGCCCGCCTCGGCGATTGGACGCTGGCCGCGGATCGCCTGGCCTTCTGCGAGACCTTGATTCATCGCCTGCAGGCGGAACTGCGCAACCTGGTCGAGGCGCAGGACGCGGCCTAGGGAGGCCTCAGCGCGCGGCCGCGCCGGCTTCGTAACGCTCGATCCACGCCCGGTGCCAACGGCCGTAGTCGCCGGCTTCGATGTGGCCGCGCGCCTGGGACATGAGGTCGAGGTAGAAGTGCAGGTTGTGCAGCGTGAGCAAGGTGCCCGCGAGCATCTCCTCGGCGATGACCAGGTGCCGCAGGTAGGCGCGCGAAAAGTTGCGGCAGGTGTAGTTGGCCAGACCCTCGACAATCGGGCCCGGATCGGTGCGGAAACGCTCGTTGCGCAGGTTGATCGGCCCGTCGGGGGTGAAGACAAGCCCATTGCGGGCGACCCGCGTGGGCAGCACGCAGTCGAACATGTCCACGCCGAGCGCGATCATCTTGAGCAACTGCGGCGGGGTGCCGAGGCCCATCGTGTAACGCGGCTTGTCGGCCGGCATGTGCGGGGTGGTGGCGCCCACCTGTTTCAGCATTTCCGGTTCCGGTTCGCCGACGCTCACGCCGCCCACCGCATAGCCGGGCAGATCGAGAGTGGCGAGCTGCTCGGCGGCTTCGCGCCGCAGGTCGTCGAAGGTCGAACCCTGCACGATGCCGAACAGGTGATGGCGCTGCGCCAGAAACCCGGACTCCACCGCGATATCGCGGCACTGCTGCGCCCAGCGGAAGCTCCGCGCCACGGCTGCGGCGCAGGCGTCGCGTTCGCAGGGCCACGGCGGACATTCGTCGATCACCATGGCGATGTCGCTGCCGAGGTTGGTCTGGATGGCCATGACCTCGCGCGGACCGAGGAAGCACTTGGCGCCGTCGAGGTGACTCTGGAACTCGATGCCGTCGTCGCGCAATTTGCGCAGCTTGGCCAGGGAGAAGACTTGAAAGCCGCCGCTGTCGGTGAGGATCGGCTTGTCCCACCCCATGAACTTGTGGAGGCCGCCCAGGTCCCGCACCAACTCGCTGCCGGGGCGCAGGTTGAGGTGGTAGGTGTTGCCCAGGATGATCTGGGCGCCAATCTCGCGCAGATGGGCGGGAGTCAGGGCTTTGACGGTCCCTTGGGTGCCCACGGGCATAAAGATCGGCGTCTCCACGACGCCGTGGCGCGTGCGCAATCGCCCGCGCCGGGCGGCCGTGGCTGTGTCGGTGGCAATGAGATCGAAGTGGGCGGGCATGGCGCTCCCCCACCCTACCCGGACGCTTGACCCGGGTGTCAATCCGCCAGCTAATGCCCGGCTACTCTTCCGAACCGTGCTGCTCGTCATCGACAACTACGACTCGTTTACCTTCAACCTCGTCCAATATTTCGGCCAATTGGGCGTGGAGCAGCGCGTTTTCCGCAACGACCAGATCACCCCGGAGGAGGCCGTCGCCCTGCAACCGGAGCGCGTGTTGATTTCGCCCGGCCCCTGCTCGCCGCGCGAGGCCGGCGTGTCGCTGGATATGATCGCCGCTTTCGCCGGCAAGGTTCCGCTCTTCGGCGTCTGCCTCGGCCACCAATCCATCGGCCACCATTTCGGGGGCAACATCGTGCGCGCCGATCGCCTCATGCACGGCAAGACCTCGCCCATCCGCCACACCGACACCGACGTCTTCGCCGGCCTGCCGCAGGGCTTCGCCGCCACCCGCTATCACTCCCTTCTCATCGAGCGCGCCAGCCTGCCCGACTGCCTCGAGATCACGGCCGAGACCACCGAAGGCGAGATCATGGGCATCCGCCACAAGACCCTGCCCATCTGGGGCGTCCAGTTCCACCCCGAGTCGATCGCCACCGAGGGCGGCATGAAGATTCTGGAGAACTTTTTGGCGCTCAACTGATCCCAAACTCTACGTCATGCGCTGTCCGAAATGCACCTCGATCGATGACAAGGTCATCGACTCCCGCATCAGCAAGGAGGGCAACACCATCCGCCGCCGTCGCGAATGCCTGGAATGCGGCTACCGCTTCAGCACGACCGAAACCCTCGTGCGCGAGGGGCTGCTCGTCATCAAACGCGACGGCCGCCGGGAGGAGTTCGACCGGGCCAAACTGACCCGCGCCATCAACTCCGCCTGCCACAAGCGGCCGATCGACGACGAGCAGATCGCCATGCTCATCGAGGACGTCATCGACATCCTCGAAGCCCAATACGACTCCCAGATCCCGTCGCGCGCCATCGGCGATGCCGTGATGGAGCGCCTTTCCCGCATCGACCAGGTCGCCTACGTGCGCTTTGCCAGCATCTACAAGCAGTTTCGCGACGCCTCGGAGTTCATTCACGAAATCAACTCCCTCGACCGCCCTCCGGAATGACCGCCGCCGCCCGCGACGACCTTCGCCGCCTCCACCTCGTCAACGCACTCTTCGCCCACGTCACCGGGCAGAACCTCTACCTCGCGGAGCAGATCAAGAGCGCCATCACCTTCAGCCTCGCCGAGTTCGAGCAACAGACGCGCGAGCACCCGGAATTCGCCGCCCGCTACGACGCCGCCTTCAACGCCGCCGCCGCCCGGCTGCTCGAGGAATCGTTCAGCCATCTGCCGCGCCACGGGTTCCATCACTGGGACGCCACGTCCACCCTAACCGCCGCCGAACCGCTCTTTGCCCGCGCCGAACTCATGACCGGCCTCAAGCGACTCGCCGGCTACCGCGAGGCGACCTTGCTCATCACCAATCTGCGCCCCGCGCTCCTGCCGCCCGACAAGCGCCAAACCCCGAAGCGCAAACAAAACTACGCCGACGCCCTCGCCTACATCCGCGAGCTCGCCGCCGCCCGCACCGCGCCCTCGGCCAACCTGAACCTGCTGTTTTTGTAAACCCGCCCGAACGGCCTGAAGAACCCGAAATCCCTCCTCCGCCGGATTCTTTTCGTGTGATTCGCGACTTTCGCGGTTAACTCCCCATCGCCATGGCCCAGACGCTTTTCGAGAAGATCATTGCCCGCGAGATTCCCGCCAAGATCGCGCACGAGGACGACCGCTGCATCGTCATCCACGACATCCAGCCCGCCGCGCCGGTGCACGTGCTGGTGATTCCGAAAAAACCGGTGCCGCGACTCGCCGAGGCCGGCGACGAAGACGAAGCACTGCTCGGACACCTCCTGCTCACCGCCGGCAAAGTCGCGAAGCAACTCGGCCTCGCCCACGGCTTCCGCGTGGTGATCAACAACGGCCCCGACGGTTGCGAAAGCGTCCCCCACCTGCACGTCCATCTGCTCGGCCAGCGCCAGATGAAGTGGCCCCCGGGCTGAGCGCCGGCGACTCAGGTGAGTTCGTAGCGGCCGTCCGTGCGTTTCGCCAGACGACGTTGCAGTTCGAGCATCATCAGCGCCGTATTCGCCTCACTGATACTTACGCCGATCAAACCCACGATTTCATCCGGGCTCAACTGCGCCCCACCCGCGAAGCAGGCCAGAACCCGCTGCTCCGTGGGTGTGACCGGTGGCCCGTCGTCCGGATCCGCCGCCCCCTTCGCTGCGATCGGCTGCGGCTTCAATCCGTCGAGGTAGCTGAACTCGGCCAGAATGTCGTCGACACAGGTCACGAGCGTCGCGCCATCGCGGATGAGTTGATGGCAGCCCGCACTGGTCGGCTGATCGATGCGCCCGGGAACGGCGAAGAGCTGCCGCCCCTGTTCGCCGGCGAAACGCGCGGTGATCATCGAACCGCCCGCCACATCGGACTCGATCACCACCACGCCCTGGGACATGCCGGCAACAATGCGATTGCGCATGGCAAAGGACTGCCGGTCGGCCCGCCGCCCAAATGGAAACTCGCTCACCACGGCGCCGTTGGCCGCGGTGCGACGATACAGGTCCAGGTTCTCCGGCGGATAGATGATATCCATTCCCGTACCCAGCACACCGACGGTCGGACCGCCCGCCTCCAGCGCGCCCTCGTGCGCGTGGGTGTCGATGCCGCGCGCCAGTCCGCTCACGATGCAAAAGCCCGCGCGGGTCAGCTCGGCCGCCAGCGTGCGGGCGACCTTCTGGCCGTAGAGTGTGGTCTTGCGGCTGCCCACGATGGCGAAACCCGGCCGGCCGAAGGTGTAGTCGCCGCGTTGATACAATCCGATCGGCGGATCATAGATCTCGCGCAGGGCCGGCGGATAATGTTCGTCGCGGCAGGTGACAAAAACGGCCTTGGCCCGCGCGATGCGTTCCTCCTCCCGCGCCAGGTCGAACTTTTCCGCCCAATGCACGATCGTTCCGCTGATGGCCGGTCCCACCCCTTTCACCCGCTCCAGCGCCTTGGCATCGCCCGCCAGCACCGCGCATGGGTCATCGTCAAACTCGTCCAACAGACGCCGCAGGTTCACCGGCCCGATATTGGGCAGGGCATTGAGTACTAGATACGCCTGGGCTTCGGTGAGACTCACAGGTGAAATGGGTAAGATTCATTAAGACACAACAAAAGCCCCAAAAGCCGCTCGATTCTATATACTTGCGAACCGCGATCTGAAAACTACCAAGAGAACCTCACATGAGTCGCAGTGAAGCCCAGACCCGGTTGGACTTGATCGACCCGGTGCTTCAATACGAACGGGGCTGGCGGCACCCTGAAAATGCATACCGCGTGATCGCCGTGGAAGAACGCGACGCTGCAATCGAAATTATCCACGGCAAAGCCCGGCGTCGCGCCACGAAGCCCAAGGACTACGTGCTCTACTGGGACTGCGCGGGCGGCACGGACCCCAAACCCATCGCTATCCTGGAAGCAAAACGGGAAGGGCTACCGCCGGATTACGGACTCGAACAGGGTAAAAACTACCGCAAGGGCAAGCTGCGCCACGTGCCTTTTGTCCTTTCCACCAACGGCCACCAATTCGTGCGCTACGACGAGCAAAGCGGCCAAACCTCGGACCCGCTGCCGATGGCGCAGTTTCCCCGGCCGCAGGATCTGTGCGCCGAGCAGTCGGAGTTCCTCGGTTTCGCCCCCGACGAGTCAGTCGCGGTCATCTGGAAACGGCCACTCGAACTCGGCCCCCTGCGCCTCCGCTACTACCAGGAAGCCGCGCTGCGCGCCGCCATGCAGAAGATCGTCGTGTGCGAAAAAACCGGCGGCGACAAACGCGTGCTGCTCGCCCTCGCCACCGGCTCGGGGAAGACCAAACTTGCCGCCGCCCTGCTCAAACAACTCGATGCCGCCGGCAAACTGACCCGGGCCCTGTTTGTCTGCGACCGTGATCCGTTGCGCGCCGCCGCCATCGCGGACATGCAGATGCTGTTCGGCACCAACGCGGCGGTCGTGACCGGCAGTGAACCCCAGCTCAACGCCAAGGTGCTGGTCTCGACTTATCACACCCTCGGATTTAAGCCCGCCACCGAGGAGCCAGACGAACCCGCCGCCGAACCAAACGCGAAGCTGAAGCAGTCTGCCCGCCCCCCGGCCGAGGCCGACGATCAGCCCGCCGAGGTCGGCAGCTTTTTCGTCGAACACTACCCGGAGAACTTCTTCGACGTGATCGTTATCGACGAATGCCACCGCTCGGCCTGGGGGCAGTGGCGTCTTATCCTCGACTGTAATCCGCGCGCGCTGCACCTCGGCCTCACCGCCACCCCGCGCAAGCTCAAGATCCCCGAAGCCAAGGACCCCGAAACTGCTGCCCAAATCGAGAGGGACCAGCGGTTGCTCGCCGACAATGCCCGTTACTTCGGTCCACCCGCCTACAGCTACGACTACCTCGACGGCGTGGAAGACGGCTACCTTGCGCCCTGCGAGATCAAGACCTTCGACATCTTTCACGACAGCCGCGAGGACCCCGAGCGCCTGCGCGGCGTCATGCGGACGGACGTTCAGCACAAGGAGATCACCCACGCGCTCACCGGCCAGCAACTCACGCCCGACGCCGTCAACGAACAGAACGCGCCGTCGAGCATCGACGCCAAGATCATCCTACCCGAGCGCGTCAAAGCCTTTGCTGAACACTTCTTCGCCCGCCTGCTCGAGGTCGGCGCGGGTGACCCGCACCAGAAGACGATCGTGTTCTGCCAATCCGACCTGCACGCCCGCCGCGTCAAAACCGCGCTGAGCAATGTATACGCGGCCTGGTGCAAGCAGCATCGTCTCCGCCGGGCGCGCGACTTCGCGTTCCAATGCACGGCCTCCACCCAGGGCAAGGACCTCGTGCCGGACTTCCGCGGCAAACAATCGTCCCACTTCATCGCCACCACCGTCGACCTGCTCTCCACCGGCGTCGATGTGCCCGGCGTGCGGCACATCGTGTTTTTCCGCTACCTCAAGTCCCCCATCCTCTTCAGCCAGATGGTCGGCCGCGGCACCCGCATCGACGAAAAGACCAACAAGCTCATGTTCACGATCTGGGACTACACCGGTGCCACCGCGCTCTTCGGTCGTGACTTCGAGACGCCGCCCCCATCCGGCGGAAGCAGCGGCGGAGATGGTGGCGGAGGAGGGGGCGGTGGCGGACCCGGACCCGGCGGTCCGCCTCCCGTGCAGGTCAAGTCCACCGAGATCACCTTCAAAGGCGCGGGCGACTTCCAGGTCTTCAACCTCGACGGCCAGCTCACCCGCGTGACGCCCGAGCACTATCGGGCCCTGTTGATCGAGAAACTTACCGCGCTCTCGCCCGACCTGGCGGACATTGAACGCTTCCCTTCTCGAATTCTTTCCGAGGCGTTCGACGGCTGATGCGGGCCCTTCCCCGAACTTGCACCGACCCGACCTGTCGCAGACTTTACCGACCAGCCCATGAACGAGCGTGCCGCCCTTGAATTTGCCCTGCGGGGCAAGACGCAGGACCGGGAGATTTCCCCGGTCACGGGGGTGCCCATGGCCCGATGGGCCGAGTTCAACCGCGAGGTGCAGGACTTTGTGCAGGGCAGCGACTCCGCCCGGCTCTTCAATGAACTCGAGGTGCAGATCGTCCCCGGCTCCTACCTCGTCCGCGTGCTCGGCGCCGCCACCGCCCTCTCCGGCGCAGCCGGCGACCTCGCCAAACTCAACGCCGCCGACGCCCTCGGCCGCATCGACCGCAAACGCGCCGACGTCGTGCGCGCCTGGAGCGCCCACTCCCACCAGGACCCGTCCCTCACTTACGTTCTGCGCACCGCCGATCCACAGGTCGTGGCCGAGGTCGGCGGCGACGGCACCGGCGGCCCCACGCTGGAGGTCGTGATTTCGTCCGCCACCGAATATGCCGAGCCGGTGCCCGAGGTGTGGTTCGACACCGAGCTGTATCTGGTCGGTCGCATCGAAAACTGGGGCGGCACCGACAGCGTAAACATCCACCTGCGCCCCCGCGACGCCCGCAAGCTGCTCACGATCAAGGCCCGGCCGGAGCAGATCGCGGCCCAGCGCGAAAACCTCGTTTATCACCAGGCCGTCGTGCACGTGAGCGCCCGCGAAAACCTGCGCACCGGCGAACTCACCGATCACACGCTGCTCGACCTGCGCCCCTACCAACCCGACGTGCCGGCCGAGAAACTCGCCGCCCTGTTCGAAAAGGGAGCCGCGGCGTGGGCCGATGTCGACCAACCGGGTGCGTGGGTCGAGGAACTGAGGGGAGGTTCCGATGGCTGACGGTGTGCTGCTCGACACGAGCTTCCTCATTTCCTGGGTCAATCCCGGCCGACCCAACCACAAGACCGCCCGTCAGTATTTCGACTATTTTGTCCGCGACAGCGTGCTCATGCACCTGTCGACCATCGTCGCGGCCGAGTTCCACCTCAAGCAACCCATCGGCGACCTCCCGCTGGAGGCGTTCATCGTCCAACCCTTCGGCCTCCGCGCCGCGATGGCCGCGGCGGAACTGGAACAGCAGCGTGTGCCCGAGGCGAAACGCGATCCCGCCACGTCGCACGCGGCATTGAAGGACGACATGAAGCTGCTCGGCCAGGCCAAGGCCGCCGGCATCGGCTACGTCATCACCGATGACGAACGAAGTCTCTTCAAGTGGTGTGAGCGATTGCACCGCGAGGGCCACCTCGGTGCACGGGCGATCAAACTGAGCGACGGCTTCGATCGCTCGCACTTCGATCCCGCGAAGCAACATCACCTCGACCTCGACGCCCCGCCGCCCGCCGACGCCGGCGACGCATCGAGTCAGGACTGAATTTCCCGGCGCGGTCACCGCGCGTTGACGTCGGCCCGCGGGCCGCGCCTGCTCTCTTTCCCGCATGGCCAAGAAGAAGCTCTCCACCCAGCAATCCGTAAACGCCGCCGTGAAGTCGATCTGCGACATCATGCGGCGCTCCAATTGCAAGGGCGCGACGAAGTATGTGCCGGAGCTCACCTGGATTCTGTTCCTGCGCATCCTCGACGAACTGGAGGAACGGGAGGCCGAGGAATCGGCGGCGGTGGGACGCGACTTCACGCCGGCGCTCCAAGCGCCCTACCGGTGGCGCGACTGGGCCGCTCCGAAAAGTCCGTTGCGGGACATCGAACAGGGCGGCACAGCGGAAAAGGTCTGGGACTTTGTGCACCGCGAGAAGGACGGTCTCTTGGCCACGTTGCGGGCCTACAGCGCCAAGGACAGCAACGCCACGGCGCGCCAACGGCTCATCGGGCAGATCCTCAGCGATACCCCACGCAGTCGCCTCGACTCGGCCAAGACATTTTGCGACGTGCTGGACAAGGTGCATCCGCTGACCGGGGAGGCCGTTGACACGCAGCACGTATTTCCCCTCTCGCAGGTTTACGAAGGCCTGCTCCTCAAGATGGGCGAAAAGGGCAACGACGGCGGTCAGTTCTTCACGCCGCGAGAGATCATCCGCCTCATGGTTCAGGTGATCGATCCCCGGATTGGTGAGACCGTTTACGATCCCGGCTGCGGCACCGGCGGCTTTCTGGCCGAAGCGTATGGTTGGCTGAAGGCCCAGGTGAAGCGACCGCAAGACCTGGAGGTGCTGAAGCACCAAACCTTCTACGGCCGCGAGACGGACGACATGACCTACCCGATCGCGTTGGCCAATCTGTTGCTGCATGAGATCGACGAGCCCCACATCTGGCACGGCAACACCCTGCAGCCGCTGCGGCATCGTGCTCGATGAAGGCCTGCTGTTTCGCAAGAACGACAGCGCGTTTGTGAAGACCAAACAGAAGCTCCTGGAGGAGTGCGACGTCTGGTGCATCGTCAGCCTGCCGGCGGGCGTCTTCCTCTCCGCCGGCGCGGGCGTGAAGACGGACCTCGTGTTCTTCACCAAGGGCAAACCCACCGAGCGTATTTGGTATTTCGATATCTCCGACATCAAGGTGGGGCGGAAAAGTCCGCTGACAATGCAGCCCTTCATCGATCGGAAATTCTTCGAGCTCCTCAAGACCCAAGGCGACAGCGACTGGAGCTGGTCGGTCGAGTTCGCGGAAAAGCGGGATGCCGCTTTGGCCGAGCGTGAACCATTGGACGCGGAGGTGGCTGTCCTCCGGGAGAAACTGGAACAAAAACAGAACGACCTCAAACAACGCAAAAAGGCGAAAATCGCTCCGGCGAAATTGCAGCCACTGGTTGAGAAAGTGGCTGCGCTCACTCGCGAGATAAAGATTCTCGAAGGCAAAGCGCGAGAAATCGAATGGGCGACATACGATCTGAAAGCCGTAAATCCAAGGACCAGGCGGGAGGAGGATACCCGTACAGCCCGCGAATTGTTGGATTCGATCATCGCCCGGGGGCGAGAGGCCGACCTCGCCTTGAGCGAACTAACTAAACTCTTGAGGTCATAATTCCGCCCCGCAGCACGCGGTTGAGGTGATCGATGACGGCGGTCGTGCGCACCGCCACTTCGCCCTGTTCCCGGGCGACCGAACGCGCCGCGAGGCCCTGCCACGCCACCCCTTGCACGGCGGCCAGCGCCGGTTCCTCCGGCCGGCCCGCGAGCAGACCGGCGATCAGGCCCGCCAGGATATCGCCGCTGCCGCCGCGCGCGAGCACCGGGCCACCGTCGACGCCGTGGTAGGTCACGCCTTCGTGCTCGATCGTCGTGATCGATCCCTTGCGCACGACGGTCGACTTCGCGGCATTCACGCCTTTCTCGATCCGCTCCCATTCACCAGCATGGGGCGTGAGAATTCGATGCGCCGCCCCGCGGCCGACGAGGTCCGGCATCAGTGCGTCGGCATCGAGCACCAGCGGAATCTCGCTGGAGCCGATGAGTTCCGCGACCAGCGCCTGGGTCTCCGGTTCGCGGCCCAGACCGGGGCCGATGAGCAGGGCCTGGGCGCGCCGCAGGCTCCCGCGGATGGCGAGGCCGCTCTCCATGGCGATGCCGCCGTCCTCGGTCTCGGCACAGCCCATCCACATGGCCTCGGGCCAGCGCGCGGCCATCGCCGGCGCCACCGAGGCTGGAAGACACACCGTGAGCAGCCCCACGCCGCTGTGCAGTGCCGCGGCCGCACTCATGGCCACGGCCCCGGGATAGCTCCGGGAACCGCCGATGATGACGAGATGACCGAAACTGCGCTTGTCCGATTGAGCCGGCCGCAGTCGGCGGAGTGGCTGGAGTACCTGCGGCGTAATGACGCGCTGGTCGCCGGGTGCGGCGTCGTCGAAGAAGTCCAGATCGAGGTAACGCAGCCGGCCGGCGTTGCGACAGCCGAGCAGCGGCGTCTTCAGGATCCCGGTGGCGTAGGTGGCATCCGCGACAAAGGCGCCGGCTTCGTCGAGTCCGCTGGGCAGATCCACCGCGGCTCGTACGGTCGCCTCCGCACGGGCGGCAGCAGCGATCCAGGCGATGGCCGGCTCCGGCAACGGCGGACGAAATTGAAAACCGAATACACCATCGAGTACCGCCGCGTAGGCCCCGGCGATCTCCGCCCGACGCACGACCCGCACGCGTTCGGCGCCGCCGGCATCCTGCAGATTTTGCCAGGCGCGGAGCGCGAGTGGTTTGAGGTGGTTTTGACCGAAGACAAATCCCACCTCGACCCGCCAGTCGTTCGCGGACTGGCGCAACAGCTCCGCGGCGGCGAGCAGGGCATCGCCGCCGTTGTGTCCCTTGCCCACGAGCAGGAGCAGACGACCGCACGTCGTCGCCTGCCCCGCCCCGGCGAGATCCTCCTGCAGCGCCCGCGCCACGGCTCGTCCAGCCGAAAGCATCGCCGCCCATTCCCGGCTTGCCTCCCTACCCAACACGCGCTCTTCCCACGCCGCCGAGGCCGCGCAATCAAGAAGGGGATGCGTGCCGGGGAAGCAGGCCATGTCACTCGCCGCCCGGCGGACGCGGTACGGTATTGAACTCGACCGGGTCGGGCGCGGCGGGCGGCGGCGGCACCTTGTCGGGATTGGCCTGGTAATAACGCTTCGCGCGCTGCTCGGCGGTTTCGGTGAAGAGGATGGGGCTCTTCTCGGGTCCGTAGCCCTCGATCGGGAGTCGCGAGAAGCCCGGGATCGCCCGGTAATAATCGGCCTCCGGCAGACGGATGATCTCGAAGTGATCGCTGAAGCTGAAGGTCGTGCTGTTCCACACGGCGATTTCGGTGCGGTTGTCGGTCCAAAACGCCCAGTCCCGCAGCCCCGCAAACAGGTCCTGTACGACTTCGAGGCTGGGTTTTCCGCCGCGGGAGAGTGGGTTGTCGCGCGGCGCGAGTTCCTCGGAAGTTTTGGTCGGGCTCGGCGTCGTGGCTGCCGGCGGCGGGGCCGGCGCGTCATCGCCGCTGTCGAAAGCCCACATGGTCAGGATGCCGAGGGCAAAACCGACCATGACCCACGAGGGCACTTGCGACGGCTTGGCAGAGGAAGCGGGGTCGTTTTCTGGACTCATTGCGGTGTGGATTGAACAAGGGCGGCCACCGCCATAGCGGCGGTTTCGGTGTGGGACAGGGACACCAACACATGCGATGCCCCCACCTGTTGCAACAACGCCTCCCCCTGCGCGTCGAGCCGGACGAGCGGCTCGTGGCGGGCGCCATGATGGATCGAGATCGATTTCCAGCCGAGTTCGGCGCCGATACCGGTGGTGAAGCACTTGGAGACGGCTTCCTTCGCGGCGAAGCGGGCGGCGTAATGCTTGTGCGGGTGTTTCATCCCGTCGCAATAGGCGCGCTCCTCGGCGGTGAAGACGCGCTCGAGGAAACGCTCTCCCTGCCGCTCGAGCACGCCGCGAATGCGGTCGACCTCGATGAGGTCGCAGCCGAGGCCGAGAAGGATGCCGCCGGGGGGAAGGTCGATCATGAACGGACCACGTTTCGAGCAAAGCGACAGGCCTGACAACACACGAAATACACGGAAGGAATACCGGAATAACGAAGTCGCACCTCAGTCGACTTCCCAATTCTCCACCACGAGACCGGGCACCCGACTGAATTCGTCGACGTTGGCGGTGACGAGCGTCGCCCCCAGGCTGAGCGCGTGACCGGCAATCAACACGTCGCAAGGCCCAATCGGCTGCGCGTTGGGTTTGACGGTCTCCAGATACGACCGCACTCGGGCGGCATGCCAAGCCGCGTCATCGTCGAAGGGCTCCACGTCGGGCAGGGCCCGGCGCAACATTTCCAGACGCTTGAAAAGCGCAGGCACGTCCAAACGTTTCTCCGCCCCGTAACTCAGTTCATACCACACGATGGCGGACAGGCGCAGCAGCCCAATCTCTTTCTCCATTCGAGCTGACAAGGTACGATTGCGCCCTCTCAAGTCGCGGGAAAACGCGTTCGTATCCGGCAAAAAGACCCGCGTGGTCATGACTCAGGGGCGCGGCCACTCCACGTCCAAGGGCGGCAGGCGGTGGAGCTTGCGCATCGCGCGTCTCCGCCGCTCGACCTCCTTTGGGTCGACGATGACCAAGCGCCCCCCTTCCTTCATGATTTCGACCTCCTTGGCCTTGAAGCGGAACGCGGCAGGGATGCGCACCGCCTGAGAATTTCCCGACTGGATGACTTTCGTTTTCACGTCACTACATTGTAATCACTCGAACGCTGGGCAAGGTAAATGGCCGAACTGGAAGTCGGCGACCGGAAGGGGAATACAGTCACTCCCCGGCGCCCCCAGGCGCTCAAACGGGCACGGCACTACCCGTTCAACCGTGCGCGCATTTCGCTGACCGCTTCGTCGATGCCGGTGAAAAGCGCGCGGCTGATGATGCTGTGACCAATGTTGCACTCGTGCAGGTGCGGCAGCGTGCGGATCTCGGCCACATTGACGTAGTTGATGCCATGGCCGGCGTTGACCGTGAGGCCCAGCGCGTGAGCCTGCTCGGCGCCGCGGACCAGACGGGCAAACTCGTCCGCGCGCCGCTCGGGCTGGTAATAGGCGTTGGCCCAGGAACCGGTGTGCAGTTCGATGCAGGGCGCACCGAGTTCGGCGGCGAGCGCGATCTGCGGCGCGTCGGGATCGATGAACAGGCTCACGGTCACGCCGAGCGCGCTCATGGCGTCGATAATGGGCGCGACCCGCTCCCGTTGCCCGACCACATCGAGGCCGCCCTCGGTGGTGATCTCGGCGCGGTTTTCGGGTACGAGACAGACCGAGTCGGGTTTGAGCCGGGAGGCGATCTCGGTCATCTCGGGCGTGCAGGCCATCTCGAGATTGAGCCGGGTGGCGATCGACTCCCGCAGTCGCCAGACGTCGGCGTCGATGATATGGCGCCGGTCCTCGCGCAGGTGGACGGTGATGCCGTCGGCCCCCGCGCGCTCCGCCTGCACGGCCAGTGCCACCGGATCGGGTTCAACCGCGGGTTCGGCGCCGGCTTGGACGACACGGTAACGCGCCTGCCGGACGGTGGCGCAGTGATCGATATTGAGACCGAGGAGAATCATCGCGGGGGATAACGGTAGAGAAGAGACGGCCATCCAGCAAAACAGGGAGTCACAAGACAAACGGCATTTTACCCTTCCGGCGAGCGGACTTCCCGCTTCACCTAGCCGGATGCCGCCCCCCGCCAAACGCGAGAACCTGCTCATCAACCTGTTGTTCAACATCGCGATTCCCTCGCTGCTGCTCGCCAAGGCGAGCACGCCCGAACGGCTGGGACCCGTGGTCGGACTCGTCGTCGCCCTCGCCTTCCCGCTGGGCTACTTCATCTGGGACTTCATCCAGCGCCGGCAGGCGAACTTCATTTCCATCCTCGGCTTCGTGAGCGTGCTGGCCACCGGTGGCCTCGGACTCATGGCCGTCGACCGCTCCTGGTTTGCGATTAAGGAGGCCGCGGTGCCCGGTCTGATCGGACTGGTCGTCTGGCTGTCGATGTTCACCTCGCGCCCCCTGGTGCGCCAATTCATGTTCAACGACCAAGTGCTCGACGTGGAAAAGATCGAGGTCGCCCTGCGGGAACGGGGACGCAAACCGGAATTCGACCGCCTGCTTAAATCGTCGACGTACCTGCTCGTGCTGTCGTTTGCGCTCAGTTCCGTACTCAACTTCGTCCTCGCCCGCTGGCTCCTGCAAAGTCCGACCGGCACACCCGAGTTCAATGCCGAACTGGGCAAGATGAACGCTCTCAGCTGGCCCGTAATCGTCATTCCCACGATGATCATCATGATCTTCGCCCTTTGGCGGCTCATTTCCGGCATCACCCGCCTCACCGGCATGAAGTTCGAAGACATGCTCCACGCCGAGCACCGCGCACGCGGTTGAGCGCTATCCGAGCCCGATCCCTTGTCTTTCCGAAGGCGACGGAGTATAGATTTTACGCTCCGTTCTTCAACCGATTCACTCTTCGCAACGCGACCCCGATCTGAGCAGTGAACCGCCGTATCATCTTCGCCGACGAACAAACCCTGTTTCGCGAAGGAGTAGCCGCCTTGCTGGGGGCACAGCCCGAGTGGGAGATCGTAGGCCAGACGGGGGATGGCATGGAGGCCCTGCACCTGGTGGAGCGCAAGACGGCGGACCTGCTGCTGCTCGACGCCTCCCTTCCCTCGCTCAACGGTCTGGACGTGGCGCGGGAACTTCGTCGCCGGCAGTCGTCCATCCCTATTGTCCTCTTCATCCGTTGTTCCGAGATCGATCATGCCACCGCGGCGCTCCGCTCCGGCGTGCGGGCAGTGCTATCGAAGCGGGACGACTTCAGTGATCTGCAGCGGGCCATGAGGCAGGTCTGCGAAAACAAGGTCTACCTGAGCCCGAGGATCGCCGCCTTGGTCGTCGATGATGTTTACTGGCGGCAGGCCGAGGTTTCCCCGCCCCGGGCGCCCTCCCCCTTGACTGCCCGCGAACGTCAGATCCTGCAATTGCTCAGTGAAGGCCACTCGACCAAGGCAATCGCCCAATCGCTTTCGCTCAGCCCCAAGACCGTTGAAACGCACCGCCGTCAGTTGATGAGCAAAACGCGAGCCGACAACCTCGCCGCGCTGACGCGCTACGCCCTGCGCACCGGAGTCAGCCACCTGTAGGGCGTGGCCCTTGCCGCTCCGTCTCCGGTCGGGACGGGTGTTTACACCTAAGGAAACGCCTCAGTCGTTTCCGGGAATCGGCGCATTCACCGGCGGGCCGCGCGGGACGATTCTCGTTTCACCACCGCAATGAAATCCCTGCTTTCCCTGAATTCCTGGACCATCAAACGCCGCATTACCGTCGGCTACTCCGTGTTGCTCGTCAGCTTCGTCGCTCTCGGCGCCTTTTCGCTTTTTACCTATCGGAACATCCAAAACGGCACCGCGCGCATGGTGACGGACAGTCTTCCGACCCTGGTGCTGGCGGCTGAAATGGGTGAGACCGCCCGCGAAGGCATGGCCAACGTCTACCGGCACGTCATCGCCGACAACGCGGAGCAAATGGCTCGAATCGAGCAGGAGCAGCAGGCGCAGGTCGCGATAGTGGACGACATTGCCACCCGGCTGGAGGCCTCCTTGTTCAACGAAGCCGACCGCGAGGTGTATCGCCAAATCACCGCGGCCCGGGACCGTTATCTGGAAATCCGCGAGCGCGAAGTGCTTCCGCTGAGCCGGGCTCTCGAGGCCGAAAAGGCCAGGGATGCCATCAACGACAAGCTCATCCCCGCCTTCAACACCTTCATGGGTCTGGTCAACCAGCTCGGCGAGCAAACCGAATCGGTCGCACTCGCCGATGCCGCGACCATCTCACGCATGGTCGACTACGGCCGCCGCACCACCGTCGGCGGGTTCGCCGTGACGATCATCGCGGGCGTCCTCGCCGCCTTCGTCATCGTTCGCGGCACCAACCGCGTGCTGCGCGAGATCTCCGCCAGCATCGATGATGGCTCCAACCAGCTCGCGGCCGCCGCCACCCAGGTCGCCACCTCCAGCCAGGCTCTCGCCGAGGGTGCCAGTGAACAGGCCGCCAGCCTCGAGGAAACCGGCGCCTCGGTCGAAGAGATCTCCGGTATGGCACGGCGCAACGACGAGCATGCCCGCGCCGCCCAAGGCATCGCGACCCGCGCCCGCGAGGCCGCCGAAACCGGCGCGAATCAAATGCAGTCCCTCCGTTCGTCGATGGACCAGATCCGCAGCGCCGGAGCCAACGTGAGCGCCATCGCCAAGACCATCGACGAAATCGCCTTCCAAACCAATATTCTCGCGCTCAACGCCGCGGTCGAAGCGGCCCGGGCGGGCGAAGCCGGCGCCGGATTCGCCGTCGTGGCCGACGAGGTCCGTTCCCTTGCCCATCGCTGCGCCGAAGCCGCGGGCAACGCCGTCGAGAAAATCGAGACCTCCCAACGCTGCAGCGAGCAAGGCCTGCATGAAAGCGAGGTGGTTCACCAACGGCTCACCGAGATCGTCGAGCACGTGCGCGACCTCGACCGCATCGTCGCCGAAATCGCCACCGCCTCGGCGGAACAGACCGCCGGTATCGGCCAAATCAATACCACGGTCGGCCAGATGGACCAGGTCACCCAGTCCACCGCCGCCAATGCCGAGGAGAGCGCCTCGGCCGCCGAGGAACTCAACGCCCAAGCCGCCGCCCTGCGCGAAACGGTGTTGGCACTCACGCAACTCGTCGAAGGCACCCAATCCAGCGGCTACTCGACCGCGGTCAACCCGGCAATCGGGCCGCGCTCCCGCACCGCTCAGCGCGGGCCTGCCCCCGCCGTCCACCCGACCTGCAAACCGATCGCGCCGCCGCGAGCCCACCCCCTTGCTCCCTCGGAGGCGGTCCGGCGCCACCGAAGCATTTCCGTTTAATCGCCCCACCAACGGCCGCGCACGGCATCGCATCGCGGCTGCCGCCCGTTCAGCGTCCCAGCCAGCGAAACAGCTCCAGTCGTGCGTCCATCTCGTCCCACTGCTTGGGGCGCACCACGAGCCGGTAGCTGATTTCCCAGACTTCCCCCGGCTCGAGTTGGCGTGGCCGGCCCCCGAGCAGGGCCGCCACCACGAGTCGCTCCGCGGGCAAGATCTGCCAGGCATGCGGCCCGATCGTGCTGCGCGGATCGGCCACGAACGCGATGGAACCGGGATGGCGCGCGGCGGGATACAACAGGGTGCTCATCCCGGCACCCACCTGCAGGTCCGCAGGTCGATCGGAGGGGGCCGGCACCGATTCCAGCGCCGGAAGGGCAATGAAGTCGACCGGCTCATCCTCAGCGGCACCGGCCAGCGGCAGACGCAGCCCCGCCCGGCCGGGCGCGGCATCCTCCAGCAGCGCGCCTGCTTCGCCCGCGGTAAAATGACTGGTCCAATCGAGGCTGTATTTGCCGTTTCGACCGACTGCGGAGAACACGAGGTCGCGATACTCGGCGATTTCGCGACGCCCCTCGGGATGCCGGTAGTCGATGCGTTGCCGCACGACGGCCCCGCCGTCGGGCAGGGCCTCGAACTTTGGTGGCCGCCATTCCACGCGGGCGCCCGGCGTCGCGTTTTCCGGGAAATAGGCGACGCCGTTGATCCGCGCCCAGCGAAACTGGAGACCCGGGGAGGCCAGCAGGGGCGCGCCGCCGGGAATGCGCAGATGAGTGACCGCCGGGAGGGCGACGGTCGAGGCATCGAACTGCACGCGCCAGACCCAGTCGTCGTCCTGCCGCCAGCCGATCTGCGAATCGTCCGTGATGAGCGAACCCGTCATGGGCAGGGATTTCGCACAAAAAACCGCTCCGGGCAACCGGAGCGGCGACGAAGCGGAGCAGACGACGCTGAACGTCGAAGATGAGGCCGACTTACCAGGTTTCGGGCACGTCGCGGACGGCGGGACCGACGTAGATCTGGCGCGGACGGTTGATCTTCGACTTCGGGTTGGAGGCGACCTCGTGCCATTGCGCGATCCAGCCCGGCATGCGGCCGATGGCGAACATCACCGTGAACATCTCCACCGGAATCTTGAGGGCGTTCATGATGAGGCCGGAGTAGAAATCGACGTTGGGGTACAGCTTGCGCGAGATGAAGTAATCGTCGCTGAGGGCGGCCGCCTCGAGGTTGCGGGCGATATCGAGCAGCGGGTCGTCGGTGATGCCGAGGCTCTCGAGCGCCTGGTCGAAGCTGCCCTTGATGATCTTGGCCCGCGGATCGTAGTTCTTGTAGACACGGTGGCCGAAGCCCATGAGGCGGGTTTTGCCGTTCTTGGCGTCCTCGATGAACTTGGAACCGTCGTCGCCCGCAGCATGGATGGCATTGAGCATTTCCAGCACGGCCTGGTTGGCGCCGCCGTGCAGGGGGCCCCACAGCGCGTTCACGCCCGCGGCGGCGGAGGCAAACAGGTTGGCGCCGGCCGAGGCGACCATGCGCACGGTGGAGGTGGAGCAGTTCTGCTCATGCTCGGCATGGAGGAGCAGGAAAAGATTGATGGCGCGCGCGACTTCGGGCGTGGCGATGTATTCGTCGAAGGGCACCGAGAACATGAGGTGCAGGAAGTTCTCGGCGTACCCGAAGGTCTTCTGCGGGTAGTTGAGCGGCAGGCCGCGATTCACCCGGTAGGTGTGGGCGGCAATGGTGCGCACCTTGGAGAGCGCGATCGCGGCGGCCTCGTCGAAGTGCTCGAGGTCGCGCTTGTGGTTGTTGGACGCGATGTGCGGGTAGTAGGCGCCGAGCGCGTTGAGCGACGAGGACAGCACCGCCATGGGATGCGCGTCGCGGGGAAAATTCTGGATGAAGCGCTCCATGCCGGCCCGCAGGGCGGCCTGTTCGGTGAGGGCGGCGGAGAAGCGGGCGCGCTGGGCGGTGCCGGGCAGCTCGCCGTAAATGACGAGGTAGGCCACGTCGACGAATTTGCACTTCTCGGCTAGCTGCTCGATCGGATAGCCGCGGTAGCGCAGAATGCCCTTTTCGCCGTCGATGTAGGTGATCTCACTCTGACAGGAGCCGGTATTGCCGTAGCCTTCGTCGAAGGTGATGTAGCCGGTCGTGGAGCGCAGCTTGCGCACGTCGACCGCTTTCTCGCCCTCGGTGCCCTCGATCACGGGCAGTTCGAGCACTTGGTCATCAATTTTGAGGGTGGCGGTCTTCTCCATAAGCCGGGAAACAAAAAGCGTCTTGAGGCTCCTTGCAAAGCAAAGACCGAACCAAAGTTGCGACGTTGGAGCAACATAAGGTGGCCGACGGCCCGTCGTTAGCGTCGCGAATCCCGCGTGAGGTTCAGAAACCCGCCACGGCCGCGAAATTACGATAGATCCGGAGGCCCTTCGCCTGGCTCTTTTCCGGGTGAAACTGGGTGGCAAAACAGCGCCCGCGGGCAATCGCCGCCGTGAACGGCCCCGCATAATCGGCCTGCGCCAGCACCAGCGCCGGGTCGGCCGGGACGCAGTGGTAGCTGTGCACGAAATAAAACGATTCGCCCTCCTCCGCCAGGCCGGCCTGCAACGGCGAGTCGGGCTGCACGAAACGCACGGTGTTCCAGCCCATGTGCGGCACCTTGAACTCGGGCGGCAGCCGGAATCGCTTCACCTCGCCCGGGAAGACGCCGAGCCCTTCAATGTTGCCTTCCTCGGAACGCTCGAAGAGGGCCTGCATGCCGAGGCAAACGCCGAGAAAGGGCCGGTCGGCCGCGATCCAGGCACGCACCGAGTCGGCCAGGCCCGTCTGACGCAACGACGCGACACAATCGCGCAGGGCGCCGACTCCGGGCAGGACGAGACCGGTGGCGCCGGCAGCCTCCAACTCGGCCGGGGTGCGGATGACACGCGGCGGCGCCCCCACGGCCTCGAGGGCCTTGGTGACGCTCCGCAGGTTGCAGATTCCGTTGTCGACGACGGCGATCACGATGGGATTTTTGATTTTTGATTCCTGATTTTCGATTCAGTGGCTCGATTCAGACGACGGAGCCTCAATCCAAAATCAAAAATCGAAACTCCAAAATCAGATAACCCCCTTCGTCGAGGGCAGGCTGTTGGCGGCGCGCGGGTCGATCGAGGTGGCGATGTCGAGGGCGCGGGCCAGGCCCTTGAAGATGGCCTCGGCGACGTGGTGCGGCTCTTCGCCGTAGATGAGCTGCACGTGCAGGTTGGCGCCGAGGGCGTTGCTAAAGGCGCGGCAGAATTCCTTCACGAGCACGATGTTGAAATCGCGCACGAACATGGTCGGCGCCTCCGCCTCGTAAACGAGATGCGGCCGGCCGCCGATATCGACGACCACGCGGGCAAGCGACTCGTCCATGGGCAGCAGGAAAAAGCCGTAACGGCGGATACCCTTCTTGTCGCCGAGCGCCTGTTTGAGCGCATCGCCGAGCACGAGGCCGACATCCTCGACCGTGTGGTGGTAATCGACATCGACATCGCCGTCGCAGCGGACCTTCAGGTCGAACAGCCCGTGCTTGGCGAAGAGCGTGAGCATGTGGTCGAAGAAAGGCACGCCGGTGGCCACGTCGGCCACGCCGGTGCCATCGATCGCGAGGGTGAGCTCGATGTCGGTTTCCGCGGTCTTGCGGGAGACGGTTACGGTGCGTTGGTCAGCCATGCTTGGATTGCTTCGTCGACGGCGAGCATCTCGTCGTCGGTGCCGACGCTGATTCGCAGGAAGGAGGCGGTCAAGGCGTGGCTGGGGAAGGCGCGGACGAGGATCTTGCGCGTTTGCAGGAAGGCGAAGAGCGAGTTGGCCACGGCGGGACCGGCCTCACCGGCGGCGTTGCGGGGCTCAATGAAGAGGAAGTTGGTCGACGATTGGTAGATGAACCAATCGCGCTCGGCCCATTCGGCGGCCCAGTGGTCGCGGGTGCGTTTGATCTTGCCGATGATGGCGTCGTAGTAGCTGCCATCGGAGAGCGCGGCAGCGGCGGCGATCTGCGAGAGGCGGTTGACGTTGTAGCTGTCGCGCACGCGGTCGAGCAGGCCGATGGTCTCGGGATCGGCGAGGGCGTAGCCGACGCGCATGCCGGCCAGCGCATGGGCTTTGGAGAGCGTGCGCACGACGACGAGGTTGCGGTATTCACTCAGCAATGACACCGCATCCTCCTCGGCGAAGGGCGCGTAGGCCTCGTCGACCACGAGCATGCCGGGAAAGGTGTCGAGCACGCGGCGCAGTTCGCCGTTGGTGAAGCCGACGCCGGTGGGCGCGTTGGGCGAAGTGAGGAAGAAGGCCTTGGCTCCCGAGGCGGCGATGCGATCAACCGGCAGCCGCATCGAGCGGTCGAATTCGATCGTCTCGGTACCGCCGTCCTGGATCGCGACCAGCACGGGGTAGAGCGAGTAGCTCGGCAGGGTGATGCCGGTGGCGGCGTGCTCCCCGCCGAAGACGCGCACGAGGAGATTGAGGATGTCGTCGGAGCCGTTGCCGATGATCACCTGGGCGGGCGTGAGGCCGTGCAGTTTCGCGACCTGGGCGCGCAGGGGCGCGCTGGTGGGATTGGGATACAGCCGCAGGCGGGCCCCCGCGTCGGCCAGCTCGGCGGCAATGGCCTCGGCCACGCGCGGACTCGGCGCGTAGGGGCACTCGTTGGTGTTGAGCTTGATCCAGCCCGCTTCGGTCGGCTGCAGTCCGGGCGTGTAGGCATGCAGCGCGGGCACGTGTGGCCGGGCAAGTTGGGACGGCGTGGGCATGGTGTTCACTTCACCCGCATCGTGGCGCTGCGACCGTGGGCGTCGAGCTGCTCCATTTTGGCGAAGGCGTCGACGACCTGCGCACCCGCGGCAATGGATCGGGCGTCGTAGCGGATGATGCTGGTGCGGCGGAGAAAATCGGCCACGCGCAGGCCGCTAAAGAAGCGACCGGCGCGGCCGGTGGGCAGCACGTGGCTCGGGCCGGCGGTGAAGTCGCCCAGCGCGGTGGCGGTGTAGTTGCCGATCATCATGGCGCCGGCGGTCGTGATGGTGCGTTCGAGCTTTTTGGCGAGGGCCGGTTTGACCAGCAGCTCGAGATGTTCGGGCGCCACGTAATTGGCCACCTCGGCCATGGCTTCAGGCGTGGCGGCGACCACGGCGAGGAAACCGGCGTCGAGCACGCGCTCGGCCTTTTCGTTGCGGCCGAGGGAGGGAAGTTGCGCATTCACCTGGGCGAGGACCGCATCGACGATGGCGCGCGACGTGGCCACGAGGTAGATCTTTTCGCGGCCCGAGCCGTGCTCGGCCTGGGCGAGGAGGTCGGCGGCGGCGAAATCAACGCGAGCCGATTCGTCGGCGATGATCATCACCTCGCTGGGACCGGGCAGGCTGTCGACCCCGACGGTGCCGAAGACCTGGCGCTTGGCTTCGCAGGTGTAGGCGTTGCCCGGGCCGAAGACCTTGTCGACCGCCGGAATGGTGCGGGTGCCGTAGGCCATCGCGCCCACTGCCTGCACGCCGCCGATGCGGTAGACCTCATCGATGCCGACGAGATGCAGGGCGGCCAGGAGACCGTCGGCGACTTCGCCCGTGGCATTGGACGGCGTGAAGACGGCGATTTCCGGACAGCCGGCGATTTTGGCGAGGGTCGCGGTCATGAGCACGGTCGAAACGAGCGGGACTTCGCCCCCAGGGACATAGAGACCGACACGACGGATCGGGTGGTGGCGCTCGCCCACTTCGGCGCCGTGGGCGTTGGTGCCGGTCCAGTTCTGCGGCAGGCCCTGCCGGTTGTAGGCACGCACGTTGGCCAAGGCGGCCTTCATGGCCCGGAGTTGGGCGGGCGGCAGACGCCTGGCGGCGGCCGCGAGGGCCGCGGGACGAACGCGGAACTGCGAGGGCTTGAGCGTCGCGCCGTCGAAACGGTGGGCATAGTCGACGATGGCGGCGTCTCCGCGCTCCCGCACATCGGCGAGAATGGCGGCCACGCGGTCGACGATCTCCGGCGGTACCACGGAGCCTTGGCAGAAGGCGGCGAGGTCGCGGCGGGCGGACTTGGAGGCAAAGTTGATCAGGCGCACGGTTGAGAGAAACCGCCATGCGTTAGAGACCGCGCCCGCGGCGGGCCAGCCGGAAACACCCCGGGCCCGCGATCAGTTGCCCGTGGGAGCGACGGACGGCACCCGAAACAGGGCGGCCGGATAGGTCTCGTTGACCGTGACCTTGTCGAAGACAACCCGGACGGTGGTCGTACCGCCGTCCGCGCGCGGCGAAACGGTGGTCACTTCACCCGGGAAGCGAATGCCATTGACCACGTTTTCGCCATCTTCGCGGATCACGGCGCCGTTGTCGGTCTCGCTGAGGATGAGTTCGCCGGTGGCGGGATCAAAGTAGCGATGGAAGACAATGCCATAGCCGTGGTCGAAGGAGAGCAGGTGCAGTTTGCGGCCCTCGCGTTCGACGACGCCGCCATCGATGACCTTGCCGCCCTGCTTCTCGATGCCGGCGAAGAAGGCGAGGTTCTCCCAGGTATTGGCGCGCAGGCGGCGGATTTGAGCGGGGTCGAGCAGGGTCATGCGCCACTGCGTGGCGTCGGTGGGACTTTCGATGCGTTGCCAGGCCTCGTAGGTGTCGAGGGCGGTGACCTCGTTCTTGTCCGGGGTGGAGATGGCGATGCGCTGGTAGAAGGGCTTGGCGAAAATGATGTCGATCTCGGCCCGATTGGTCTGCGTCTCGCCCTCGCCGGTGACGACGGTGGATTCGAGTGTGCCGTGATAATGCACCGACTTGAGGGCGCCGAGCGCCGCGTCGCCGCCGAGGTAGTCGCGAGCCTTGGCGATCATGGCCGCGGGTTGCGCAACGGCCGGGACAGTGACGAGAGTCAGAGCAAGAACAAGACGGCGAAGGAAGTTCATGATGCGCGAGCGGGGAAAGGAATGCGGGGGAATTGGCCGCCGACCTTCGGACAACGAGGACTCGATTGCAAGTGGCGGGAGGGGGCGCGGTTGGGAAAGAATCCCACCGGCAACGAACTACTCCCATTCGATGGTGGCGGGCGGCTTGGAACTGATGTCGAGCACGACGCGCGAGACCTCGCGCACTTCGTTGGTGATGCGGTTGGAGATGCGCTGCAACAGATCGTAAGGAAGACGGGTCCAGTCGGCGGTCATGGCATCGATGCTTTCGACCACCCGGACCGCGATGACCCACGAATAGTTCCGTTCATCGCCGATCACGCCGACCGACTTCACCGGCAGGAACACGCAGAACGACTGCCAGACCTTCCAATACCACTCGGTGCGCTTCATCTCCTCGATGAGAATGGCGTCGGCCTCGCGCAGCACCTCCAGCCGATCCTTGGTGATGGCACCGAGCACGCGTACGCCGAGTCCGGGTCCGGGGAAGGGTTGGCGCCAGACCACCTCGCGCGGCAGGCCGAGCGCGGCGCCGACGGCGCGCACCTCGTCCTTGAACAGCTCGCGCAGCGGCTCGAGCAACTTGAGCTTCATGCGCTCGGGCAGCCCGCCGACGTTGTGGTGGCTCTTGATGAGGGCGGCGGGATTGTTGCCGATGGCGACGGACTCGATGACGTCGGGATAGAGCGTGCCCTGGGCAAGGTAGTCGGCGTGTCCGATCGACTTAAGTGACTTTTCGAAGACCTCGACAAAGGTGCGGCCGATGATCTTGCGCTTCTGCTCGGGCTCCTCGATGCCCTTGAGGCGGCGGAGGAAGAGCTTGGAGGCGTCGACCACGCGCAGGTCGATGTGGAAATGGTCGCCGTAGAGCTTCTCGACCGCCTCGCGCTCGCCCTTGCGCAGCAGGCCGTTGTCGACAAAGACGCAGGTGAGCTGCTTGCCGATGGCCTTGTGTATCAGCGCAGCCGCTACAGAGGAGTCGACGCCGCCGGAGAGACCGAGGATGACGCGCGACTTGCCGACCGTTTTGCGGATCTCGTCGATGGCGTGCGCGATATAGTCCTTGGTCGTCCAGTCCTGGGCGGCGCCGCAGACGTTGACGAGATAGTTGCGGATGACGTCGACGCCGCGCTCGGTGTGAAAGACCTCGGGGTGAAACTGGATGCCGTAGAAATCACGCTTCCGGTCCTCGATGACCGCGAACGGCGAATTGTCGGTCGTACCGATGGGCTCGAAACCGGGCGGCAGTTCGGTGACCTTGTCGCCATGGGAGTTCCAGACGCGCAGCTGGCGCGGCAGTTTGCGAAAGAGACGGCCCGGCTTGGTGATCGTGAGCGTGCCGTGGCCGAACTCGCGGGCTTTGCTCTTGGCGACCTTGCCGCCGAGCATCCGCCCCATGAGCTGAAGCCCGTAGCAGATGCCGAGCACCGGCACTCCGAGTTCGAAGATGGCTTTGTCCGGAATGGGGGCGTCCTTGGCGAACACGCTGCTGGGCCCCCCGGAGAGGATGATGCCAATGACGCCGTCCCGCTTCAGCTCTTCGGCTGTGGTCGTGTAGTGGTAGATCTTGGAGTAGACCTCGCACTCACGAATGCGACGCGCGATGACCTGCGTGTATTGGGAACCGAAATCGAGGACGGCAATGGTCTGAGCCATGGGGGAGCAAAAGCACCCGACATGCCGGAATCAAGAGGCGATGCGTCGGGGCGGGGAATTCGTCCCTTTGGTCACCATCGCGTCCACTCGCTCACGCTCGCAGCCACCGGCGGCGGCCGGTGTTCATTGAACGGGATCCGGGCTAGAACCGCAGGCGGCCGTTCTCATGACCACAATGGGGGCAGGGGGCGGCATCGACGCGTCCACGAGTTGAATACACGTGGTCACAGCGCACGCAGTGAAAGATCGTCTTGCGCCGCTCGGCTTCGAAGCGCGCGTGGTCGCGCCGGTCATAGTAGATCCACAGCCCGAGAAAAAAGGCCGCGAGCCCCAGGCAACAAACGACGACGGCGGTGGTGAGGTCGACCATGGATCGCGCAAGGGTGTGGCGCGAAATCCGCAGGGGACAAAGAAAAACGCCGTTCCGCCTGGAGCGGAACGGCGTTGAAAAGGGAAAAAACCGGGACGAGGCGAAACCTCAGTCCTTCTTCTCCTCGGCGGAAGCTTCGGCGGCGGGAGCCGCTTCCGCGGGGGCGGCCTCGGCGGCGGGCGCTTCGGCGGCGGGAGCCGGAGCGGCTTCCTTCTTCGCCTTGGCGGCCTTCTTCTTGGGCTTCTTGTAGCCCGGATCGTCGGCCTTCACGAATTCGATGAGGGCCATCTCGGCGGCGTCACCGACGCGGGCACCGAGTTTGTAGATGCGGGTGTAACCGCCCGGGCGATTGAGGAACTCGCTGACCTTGTCGTTGAAGAGCAGGTCGATCGCGCCGGTGTCGCGCACATCGCGCAGGGCGAGGCGCTTGAGATGGAGTTTGTCCTTCTTCTCGGTCTTGGCGTGAGCCTTCTTGGCCTTGGTGACGACCTTCTCGATGAAGGGTCGCAGGGCCTTGGCCTTGGCCAGCGTGGTCTTGATGCGACCGTGGGTGATGAGGGAGGCGGACATGTTGGACAACATGGCCTCGCGGTGCTCGCGGGTGACGCCGAGGGACTGGCGGTGAACTTTGTGACGCATTGTGGTGTGGTATGGTGGTGGGCGGCCTCCGATCGGCTACCTCACTGCAGCGTTGGGCGGTGAGGCGGCGCGAAGACCATTGGATTTACGAATTACGATTCCCGAATTACGAAGGAGGCCGGCGGACCGGAAATCGTCCTTCGTAATTCTGAAATCGTAAATCGCCTTAGATTTCCTTCTTCGAGTCGAGGAGGCGCTCGTCGAACTTCATGCCGAGCGACAGGCCGAGGGCCTCGAGCTTCTCCTTGATTTCGTTGAGCGACTTCTTGCCGAAGTTGCGATACTTGAGCATCTCCTGCTCGGTCTTCATGGCGAGTTCGCCGACCGTGGTGATGTTCGCGTTGTTGAGGCAGTTGGCGGCGCGGACCGAGAGTTCGATCTCGTTGACCGACATGTTGAGGAGCTTGCGGAGCTTGTTCTGCTCCTCGCTGACCTCGGACTGCTGGTTGTCGAATTCGTAGGTCTCCTCCGACACGCGATCGAACACGTCGAGGTGATGCTTGAGGATCGAGGCGGCCTGCTTCAACGCATCGTCGGGCGTGATGCGCCCATCGGTCCAGACCTCGAGGATGAGTTTGTCGTAGTCGGTGATCTGGCCGACGCGGGTGTTCTCGACGGCATACTTGACGAGCTTCACCGGGGAGAAGAGCGAGTCGATCGGGATGACGCCGATGGCCTGCTCCTCCTTCTTGTTGAGCTCGCCCGGGCAGTAGCCGCGGCCCGTTTTGACGGTGATCTCGGCCTCGAAGGTCTGCGACTTGTCGAGGGTGCAGATGACCTGATCGGGATTGACGATGGTGATGTTGGCGTCGGCCTGGATGTCGGCGGCGGTGACTGGACCCTCGCGGCTGACCTTGATGGACAGCACGACCTCGTCGCGGTTGGCCGTCGAGACGATCAGCACCTTTTTGAGGTTGAGCACGATGTCGGTGACGTCCTCGACGACGCCGTCGATGCTCTGAAACTCGTGATTGACGCCCTCGATCTTGATCGAGGCGATGGCGGCGCCCTCGATGGAGCTGAGGAGGACGCGGCGGAGGGAGTTGCCGATGGTGTGGCCGTAACCGGCCTCAAAGGGCTCGGCGATGAACTTGCCGTAGGTGGCGGTGGAGCCTTCCTCCACCTTCGTGAGCTTGTTGGGGAGTTCGAACTTACCGAGGCGTTTTGGCATGATGACGAAGTGGTTGAGTCAAAGATTGATGTTTAAGGAGGAACAAGCGAAGCGCTTCAACTGCAACTTGTTCCTCAAACCCGGCGCAAGGCGTCGATCAGAAGCGCGAGTAGAACTCAACGATGAGCTGCTCGTTGATGTCCTGGGTCATTTCCTCGCGGGTCGGCAGGCGATTGACGACGCCGGTGTAGGTTTCCTGGTTGAGCGTGAGCCAGCCGGGAACGTTGCGGGCGCGGGTCTCCTCGAGATTGCGCGTGGCGATCTGGCGGGAGGTGGGCGTGTCCTTGATCATGATCTCGTCGCCGGCGACGACGGTGTAGGACGCGATGTCGACCTTGCGGCCGTTGACGCGGACGTGGCCATGGTTGACGAGCTGGCGGGCGGCCGCGCGGGTCTTGGCGAAACCGAGGGAGTAGATGGTGCTGTCGAGCCGGGTCTCGAGCAGCTGCAGGAAGCGCTCGCCGGTAACGCCCTTCTCGCGCTTGGCCTTTTCGAAGGTGCGGCGGAACTGGCGCTCAAGCAGGCCGTAGACGTAGCGAAGCTTCTGCTTCTCGTCGAGGCCGACGGCGTACTCCGACTTCTTGCGGCGGAGGCGGGGACCGTGCTGGCCGGGCGGATACGAGCGCTTCTCGTAGGCCTTGGTGGCGCCAAACAGCGGCTGGCCGAAGCGGCGGCTGAGGCGGGTGGTGGGTCCGATGTAACGAGCCATTGGGTATTGAGTTTAAAAAGGTGAATCGTGGGTTTGCAGGCGGGCCGGCGACTCAGACGCGGCGACGCTTGCGGGGGCGGCAGCCGTTGTGGGGGACCGGGGTGACATCGACGATGGCGGTCACCTCGAGGCCGATGGCCTGGATGGCGCGCACCGCGGAGTCGCGGCCGAGACCGGGACCGGAGACCTTGATCACGACATCCTTGAGGCCGTGGGCCATGGCGGCGCGGGCGGCATCCTGGGCGACGATCTGGGCGGCGTAGGCGGTGGACTTGCGCGAACCGCGGAAGTTGCACTTGCCGGCGCTGGACCAGGAGATGACGGCGCCCTTCGGGTCGGTGATCGAGACGATGGTGTTGTTGAAGGAGGCAAGGACGGAAACGACACCCGAAGAAATGTTCTTCGAGCCCTTGGCCTTGCGGATCTTCACGGCACCCAGTTCCTCCTTCAGGAGGTCCTCGGCGGTGGGTTGCTTCGGCACGCCGCCAACCAGCTCGACCTTCTTCTCGGCCGGGGTTTCGGTGGCTTCCGCCGGAGCGGCGCCCTCGGAGGCGGCAGCGGCAGGCTTGGGTTGCTTCTCGGGTTTGGACTTCTCTTCGGCCATGACGGAAAGGGGAATAGATTACTTCTTGGTAACGCCAACGGTGCGACGCGGGCCCTTGCGGGTGCGACTGTTGGTCTTGGTGCGTTGGCCGCGAACCGGCAGGCTGCGGCGGTGACGGAGGCCGCGGTAGCAACCGATGGCCTGGAGGCGCTTCAGGTTGCCGGTGATTTCGCGACGGAGGTCGCCCTCGACCACCCACTTGTTCTCGGTGATGACGTGGAGGATCTGGTTGAGCTGTTCCTCATTGAGGTCATTGGCCCGCATGTCAGGATCGAGGCCGATGGCCTCCACGATGCGGTCGGCCCGCTGCGGACCGATGCCATAGATGTAGCGAAGAGCGTAGGCGACTTTCTTCTTCGCGGGGATGTCGACGCCAAGGAGACGAGGCATGTTTAAACGAGTTGGGTGTTGAGGGAAGTTTGGTTGAAAAAGAGACAGAGGGTCGTTCAAGCGGTCATCGCGTGAACGGCGGGAGACGAATCAAGGCTGGGAATGGTGAGAATCTCGGGACCTTGTTCGGTGGTGAGCACGGTGTGTTCGAAATGAGCGGAGTCGGCGCCGTCGACGGTCGAGATCGTCCAGCCGTCACGCAGGGTCTTGGTGCGCCAGGTGCCGATGTTCACCATGGGCTCGATGGCGAGCGTCATGCCGGGACGAATCAGTTCGCCTTTGCCGCGACGGCCGAAGTTCGGGATCTGCGGCTCCTCATGCATCGAGACTCCGACGCCGTGGCCGACCATGTCGCGCACGACGCTGAAGCCGGCCCGTTCGACGTGGCTTTGCACGGCATACGAGATGTCGCCGATGCGATTGCCGACGACGGCCTGGGCGATGCCGAGTCGCAGAGCCTCCTCGGTGACCTGCAAAAGTTTTTGCTTCAGGGCCGAGATGCTGCCGACCGGGACGGTGATGGCGTTGTCGCCGATGTAGCCCTGGAACTCCACGACCACATCGAGCGCGATGATGTCACCGTCGGCCAGCACCCGCTTCATGCTGCCGATACCGTGGACCACCTCGTCGTTGACGGAGAGGCAGGTATAGGCGGGGAAGCGGCGCGAACCGATCTGGTAGCCGTAGCAGGCGCTGCGGGCACCGAGCTTTGCCATGAGTTCGCGGCCGATTTGATCCAAGTCGTAGGTAGTGATCCCGGGAGCGACGTGCTGCTTGAGGGTGTAGAGCACGGTCGCGGCGATCGCACTGGCGTCACGCATCCGCTGGATGGCGGCTGGATTCTTGATCGGAATGGCCATCAGGCAGTGGGCGCTTCGCTGGCGTCGAACAGGTCGACGCCATGGGTGCGATAATGGTCGACGAGGGCGAGGTCGGAGGACGGGCCACAGCCGCAGGCGGTGAGCGCCATGCCGCGGGCATCGAGCCATTCGTCGAATACTTTTGCTTGGAGCAACGTAGCCGGGAAGTCCGCAAGGACGAAGCCCGCATCGGGTTTGCGCGTCCAGAACCACCGGCGCATGACGCCGAGCAGCACTTGATCGGGAACGGGTTGTCCGCGTTCCCGGGCACGCTCGGCGGCTAGGCCGGCGGGCGTGCGACGCGAAATCTCCTGCTGCATCAGATCAGCAGAAGAGACGTGCTCAAAATTCAAAGAACGGGATCGTTCGGCCAGGGCCGGAGACGAGGATCCAAGGATAAGGACCTTGGCCTTGGCGGGCATTCCGCCAAGCGAAAGGGGGCAGAACGTGGAGACCGCCGGCGCCAAAGTAAAGGGTTATTTTAACCGCCAAACTGGCGCCACAACCAGATGGCGAGACCGAGCCCGAGCAGCGAGCACATGACGGTCATGAGCTTGGTCACGGCTTCGGCACTGGCGGCGTCGCTGAGAGCCCCCGGACGGGTTTGCCCGGCGGAGCGGGCGCGCACCCTGCCCTTCTTGAGGAAGCCGTCGTAGTGGCGCTGGAGCAGGAAGGTCTCGATCTGACGCATGGTGTCGAGGACGACACCGACGGTGATGAGCATGCCGGTGCCGCCGAAGAAGATGGCGATGCGCTGCGGCACGTTCAGCTCGAAGAGCAGCACGTCGGGCAGGACGGCGATGATCGTGAGGAAGATCGCGCCCGCGAGCGTCAGCCGGGTCATGATGAAGTCCAGGAACTTGGCGGTGGGCTCGCCGGGACGCACGCCGGGGATGTAGCCGCCGTATTTCTTCAGGTCGTCGGCGATCTGGATGGGTTTGAACATCACGGAGACCCAGAAGTAGCTGAAGAAGAGAATGAGGAAGCCGAAGCCGACGTAGTAGACCCAGTGGCCGCGCAGCAGGTTGTTGGCGAACTCGACCAGGAAATCCCAGCCGACCGCCGCCCCGAGCTGGGACATGATTTGCTGCGGGAACATGAGGATGGCGCTGGCGAAGATCACCGGCATGACACCGGAGTAGTTGACCTTGAGCGGCATGAAGGAGCTCTGCCCGCCCATGACCTTGTTGCCGACGACCCGTTTGGCGTATTGGACCGGGATCTTCCGCTGGCCCTGCACCACCATGATGATGCCCATGGTGACGGCGATGAAGAGGCCGAACATGATGAGTCCCTGCGGCAGACCGAGGGTCTGCACGCCGACCGGAGCGAAGAAGAGCTGGTAGGTGGCCTGCGCCGCACCCGGGATGTCGGCCAGAATGCCGATGGTGATGAGCAAGGACACGCCATTGCCGATGCCGCGCTGCGTGATCTGCTCGCCGAGCCACATGAGCAGCATCGTGCCGGCCGTCATGATGATCACCGAGGTGATGAGGAACCAGATTTTGCTCACGATCACGATCTCGCCGTAGGTGTTGATATCGTAACCGGAGAAAAGGCGGGCGGGATTCTCGAGCGCCAGGATGAGCAGCGTGCCCTGCACCAAACAGATCAGCACCGTCGCGTAGCGGGTGTATTGGGTAAGCTTTTGCCGCCCCACGTCTCCTTCCTGCTGCAGGCGGCTGAGGGCCGGAACGACCGCCGTCATCAGCTGGAAGATAATCGAGGCGCTGATGTAGGGCATGATGCCCAGCGCGCCGATGGCTCCCTGCACGAGCGCTCCGCCGGTGAACATGTTGTAGAGGCCGACGAGAGCGCCGGAACCCGCGGCCGTCTGGTCGGCGAAGAACGCCTTCAGCGGAGCCGGATCGAGACCGGGCAGCGGCACGACCGCCGCGACGCGGGCGATGAACAGCAACGACAACGTGTAGAAGATGCGCTGGCGAAGCTCAGGAATCTTCAGCGAGTTCGTAAAGGCAGAGAGCACGGGGGTCTTTGGAATTTTCGATTTTGGATTCTCGACTTTCGATTCCCCGTCCCCGACCGGTGCGCCGCTTGCGCGACCCAATCGAAAATTGAGAATCGAAAATCAAAAATGCGGCGGGACTCAGCCCGCCACGATCGCTTCACCGCCGGCGGCCTCGATCTTGGCCTTGGCGGAAGCGGAAAACTTGCTCGCAGTCACCTTGAGCGCGCGGGAGATCTCCCCGTCGCCGAGGACCTTCACGAAGGTCTCGCCGGCGCGAATGATGCCGGCCTGGGCCAGGACCTCGGCGTTGACCTCCGTGACGGAGTCGTCGAGCCGGGCGAGGTCACCCACATTGAGCACGGCCGGCTCGGTGCGGAAGTTGGCCGAGTTGAAGCCGCGGTGCGGCAGGCGACGATAGAGGGGCATCTGGCCGCCTTCGAAGCCAACGCGGATGCCGCCGCCGGAGCGGGCGGTCTGGCCTTTGCCACCGCGACCGGAGGTCTTGCCGTGGCCGCCGCCTTCGCCGCAGCCCACGCGCTTCTTGCGGTGCACGGCACCTTTAACGTTCTTCAGTTCGTGGAGTTTCATGGTGTTTCCTCAGAAAACGCCCCGGCCCCGCAGAGGCGGGATCGGGACTCGGATTAATGTTCAAAGTGTGATGACGAACGCGGTCTCAGGCTCCGGCGACCGCGGGAGCGCGGAGGGCCTTGATGGTGCTGCGGTTGCGGAGCTGCTTGAGCGCGTCGAAGGTGGCGTTGACGACGGCCTGGTGATTGTTGGAGCCGAGGGACTTGGTGAGCACGTTATGCACACCGGCAGCCTCGAGGACGGCGCGCACCCCACCGCCGGCGATAAGACCGGTACCGGGGGTGGCGGGGCGGATGAGCACCTTGCCGCCGTCGGAGGAACCGAAGGCCTCGTGGGGAATGGTGTCGTCCTTGATCTCGACCTTGGTCATGCGCTTGCGGGCGCCTTCGGTGCCCTTGCGGATGGCCTCGGGAACCTCATTGGCCTTGCCGAGGGAGACGCCGACGGAGCCTTTGCCGTCGCCGACCACCACGAGGGCGGAGAAGCTGAAGCGGCGACCACCTTTGACGACCTTGGCGCAGCGGTTGATGAAAACGACCTTCTCGAACAGCTCGGGACCGTCGTCCTGGGCGGGGGCGTTGTCGCGGCCGCCCCGGCGGCCGTCGCGACGCGGGCCGCCCGGTCCACGGCCACCGGGGCCGCGGTTCTGACCGGAGGGGGAGTTGCTGGAAGGATTGGCGGAAGGAGAGCTCATGGCCATGTCGTGCTTAGAATTTGAGACCACCTTCGCGGGCGGCGTCGGCAAACACCTTCACCTTGCCGTGGTAGCGAGCGCCGTTGCGGTCGAAGACCACGTCGGAAAGACCCGCGGCGGTGGCCTTGGCGGCGAAGGCCTTGGCGAGCGCTTCGGCTCCGGCGACGTTGGCGGAGAGGTTCTGCTTGCGCAGTTCGGCATCGAGGCTGGACAGGTAGACCAGGGTCTTGCCGGCCTCGTCGTCGACGGCCTGGGCGTAGATGTGCTTGGAGGAGAACTTGACGGTGAGGCGCGGGCGCTCGGCGGTGCCGGCGACTTTCTTGCGGATGCGCCATTTGCGCTTCTGGAGAAGCTTGGCTTTTTGAATGGTGTTCATGGGTGCGGTTACCTTTCCGGGTGTTAGGCGACGGTCTTGCCTTCCTTGCGGCGGACGCGCTCGTCGGAGTATTTGACACCCTTGCCCTTGTAGGGCTCGGCCGGGTAGTAGGAACGAATGTTGGCGGCGACTTCGCCGACGAGTTGCTTGTCGACGCCCTCGACCTTGACCTTGGTCTGGTCGGTGACGGTCAACTTGATGCCATCGGGCACCGGGTAGAGAATCGGATGCGAGTAGCCGAGCGCGAGGTCGAGGGTGCTGCCCTTGAGCACGGCCTTGAAACCGACGCCGGTGATCTCGAGATCCTTGACGAAGCCCTGCGTCACGCCCTGCACCATGCCGGCGATGATCGAGCGGGCGGTGCCATACATGGCGTTGGCGAAGCGGGAGGAGTCGGCCGGAGCGACCTTGATCTCACCATCCTCGACGGCGATCTTGGCGGCGGAGTTGAAGGTCTTGGCGAGCTTGCCCTTGGGGCCTTCGACCGAAACGGTTTGGCCGGACACGCTGACTTTGACTTTGTCCGGGATGGAAACGGGTTGTTTGCCGATGCGGCTCATGGTGGTGGCTCCGGTTACCAGATGTTGCAGAGGAGCTCGCCACCGGCCTTGTTGCGGCGGCAGTCCTGGTCCTTCATGAGACCCTGGGAGGTGGAGAGAATGCTGATGCCGAGGCCGTTCAGAACGCGCGGGATCTCGGTGTAGCGGTAGTAGAGGCGGCGACCGGGGGTCGACACGCGCTTGAGGCCGGTGAGGGCGGGCGTGCCGCCGACGTATTTCATTTTGACCACGAGGGTCTTGTGGCCTTGGGCATCGGTGCCTTCGGCCACGTCGGAGACGTAGCCCTCGGCCTTGAGGATGCCGGCGAGGCTGGCCTTAAGCTTGGAGTGCGGTACGACGCACTCCTCGAGCTGGGCGCGGCTGGCATTGCGCAGGCGCGTCAGAAAATCTGCGATCGGGTCGGTCATGTGGGTGGATGTTGCTTTTTGAGTATCGGCCGGCGGGTCATATCCGGGTTCCGGGTTGAGTGGAACGAACCCCCGTCGGCGCAATGGTTTACCAGGAGGATTTGATGACGCCGGGGATCTTGCCGGCCAGGGCGAGCTCGCGGAACTGGATGCGGGAAACGCCGAACTTGCGGATGTAGGCGCGCGGGCGGCCGCTGAGCGAGCAGCGGTTCTTGACGCGGACCGGGGAGGAATTGCGCGGAAGCTTCTGGAGCTTCTTCTGGGCGGTGAAGAACTCCTCGTCGGATGCGTCCGGGTTGAGGAGGGTGGCCTTCAACTCAGCGCGCTTGGCGGCGTATTTGGCGGCCAGCTTCTGGCGCTTGAGATTGCGGTGGATGGCGGAGGTTTTCGGCATGGCGAAAGGGAGATCAGGCGGCGGCTTGGGCGGTTTCGGCGGCACGGCGGAAAGGCATGCCGAGCAGCTTGAGCAGCTCGCGGCCTTCGTCGTCGGTCTGGGCGGTGGTGACGATGGTGACGTCGAAGCCGATGGTGCGCTTCACGTTCTCCACGGAGATTTCCGGGAAGATGCTGAAGTCGGCGATGCCGAGGGTGTAGTTGCCCTGGCCGTCGAGACGGGTCGGGACGCCGCGGAAGTCGCGGATGGTGGGGAGGGCCACCACCATGAGGCGGTAGAGGAAATCCCACATGTTGTCGCCGCGCAGGGTGACATGGGCGCCGATGACCTGGCCCTGGCGGAGCTTGAAGTTGGCGACCGACTTGCGGGCCTTGGAGGTGACGGGCTTCTGGCCGGCGATCAAACCGAGGTCGCGCAGGATGTCGGCGATCTGGTTCTTATCGAGCTCGGTGCCGAAGCCGGAATTGATGGAGACCTTCACCAGACCGGGGACCTGGTGCGGGTTGGTGTAACCGCGGCTCTGGACGAGGGCGGGAACGACCTGTTCTTTGTAGTGCGCCTTGAGGGCGGGAGTGTAAGTGGTGCTCATGGGAAGTGTCGCTGGATTTCCGACCCAGCGGCGGCAAATGAGGGAATTGCGGGAAAAAGAGGACGAGTAACGCAGTCGCCGCGCGGCTTTGGCAAGGAGATATCTCGAGGAGCGGCGCGGTCGCGGGATCAGGCGGAGGCGGTGGCGGCGGCGCGCTTCTTGGAGGCGTCGTAGCGGCTCTTGAGCATGAGGTTGGAGACGTGCACCGAACCTTCGCGCTCAACGATGGCCCCGTTGGGGTTCTGTTCGGACTTGCGCACGTGGCGCTTGATCATGGCGACGCCTTCGACGCGCGCCCGCTGTTTGGCGGGCAGCAGCTCGAGCACCTTGCCGGTCTTGCCCTGGTGGGCGCCGGCGATGACCACGACTTCGTCGCCGCGTTTGATGTGGAACTTTTGCATGTTAGAGGACCTCCGGAGCGAGCGAGATGATCTTCATGAAGTTCTTCGCGCGCAGTTCACGGGCGACGGGACCGAAGATGCGGGTGCCCTTCGGGTTGCCGTCCGGGTTGATGATGACGATGGCGTTGGAGTCGAATCGAAGGTAGCTGCCGTCGGCGCGACGGATGGGCGCCCGGGTGCGAACGACGACGGCCTTGGCGACCTCGCCCTTCTTCACGGAGGCGTCGGTGGCGCTGTCCTTGATGTTGACGGTGATGATGTCACCGACGGCGGCGACGTTGCGGCCCGCTCCCTTTTTGGAGATCATGTGGGCCTTGCGCGCGCCGGTGTTGTCGGCGATTTCGAGAACGGAACGGAGTTGGATCATGGGTTACCTCCAGAAATGGAATGGTGTTGCTCTCAAGCCTCCGTTTCGGCGGTGGCGTCCTGGGTCTGGGCGGCCTCGCGGGCGGCGGCGACTTCGGCGTCGGCGGACAGGGTGACGATGCGCAGGATGCGGAACCGCTTGAGGCGGCTGATCGGGCGGGTCTCCATGATCTCGACCTTGTCGCCGACGTGGGTCTCGTTCTTCTCGTCGTGCACGTGCACGACGGATTTGCGATTGATGACCTTTTTGTAGCGCGGGTGCGGAATCTTGAAGGGAATGGTGACCTTGACGGACTTGTCGCCGGAGCGGCTGGTGACGACGCCGATGAGGGTCTTGCGGGCGTTGCGGGTCTCAGTGGACATGGCAGGAAGGATTTTGGATTTTGGAATCTGGATTTTGGATTGGCTGGGTCACGCGGCGCGGTCGCCGAATCGAAAACCCAAAATCAAAAATCGAAAATTCAGTTAGGCGGCGGCGGATTTCTTCTCGGTGAGGATGGTCTCGAGGCGGGCGATGTCCTTGCGCAGGGCGCGCAGCTCGTGCGGGCGCTCGATCTGGCCGGTGTTCTTGCGCAGACGGAGCTGGAGCAGGGCCTCGCGGTTTTCGCGAAGCTTGGTCTCGATCTCGGTCGGCGAGAGTTCGCGGATGTCTTTGGCTTTCATGGCGGGTGGCGGATCGAGGAGGGTTAGACGGAGGAGTCGCGGCTGATGAACCGGCAGTGGAAGGGCAGCTTGGCGTCGGCCAGGCGGCAGGCTTCCTTGGCGATCGAGGCGGGCACGCCGGCCAGCTCGAAGAGGATCGCGCCGGGCTTGATCATGGCGACGTAGTGGTCGACCGAGCCCTTGCCGGAACCCATGCGGACTTCGGCGGGCTTGGAGGTGATGGGCTTGTGGGGGAACACGCGGATCCAGATCTTGCCCTTGCGCTTGAGGTGACGGTTCATCGTCACGCGGGCGGCTTCGATCTGGCGGCCGGTGAGGGGGCCGCGGGTGAGGGCCTGCAGGCCGAATTCGCCGAACGCAATGGTGTTGCCACCCTTGGCGTTGCCGGCGTTCGAGCCTTTCATGACCTTGCGGTACTTGGTGCGGGAAGGTGCGAGAGCCATTGGTTTTGTCTCCTATTGGTTGATACAGCGGGCGCGCCTCAGGCGGGCTGGTTGCTGTCGGCCTCCGGCTTGCAGATCCAGCACTTGACGCCGATCTTGCCGTAGACGGTGTTCGCCTCGGCGAAACCGTAGTCGATGTTTTCGCGCAGGGTGTGAAGCGGCACGCGGCCCTTGCGCTGCCACTCGCGGCGGGCGATGTCGGAACCGCCGAGACGGCCGGAGCACTGGATGCGGATGCCCTCGGCGCCGAGCGCCATGGCGATCTCGACGGTGCGCTTCATGGCGCGGCGGAAGGCGATGCGGCGCTCGAGCTGGAGGGCCACGTTCTCGGCGACGAGCTGCGCCTCGATCTCGGGCTTCTTGACCTCCTGGATGTCGAGGAGGATCTCCTTGCCGGTGAGCTTGGCGAGTTCGTCCTTGATCTTCTCGATCTCCTGGCCCTTGCGGCCGATCACGATGCCGGGACGGGCGGTGTAGATCTTGACGCGGACGCGGTTGGAGGCGCGCTCGATGAAGATGCGCGGCACGGAAGCCTGCTTGAGCTTCTCCATGAGTTTCTCACGGATCAGCGCGTCCTCACGCAGCAGCGTGGGGAAATCTTTCTTGTTCGCATACCAGCGCGACTGCCAGTTGCGGCGGACGGCGAGGCGGAAACCGACGGGATTGGTTTTTTGGCCCATGGGAAGTTCGTTAGGAGTTGGTGCCGTCCGAGAGGACGATGCGGATGTGGGACATGCCCTTGCGGCGGGGCTTGGCGGTGCCGCGGGCACCGGCCTTGAAGCGCTTCAGCACGGGGCCTTGCTCGATGAGGGCGCGATGGACGACGAGGTCGTCGGCCGAGACGTTGTTGTTGTTCTCGGCGTTGGCGATGGCGCTCTTGAGCGTCTTG
>CBFGUO010000052.1:0-39101 GCA_965652375.1 uncultured Opitutus sp.
GTCCGGAGGCCGCGGTCCACCTCGGGCAACCGCGTCCGGAGGCCGCGGTCCACCTCGGGCAACCGCGTCCGGAGGCCGCGGTCCACCTTGAGAGGAAGGGGCCGGCTGAAGCCGGCCCTACGGCTGGCGCGGGGGGTCACCGGATGCCTTCGCGGCGGAGGGAGTTGGGGGAGTAGTCGCGTTCGCTGCGCTGGATGCTGAAGTCGTACATCGGCTGGTCGTTGTCCAAACCGATAGCGAGGTAGCGGCCGGCGATGAGGTCGGTGTGCACCTCGAGCGTGCTCCAGAAGGTCGGGACGTCGTAGTAGTTGATGCAGTGGGCCTCGGAGACGCGCCAGAGGTCGCCGCGGGCATCATATTGGTCGACGGCGAGGATCTGCCAGGAGTCCTCATCGATGTAGAAGGTGCGGCGCGGGTAGAGATGGCTGGTGCCCTCCTTGAGGCGGGCCTCGACCACCCAGACGCGGTGCTTTTCGTAGCGGGCGAGGTCCTGGTTGATGTGCAGGGGCGTGAGAATGTCGGCGGGGGCGACCTGGTCGCTGTGCAGCCGGTAGCTGTTGTAGGGCACGATCATCTCGCGCTTGCCCACGAGGTCCCACGTGTAGCGGTCGGGGGCGCCATTGAACATGTCGAACTGGTCGGAGGTGCGCATGCCGTCGGCGGCGGTGCCGGGGTTGTCGTAGGCGACCTGCGGGGCGCGGCGCACGCGGCGCTGACCGGCATTGTAGACCCAGGCGCGGCGCGGCTCGACGACCTGGTCGAGCGTCTCGTGCACGAGCAGGATGGTGCCGGAGAGGCGGGCGGGGGCGAGGACGGCCTGCTGGAAGTAGATGATGGTGTTGTTGAGGTCGGCCGGGCCGATGTCGGCGCGGGCGTAGTTGAACCAGAACTCGTCCTCGAACTGGACCATGGTGTAGCTGCCGTTGCGGGAAGGGGCAGCCTGGCCGATGCGGCGTACGGCGGCGTCGCCGCGGTAGCGGAGGAGGTGGTTCCAGAGGACCTCGAGGCCGTTCTGCGGAACGGGGAAGGGGATGCCGCGGATGGTGCCCTCGACACCGGAGCCGTCGTTGACGAGGCGGGCGGTGGGGGCGAACTCCCGGGTGGCGTCGTAGACGCGCTGCGGAGCGGAGGCGCTGCGCCGGGTGGGATAGACGATGAGTTTGTAGTCGTCGTAGGCGTCGAACAGGGCGATGGCGCCGGCGGTGAGCTGGTCGCGGTAGGCGTCGAGGTTGGTGTGGGTGATGGTGGCGAGAGGCTGGTCGCCAGCGAAGGGATCGGGGTGGTGATCGCCGGGCTGGAAGCCGGCGGGCGGCGTGGTGATGCCACCGGTCCAGGCGGGGATGGAGCCGTCGGCGTTGCCGGCTTTTTCGGCGCCGAGCGGCGTGAGGTCCCGGCCGAGGCGGGCGAGATCGGTGCTGCTGATCTCGGCGGTGACGAAGGAGGCGAGGATGGCGGAGAGCAGGAGGCCACCCGTGAGGCGAAGCAGGGTTTTCATCGTGGGTCGTGGTTCTGGGGGTGGTTCCGGACTCAGAAGGAGTACTTGAGGGTGGTGGCGAAGTGGTCGCGGTCGCCGATGAGGTTTTGCACGCCGCCGCCGAAGTAGGAGACGTAGCGGAGGTCGGCCGACCAGGCGTTTTGCCACACGAATTCGGCGGAGAGGCTGAGCGACTTGCGGCCCTCGAGGAAGTTGGAGAGGGGCGCGGGGCTGTTGCCGGAGACGTCGTGGCTGAAGGCAACGGAAGGGAGGAAATTCACGCCGGCAAAGACGTTGTTGTATTCGAGGCGGGCGAGGAGCTGGTAACCCCAGGCGAAGTCGTCGGCGAAGAAACTGAGCGGCGTGGCGGGCAGGGTGCTGCCGGTGCCGATCATGGCGGCCGGATCGCCGGAGGTGTAGGTGCCCTGCACCTCGTAGCGCAGGACGTCCTTGGCGGGGAGGTCGGCCCAGAGTCCACCGACTTCACCGAGGAGCGTGAAGGCGTCGGCGCCGAGGGTGGGGCCGAAGACCTTGGTGAGGGTCGTCTGGGCGGTCCAGACATCGTGGCGGCGGTGGCCGCGGATGATGCGTCCATATTGGCCCAGGTAATTGCCGAGCTGGTTGTTGGCGCCGAACTGCGGGGCGAGGGTGGAGAGGGCGGCGAAGAGCAGTTCCACGTCGTCGACCTGCAGCGGCATGTCCTGTTTGTAGGAGATCTCGCCCTGCCAGGCGACGCCGAGGGCGGAGAGATCGGCGTTGAAGGAGGCGCCGAGCATCGTGATGTCCTCCGGGTACTCGATGAAGTAGCGGGCGGTGGCGGCGGCGGAGAGCAGGCCGAGTTGGCGGGCGCCGCCGGCGATGGCTTGGGCGCCGGGATAGAAGGGGGCAAAAGGCGCGAGGGTGGGATGTCCGGCGATGGCGCTGGCAGGCACGCCGGTGAGGGCGGCGCCGAGGAGCTGGGGCAGGACGGTCGGAATGGCGGCGGCCGGGACACCGTTGGCGAGCATGGCCGGCACGAGCTGCTGGTTGGCCAGGGCGGAGGCGGTGGCCTGCACCTCGGCAGCGCTGATCGGGCGGGTGGGGGTGAGGGCGTTGATGAGCGGCAGGCGGCTGTGGAAGCGCGCGTAGTAGAGGCCGAACTCGGTGTCGTTGAGGCCGGGGGCAAGGTAGCGCAGGGCAAGGCCCCATTGATTGTAGTTGTTGCCCTCGTCGTCGGGGCCACGAGGGATGCCGCCAAGGGTGCCGGTGTCGGACAGGGATCCGAAACCGAGGTAGACGCGCTCGCCGCCGCGGGAGGCGAAGTCGTTGGTTGAAAAGAAGGTGCCGGCGGGCTCGATTTCGGTGTGGCGGAACTCGAGCAGCCAGAAGACTTCGGCGGACAGGGTCTCGGTGAGATCGGCGGAGACCTTGACCATGTTGACCGGGAGGAAGGCCTCGCGGACCTCGGCGCCGGGGACGCGGATATTGGCGACCTCGAGCGGGTTGATGATGTTGTTGCCGTTCTGGAGGAAGGTGGACTCGCCAAGACTGAGCACCTGGCGGCCGATGCGCAGGTCCATCGGGATATCGCCGAGGTCGAAGCGCAGCACGCCGTAGAGATCGAAGTAGTCGAGGCGGTTGCCGGAGTAGTCGAGGGCCTCGTTGGTGAGGCGCTTGCGCAGGTGGGTGGCGCCGTCGACCGCGTTGTCGTAGAACCAGGAGGCGCGGGTGAAGACGCCGAAGTTGTCGCCGAAGTTGAGCTCGAGTTCGGACGTGATCTTCAGGGCCTTGGAGACCCAGCCGTCGTCGAAGTTGAGGTTGCCGTCGTCGGTGTTGACCGAGTTGGCGAGGCCGCCGTTGGAGGTGCCGTAGAGAGCAGGATCGGGATCGTCGAGCCGGTAGATGCCGCCGGCGGAGAGGGTGGTGTCGAAGCTGCCGCTGAAGTCACCGCTGGTGAAGGTGACCGCCGACATGCTGGAGGCAGTCAGCAGCGCAACCGCGAGCCGCCAGGCCCGGGCGCAGGAGTGTGGTTGCATGGTCGTTGTGTGGTTCAAGGTGGAACCGGCGCTCCGGAGAGCAGCGGCACCGATCACGGGAAGCTGTGCAGGGTTTGTCCGGCGTGATCTTGTGACATGAATGTTACCCATTCAGGCAGGGACTAAACAATTGGCAAAACCGCGCATAGTTTGTCGGGAATCATGCGTATTCGGTGTGATTCGGCCCTTGCCGTGGACGGCAATTGGGTAAGGTGTGCGTTTGCCGTCATGCAGGCCGAGACCCACATTCACATAAAAGGCGCGCGGGAGCACAATTTGCAGAACCTGGAGCTGCGTCTGCCGCGGGGGAAACTGATCGTGATCACGGGGCCGTCCGGCTCCGGAAAATCCTCCCTGGCCTTCGACACGATCTACGCGGAGGGCTACCGCAAATACATGGAGTCGCTCTCCACCTCGGCGCGGCAGGTGCTCGAGCAGTTGCCGCGGCCGGACGTGGACTACGTGCATGGCTTGTCGCCGGTGCTGGCGATCGAGCAGCGCACGGCGGGGGAGTCGCCGCGCAACACCATCGCCACGGTGACCGAAGTGGCGGACTACGCGCGCCTGCTCTGGGCCCTGCACGGCGAGGCGCATTGTCCGAAGGACGGCGGCCGGGTGGTGCGGCGTTCGCTCGACGACAACGTGGCGCGGGTGCTGGCGGAGGCGGCCGGCCAGCGCATCATGGTGTTGGCGCCGGCCCTGCGGGCCAAACCGAGCGTGCTGCGCGACGAGTTGCCCCGGCTCCGGCAGCGGGGTTTCCAACGCGTGCGCCTCCAGGGGGAAGTGCGGCAGCTGGATGAACCCGGCCTGCTGCCGACCGGCCTGCCGCCGACGGAGTTGCCGGTGGAGATCGTCGTGGATCGCCTGGTCGCGACGGTCGACCAGCGCAGCCGCCTGGCCGACTCGCTGGAGCTGGCGTTTCGTGAGGGTGGTGACCGGGCGATTGTGCTCGCCCAGGCCGGTCGTGATGACCCCTGGCGCGAGATCCAGCTGAGCCAGTCCCTCGCCTGCGAAATCTGTGGCGACGTTTTCGAAAAACTCACCCCGCGGCATTTCTCCTTCAACCACAGCCAAGGGGCCTGTCCGACCTGCGGGGGGCTCGGGCGCAAACTGCGTTTCGTGCCGGAGCTGGTCGTGCCGGATCCGGCGAAGAGTGTGCGCGGCGGCGCGATCAAGCCGTGGCGACTGGGCGGCAAGAACCTCATCATCCAGCACAACGCCATGCTCAAGCAGCTCGCCGAGCAGCTGCCCTTCGATGCCAACACGCCGTGGAACGAGTTGCCTGAAAAAGTGCGCCACACGCTGCTGAACGGCGCGGACGAACGGTTGTTCTCCTTCAAGCTGAAGCGCATGCGCACGCCGCGGGCGATGCCCTGGGCGGGTGTGATTCCCGCCCTCGACGAGACCTGGCGCACAACGGAGAGCGAGGGTTTCCGCGCGCGTCTGAGCACGTTCATGATCAGCGGCCCCTGCCCGGAATGCGGCGGGTCTCGGCTCAACGCCCGCAGCGGGGCGGTGATCGTGCGGGCGGGCGAGAGCGCGTTCAACCTGCCGGCCTTCTTTGCGCTGGACGTCAGCGCCGCCCACGCCGCGGCGCTCGCCCTGCAGGAGCGTTTTGCCCAGGAGGAAGCCTTGCGCGACGTCGTCACCGGCATCGAGCAGCGGCTGCGATTCCTCGGTCAGGTGGGTCTCGGCTACCTCACGCTCGATCGGGACTACGGGACGCTCTCCGGCGGTGAATCTCAGCGCGTGCGCCTGGCCACCCAGCTCGGCATGGGCCTCATGGGGGTGATCTACGTCCTGGATGAGCCCAGCATCGGCCTGCACCCGGCCGACAACGAACGCCTGCTTTCGCTGCTCACTGAACTGCGCGACCGCGGCAACACGGTGCTGGTCGTCGAGCACGACGAAGACACCATGCGCCTGGCCGACGAGATCCTCGAACTCGGTCCCGGCGCCGGCAGCGAGGGCGGCCGCGTGCTCTTCCAAGGCACGCCACGCGCGCTCATGGCGACGACGGTCAAACAAAGCGTGAGCGGTCCCTACCTGGCCAAGCGGGTGGGGGTGGAAAAAGCGGCCGCCTCCAAAAAACCCGACGGGGCCTACCTGACGGTGCGCGAGGCGCGCGAGCACAACCTGCGCGGGGTCGACGCCCGTTTTCCGGTCGGGTTGCTGACCTGCGTGACCGGCGTCTCCGGCTCCGGCAAAAGCACCCTCGTCAACGACATCCTCGCGGCCGGCGCGGCACGAAAGCTCAACGGCGCCAAGGCCATGCCGGGACTGCACCGCCACATCGAGCATCTCGATTTCTTCAACAAGCTCGTGCAGGTCGACCAGTCGCCGATCGGCCGCAGTCCACGTTCCAATCCGGCCACCTACACCAAGCTGCTCGACCAGCTCCGCGATCTCTACGCCCAGGTCCCCCTGGCCAAGGTGCGCGGCTACAAGGCCAGCCGCTTCTCCTTCAACGTGCGCGGCGGCCGCTGCGAGCGCTGCCAGGGCGACGGCGCCATCAAGCTCGACATGCAGTTCATGGCCAACGCCTATGCGCCGTGCCCGAGCTGCGGCGGCAAGCGCTTCAACCGGGAGACCCTCGAGGTACTGTTCCACGGCCACTCCATCGCCGACGTGCTGGCCATGACGGTGCGCGACGCGATGGTGTTGTTCCGCAACATCCCGCGAATCATGGACAAGCTCGAAACCCTGTCCGCGGTCGGCCTCGGTTACCTGCAACTCGGCCAGTCGGCCACTACGCTGTCGGGCGGCGAAGCGCAGCGGCTCAAGCTCTCGCTGGAGCTCTCCAAGCGCCAGCAGGGCGACACCCTCTACATCCTCGATGAGCCCACGACGGGGCTGCACTGGGTCGACATCCAGCAGCTGATGGACCTGCTCTTCAAGCTGCGGGACGCGGGCAATACCATCATCGTCATCGAGCACAACCTCGACGTCATCAACCTCGCCGACTGGATCATCGACCTCGGGCCGGGCGGCGGACGAGACGGCGGCGAGATTGTGTATGCCGGCGACCGGCGCGGCATCGTCGACGAACCCCGCAGCCTGACTGGGGCGGCGCTGCGACGCTGGGCGCAAGCGCCTGCGAACTAGAAACTAGGAAGAATTCCTTAATCGGTCCCGCATCGGGCCGAAGAGAAAACGAACACAAGCGCGCCCGACTCCGACCGGACCGGCGTTTGCGCCGCCCCCTCGTTTCTCAGCTGTTTCATGATCGGACAAATCAAGTTTTGCGTCGCCGGTGTGCGCTCGCCCGAGGTCGCTCTGGCGGCGGCGGCGGCGGGTGCCGATTCGATTGCGGTGGAGGTCTCGCCGACCTCGCCGCGTTGCGTGGATGCGACCACGCGGGCGGCCTGGTGGGATCGGCTGCCGGCGGGATTGACCAAGGTCGCCCTGGTGCGCGATCCCGGCTTCGGCGACCTGGAGGCGGTGGCGGGGGCGGAGTTCGACCAGGTGATGATCTATTTTCCCAACGAGACGCCGTTTTTTGAAGTCGCGTTGTGGACCGACACGGTGCCGCCGGAGCGGCTTTGGTTTGCGCCCCAGGTGCTGCCGGGCGGAATCCTGGACCTTGCCTTTCTGCCGTTGGCGGATCGCCTGATCCTCGACGGCTACCGGCCCAACTGCATGAAGCTCGAGAGCAAGACCGGCGACTGGAACGAGTTTGCGCGGCTGCAGGCCATGCATGCCAAGTGCGAGTGGGTGCTGGCCGGAGGGCTTACCCCGGCCAACATATCCGAAGCGATCATGGCGGCGCAGGCCCGCAGCATCCTGTTGCGCGGCGCGGCGATCGAGAGCGCGCCGGGCGAAATCGATCTGGCGAAGATGCAGGCCCTGCTGAACGCGGCCGAACTGCAGGCCGCTTGAACCTTCTCGCTGGAGGCGGTCGCAGGACGAGCGTAGCGGCGGCTTCAGCCGCCGGCTCCTCCGACTGAATGCCGGCTGAAGCCGGCACTACGCCACTCCACCGCAGCATCCGATAGCGGCGGCTTCAACCGCCGGACCGTTTGGGGAGTGGGGCGGTGTGGCAACCCCTGCGCAGGCTTGAGCAAACGGCGCGGGGTGAGGGGCGGCGAAGAGGATTAAACTGCGCCCATGCACCTGAAACTTCATCTCCCCGAGGTGCGCATGAGCCGGGGCGAGCAATGGTTCCTCGCCATTGCCTGGCTGGTGATCCTTGCGAAGTGCGTGTTCGTGAACTGGGCGTTCCAGCACTGGAGCGTGCCGATGGATGCCAATTGGATCATCCTGCCAACCCTGTTCTTCGCCTCGATCGCCACCCTGCTCTGGCTTACGCACAAGGAATAGCGGATGCGCGTCGCCTCTCGCGATTGATCGTCCGGTGGATCTCCCTTTTGGGACTGCTTGTTCGGAGTTCCGCCTTTAGGCGGTCGTGTCTGCCTCCACCGCCTAAAGGCGGAACTCCGAACTGGGACGACCTGCCTGCGTTGCCGGGGGGGGCAATGGGTACGGCGCAGGCCATCAGCGCACGGCGGCCCAGACGCGTTGGACGTCGTCGTGATCCTCGAGGGCCTGCAGGAACTCGCCGACCTCGGCGCGTTGCTCGTCGGTGAGCTCGGGATACATCTTCGCCACGTAACCGATTTCCGCGGTGACGACCGACCAGCCGTGCTGGGTCAGCCAGGTGGATACGGCGTGGGTGTCGGTGCGCTCGGTGAGGAAGCGCGCGCCCAGGTGATCCTCCGGGATGTCGTCGTTCTGCTCGGCGGTGAGACGGCCGACTTCGTTGGCGCCGGCTTCGATGGCGGCGTCTTCGGGATCGAGCGCGGTGTCGGGATGGGCAGCTTCGACGATGCCGACGTGTTCGAACAGGAACTTGTTGCTGCCGGCCAGCCCGAGCACGCCTTTCTTGAAGAGCACGCGGATCTCCGGCGTGGTGCGCTGCACGTTGTCGGTGTAGGCCTCGACGATGACCGGCACCTTGTGTGGCGCGTAGCCCTCGAAGACGACGTGATCCATGACCATCTTTTCGTCGCCGATGCCGGCGCCCTTGCGCACGGCGCGCTCGATGACCTCGCGCGTCACGCTCGCCTTGCGGGCCTTTTCGAGGGCGGCGAAGAGGCGCGGGTTGGCGGCGGCATCCGGGCCGCCGAGCTTGGCGGCGACGGAGAGCTCCTTGACGATCTTGCCGACAATTTGCCCCTTCTTGTTGTTAACGATGGCACGTTTCGCGTGCAGCCATTGGCGACCCATGACCACGAGCTAGCGCGGGCGGATTGGGGCCGGCAAGCGCGGAGATGGCGGACGAAAAGGGGGGCGCGCTTTTTTGTCCCGGCAATGAATCTTTCCTGAACCGGCGGCGTCACAGTTTGTCGAACTGAACAAGACCATCATGCAAAACGCATTCAAAAACACGGTTGTAGGCCTTTCCCTTCTGCTGGTCGCCGGCTGCTCGGCGCCCGGCACCCACGAGCGCCGCGGCACCGAAGCGGGTGCCGTGGCCGGCGCGATCATCGGCGGCATCATCGGCCACCAATCGGGCGAAACGGCGGCGGGCGCGGCCATCGGCGCCGTGGCCGGTGGTGCGACTGGAGCGGCGGTGGGGGCGGACAAGGACCGCCGGGAAGCGCGTCGCTACGAACGCGGCACGGTGCGCGCGGAACCGGTGCGCGACCAGTATGGTTACACGGTCGACGACTACCTGCGGCTCATGACCGACGAGGAAATGGAGATACTGCAGGCGCGCGCCGACGCCCGGCCCGAAGTGCCGATGGGTCAGCTCCTGACCGATCGCGAAAAGGCCAACCTGCGGCGTCGCCAGGTGGCCGATCGCGAGATCGGCAGCTGACGCGGGTGGGCGGAAGAGGTTCGGAGTTCCGCCTTTGAGCGGAGCCTGCTGCCGCCCAAAGGCGGAACTCCGAACAAGGTACCGGGTTACGCAGCCGGCCCGAGCAGCGTGATCATGTAGCCGTGGAGTTCGGCCAGGCTCATCGGTTTTTCGGCCAGGATGTTCACGCCAAGTTCACGTGCGCGGTCGCGGGAACCGTTGGACCAGAAACCGCTCATGAGCAGGGAGGGCAGGCCGGGCTGCAGTTCGCGCAGGCGACTCAGCACGACCAGCCCGTTGGCTTCGGGCATCGAGAGGTCGCAGAGAACGGCCCGGAAGCGGCCGGGCGCCGCCGCAAAAGCTTCGATGGCCTGGAGCGGATGGGTGAAGGTGATCGGTTCGCAGCCCAGTCGGGCCAGCATCCGGGCGATCACGTTGAGGGCGATCGATTCATCGTCGACGACCAGGACCGAGGGGAGGTCGGCGGCCACCGGGGAGACGTCGATGAGTTCGAGATGGGCTTCAAGATCGGCGCGGTCGCTGGCCGGCAGCCACACTTCGGCGCGGGTGCCCCGACCGGGCTCGCTGTGAATGAGCAAGGAGCCACCGTGCTGGCTGACGACGCCGTGCGCGACCGAAAGGCCCAGGCCGGTGCCGCGGGCGTCGCGTTTGGTGGTGAAGAAGGGTTCGCAGGCGCGGGCCAGCACTTCGGGCGTCATGCCGGGCCCGTCGTCGCTCACGACGATGCAGTGATAGTGGTCGGGCCGCAGGCCGAAGGGGGAGGTCGTTTCGATCCGGCCGCGCACGGTGCGGGACTCCACGCTGATACCGATGCGACCGGTCGCCTCGCCGATCGCCTGCGCGGAGTTGGTGAGCAGATTGAGCAGGACCTGATGAATCTGGGTGCCGTCGGCGAGCACCACGCAAGGCGTCGCCGAAGTTTGGATACGCAGCTCGATCGACCGCGGGATGGCGGCCCGGGCGAGTTGGGCGGTTTCGTTGACGATGTCGAGCAGGTCGAGCGGCCGGCGCTCCGGCGGGGACTGGCGGCTGAAGGCGAGAATCTGGCGCACGAGGTCGCGGGCGCGGCGACTGCCCTGGAGAATGCTGGCGGTGAGTTCGTGTTGAGGGGAATCCGCCGGGAGATCGAGCTGCAGGATCTCGGCATTGCCCAGGATGCTGGTGAGCACGTTGTTGAAGTCGTGGGCGATGCCGCTGGAGAGGTTGCCGAGGGCCTCGAGTTTCTGCGACTGCATGAGGTTGCGCTCGGCCGTGCGCAGCTCCTCGGCGGCCCGAACCTGGGCGGTGGTGTTTTCCAGCACGAGGAGCACGCGCCGCTCGTCGCGCACGGCTGACCAACGCAGATGCAATTCCCCGTGGACCGGATGATCGATGCGCAGATCGGCCGGGGTGGGGGAAGTATGCGGGCGGACCCGGGTGGCCTCGTGCCACAACGGGGCAAAGGCAGAGGCCTCGCGGCCGAGGTCGGTGTCGAGGGGAGGATCCCCCCAGCCAAAGAGCCGGGCGGCCGCGGGATTGGCGTCGCGCAGCCGCAGCTGCGGACCGGTGCTGGCCTGCTCACAGTAGGCCACGATGAGGCCGACCGGCGTCGCATCGAACACGTCACGGAAGTGCTGCTCGGTCAGACCGAGTGCGGCGTGGGTCGAGGCGAGCTGTCGGCGGAGGCGCCGCTGATGATTGGCGGCGAGGATGGCGACGACCAGAGCGACGATGAGACTGGCACAGACGGCGATCAACACCTGCACCGGCGTGAAGCGGCGTGGCTCGAGCCGACCGAACCACTTGCGATAGATGGGTTCGAAGGCTCCGGTGCGATGAAGCACCGCCAGACCCTCATCGAGTCGCGCCAGCAGCTCGGTCTCGGATTGCTGGACGGCGATACAATAGTTGACGTTGTAGTCGGGCAGGGCGATGCCGGCGGTGGTGAGGTTGAGCCGGTCACGTTCAGCGATGGAGGCGCCGCTCAACAGGGTGGCGAGCGTGGCATCGGCCCGGCCTTCGGAGACGGCATGGAGAGCGGCGTTGACGGAGTCCACGATCACGATCGATTCGCCCAATCCGCGTTCGAGCAGCAGACGTTCGCCGAGGCTGTTCGGGTGCACGGCCACCCGCCGGCCCCGTAGCTCCTCGATGCGGTTGAGGTGCGCCAATTCAGGCTTCACGAAGACGCGGCCCACCATCTCCAGGTAGGGACGACTGAAGGAAAAGCGCCGGGCGCGCTCTTCCGAGTAGGCGTAGGCCAGCAAGGCATCGATCTCGCCGTCGTAGAAGCGTTGATGGATCTCGCGCGTACTGCCGACCACGAAGCGAAAGCGAAGCTGGGTAACGCGCGTGATCTCGTTCAACAGCTCAACCGAAAAGCCCACCGGCGTGTTTTCGTCCGGGAGAAAGTAGGCGTAGGGAAAATTGTCCGACAGCACTCCGATCGTGTAAGTCCGGTCATCAACCGCGGCGGGTTGGGGGTGGCCGGGCAGGACGAAGCCCGCCGCGAACCAGGCAAGCAGCATGAACCGAAGCCGGAGAGCCATGGGGCGGCAAGCTACGGATGGGCGGAGGCTTAGACAAGCGGGCAATTCCACCTAATTCGCCGGCCTCTGGACTCCGCCGGAAGGAGGGAAGCGTGGAAGCGAAGGGAGGAGGAAGAGGCCAATGCTCCGTCACCGGCCCGGTTCACTTTCACTCTTCCCTTTCATTATTCTCTGGCCTCCTCTGTGCTTGTCCCCCCGTGTCCGCCGCCGTCCTCCTTCCCCCGCCGCCACCGTTTGATGCCGATCTTGTACTCGACCGGTTTCTTGCGGTGATGGCTGCGCGGGGCCTGGAGCTTTATCCGGAGCAGGAGGAGGCGATCCTGGAGCTGTTTGCCGGCGGCAACGTGATCCTCGCCACGCCCACCGGTTCGGGCAAATCGTTGGTCGCCCTCGCGGCTCACTATCGCGCACTCTGTGCGGGCGAGCGATCGGTTTACACCTGTCCGATCAAGGCGCTCGTGAATGAGAAATTCCTGTCCATGTGCCGGGACTTCGGAGCGGAGAACGTGGGCATGATGACGGGGGATGCCTCGGTGAATCCGCAGGCGCCCATCCTGTGCTGCACGGCGGAGATCCTGGCGAACATCGCCCTGGCGCGCGGCCCCGAGTCGGAGGTGCGGGTGGTGGTGATGGACGAGTTTCATTACTACAGCGACGCCGAGCGCGGATTCGCCTGGCAGGTGCCGCTGCTGACGATGCCGCAATGCCGTTTCCTGCTCATGTCGGCGACGCTCGGAGACACGGCGTTGTTTGAACGTGAGCTCACGCGGGTCACCGGTGCGCGGGCGGTGACGGTGCGCAGTGATCGCCGGCCCGTGCCGCTGAGCTTCGAATACTCCGAAACGCCGCTCGCGGAGCGCGTGGCGGCGCTGGTGGCGGACGGGCAGTCGCCGGTGTACCTGGTTTACTTCACGCAGCGCGCCGCCTCGGAATCGGCGCAGGGCTGGATGAGCCTCAACCTCACCAGCAAGGACGAAAAGGCGCGGCTGGCCGAGGCGCTGGAGGAGGTGCGTTTCAACAGCCCGTACGGCAAGGACATGAAGCGCTGGCTGCGCCACGGCATCGGCGTGCACCACGCCGGGTTGCTGCCCAAGTATCGCATCCTGGTGGAGCGGCTGGCGCAGCAGGGCCTGCTCAAGATCATCTGCGGCACCGATACGCTGGGCGTGGGCATCAACGTGCCGATCCGCACCGTGCTGTTCACCCAGCTCTGGAAATACGACGGGCGCAAGGCGGCGGTGCTGAGCGTGCGCGATTTCCGGCAGGTGGCCGGCCGCGCCGGCCGGCGCGGTTACGACGACGAGGGCCTGGTGGTCGCGCAGGCGCCGGAACACATCATCGAAAACAAGCGCGCCGAGGAAAAGGCCGCGGCGGATCCGAAGAAGAAAAAGAAACTGGTGCGCCGTACCGCCGCGCCCGGTGCGGTCGTGTGGGACGAGCGCACGTATCAGAAACTTCAGGACGCGCCGTGCGAGGAGCTCGCTTCCCAGTTCCGCGTGTCGCACGGCATGCTGCTGCTCGTGCTCTCGCGCAGCGGCGACGGCTGCCGCGCGATGCGCGATCTCATCCGCGACTGCCACGAGACGCCGCACCGCAAGGCGCAGCTGCGCCGGCGGGCCTGGCAGCTGTTCCGCGGCTTGATCGAACGGGGCATTGTCGAGCCCGCGGGCCGCCCGGGAAGCGCGGCCGGCGGCACGGTACCGCCCGGCCGCAAGCTGCGTCTCAATGTCGAGCTGCAGGAGGATTTTTCGCTGCACCATGCCTTGTCGCTCTTCCTCATCGACACGCTGCCGCTGCTCGATCCCGCGGCGCCGGATCACGCCCTCGATGTTCTCACGCTGTGCGAGGCCATCGTGGAGGATCCCGACGCGATCCTGCGCAAGCAGATCGACCGGCTGAAGACGGAGGCGCTCGCGCAGATGAAGGAGGAGGGGCTGTCCTACGAAGAGCGGATGGAGAAGCTCGACGCGATCGAGCACCCGAAGCCCTTGCGCGACTTTCTTTATGAACAGTTCAACGCCTTCGCCGCGAAGCATCCCTGGGTGGAACAGGAAAACGTGCGGCCGAAGTCCATCGCGCGCGAAATGTTCGAGCGCTACGATTCGTTTTCCGACTACGTAAAACGCTACGGCCTGCAGCGCAGCGAAGGTCTGCTGCTGCGTCACCTTTCGCAGACCTGGAAAGTGCTCAGCCAGACCGTGCCCGCGGCGATGAAGACGGAGGGCGTGGAGGAGCTGGAGACGTATTTCCGCGAACTCATCCGGGGTATCGACTCGAGTCTCCTGGAGGAGTGGGAACGGCTGCAGAACCCGGATTTCGTGGCGGTGGATTCGCCGGAGAAACCGGAACGGAAGGCGCCGCCCGACATCACGCGCGACCGGGTTGCCTTTGCCCGTCTGGTGCGGTTTGCCGTGCACGGGATTCTGCAGGATGCGAACGCGGGTGATTTCGAGGCGATCGCAGCCCGCACGGGCATGAGCGAGCGTGAAATCGAGGATGCGTGGCGAACTTATTTCGAAGCCCGCGACCGCATCCGGCTCGATCCCGAAGGACGGGCGGCCAAGCACACGCACGTCGACGAAGACGGTCCGATCTGGCGGGTGGCGCAGGTGTTGATCGATCCGGAGGAGCGAAGTGATTGGGAACTGCGCGTGGAGGTGGATCTGGTTGAATCCCGGAAAAGCGGCGAGGTGTCGCTGCGCTGGTCGGGCCTCTCGCCCGTGGCCGGTTGATTTGCGGCCGCATCCCTTCGCGGGTCGGCCTCCGGGAGGCGGGCGTTTCCGGATTCCGGAACTTTTCTGCAACCCCGGGTGGAGGCGCTGGGTGATAGAGGCATGAGCGACCGATGGTCGGTCGCCCGATCCTCCAACCCAAGCCTCCCGCCATGATCTCCTCCTTCAAGAAAATCACCACCGCCCTGTCCGCCGCCGCCATTCTCGCCGTCTCCGTGCCGGCGGCCTCACCCGGCGATGTCGACTGGGGCACCTTCGCCCCCGAATTCGGCAAGCAATACGTCGAGGTCGATATCAACGCCTCGCTGCTCAAACTTGCCGCGTCCTTTGCCGGTCGCGAAGAACCCGAAGTCGCCGAACTGCTCAAGAGCCTCGAGCGGGTGCGGGTCAACGTCTTCGGCGTCAACGACGACAATCGCGCCGATACGATGACGCGTATCAATGGGCTGCGCGACAAGCTCTCGGCCGAGGGCTGGAACCGGGTCGTCACGGTGCGCGAGCACTCGGGTGACGATGTCGCGGTCTTCATCAAGCAGGACGGCGAGGACTCCATCCATGGCGTCGTGGTCACGGTCATCAGCCGCGACGGTGAAGCCGTGCTGGTCAACGTCGTCGGCAATGTCGCGATCGACCAGATCGCCAAGCTCGGCGAGTCGCTCGACATCGCACCGCTGCGCGAGCTGAAGCTCAAGCACGCGGACGAGGCGGTCGAGAGCTGAGCCCGCGCCGGTCGCCGCCACCCTCCCCCCGCAACCGCAGTCCCCAAGGTATCCAAGTCATGACTACGCCGCCCGTTCTCCCCGTCAGCCCCCGCGCGCCGCGCCGCGGGTTTCGCTTCTGGCACTGGTGTTTCGTGGTGATCGCCGCGATGGCGGTGGTCGCCGTGGTCGAGGCCGCCAGCCTGTTCCGTCTCAGCCGGGAAGCCGGCGAGGTGCGGGCGGCGCTCGACCGGGTCGTCACCGGCAATGCGTCGACCGAGGTGCAGTTCTCGGTCGGACCGGGTGCGCTGGGCCTGGTGCGGTTCGTGGCGGGATTCATCGACGACATTCCGCCCGAGGCGCTCAAGGCGATGGAGGCGGTGCGCAGCGCCAGCGTGGGCGTCTACCGGCTCAGCAACCGGCCCGACGACGCGGCGCGCGGGGAGATGTTGCAGGTGACCTCGGCGCGCATGCAGGGCCGGGGCTGGCACCGGGTCGTCGCGGTGCAGGATCACGGCGAACTCGTCATGGTCTTCGCGCCCGCCGGAGCGAACGATCCCGAGGATCTGGAACTGTGCGTGGTGGTGTGCAGCGGGGACGACCTGGTTGTCGTGTCGGCCAATGGTCGAGCGGGGCCGCTGCGCGAAATCGCCGAGATGCATGCCGGTGAGTGGCGGCGGAGCCGCGCCGAGCGCCGAGCGGATCTGATGTGATTCCCCCTCTCCTTTGAGCGTGCATTCTAGTCCATTTGGGTCCTTTCCCCCTCGCTCACGCTCGTAGCTACGAGCGTGAGCGAGGGGGAAAGCGTTACCATGCCGGGGAGGGCGGTGCTTGACCGGGGGAAGGCGGGCCGCGTTGTGTGGAGGGATGAAGCCCGCAGCAATCGTCCACCTCGATGCCGATGCGTTTTTTGTGTCGGTTGAGTTGGCCCGGAAGCCGGAATTGCGCGGCAAAAAAGTGGCGGTGGGCGGACGCCAGCGGGGCATCATTTCCTCGGCCAGCTACGAGGCCCGGGCCGCCGGGGTGTATACGCCGATGCCCACCCAACGGGCCCTGCGGGTTTGCCCGGATCTCATCCTGCTGCCGCACGAAGGCGACTACGCGGAAGTGTCGCGGCGGATGTTCGACCTGTGCGAGGAGGTGACGCCCCTGGTGCAGCGCAACTCGATCGACGAAGGCTACCTCGATCTCGGGCCGTGCGGGCTGGCGGATGATGCGGCGGTGGCGGCGCGCACCCGGCAGCTGCAGGCGCGGATCTGGGAGGTGCTGCAGATCCCGGTTTCGATGGGCATCGCGGCCAACCGGCTGGTGGCGCAGGTGGCGAGCAAACTCAGAAAGCCGCGCGGCTTCGTGGTGGTGCCGCGGGGCGGGGAGGCGGCCTTTCTGGCCCCGCTCGACATCGGCGTGTTGCCGGGGATCGGCAGCAAGACGCAGGAACGACTGGCCGCGCGCGGGATCCATCGGATCGGTGATGTGCCGGGGCGCGGCGAAGCGGAACTGGCCTCGTTGTTCGGCCGTGATTGGCGGCACTGGTTGGATCGTTGTGGAGGGCGGGACGATCGGCCGGTGGATCCGGAGCGCGGCGAGGCCAAAAGTTATTCGCAACAGGAGACCTTTGGGCGGAACCTGTCCGAACGCGAGGCGGTCCTGGCGGTCGCGAAGGGCATGGTGGATCACCTGCTGCCCAAGGTGCGCGCCGACGGCAAACGGGTGCGCACCCTCACGCTGCTGGTGCGTTATGCCGATTTTTCCCAGGAGTCGGCGGGGCGCAGCCTGCCGGAGCCGTCGGATCTGGAAACGGCATTTTATCCGCTCATTCCGACGCTGTTGCAGCAGGCCTGGAAACAGCGGCGACCACTGCGCCTGATCAGCGTACGCCTGTCCGGGGTGGATGAAGGCGGTCGGCAGCTGGATATCTTCGGCGAGGCGGATGAGAAGCGGCGGCGGCTGGCGGGATTTCTCGATCAGCTCAATGCCAAGGGCGGTGCGGCCGTGCGGCACGGTCACCAGTTGGAGGCCCCCGGGGCAGGGCGGCGGCGGGGACTCGCGCCGAAACGGCGGGAGTCGGCCGACGAGAACACCACCGATTCATGAAAGCAGGCGGGGCGCTTGCAGGAGCCGAATCCAGACTGACCTCCAGCGAGTGGGTTGAGACGTTTGGCCCTTCCCACCCAACGGGGAAACCTCGCGACTGATCAGGTGATTCCACGCTCAGGCTGACCGCTTCGCGTCCTTCGCGTCTTTCGCGGTTTAGTATAGGGATCGGATCGGGGGATTTGCCGCTGCCGTGGCCTCTGATGTCGTTGTGTCGACGCGGTGCGATGAGAATGTTGGGCGAGGCGCCGACTTGCGTTAATAGGGCCTATAAGCTTTTTCTCGACGTGCTGGCGCACGGTGTCGTTGTTGCCCGCAGGTTCCTCCATGCTTCACTTCCCAACTCCCGTTTTCCGTAACTCAGGTCCGCGGTTTCTGGCGCATGTGCTGGCCGCCGGATGGCTTTTGGCGGCGGTGCCAATGTCGGCCGCGACCATCAATGGTTTCGATATCGACGCGCGTTCCGTGCCGGCCGAGCACATGGTGCGGGCGGCGCCGGCGAAGGACAGCATTCCGGCCTTGATGGCGCCGAAGTGGATCGACCCGGCGGCCGGCAGCTTCATGCAGGACAGCGACGAGGTGTTGAGCGTGACGATCGGGGCGGAAACCCGCGCCTATCCGCTGCGCATCCTGGTGTGGCATGAAGTGGTGAACGACCGCATCGGTGACACGCCGGTCGTGGTCACGTACAGCGCCTTGAGCGGATCCGGCCTCGCTTTTGCGCCTGGCACCAATCCCGACGGCACCCCGCGCACCTTCGGCGTCTCGGGCCTGCTCTACAACAGTTGCCTGGTGATGTATGACCATGCGACGGAGAGCCTGTGGTCGCAGTTGCGCATGAGCAGCATTGCGGGCCCGGCCAACGAGCAGATGCTGCAACCGCTGGCGACCCGGCGGATGACCTGGGCGGCGTGGAAAGCGGCCTTTCCGACCGGCAAGGTACTTTCGACCGAGACCGGCCGGGACGCCGATTATCTCGGCGAGTGGCCGTATGGGGATTACGCGCAGGATCGGGCGACGATTTTCCCCTTCGACGTGAATCGCAACGAATTCGGCACCAAGGAGCGCATCATCGGCTTTCGCGGGAGCAGTTCGGAGCGGGCCTGGCCGCTGGAGAAGTTGAAGGAAAAGGGGCAGATGTATGACGCCATCGGATCGCAGACCGTGAAGGTGCTGTATGATGAAGCGACAGGCGACGTGCAGGTGCAGGACATGAAAACCCGCGAATACTTGCCGGTGGTTTCGGCCTACTGGTTTGCCTGGCAGGCGTTCTATCCCGACACGACGGTCTGGATCCCTCTGAAGTAGTCGGTCGACGGGCTTGCCATCGGACGGTCGAGCGGTGCAGTGGGAATCGTTTCAATCGATCCCAACATGCCGATCTACGAGTATTACTGTCCCGAAAACAACACGGTCTACCAGTTCTACGCCAAGTCGCTGGCCCAAGGGCAGACGATTCCCAAGTGCCCGGACAATCCGCGCTTTCGCCTGCGCAAGATGGTGTCGGGTTTCGCCATCACCAAGGCGGGCAAGACGGATGAGCCGCCGTCCGGCGCCGCCGCCCCGGGAGGAGACGACGCCGACGACCCGCGCATGGAGGCCGCCATGGCGGCGATGGAAAGCGAGTTTGCCAACGTCGACGAAAACGATCCGAAGGCCATGGGGCGCATGATGCGCCGGATGGCCGAACTCACCGGCGAAAAACTCGACGGCGAGATGGAAGAGGTTGTGCGGAAACTGGAGGAAGGCGCCGATCCCGATTCGCTCGAGGAGGCCATGGGCGGGGACATGGAAGGCGAAGGCATGGACCCCTACGGTGACGCCATGGGCGGCATGGGCGGGCCGGGCGGCGAAGCGCCCGATCCGAAGGAGCCGCGCCACCGCTTCCGCAGCCGCCTGCGCCCGCCGCGGCGCGATCCGAAGCTCTACGACTACGAGTAGCCGGCGAGGCACGTTTTTTTGATGCCATCGCGGCGAGAGGTGGGGCAGGGTGGTCGATCCATGTCCGCCGCCGCTTCCTTTCCCGATTCTGCCCTCCTGTCACGCATCGCCGCCGCCAAGGCGGCGGTGCTGGGCCAAAGCACGCGCCTGCACGCCGACCTGGGCGGAGTGGCGAGTCAGTGGAAGGCCGATGGCAGTCGCGTCACCGAGACCGATCATGCCATCTCCCGCACGATCCTCGCCGAACTGACGGCCGCCTTCCCCGATGATCAGGGTTTCAGCGAGGAACTGCTCACCGATCGACCGCTCGAAGCCACCAGCACCTTCGCCTGGGTACTCGATCCGATTGATGGCACCAACAACTTCGCCACCGGGCTCGCCCAGTGCGCCATCTCACTCGCGCTGCTGCGCGACGGCCAGCCCGTGTATGGAGTTATCTATGACACTTCGAGGCGCGTGCTCCTGCATGGCGGGCCGGGTATCGGGATGTGGGACGGGGAGCGGCCGCGCCGGGTGCGCGAGCAGGCGCTGGGGCCGAAGTCGGTCGTGGGTTTCCACAGCCCGCATGAATCCGGCAAATACCCCGGCCACGGCGAAGCGCTTGCCAGCCGCTACAAACTGCGTGCGCTGGGCAGCAGTGCGCTTCATCTCGCCTACGTGGCGGCGGGCTTTTTCGACGGCGTGGTGGATCACAACGTCAAGCTGTGGGACATCGCGGCGGGCATTGCCATGATCCGCGGAGCGGGCGGCGATGTCGACTTCCTGGCCCCGGTCCCGCTCCCGCTGCGTAGGTTTGACGTGGATATGCCGCGGATTTTCTACGTCGGCGGCGCGCAAATCGTGCGGCGCGAACTTGTCGCGCTGCTTGGCGGCGGGCCCGGATGAGCCGGAATTATTCCCGTCCGAAAGGTAGGGGAAGCCTCGATACACGGATTTCCCGGCCCGGAATAGGTTCAAACACGCTGCACGGCGCAGTTTAGCATTGCTAGGGAGGCGATCACCGGGATTGCCTTATGTGTCCTCCTTCGTTCTTCTCCGGTTGAAACAAACCCTGCCATGGCCAAAAAAGCACCCAGCCCCGCATCCCCGCTCACCTTCGACCTTCCCGTTTCGTTGATCGACAAGATCACGGCGGCCCAGGCCAAGATGGGGCTCTCCTCCACCAGCGAAGTTGTTCGGCTCGCGCTCGCGTCGTTCAATTTCGATCGTTATGAAAGCTCTCGCGAGGAGCACCGTCAGATCTCGGTTCGCCTGCCGGCGGACATGAAGACCGTGCTCACCCGCACCTCCAAGAAAAAGAAGGTCAGCGTGGGCGAACTGCTCCGGGCCGCGCTCGACGAGCTCGCCGTCGCCAAGCCCGCCAAGCCCAAGGTCGCCAAGGGCAAGAAGAAGGCCCCGGCCGCCAAGGCGCCGGCCAAGAAGGGCAAGAAGAAGTCCCGCTGAGCGCGGAGCAGTCTTCGGTATCCACTTTTCCAAACCTTCGCCACGGCGAAGGTTTTTTTGTGTCCGCAGCCCGGGGCCCTGGCCGGCTGGGATCGGCCGCGGTGGTCTTGGCGCCCCGCCCCGGCCTGGTCTTGATTATTTCTGAAAGGCTTCCAAGGTCTGGCCCGTTTTGACCATGAGCCAAGCCTCCGCGCCACTATCCACTTGGGCCCTGAACGTCTCGCCTTCGCCGACCCTTGCCGTCGACGCCAAGGCCAAGGCCCTGAAAGCCGCGGGTGAAGATGTCTGTGGTTTCGCTGCCGGCGAACCCGACTTCGACACCCCCGACCACATCAAGGAGGCCGCCGTCCAGGCGCTGCGCGAAGGGAAAACCAAATACGCGCCCACGCCCGGCATCCCGCCCCTGCGCGAGGCCCTCGCGGCCAAATACTCCGAGGTTTACGGCCTGCCGACCAAGGCTGCGCAGGTCGTGGTGAGCCCGGGTGGCAAGTTCTCCTGCTACCTGACGGTATTGGCGCTCTGCTCGCCCGGCGACGAGGTGATCGTGCCGGCGCCCTATTGGGTGAGCTACCCGGAGATGGTGAAGCTGGCCGGCGCGGTGCCCAAGTTCGTCGTCGCGACCGATGCGACCGGCTTCAAGCTCACGCCCGACATGCTCGAGGCGGCGATCACCCCGAAGAGCCGGCTCATCATCCTCAATTCGCCCTCCAATCCCTCCGGCGCGGTGTATTCCCCCGCCGAACTCGAGGCCATCACGGCGGTGGCGGTGAAGCACAACCTCACCATCATGTCGGACGAGATCTACGAGCATCTGCTCTACGATGGCGTGACGCACGTTTCGCCCGCCTCCTTTTCCGAGGAAGCCCGCGCCCGCACGGTGATCGTGTCCGGTTTCGCCAAGACCTTTTCCATGACCGGCTGGCGCCTCGGCACCATCGTCGCGCCGGCGCACGTCGCCAACGCCATCGGCGATCTGCAGAGCCAGATGACGTCCAACGCCACGACCTTCGCGCAGTGGGGAGCCCTCGCGGCCTACACGCAATGGGACAAGACCAAGGCCGCCCTCGACGAGATGCTGGTGGCCTTCGACCGGCGGCGCCGGATGGTGCATGCGGCCCTCAACGAGATCCCGGGCGTCACCTGCCAGCTCGCGCAGGGGGCGTTCTACCTTTTCCCCAACATTTCCAGTTTCGGTCTTTCGGACCTGGAATTCTGCTCCCGCCTGCTGGAAAGCGAAAAGGTGGCCGCGGTGCCCGGCAGCGCCTTCGGCACCGAGGGCTTCCTGCGCATCAGCTACGCGACCTCCGACGAGACCCTGCAAAAGGGACTCGAGCGCCTCGCCCGCTTCTGCCGTTCGCTGTAGCTTTCGCCGCGGCGTTGGCAACCGACGTCCGGCCGTGCGTCGCACGCCGGGCCGTGCCGTTCGCGAGGCTCCGCCCGTCTGTCCGCCATCTGGCGGGCTGACGGAGGATGTGGGGTTGGTCCTGCGACGCATGATGATCCCCCCTCGTCGTTTTCCTGCCACGCTGCTCAGCGGCGTCCTTATGCTTTCCGCGGGCCGCAGCCAAGGGAGCGAGGCCTACGAGGATGTCAGTGTTCCGAACCTGCCCGGGCGACTTTATGAACCGGCGGCCTCCGAGCGGGCGGGGAGGCTGCGTCCGCTGATCGTCGCCCTGCACGGCGGGGGCGGGATGGGAACAGACAACGAAGCCAATGTCCGCGACTTCGGCGATCTGCTGACCGCCGCCCGCGACCGAAGCCTCTACTTGTATTGCCGTCTTCCGCCTTCACCGCAGCGGGGGATCAGGGACGAGCCGGTATGGGCCTTTCCCGCGCGCGATGACGGGGTAATCCCGGTGGCCAGCACCCGCTCGGTGGGCGTTTTTTCGGTTGAGGCGCACAGCTATGATGCGGACGCCCCGGGGGGCGAAGTGCTGATCGAGTGTATGAACTGCGCTGATGTACTCAAGCGGGGGGCGATCCGGGCGGAGGGGCCGGTCGAATCAATTGCCGCTGATCACGTTTTGCCGGGAACGTTGGCGACCGGGGGTTGTACCTAAGCCGTGATGCGTTGCGCCACCACGCTGTTATTCGCCCTGCTGCTGGCCGGGATCGCTGCGACCCCGGGTTTTTCCTCCCTTGATGCCGACGGGATGGGGGAGGATGTGAGTGTGCCCGGCTTGGCCGGACGCCTGTTCGTGCCGGCGCCGGAGCGTTGGGCGGGCGTAAAGCGTCCCTTGGTGGTGGCACTCCATGGCGGTGGCGGAGGCGGTACGGATAACGTGTCCAACCTGCGCGACATGGGTCAGCTGATCGTTTCGGCCCCGGAACGCGGACTGTTTCTTTACGTGCCCCAGGCGCCGATGAGTTGGTCGGTGGGCGACCTGCAGCGACGGATCGTCGAGCGCATCGACGGCTTGATTGCCGAGCACGCGATCGATCCGGATCGCGTTTATCTGACCGGGTTTTCGCTCGGGGGCGGGGGGACCTGGAACCTGCTGCACGCCTATCCGGAACGCTTTGCCGCCGCGGTGCCGATCTGCGCCGAAGCGCCCTCGGCGAGCTTCACGGCCCAAGGGGTCGCGGGGGTGCCGATCTGGGCCTTTCACGCCCGGGATGACGGATCCATGCCGGTGGACGGCACGCGGACGGTGGTGAATCGGCTGCTGGAGGAGGCGGGATCGCCGGCGATGGATTTTCGTTACTTGAGTTCGGACGATTTCGAGTTGGTGGAAGACGCGATCGGCCTGCGCTACACGGAGTGGGCGAGCGGCAACCACGGGATCTGGCACCGCGTCTACCGGGAGGACGCGATGTTCGAGTGGCTGCTGACGCAATCGCGGGGCAACAGCCTGCTGCAGACCGAAGGGCCGCGTCTGTTGCGGCACCCGCAAAGTCAAACGGTGCCGCCGGGCGCTACGGTGCGCCTGTCCGTCGAGGCCCTCGCGCGGGCGGGGGAACTGCATGTGAGCTGGTGGAAGGACGGCGCGGAGATTGCAGGTGCCGGCGGCGCGGATTTGGAACTGACGGCGGTGGCGGGCGGCGATGCCGGCACCTACCGGGCGCGACTGCAGGATGACACCGGCGTGCGATGGAGCCGGCCGGCGCTGCTGTGGGTGGGGGTGGGCGAAGCGGGGCCGCTGCTCAACCTGTCGGTGCGCGCCCGGCTCGACGACGGAGGCGCGGATGCCTTGACGGCGGGCTTTGTGGTCGGCGGAAGCTCGCCGGGACGGTTTCTTCTGCGGGCGGTCGGCCCCGGCCTGATCGAGCACGGCGTGAGTGCGGCGCTCGAAGATCCGGTGCTGTTGCTGCACTGGCATCGCGACGGCCGCAGTGAAATCTTCGCCACCGGCGACGATTGGTCGGGCGACGAACTGCTGGCGGCGGCGCGGCGGGAGGCTGCGGTCCAGGCCGGCGCGTTTCCGCTCGTGGCCGGCAGCCGAGATGCCGCGATCGTCGTGGACCTGCCGGCAGGGGTGTTCACCGTGGAAGCCCGCAGCCGCGATGGCGGCGGGGGCATGGTGCTGGTCGAAGTCTACGAACTGCGCTGACGCGTCAGCTCAGCGGTGGCGCGGGCGCACTGCACCACGCGGATCTCCACCTCGGGGTTGGCGATCCGACCGTTTTCGAAATCCCCCGGCGTGGCGTACACGAAACGCGGCACGATCACGCAGCGGAAGTCGAGCATGAGGCTGTTGGCCGCGGCCATGACCGACATGTAGGAGGAGGCGCCGCCGGCGGCGTTGAGGAAGGCGACGGTCTTGTTTTCCCACGCCGCCTTGCCGGTGAGTTCGACGAGGTTCTTGAAGCCGGCGTTGAGGTCGTAGTTGTAGACCGGCGCGGCCACGATGATGCCCTGGGCGGCAGCGATGATGCGGCCGGCCTCGGCGGCGTTGGGATGGCCGTAGGCGGCGCCGCCGTCGCAGAAAGGCAGGGGCAGCTCCTGCAGATCGAGCCAGCGGCAGGCGACGCCGTCGGCCTCGAGCGTGGCGAGGGCATGGCGGGCCAGCAGGCGGCTCTTGCTCTTCGGGCTGAGGCTGGTGGAGAGGACGAGCAGGGACATGGGCCGCGAGTGAACACAGGATTGCCCGAGGGGCAATCCGAGGGAAGGGAGAGTGGAAGTGAACACTTTCACTTTTCCCTTTCACTCCAACCGGCGCCCCCGGCTCCGGCGGCGCGCCTACTCGTAGCGCAGGGCGTCGATGGGATCGAGCAACGCGGCTTTGCGGGCCGGGTAGAAGCCGAAGAAGATGCCGATGGCGGCGCTCACGCCGAGGGCGACCATGATGGCGGGCGTCGAAATGAGCACCGGCCACTTGAGGGTGTTGGCCACGATCTGCGAAGCGGCGACTCCGAGGGTTACCCCGAGGGCCCCACCGAGCACGCTGAGCATCACGGCTTCAAAGAGGAACTGGGCCAGGACATCCTTGCCGTGGGCCCCGACGGCGAGGCGAATGCCGATCTCCCGGGTGCGTTCGGTGACGGAGACGAGCATGATGTTCATGATGCCGATGCCGCCGACCAGCAGGGAAACGCCGGCAATCGCCCCGAGCAGCACGGTCATGGTGCGGGAGGTGGCGGTGGCGGTCTCGGCCAGCTCGAGCTGGTCGCGCACCATGAAGTCGGGTTCGCGGCCTTGGCGGCGTTGGGTGAGCAGGGACTCGATCTCGGTCTTGATCGGCGCGATGAGTTCTGGCGTGGCGGCCTGGACGGTGATGCTGCTGAGATTGGTGCGGGGGCGGCCGAGCCGGCGCATCACGGTCGTGTACGGCATGATGATGGTATCGTCCTGGTCCGAGCCGAAGTAGTTGTAGCCCTTCTTGGACAGCACGCCGAGGATGCGCACGGGCACCGAGCCGATCCGGATCGTCTGGCCGACCGGATCCTGGCCGGCGAAGAGCTGGTCGACGATCGTCTGGCCGACGACGCAGACCTTGGCGGAATTGCGCACGTCCTGCGCGGTGAACATGTCGCCGGAGGTGAGCGGCCAGACGCGAATGCTGAGGATTTCCGGATCCTCGCCCTGAATCTGCGGCCGCCAGTTCTGACCGTTGGCCTGTACCTGGTCGCGGCTGCGCACGCTCCGGCTGAGCGCCAGCACGCCGGGAACCTCCGCGGCGATGGCATCGGCATCCTCGGCGGTGAGGGTCGAGGCGGCACCCCAGCCGCCGCGCACGCCGCCGGTGGTGGTGCTGCCGGGAAAGACGGTGATGATGTTCTGGCCGAGGCTGGCGACCTGGGCCTCGACCTGGGACTTGGCGCCATTGCCGATGCTGACCATGGCAATGACCGCGCCGACGCCGATGATGATGCCGAGGGCCGTAAGGACGGAACGCATCGCGTTGCGGCGCAGCGCGCGCACGGCGATGATGGAAGTGGCGGAGAGGCGCATGGCGGGGAGAGAAAGAAGAGGGCTCAGAACCACGAATGGACACGAATGGACTCGAATCCGAGAGGCAGTTCAGCGGCTGAAACGAGGCTCCGCGGCGGATGGAAACAACGGGATCCGATGAGGGGTATGGCGTTGTGCTTCATTCGTGTTTTTTCGTGTCCGTTCGTGGTTCCTTCCCTCGTTGGATCTTGTCAGACCGCGGGCGGGGGCGGGGCGGTGAGTTGTGCCTCGGCGTCCAGGCGGTCGAGGCGATCGAGTTCGGTCCTGGGGTTGAGGCGTCGGGTGACCGCCTCGTCGCGCACGAGGCGGCCGTCGCGCATGATCAGGTTGCGTTTGCAGTAGGAGGCGACGTCGAGCTCGTGGGTGACCATTACGATGGTGATGCCCTGTTCGTTGAGCTGCTGAAAGGTGTCCATCACCTCGATGGTGGTGCGGGAATCGAGGTTGCCGGTCGGTTCGTCGGCGAGGAGTACGCGGGGCTGGTTGACCAGGGCGCGGGCGATGGCGACGCGTTGTTGTTGTCCGCCGGAAAGCTGGCTCGGGTGATGATCGGCTCGCTGGGCCAGCCCGACGAGGTCGAGGGCCTCCAGGGCGCGGCGTCGCATCTCCTTGGCGGAGACCCGCCGGTGGGCGTAGAGCATGGGCAGCTCGACATTTTCCAGGGCGGAGGTGCGGGCGAGCAGATTGAAGCCCTGAAAGACGAAGCCGAGCTTCTGGTTGCGGATGTCGGCGCGTTCGTTGCGGCCGAGTTCGGAGACGTCGACGCCGTCGAGGACGTAGCGTCCGGCGGTGGGGCGGTCGAGGCAGCCGAGGGTGTTCATGAGGGTCGATTTGCCCGAACCGGACGCGCCCATGAGCGCGACGAATTCACCGGCGTGGATGGTCAGGGAGACGCCGCGCACGGCGTGGACCTCGATGTCGCCGGTGCGGTAGGTTTTCCAAATCTCCTCGAGTTGGACGACGGGAGTCATGCGGGAAGGCCGTGAGGACTCAGCGGCGGAAGTTGGGGCGACCGCTGAAGGGATTGTTGGCGCCGTTGTTGTCGTTGGCGCCAGCGGCGGTGAGGGCGAGTCCGCTCACGATCTCGTCGCCCTCCGCGAGGCCGGCGAGGACTTCGGTGGTGGAGCCGTCGGTGATGCCGAGGGTGACCTGGAAGCTTTCGAGGCGTGGCATGGGAGCCCCGGCCAGGAGGCGATAGAGGGTGCGCACGGTGGGCCGGTTGTCGGTGGCGATTTGTCGGGCGGGGCGTTCGCTGCCGCCGTTTCCGCCGCCGCCACCGCCGCCCCAACCGCCGCCGCCGGAGCCGCGTTGGGGGAGTTCGATACCGCGTTCCTGGGCCAGTTGCCGAGCCTTGATGAAGACCTCGCGGTCGGGTCGACCTTCGCCGCTCCAGCCGGCTTCGCGCATGAGGGCCTGCCATTGTTCGCGCGGATCGGCGGCGGCCGACGCCGTGGGGGCGGTGGGGGCGGATCCGGGCGGCGTGTCGGGCTCGGCGCGGGCGATGATCTCGACCGAATCCGGCGGGCGGACGCGCAGGGCGCTGTTGGGCACGCGAAGGACGTTTTCGCGGGCGGCGACCACGATGGAGACGTTGGCGGTCATGCCGGGTTTGAGGCGCAGGTCGCTGTTGTCCACCTTGATGATGGTGGAATAGACGATGACGCTCTGATCCTTGAGCGGCGCGTTGCGGATCTGGCGCACGAGGCCGCGGAAGGTGCGATCGGGATAGGCATCGACGGTGAACTCGACGCGCTGACCTTCGGCGACGACGCCGATGTCGGCCTCGGAAACGTAGGCGTTGATCTCCATCTCGCGGAGATCGTTGATGAGGGTGAAGAGGGTGGGGGCGTTGAGGGAGGCCGCGACGGTTTTGCCGACTTCGGCCAGACGGTCGATGACGATGCCGTCGATCGGGGCGTAGAGCGTGCAGCGGGCGAGGTCGGTCTCGGCGTTGGCGACGGAGGCGCGGCGGGTGAGCAGCTGGGCCTCGGCCTGGGCGAGCTGGGCCTGGGCCTGGTCGAGTTCCTGTTGCGAGACCAGCTTGCGCTCGAACAAGGACTTGATGCGCTCGTGGTTGAGCTGGACGAGGCGATGGTTGGCCTCGGTGTTGGCGTATTCGGCCCGGGCGGAGGCGAGACGCGATTCGTAGGTGGCGGGGTCGATGCGGGCGAGAACGTCGCCTTCCTTCACGCGATCATTGAAATCGACCAGCACCTCGGTGAGCAGGCCGGAAATCTGGGAGCTCACCTCGACCTCGATCACGGGCTGGAGGTCGCCGGTGGCGGTGATTTTCTGGATGACGTCTCCGCGGGCGACCTGGGTGGTGTTGAACTGGAGACCGCCGGCGGAGTCGGCCGCGCGGCCGCGCCACCACCACCAGGCGCCGGCGGCGAGGGCCGCCAATACAACGATGACGACTAGGGCGGCGCCGCCACGCTGGCGACGGGCCCGGGAGAGGGCGGAGTAAGGAGGCATGGAAGGAGGATGGGAGGCGCGCACGAAGCCGAGGGATGGAGGCAAAGACGCCGGGACTGATTTGCGGTTACGCGGGCGGTGGCCGGTTTGGCAAATCTGTTTGCGGGCGACGAGGAGCCGGGCTTCCGTTCCGCACCGTTTCCAGATGAAAACCGTCTTTCGCTTTCGCCCTGGGTGGGTCGTGCTGTGGATCGCCACCGGGTGGTTGGGCGTCGGAGGCGGCCGGGCGCAGGAGCCGACGCCGTGGCGCGAGCCGAGTGAAACTCGCTTCGATTTCGACGCCGGGCGCGAATGGCGGGGGATGCTGCCGGCGCCGGGCGAGGTATTGGGCTACGCGGTGGGGGAGGCCTACGCGGACTACGGGGCGTTCCTGCGCTTGCTGGAGCGTTACCGCGGCAGCGAGCGGATGCGGATCGTGCCGACCGGGAGCACGAACGAGCGGCGGCCGATGCACGTCCTGGTGATCTCCGCGTCGGAGAACCTGGCGCGCCTGGAGGCGATCAAGGCGGCCAACCAACGCCTGGTGGATGGGCGCCACCCGCTGGCGGAGCGGGAACGGGATGCGTTGCTCGAAAAGCAGCCGATCATCGTGTGGTTGAGTTACAACATCCACGGCGACGAAGCAGCGGGCCTGGAGGCGGCGATGCAGGTGTTGCACACCCTGCTCGATGACGAGAGTGAGGAGGTGCGCGGCTGGCTGCGGGACGTGGTGGTGGTGATGAACCCCTGCCAGAACCCCGATGGTCGCGAACGCTTCGTGGTCTGGGCCAACGCGCACGGGATCGGTCGGCCGGAGACCTTCGCCTACGAAAAGGAAAACCCCTGGAACGTGCAGGGGCGCTACAACCATTATTACTTCGACCTCAATCGCGACATGATCGCCCTCTCGCAGGTGGAGAGTCGCAACACGGCGGCGGCCTACCTGGAATGGATGCCGCAGGTCGCGGCGGACCACCATGGCGAGACGAAGGAGTATTTTTTCCCGCCGGCGGCCCTGCCGATCAATCCCCACCTGCCGCGGGCGCAGACCGAGCATTGGCAGGACGTCTTCGGCCGGGCCAACGCGGCCGCCTTCGATGCGCAACGCTGGATGTATTACATCCGCGACATTTTCGACGTCTTCTATCCGGGCTACTGGGACAGCTGGCCCTCGTTGCAGGGAGCGACGGGGATGACCTACGAAACCAGCGGCGGCGGCAAGGCGGGTTTCAACCTGCGTCGCGACGACGGTTCGGTGATGACGTTGCGTCAGGCGATCGCGAAGCACTACGTCGCCAGCCTGTCGACGATCCGCACCGCGGCGGCGAACCGCGAAGCGCGCCTGCGTGATTTTCACGCCTTTTTTGTCGCGGCGGTGGAGGCGGGACGCACCGGCGACGCGCAGCAGGTGTGGGTGCCGTGGGGCGACGAACCCGATCGGGCGCGCCAGCTGATGGCGACGCTGGTCGCCCATGGGATCGAGGTGCAGCTGATGGAGGCGCCGGTGCTGTTGGCCGATGCGAGGGACTCCCGCGGCCGCCCGGTGACGCAGGTCACCGTGCCGGCGCCCGCATTTCTGATCGATCTCTCCCAGCCGCGCGGTGCGATCGCCCGGGCTTTGCTGGAGCCGCACACGGCCGGCGACGAAGCATTTCTGGCGCGCCAGCTCGACAAGGTGGCCACGAACCGCCGGCGGGGGGAGAACGTCGCGGCGGACGACTATGAATTCTATGATCTCACGGCCTGGTCGCTGCCACTGCTGCAGGGGATCGAGGCGTTTACGACCGGGCAGCGGCTGACGGTGGCGACCGTGCCGATGAACGCCCGGTCGCTCAGTCCGGACGGACCCTCGTCCTATCGTCATCCCGGCGATCCGGTGGCGTGGGTGATTCCGCCGGGCAGCGATTGGTCGCAACGGCAGGCCGCCCGCTTGTTGCGGGAAGGTTACCGCGTCTCGGTCTCGCCGCGGCCGATGAACCTCGACGGCCGGGAATTGCCGCGCGGGGCGTTCATCCTGCGGGCGGAACGCAATCCGGTTGATCTGGACCAGCAATTGGCCCGCTGGGCGGGATCGACCCTCGGACCCCGTCCGCTCGCACTTGTCACCGCCGCGACCGATACGGGCAACACCGGCGTCGGATCGGAGTCGGTGATTGCCCTGCATCCGCCGAAAGTGCTGGTGGCGGTCGACACGCCGGTCGTCGCGTCGGCCTATGGTGCGCTGCGTTTCCTGTTGGAGAACGACCTGGGGATCGACTTTGTGCCGGTCGCCGCGAAACGACTGCGGGACCTGGACCTGCGCGCGTTCAACGTGGTCATCCTGCCGGCCGGTGATCCCGACGGTTGGGAGCGGGTGCTGGGTGAGAACGGGCGGACGCACTTGAAGGCGTGGGTGGAGGCGGGGGGCACGCTCATCTGTCTCGGAGCGACGGTGGAGTTCGTGGCGGCCGAGGACACCGGCTGGACCACCGCGAGTGTGGTCGGGCGCGAAAACCCGGAGGAAGAGGGGGAGTCGGCGCCGGTGGATTTTGACGACCGGCCGCTGCCGGTGCCGGGGGCCCTGCTGCGCGCCCGGATCGATCGCGAGCATTTTCTCGGGTTCGGCTACGCGGTCGAGGAACTCCCCTACCTGGTCGAAGGGGATGTGTTCCTGAGTCCCTCGACGACGGGAACCAATGTGGTCGTGTTCGCCGAGCAGGACCTGTGGATCGCCGGTCACCTCTGGCCGGACAACACCGCGCGCTTGCTCGCCGGCACGGCGGCGATTGTCGACGAGCCGGTGGGCGAGGGGCACATCATCCTGTTTACCGATCAGCCGGGCCACCGGGCTTTGTGGATGGGCTCGGTGCGGGCCCTGGGGAACGCCATCCTCTACTCGCCCGGATTACGCAACGACGTCGGCAGTTACGTGCGGTAGGCGGCGGCGAGGGCCGCGGCGACGTTGGCCGGCACGAACTTCGTGACGTCGCCGCCGTAGCGGGCGACCTGTTTCACGAGATGCGAGCTGGTGTAGCTGTAGGCCTCGGCGGGCATGACGAAGATCGTTTCAATCTTCCCGTTGAGGTGGCGGTTCATCAGGGCCATGTTGAACTCGAACTCGAAATCGGACAGCGCGCGCAGGCCGCGGATGATGGCGGTTGCTTCCTGGGCGATGGCAAAGTCGACCAGCAGACCGGTGAAGGTCGTGACGGTGACGTTGGGCAGGTCGAGAATGTTCGGTTCGATCATCGCCATGCGCTGTTCCGGGGCGAACAGCGGGTTCTTGCCGGGATTGTGCGCGACGGCGAGGGTGACCGTGTCGAAGAGCCGGGCGGCGCGGCGGAGGACATCGAGGTGGCCGTGGGTGATCGGATCAAAAGTGCCGGGGTAGATGCAGTGCCGCATGGGGTTGAAGGCCGACTAGACGCCACCGGGCGCGGTGGGGCGAGTGTAAATCGTGATGTTTCCGGGGTTGCCAGCGGTCGGGCGCGGGGAGTGAATCGGCCTCCATGCGCTGGACCCTGCCCAACGTGATCACTGTTTCCCGGGTGCCGATGATGTTCATCGTCGTCGGGCTCATGATTGCGGACTTCCCGATGGCCGCGACCCTGGCGTTCTGGCTGTTCATCGTGGCGGCGCTGTCCGACTGGCTCGATGGACTGATTGCCCGCAAGTCCGGCCAGGTGTCGCAGTTCGGCCGCTTCATGGACGCGGTGATCGACAAGGTGATGGTGCTCGGGCTGATGGTGGCGCTGATCCAGGGTGACTACTTCGGACGCTTCACGCTCATCGCGATGATGGCGTGGCTGTGCATCCTCACGCGCGAGTTTGCCATCTCCGGCCTGCGCATGATCGCGGCGGTGAAGGGCATCGTGGTCGAGGCCGACAAGAGCGGCAAGGTGAAGACCTTCACGCAGCTCAACGCCATCGGCTGGCTGATGGGCGTGCGTATGTTGTCACAGGATTTTGGAGACCTATTCCCGGCGGAGGAGCAGGTGATCATACGCGGCGTGCAGATCGTGGGCCTGGGCTTCTTCTTCCTGTCGGCGGTTCTCACCGTGACCTCCGGCTGGTCCTATCTCCGGCGCCACCAACACGTATTCGCCGACTGAGGACACTGTGACGATGACCAAACTGCGGCAACCCATCTGGCCGCGCTTTCTGCCTACGCAGTTGGTGCTCAATTTCGCGACGCTCGGCCCGGTGGGCCGCATCCGGCGGGCGCCCGGCACCTGGGGTTCGCTCGTCGGGCTGCTTTACTTCACCCTGTTCTTCTACGACCTGGGCTGGTTCGGCACGCTGGTGTTCGGCGGCCTCGGTATCTACCTCGCCGTGGCGATGTGCGGCGAGGCGGAGTTCCGGCTCGGGCGGCGGGATCCCGGCGAGGTGGTGCTCGATGAGTTTGTCGCCATTCCCTTTTGCTTCCTGGGCTGGCGTGAGGTGGCGGTGTTGCTGCCCAATTGGGCGGCGCCGTGGGCGGTGTTCCTGGCGGGCTTTGCGCTCTTTCGCCTGTTCGATATCTGGAAACCGCTTTGGATCGGTCAGCTGCAGGACCTGCCCGACGGCTGGGGGGTGGTGGCCGACGATATTGCGGCGGCCCTGGCGGCCTGCCTGACGATGCACGTGCTGGCGCGCCTGGCCGTGCTGCTGTAGGCGGGAGGCGGCTACCGTAGGGTCCTAGCGTCCCACTGTCCTCAATACCGGCTGAAGGCCGGCACTACGCGAGGCCGCGGCAGTTACTTTGTGCGTGTCGCCGAGACGAGGGTCACCGGCGGATCGATCCAGCCGGTGCCGCAGGTGAGGATCCTGGCATCCTTATCGGCACCCCAGGCGGCCAGGGCTTTGCGGGCGGCGACGAATTCCTCGGTCGCTTTCTGGCCCTTCATGGCGAGAAGTCGTCCGCCGACGCGCGCGTGGGGCAGGCACCACGGCGCCAACTTTTTCAAGGCGGCGACGGCGCGGGAGGTGACGACGTCGGCCTGGCACGGCGCGATCGATTCGGCCCGGCCCCAGATGACGTCCACGCGGTCGGCGAGGCAGAAGGCGGCGACCATTTCCTCCAGGAATTCGCAGCGGCGCTGCAGGGTATCGACGAGGATGAGGTGCAGATCCGGCCGCACGAGGGCGAGCACCATGCCGGGCAGGCCGGCGCCGGTCCCGATGTCGGCCACCTTGGCGCCGGGATCGATCACCTCGGCCAGGGCGGCGCAGTTGAGCAGGTGCCGCTCCCAGAGGATGGGCACCTCCCGCGGACCGATGAGCCCACGAACGACGCCGTCGGAGGCAAGCGCCTCGCCATAACGGACGAGCCGGGCGAGGGCGTCGGCATCGAGCCGATGGCACGCATGCGGCGGAGGCGGCGGCAGCGGGACCGGCGCGTCGCTGGCCTCGTTCATCGCGGCAGGAGTTTGAGGTCCTTCATCGGCACCGGAATGTGCAGACCCTGCTGCAGGACATCGACGGTGATGACGATGCCCTGCGGATTGGAGGGATCGTCGATGACACCCTCGAGTCCACGTAGGGGACCACCGATCACCCGCACGGGATGGCCCTTGGTGAAGAGCGGGTGGACGGTGGCCTCGAAGCCGGCGCTGACGATGCGCTGCACGTCGGCGAGCTGGCGCAGGAAGAGCGGCTCATCGATCACGGGCAGGGTGCGGGCGAGCAGGTCCTGCTGGTAGATGCGCGCCTTGCGCTCGTCCGGCACGCGGGCGAATACATAGCCGGGAAACAGCGGTTTGGTGTGCGAACGCTCGCGATTGCCGTAGCGTTTGACGCTGGTCATGAGCGGCAGGTAGTGCGCCATGCGCTCGGCGGTGAGCAGGGCGGCGAACTTTTTTTCACAGCGGGGTCTGCAGTGGCAAACCCACCAGGTTTCGCCCTCGGCGCCGCTGAAGGCGGCGAAGGCGGTGGCGGCGGTGTCGTCGTTCACGCTTGGAGCAGGAAACGCACGGCGGCGAAATAGCCTTCGAGGCCCAGGCCGGTGATCACGCCCACGCAGGCCGGACCGGTGAGGGAGGTGTGACGGAACTCCTCGCGGCGGTAGATGTTGGAGATGTGCACCTCGACGGCGCGCAACTTGGAGCCGAGCAGCGCGTCGCGCAGGGCGACGCTGGTGTGGGTGAGGGCGGCGCCGTTGATGACGAGACCGTCGATGCCGGCATCGGCGAGGGCGGAGATCCGGTCGACGAGTGCGCCTTCGTGGTTGCTCTGGAAGAAGGTCAGCTCGGCCTGGCCGGCGAAGGCCTCGGTGAGCCGGGCCTCGACATCGGCGAGGGTCGTCGAGCCGTAGATCTCGGGCTCGCGTTTGCCGAGCCGGTCGAGATTGGGGCCGTTGAGAATGGCGATGCGTTTCATGGGGGGGAAAGGAGACAAATCGAAGGGTTAACCACGAATGGACACGAATAGACACGAATAATTCAAGGCGGCGCACGGAGGGAGATCGGATCCCGATTCGGGTGAGTTCGTCTTCATGTCTGATGTCGCTTCGCTCGGTACGTGGTGCAAAAAGTTCAACTAAAGCGGGTTTTCGGTGCGGATGAATTCCCAGGGCAGGTTGAATTTCGCGGCGAGTTCGGCGGCGAGGGCCTGGACGGCGTGGACCTCGGTGGCGTAGTGGCCGCAGAGGAAGATGTTGAGGCCGCGTTCCTGGGCGACATTGAACCACTCCTCGCGCAGCTCGCCGGTGACCATCGTGTCGATGCCCGTTTTGATGAGTTCCTTCATGGCGCTGTTGCCACTGCCGCTGCAGAACGCAATGCGGCGGGGCGCCGCGGACCCGCAGCTGATGGCGACAACGCGGTCGTATTGGGCCTCGAGGGCGGCCCGCAGCTCATCGCGTGAACCGCTCCATGGGGCGGAGCAGCCGACGGGTTCGCCCTCGATGATCATAAACGGCTGGTCCGGCGTGAGGTCGAGCTGGCGGGCGAGCAGGGCGTTGTTGCCGATCTCGGGATGGCCGTCGAGCGGGAGGTGGTTGGAGTAGAGGGCGCAATTGCCGTCGAAGAGGGTTTTCACGCGGGTGTAGACGGGGCCGGTGAGCAGCTGGGGCATGTCCCAATACATGCCGTGGTGCACGATCAGGAAATCGACCCCGGCCGCAACCGCGCGACGGAAGGGCACGAGGCCGGCGTCGACCGCCGCGCCGATGCGGGTAACGGTGCCGTTGTTGGCCACCTGCAGGCCGTTGCGGGCGCCGGGCGCGTCGGTGTAGGCGGCGAGGCGGGTGCGTTCGTTGCAATGGGCGACGAGTTCGTCGAGGGAAACCATGGGGAGACGCTAGGGCGATCCGCCGCCGGCTTTCGAGGTGGATTTTTCCGGGAGCCCGCCTTAGCGGTGGAGGTCATGGAGCAACCCTTGGTGGAACTTGATCTGAGCAACCCCGTGGACCTGATCGCCGAAGCGGCGGCGCGGTTCGGCCAGCGCCCCTCATGGGACGACTATTTCATGGCGACCGCGGTGCTGCTCTCCACGCGCTCACCCTGCGAGCGACTGCACGTCGGTTGCGTGCTTGTGAGCGGCGGCGATCGTCGCAATCGCATCGTCGCGGCAGGTTACAACGGCTTCCTGCCGGGAACGCCCCACACCTCGCGCGTGCGTGACGGCCATGAACAGGCGACGGTGCACGCCGAGCAGAATGCGGTGGCCGACGCGGCCCGTCGCGGTTCCTCGCTGGACGGCTGCATTGCCTACGTGACGCACTACCCGTGCATCAATTGCGCCAAGATTCTCGCCGCCGCCGGCATCGCTGAGGTCCGCTACCGCGAGGACTATCATAATGATCCCATCGTCGCCGCCGTGCTCGCCGACGCCGGCGTGCGCATGACGCAACTCTGAACCATCCGCCGCAGCCGAAATACCGACGCGGATACCACCGGATGAAGGAAAAAGGCGATCAACAGGACCTGTTGGCCGGCTCGTTGCTCCTGGCCCATCCCGGCCTGCGGGATCCCAACTTCCGCCGTGCGGTGGTGCTGCTGTCGGCCCACGACGATGAGGGAGCGATGGGCGTGGTACTCAATCGGCCGACGGGGCAACAACTGGCCGATCTGGATGACGCCTTTGCCGACGGCAACCTGGCGGAGGTGCCGGTGTTTGCGGGCGGCCCCGTGCAAACCGACCGCCTGATCATTTGCGCGCTTGGTTTTCATGCGGATGGCGAAGGGCTGCGGCTTCATTTCGGACTCGAGCCGGCCGAGGCCTTGAAACTGATCGAGAGCCAGGGCGAAGCCCTGGTCGTTCGGGCCTTCGTGGGTTACGCCGGCTGGAGCGCGGGCCAGTTGGAGAACGAACTCGATCACGACACCTGGGCGGTGAGCGCGATCCCGTCCGATCTGCTCGACCATCCGGCGGACGAAGGGTTGTGGCGGTCGGTGCTGGCGCGGGTGAGTCCCGAATGGAAACTGCTGGCCGAGGAGCCCGACGAACCGGGGCGAAACTGAACCGGAGTGAGGAGTGAAAGGGAGTGAGCGATCGTGAGGAGTGAAACGGGGCGAGGCGAAGTCCGTGCGAACCGGGCCTACCTGTAAATCCACTCGGCTTTTCCCTTTGCCTCACTCCCTTATACGCCCAGCGCCGTGCGGTAGATGCGCGGGACGCGTTTGGTGACCGAGCACAGGGTTTCCCAGGGAATCGTATCCGCCCAGGCGCTGAATTCGCCCACAGTGATTTCGGCGCCCTGCTGGATGCCGATGAGGGTGACTTCGTCGCCGGACTCGACCGTCTCGAGATGGGTGACGTCGACGATCGTCTGGTCCATCGTCACCCGGCCGAGGATGGGGCAGCGGCGTCCGCCGATGAGCACCGCGCCACGGTTGCTCAAGGCGCGGGTGATGCCGTCGCCGTAACCGGCGGTGAGCACGGCGACGCGGGTCTCACGTTCGAGCCGATGGGTCTGGCCGTAGCTCACGGCGGTGCCGGCCGGCAGGCGCTTCACCAGGCCCACGCGTGTCCGGAAACTGAATACGGGTTCGGCCTGCACGTCGGTGAGCAGTGAGCCGCGCCGCGGGAGGATTCCGAACTGGAGCAGGCCGACGCGCACGGCATTGAACGGGCCGGCGCGTTCGATGGTCTCGAGTCCCGCGCTGTTGTCGGCGTGAATGAGCAGCCGCGACGGGTCGAGGCTGGGGAAGGTGGCCAGGGCACGGCGGAAGCGCTGGCGTTGCTCGGCGGTGAAGGCGGGGTCGTCGTCGGAGCTGGAGTAGTGGGTGAAGATGCCCGCGAGCTGCAGGCCACCGGCGTCACGGATTTGTTGATACACTTCGGCCGCCTGTTCGTGCCAGACGCCGGCCCGGCCCATGCCGGTGTCGATCTTGAGGTGCACCGTGATCGGGCGGGAGGCGCGCGCGGCGGCGGCGGCGAAGCGTGTCACCTCATCGGCGGAGGAAACCGTGACGGCGACCTCGTAACGGGGAATGTAGTCGTCCTCATCGGGCACGAGCGGACTGAGGAGTAGGATGGGCCAGCCCGGTCCCAGCTCGCGCAGCGCGGCGGCTTCCGCGAGGGTGGCGACGGCGAAAAGGTCGGCGCCGGCGTGCATGAGCCGGGCGGCGACCTGATGCAGGCCGTGGCCATAGGCATCGGCCTTCACCACGGCGACGTAGCGCATGTGCGGCGGCAGGGAGGCGCGGATGCGCCGCAGGTTGCGTTCGAGCGCGCCGAGATCGATCTCGGCCCAACAGCGCACGGGAAGCTGGGTGCGCGGAATCATGGGCGGGGCTCCGGGGGGCGGTGGACGGAGGGAGTCCAGCGTACGTAACTGGGATCCTGGTGCAGGAAGGCATCGGGCTGGGCGCAGGGCTGCAGCAGCGGCAGGTCACCCAGGGCATCGGCGAGCGCGGCCGGGGTGTAGGGCACGGTGGTTGGCGCAGGCTGGGGCAAGGGACTCCAGGTGCGGAAGTCGCCGGGCATAAGCAGGCGGGTATCCGTTGGCAGCGCGTCGGTGGGGACGCGTTCGATCGCGCCGGTGGAGCCGTCTGCGGCGACCGTGATGACGTGCCATGACTGCCGCCGGGCGTCGCAGATGACCAGGTCGCCGGGGGCGGCGTGGGCGCGGGCCACCAGTTCGAGGCTGCGGTAGGCGTAGGCCGGGCGTGGGCGCAAGGCCTGCCAGGTGCGCAGGGCGGTTGCGCTGGTGCGAATGCCGAGAACGGAGCCGGGGCCTTCACAGAACACGAAGGCCTCAGCCTGCACGCAGTCGGAGCCGAGCTGACCGATGAGGGCGAAAAGCCCGCGGCCGGCCTCGTCGCGGGTGTGGGTCCAGCGGGGCGGGGCATCGCGACGCAGCCAGGCGGCGTGGACGACGGCGGAAGCGGCGTCGAGCAGGAGGAGCGAACCGTGCTGGGCGAGGATGTGGTTGAGCGAAATCACCGTGGCGAGCGGTGAGACAAGGCCGGGCCGGTGAACGGCGCAAGCGCGCGGCGGGCCGAGAGCCAGAAGGAACGACGCGGTCGGGGACGCCCGCGTCCACCGGGGAAGATGGGGGTGGGGTGGACGCCGGCCTCCGGACGGCGTGAACGCGGTGGAGTGGGG
>CBFGUO010000053.1:0-36149 GCA_965652375.1 uncultured Opitutus sp.
CGCGCCGCCTCCCCCCCGCCCCAGCCATCCTCGACTCCCCCGGACTTGTCACCCCATAGGTGTCAATTTGCCGTCCCTCCCGCTCCCGTCGGTCGGATTCCCCCGCCGGATTTGTCACCTATTGGGTGACAAGTGGCTTGGGGCCAGGCCAGCCAGCCGGCCGTCAGCCCCAGCAGGAGCAGCGGTTCGTAGTGCGCTCCGCCCGCTCCGGTGTAGATCACCAGCGGATTCCACGCATAGAGGAGGGTCCTCGCGCGACCAAATCGCTGGGCGAGCAGCCGACACACCGCCAGGTCGGCGGCGATGAAGACCAGCTTCATCGCCAAGACTGAGGTCGACACCAGCGTGATCCACCGCAGGACCAACTGGGCGAGCGGCGGATAAATCGTCGAAAACTCCTTGTGGTTGATGAAGGTCCACGCGGCGTCACGCCAGGTCACCAGGTAGGGATCATTCGGCGCATGCAGATACGGCGAAAACCCGGCCGACTGCATCCGCCCCTCCCAAAGGTAGCGCCACACGTCGTCCCCGGGCGCCATCGGCAGCAGCAGCGCCCGCGCCCCGATTGCCACCATCCAGAACCAGCCCGCGCTGATTGCGTGCAGCCTCAGGCTCGCGCCCCACCCAAGCGCCATCACCGCCGCCGCCGCCAGGAACCACGGCACCGTTCCCGCCTGGGCGAAATTGCCCCACGGCATCATCAAAGCCGCGCCCGCCAGCACGAGCACCCCGCTGAGCGTGTACGGTAAAACGTTACCCGTGACCTCACCCATTCCCTCCCCGGTCGGGCCGGCGCTTGCTGCCGTGCCGCTCGTGCCCCTTGGCTCCGTCCCCTCAGCCTGCGGCATGCCGGCGAGCGGCAGCCCTACATTGCTCCGCCCCCTGGCCCGACGCCACCAGAGGACGGCCAAGGTACTCAGGATGATCGTGCCGGCGGCCACGCTGCCGCGGATCGTGCCGGAGATCTTCGAACGCCCGCCGCCCCGACGCCGGTAACCGACCGGCAATTCGACAACGCGCGCCCCCTCCTCGACCGCCCGCACCTGCATTTCAAGGGTCCAACCAAAGCCGCGGTCGCGCATCGCGATCCGTTCCAGCAGCGAACGACGAATCAGGCGCAACGGACCGAGATCGCCGTAGCGTTGCCCCCAGCCGAGGCGGATCAGCGACGTCGCCAACCCGTTCCCGAAACGCTGCGCGGGCGTCATCACCGCGCGCCCTTCCGGTCGGGCCCGACGGTCGCCCAACACAAAATCAGCGCCGGCACCCTCGGATGCCGCGGCCAGCAACCGTTCCACATCGTTCAGGTCGTCGCTGCCGTCGGCATCGGCGAAGAGGATCCACTCCACTCCATCATCAAGCTCCTGATACCCGGTCCAGCAGGCCTGCCCGTAACCGCGTCGCGGCTCCGCGATTACCTCCGCTCCGGCCGCTCGCGCGACTGCCGCCGTCGCATCGGTGCTGCCGTTGTCGACAACCCGAACGCGCGTCAGGCCAAGTGCCCGCAAAGTGGATACGACATCGCTGATCGTCTCTGCTTCATCGAGCGCAGGAATGATGACTTGAACGGTGTCGAGCATGAGGGGCGAAGCAGGAGCCGCCAACCGTCCCTGTTCTTCCCGTCCGGCGCAACCATCGGTACAGGTGCCGCCGTCAGCCTGCGAGTTTTTCAACCACGTCTACGAACGACGTGAGTGGTTTGACATGGACACGAATGGCTTCGGCTACCGCCTACGCACTGAACCAGCCACAGTTTTCGGTTCCGGTTGGAGGCGCAACGGTAGTGGAGCCATTCGTGTCCATTCGTGGTTAAGAACACGACCGTGCCTCTAGTCCGTGCGTCCAGGCAGACGCAGTTCGAAGATGGCGCCGCCGTTTTTGGCGTTTTGAACCGTCGCTTCGCCGCCGTGGGCGCGGAGGATCGCCCGGACCATGCTGAGGCCGAGGCCGAGGCCGCTGGCGGTGCGGCTTTGGTCGCAGCGATACAGCCGGTCCCACACCTTGTCCTGCTCGTCCTCGGGCACGCCGGGACCGGTGTCGCTCACGCGCACGACCCGCTCACTGCCTTCGCGGCCCGCCCACACCGTGACGCTGCCGCCGGCGGGGGTGTATTTGATCGCGTTGTCGACGAGATTGGCCACCGCCTGCCGCATGCGCGTCGGGTCGGCCGTCACGGGAACCGGGGCGCCGGTGGCGATCGTAAGACTCACGTCGGCGGCCTCGGCCACCTCCTCGTAAAGCTCGGCCGCGTTGCGCGCGATCTCGCCGAGGTCGCACACGACGGGCTCGAGTTTGAGCATGCCGGCTTCGGCTTCGGAAATCTCCATGAGGGCCCGCAGGAGGGCGAGCAACTGGTCGCTGCGCTCGATCACGTCCCCGAGGGTCTCGGCCGTATCGCGGTCCAATCCGCCACGCTGCAGCGAGGTCTCGGCCGAAAGCCGCAAGCCGGTGAGCGGCGTGCGCAGATCGTGCGCAACATTGTCGAGCGCCTCGCGCATGGCCCGCAGCAGGCCGGCGTTCTGGTCGAGCACCCGGTTGAAGTGACGCACGAGCTCCGCCACCTCGTCGTCGTTGCGCGGCGCGGGCACCCGCGCATCCATGCGGCCGGTCGCGATGATGCCGCGGGCGATTTCCACCACCTCGCGCAAGGGCCGCGTGGCGCGGCGGGCGGAAAGGTAGCCGGCCCCGATGCCCACCAGCACGACGGCACCCGCCACCCAGGCGAAGGTGCGCCGCATGGGTTCGAGGAGGGCTTCCTGGCTGTCGGTGGCGCGGCCGATCTGCAGCAGCAGGTTGCTGGTAAGGGCCTGGGAGACCACCGCGAGGTCGCGTTCAGCGCTGCGTTTGATGCGCACCCGCTCGACCGTCTGTTCGCGCCAACGGCCCCAGCCGTCGGGCACGACCACGACTTCCTGGTCCGCCTCCAGCCAGTCGGGCGGGATCTTGCCCCACACCTGGCTGCCGTTGGGACCGACCAGGCGCAGGAAGAGCGAACGCACATTCGGCTGCTGACTGTCCTCCGCGATGCGTCGCTGCAGCCCGCGCAGGCCGGTGGACACATAGACGCTGGAGTACTGCTGCAGCCGCTGCTGCAGGTCCTCGTAGTCGCGCGCCTCGATCTGCCGGCCGAGCAACCAGTAGAGCAGCGCAAAGATGGCCACGAAGCCGAGCGTGAACCACCCGGCGAACCACAGGGTGAAACGCAGCGCCAGCGAGCGCCGGATCTGGTCAACCCCGGCCATGGCCATGCAACACGTAGCCCACGCCCCGCACGGTCTCGATGCGGGACTTGTCGGGATCGACCTTGCTGCGTAACCGAGAAACCAATACGTCTACGACGTTGGTCTGCGGGTCGAAACTGTAGTCCCACACGTGTTCGAGGATCATTGTCTTGGTCACCGGGCGGCCGGGATGGCGCATGAGGTAGGCGAGCAGGGCGAACTCCCGCGGCTGCAGTTCCACCGATTGCCCGCCGACTTTGACCAGGCGCGTGACCAGATCGAGCGTGACGTCGCCGACCGTGAGGCGCGTGGTCTCGGGCATGCGGGTGGCGCGGCGGAGAAGCGCCTGCACGCGCGCGGAGAGTTCGGCGAAGGCAAACGGTTTGGTGAGGTAGTCGTCTCCGCCGGCCTGCAGGCCCTTGACCCGGTCCTCGACCGACGAGCGCGCGCTGAGGAAAAGCACTGGAAGGTCGGGTTGACTGAAGCGCAGGCGCTTGACCAGCGACAGGCCGTCGAGCCCCGGCAGCATGATGTCGACCACCGCCGCATCGTAGGAGGTGGTGGTGGCCAGGGTGAGACCGGTATCGCCGTCGGGCGCATGGTCCACGGCGTAACCTTCCTGCTTGAGGCCCTTGACCACAAAGGAAGCGATCTTGGTGTCGTCTTCGACTACGAGTATGCGCACGGTGTCCATGAATGGGTGGCGGGAGGGACGGCGTAAAGCCCGGTGGGCGATTTGTCGGAAAACGCCCCACGCTTACGAATCGGCGTCAGGTTCGGAGTTCCGTCTTCAGGCGGCAGCGCCGGTACAGGATGTCTGATGTCGCTTCGCTCGGTAGCGCCTAAAGGCGGGACTCCGAACTTAGAGATGGATCCGCCCCGGAACGCGGGTTTCGCGTCCGGGGCGGGGTTTTGACCTAACACAACACTAACACTACCTATGCAAAAGAACGGGAGGAGACGGTGCCCGGCGTTTGGCCAGGAGCCGGCGACTCACTTGTCGCCGGACTCGTCGACCACGATGTAGTTGATGCCGAAGCGGGCACTCCAGACGCGGACGAGCGTCTTGCCGTCGGGCGCGGGGGCTTCGGTGAGGCGCACGGCGTCCTCGGCGTCGCGGACGCGCTCGCGATTGATTTCGAGAATCACCATGCCGGGACGCAGGCCGGACTCGAAGGCGGCGGACTCCTGGTCGATGTCGACGATGAGCGCACCCTGGATGCGGGAGATGACCCCGAACTGGCGGCGCAGGCGCGGATCGAGATCGGCCACCTGGACGCCGTTGAGCGAGCCTTCGTCGTCGGCCTTGCCGGAGGGGCTGAGCGAGGCGACATCGCCATCGCGGGCGCCGATCTCCACCTCGATGGTCTGCTCGTCGCCGTCGCGGATGACGGTGAATTCGGCCTGCTCGCCCGGGCGCAGGTTGGCCACGGCGAAGCGGAGCTCGCGCAGCGTCTTGTAGCTGCGACCATTGACCTGGGTGATCACATCGCCGTGTTCGAGGCCGGCCTTTGCGGCGGGCGTGTCCTCGGTGACCTCGGTGATGAGCACGCCGGTAGCTTCGTCATCGAGGCCGAACTGCTCGGCCAGCTCGGGCGTGAGCTCGGAAAGGTACACGCCGAGGTAGCCGCGGGTGACTTTGCCGTCCGTGGCGAGCTGCTGCATGACGTTGCGGGCCAGGTTGGACGGAATGGCAAAGCCGATGCCCTGGAAGCCGCCGGAGCGGGAAAGGATGGCCGTATTGATGCCGACGAGGCGGCCGTGGACGTCGACGAGCGCGCCGCCGGAGTTGCCGGGATTGATCGCGGCGTCGGTCTGGATGAAGTCCTCGTAGGCGAGGCCCATGGTGGCGCGGCCGAGCGCACTGACCATGCCGCTGGTGACCGTCTGGCCGAGGCCGAAGGGATTGCCGACCGCGAGCACGGTGTCGCCCACTTCGATGGTGTCGGAGTCGGCAAACGTGAGGGCCGGCAGATCGGTCGCGTCGATCTTGATGACGGCGAGATCGGTGTCGGGATCGGTTCCCACGACTTCAGCGGAATGCGTCGCGCCGCTGTCGAGCGTGACCTCGATCTTGTCGGCATTCTGGACCACGTGGTTATTGGTGAGGATGTAACCATCCTGGCTCACGATGACGCCGGAGCCGGCGCCGCGTTGCGGCTCGGCGCGCGGCAGCTCGAATTCGTCTCCATCCGGCAGGCCGAAGAAGCGCCGCATGCGGGGATCCTGCAGGAAGGGCGGCAACTGGGCCTGGGAAATCTTCTGCACTTCGTCGGTGACCTCGACCTGCACCACGGCAGGAGCGACGCGTTTGACGACGGGGGAAAAGCTGACGACCAGGCCGCCGTCGGCTTCGCGCTCGAGGGGAGTGTCGTCGACCTTGACGACCACCTCGGCAGCGGACTTTTCGCCGGTGGCAAGGGCGGCGCCGGTCCAACCGAGCGCGGCGGCCGCAAAGATAAGCACCGTGGCGCGCAGAGCGCGGGCGCGTTGCGGATGACGTTCGTAGGAAGTATTCATGGTAATGTCTTGAAAGGGGGTTCCCGTGGTTATGCCGCAGACAATGCCACAGCGGACTTACGGTTTCCTTTCGCGAACCTTACACGTTTGAAAGGTAAAGGGATCGGTGATCGTCCCGGCGGCCCGTAGTGGCGGCTTCAGCCGCCCGCTCCCCCCAGGCGTCTCTGGATGTGGCCTGAGAGGCAGGTGCGGCATGCCGGCAAGCGGCAGCCCTACAGGGGAATGCCGGCTGAAGGCCGGCACTACGCAACCCGTCCGCTCTCCTACCCGCCCAGCTTCGCCTCGAGTTCGCGGATACGTTGGAGGTAACGCTGTTCGTTTTCGCGCAGGCGTTTTTTCTCCAAGGCGGAGCTGATGCGGGCCCGCAGCACGGTGGCGTTGAAAGGCTTGGCGGCGTAGTCCTCCGCACCGGCGGCGATGCAGCGGCCGGTGCTCTCGGCGTCGTCGAGTGCGGTGAGCATGATCACCGGAATCTGCGCCCAGGCGGGATGGGCCTTGAGGCGCTCGAGCGTCTCGAAACCATCGATCCCGGGCATGAGAATATCGAGGAGGATCAGATCGGGCGCGGCATCGGCGATGAGTTCGAGGGCCTGCGTGCCGCCCTCCGCCAACACGACCTCGAAGCCCATGTGTTTGAGGCGACGGGACATCATTTCCCGGTTGATGCGGTCATCGTCGACGACGAGCACCAGGCCGTTGAGGCGTTCGGCGGGCGTCGCGACCGGGGCCGGGCGGGACGCCGCCACGGCCGTGGCTACGGGGGTGGCGGTGGCGCGGGCGGGCGGCGGCGGCATGATGGCCTTGGCCAGGGTCACCCGCAGGTTGCTCACCGCCGACATGATCTTGTGCAGGTCGGCAACGATGTCGTCGCGGCCGAGGCCGGTGGCGCGGTCCCGGCAGGAGGTGTGATAGGAGACGATGGTGTCGAGCGGGCCGGCGAGTTCTTCCTGCAGTTCCGGCAGGCTGAAGCGACCCGCGGCGATGCGATACGGGCTCATCGCATCGTTGAGCCGCTCGAGCAGGGTGTTGCCGGCCTTGTTGATCAGTTTGAGCGGCGACTCGAGATCGGGCAGGCCCTCCTCTTCCACGGTCTCGAGAATGAGTTCACTGTATCCAAGAATCTGATTCAGCGGGGTGCGCAGATCGTGGCGGAGCCGCGCCAGGTCGGAGACGGCCGCAGGCGGCGGGGCATCGGCCGGGGCGTCACTCACTCAGCGCCCTCCAGCCCGAGCAGGGTGTTGATCTTGGCCAGCAGGGCGGGGAGATCCACCGGCTTGGTCTCGAACTCGTCGCAGCCGGCTTCGAGAGCCTGCTGGCGGTCGGACTCCATGGCATGCGCGGTGAGGGCGATGATCGGAATGCCGGCGGCGGCGGGGTCGGCCTTGAGCTTCCGCGCGACTTCCCAGCCGGTGAGTCCCGGCAGACTCATGTCGAGGAGGATGAGGTCGTGGGCGGCGGTGAGCCCGGCCTCGGCACCGGCGTTGCCATCGACCGCGATGTCGACCTCGAAACCACGCTTCTTGAGGCGGCGGCTGAGCATGTCGCGGTTCATCTCATTGTCTTCAACCAGCAGGATCTTGGGCATGGGGAACTCCTTTGAGAATGGTTGTGCAGTTTGCCACGCTATTTGCGCGTTTGGAGATCACTGAGCTCGCTCACCGCATCGCGCACCTCGGCCAGCAACTGTTCCTTGGAATAGCTGCCCTTCTGCAGCACGCGTTCCGACTGCTGCTTGAGCAGCTGGCGCACGCTGCCGGTGAGGTCGAGGGAGGTGAGCACGACCACCGGCACGTTGCGCAGGTGTTCGTCGGCCCGCATCTCCCGCAGCACCCCAAAGCCATCGAGTTCGGGCATCATGAGGTCGAGCAAGACCAGGGCCGGAGTCTCCGCCCGCATCGCCGTCATGGCCGCGCGACCGTTGGGCGCGAGCACGACCTCCCAGCCCTCGCGGGACAGGAGGCGACCGACCATCTGGCGGACCGATTCGTCGTCCTCGGCCACCAGCACGGGGCGGTTGGACCGATCACCGAGGTTGCGGCGCAATACGGCGCTGAGGCCGCTCTCCACTTCGTTCTTGCTCAGGTAATCCTGCGCCGCGAGGGCGAGACCGGGTTTGGAGCCATCCTCGACGCGGGTAAGCAGGACGACCGGGATCGAGGCCAGTGAGGCTTCCTGCTTGAGGCGCGACGTGAGGGTTTCGGCCGATTCCGACTCCATCAACACGTCGACGAGGATGACGTGCGGCGGATCGCGGCGGGCGAACTCGAAGGCGTCCTCGCGGGTGCGCGCGTGGGTAACGTCGAAGTCATCGTGCGACAACTGGTCCTGCACGCCGGCCGCCAGCGATTCGTCGGCGGCCACGAGCAGCACGCGGGCGACCGCCGCCACATGCTCGGCCTGTGAGCCGGCCGGGGGCTGTTCCTGGCTGACCGCCGAAGCGCCCGCCTTTTTGGCGGCTTCGCCGTCGGCCGCGATGGGCAGCGAAACGGTGAACGTGGTACCCTGGCCCAGCGTGCTCGTGAGCGCGATGTCGCCGCCCATCAACCGGGCAAACTGGCGCGAAATCGTCAGACCCAGACCGGTGCCACCGTACTTGGAGGCGGTCGAGGCGTCGGCCTGCGAAAAGGCGTCGAAAACCCGACCGCATTGTTCGGGCGTCATGCCGATGCCGGTGTCGCTGACCGCAAAATGCACGCGGCCGTCGTCGCCCGTGCCGTCGCGCCACACGCGCAGGGTAACCGTGCCTTGTTCGGTGAACTTGGCGGCGTTGCTGATGAGATTGAGCAGGACCTGCCGCAGCTTGGTGGCATCGGTGCGGATGACGCCGACCTCATGCTCGAACTCGACGAGGAAGGCATTGGCGCGTTTGGCCACGAGCGGTGCGGTGGTGCTGCGCACCTGCTCGACGAGGCCCTCGACGGCCTGTTCCTCGATGAACAGGTCCATGCGGCCGGCCTCGATCTTGGAGAGGTCGAGCACGTCGTTGATGAGGCCGAGCAGGTGGCGGGCGGCAGCGAGGATTTTCTGGAGGTCGGCCACGGCGGCCTCGTTGTCGTCGTCCTCGGCGTCCTCCATCAGGATTTCCGAGTAGCCGATGATGGCGTTCATCGGGGTGCGCAGTTCGTGGCTCATCTTCGCGAGGAAGGTGCTCTTGGCCTGGTTGGCGTCGTTGGCCGCGAGCATGGCGTGCTCGAGTTCGACGGTGCGTTCCTGCACCTTGGCCTCGAGGGTGCGGTTGGCCTCCTCGAGTTCGCGGCGGGCGCGATCGACTTCCGCCGTGCGCCTTTCGATGGTGGCGAGCATGGCGTTGAAGGCTCCGATCATCGCCGCCAGTTCGCCGCTGCTGCGCTCCATGTTGGCCCGCACGCTGTAGTCGTGGGCGGAGACCACCCGGTCGGCCACCCGCGCGAGTTCGGCAATCGGACGGGTGATGGAGCGCTGCATGAAGCGCGCCGCCCCCATGCCGAGCAGGATCGACAGCAGGCCGATGAAAGCCATCCCGCGCAAGGGCTCCACCAGGCGCTCCCGCGCCAGGCCGGAAGTATCCGCCTTCAGGTAGATGATGCCCACGTTCTCGCCCTCATGAGTCAGAAACTTGAAGGTCGTGACGGCCTGAGGATCGACGTTGGTCCGAAAGGGCCGCGGAATGAACTCCTCCCGCCCTTCCTTCACATAGCGCGCGAGGATGCGGTTATCGAGCGAGTAGACGGCGCCCGCGAGGATCGAGTCCGCCGTTGCCAGGTCCGCCAGCGAGATGCTCGATCCGTCGGGTTCGGCCGCCAACCGAGTCGAGATCCGCTCCACCAGCAGCGCCTGCGTCGACTCGAGCTCCGCCACCACATCCGCTCGATAACGCAAGACCTCCCAGAACAGAAAGCCACCAAATGCCGCGCACAGCGATACGAGCGAGACGGAGGTGACCAGTAGGGTGAGGCGCCAACGAAAAGGGAGGGACTTGAACACCGGAGAGAGGGGAAGGAGGACCAATCGCAAGGATCTTTCGCCACGGCGCGAAGCCGCACGAATGATAACGATAAACGTGCCTAACAGAGCCAGTTAGCTACAACAAGCCAACATCGCATCGGAAGATTCACCTATTATCAATGACCAGCCTGCCGCACCCTCGGGGTTGAAAAGCGACACCTCCGGGCCACTCTGCTCCCTTTCCTCTCCTCTTCATTCACCCGCCTCATGTCTGCAGACGCACCCATCCCCGTCACCGTTCTCACCGGCTTCCTCGGCGCCGGCAAAACCACCCTGCTCAATCGCATTCTCACGGAGCAGCACGGCAAGAAACTCGCCGTCATCGAAAACGAGTTCGGCGAGGTCAGCGTCGACAATCAACTCGTCATCCAGAGCGACGAGGAGCTCTTCGAGATGAACAACGGCTGCATCTGCTGCAGCGTGCGCGGCGACCTCATCCGCGTGCTCGGCCGGCTCATGAAGCGCCGGAACAAGCTCGACGGCATCCTCATCGAAACCACCGGCCTGGCCGATCCGGGACCGGTCGCGCAGACCTTTTTCACCGACGATGAGATGCGCGCCAACTTCCGCATCGACGGCATCGTCACCGTCGTCGACGCCAAGCACGTGGCCCAGCACTTCGATGACGCGCCCGAGGTGAAGAAGCAGATCGCCTTCGCCGACGTGTTGTTGCTCAACAAGGCCGACCTCGTCGACGCGGCGGAACTCGACGCCCTCGAGTCCCGCATCCGCGGCATGAACGCCGCCGCCCGCCTCGTGCGCACCACCAACTGCGACGTGCCGCTCGACACCGTGCTGGACCTCCAGGCCTTCAACCTCTCCCGCGCCACCGAACTCGATCCCAAATTCCTCGAGCCCTCCTACCCCTTCGAATGGGCCGGCGCCTATCCCCTCCCCGCCGGCCGCCACACGCTGGTGATCGGACATGGCGCTCACGACCACGAGCACGAGGACTGCGATCACGAGCATGACCACGGTGAAGGCTGCGGACACGAGCATCATCACCACCACCACGCCGAAAACGAACTCGACGTCGTCATCCTGCCCGTCGCCTCGACCGACGAAAAGTTGATCGCCGCCGCCCGCGACCAAGCCGTCGCCTCCTTCTCCGACTGGGAAAACCGCGTCGCCGACGGCGACACGATCACGCCCGGCACGACGCTCCAGCGCCTCCTCCTCGACGAGGGCAACGGCCGCTACACGCTCGAGATCCCGACCGACGGCACTTACCTCGTCTTCGAAGGTTGCGGCGAGCACCCACTGCACATTTACCCCGCCGATTCCGATGACAACGTGCGGCCGGTCTGGCAGCAGGATTTCGAACACACCCACAGCCACGACGAGGAGGTCTCGTCCGTCGGCATCGTGGTCGACGGCGACTGCGATCCGCAGCGCCTCAACGACTGGATCAGCAAGCTTCTCCAGACCAAGGGCAACGACCTCTACCGCAGCAAGGGCGTGCTCGCCGTGAAGGGCACACCCAAGCGCCTCGTCTTCCAGGGGGTGCACATGCTCTTCGACGCCAAATTCCAGGGCGAGTGGAATGGTCAGCCGCGTAAGAACACCCTCGTCTTCATCGGCAAGGACCTCGACCGGGAGCAGCTCACCGCCGGCTTCAAAAGCTGCCTCGACTGAGTCGATCGACCCGTTGATCCTTTTCCCGATGCACGAGAACCCTGCAACCGATTACGCCAGCGAAGCCGCCGCTCGCGCTGGTTTCGATCTCAACTTGGTCGAGTGCAATCTCCTGCTCACGCCGGAGCAACGTCTCCTGCGCCACGACTCCGCCCTTGAACTGGCCCAGGCCCTCCGCCAGGCCGCAGACCAACGGCATGCATTCGCTTCATCGGCTCATCCGACGACTCGCTGAGGCCGAATTCGAGTTTGTTCTCGTCGGCGGATACGCGGGAGTCGTGCACGGCTCCGCTCTCGTGACCCAGGACGTGGATATCTGCGCGGTCCTTTCAACGGAGAATATTGAAAAACTAAGGCACGCACTCGCCGATCTGAATCCGGTTCACCGCATGACGGTCGCCAAACTGCCGTTTTCCGATGTCCCCAAACCGGGCGTGCCGGTGGCCGATCTTTACCTTGAGACACAGGACGGTGTGCTGGATGTGCTCTCAAGTGTACTTGGTGTCGGTGCATACGCCCGCTTGCGTGAGACAGCGGAAATGATCCCTCTTTTCGGCCACGAGGTCGCGGTCATCTCCCTCCCCGACCTCATCACCGCCAAGGAAGCTCTCGGCCGCGAAAAGGACCTGCTGGCCGCCAAGGAACTCCGCGCCATTGCCGCCAAGCGCGCAGGGCGCTGAGCCCCGGGAAAATACGCGGGCAAACAAGCGGACCCGTCACATGTCCGGCCGACTGCTGCGGACGAAGTGCGGGCGCGCCGGATCGAGCGGCACCCAGGGCAAGCGGTCCTCCGTCCAGATCGCCTTCTCCGGCGCGAACGGGGTCGGATCGTCCAGCGTCGCGATCGCCACATCGATCCACTGATCGTCCTCCGCAAAAAACAGCGGAGTGCCGCAGCAGGCGGCAAAGGTACGGATCCGATCCGCATGCCGCACCTGACGAGGCTCGCCTTTGCATACCTCCAGCTGATCCGGCCGCACCGAGCCCCAGGTCACATACGGCGCGCCACTCGCCCGCCGACAGTCGATGCAGTGGCAGTCGCCCACCCCCACCGGCGCCGTCAGCAAGCGGTAGCGCGTCCCGCCGCACAGACAACCACCCTCGATGCTTCCGGATGCCATGGCCGAAGAGTTAACGCAGCACTCCGCGCATACGTTGCCGGCGCGCATAGATCACCAGCAGCAGGCCGATCAGGAAAATCACCGCGCTGAAGATCAGCGGGCCGATGCCGCCCATCATCTTGGCTCCGTCCGTGAGGACGAAGTTGTAGATCGTCGTGATGACCATCGCGATGAACGCCACCAGCAACACCGGCGCCGCGAGTCCGCGGCGCATCAGCAACAGCAGCGAACCCAACAGGCTGCCGATCGTCGCCACGCCCCAGGCCGATACCACCCACCGCGGAAAACCGTAGAAGTAGGCCAGCTGCTCGTCACTGAACTGCGCCATGTAGGCCTCGTTCCGCGTCTGCGTCATGACAAAATCGAACACCCCCACCGCATTCCATAAAAACGAAAGCCCGCCCACGACCCATAGATGCCAGGGCGCCTTGACCGGTCCCGAATCTGCGTCACTCATGGACCTCCACGCTGACCATCGTCACGCCTCCGTCAATGCCCGTCGGCAACACCGCTCGACGTCAGGCGTCTCCGCCCTCGCCAAACCGTTTTCCGCCCGCCAAGGTCCCCGCCCATGGCCTGGCGCATCGACCAACCGGTAATCCGCGGCGAAATCGACAACCGCACGCGCGGCCGCGTCACTGGCCGGATCTGGTTCGTCGGCCGCGACGACCCGGTCGAACTCGATCTCGCCGGCGACGCCTGGCGCGACCTCGCCGGCCGCCGCCTGGAATTCGTCAACCCCGATCCGAAACCCCAGGACCTCGCCGGCTTCGGCGCACGGCAGACCGGCACGATCGGCGACTGCACCGCCTCCCGCAAAGTCAAGGTGCCCGAAATCCCGCTGGAGGAAATCGGCGACTACTACGCCGCCCGCAAACCCTTCCCCTGGCACTGGGGCAACAGTCTCTACCTCGAGTGGTTCAGCACCGGCAACGGCCGCGTCGTGATCGAAAGCGCCAGCTACCAGCTCACGATCGATCCGGACGTCACCTGGGAAATGACGGTCGCCGAAGAGGAGGCCCAACGCCGCGCCAACGCCGAAGGCATGGCCGGCTTCTTCATGCAACTCGGTCAGACCGTCGCCGACGCCCACAAGGCCAAGAGCGATGCCGTCGATGACGCGTCCCCGTCCGGGGAGAACGAGGCACCCGCCGATGCGGAGCCGAGCCCGGCGGACGGTGATCCGAACGACCTGTTGAACGCGCCCGCCCCCGAATTCGAAACGGTCGGCGGCTTACCTCCACCGCCGCAGCATCCCCTCGCCCAACGCGCCTTCGCGCTGCACCAGCGCCTGCGCCAGGAGGCGACAGAGCAGAACTGGGTTGCCGCAGATGCCACCGACGCCGACCCCCTCGCCGATCTCATCCTGTCGATCCGGCGTGCCGCCCGCCATTTCGCCGACGCTCTCAATCCGCAAACCTGGCCGCCTCCTGAACCACGCCAGGAAGCCACCCTCGCTGGTCTGCAAAGGGCCCGCGCCTTCCTCAGCCACGCGCTGCTCGCCGCCGCCTTTTGCGCGCAAGAGAAGCTGGTCGACGACAACTGGCTGGCCGGCTTCCAACGCGAGGCCAACGCGATCTGCCATCAGGGCGACCTGCTCACGGGCGAACTGCGGTCCCTGCAACCAGGCAACAGCGAATGAACCGGCGTCGCCCTCCGTATCGTCGCGATCACCGCCTGCCCAAGCGCGAACTCCTCTGAACCGATGCCCTCCGAAGACGACCTTCCCGCCCGCCCCCGGCCCTCCCCAGCCGATCTCGATCAGGCCGCCGACGCGCTCTCGCAGATGGCCGACGATCCGCAACTCATCAGCGGCGTGCACAACTACTGCGATCGCTGGTGCGAACGCTGTCCGCTCGCGGCTCGCTGTCTCGTCTTCAAAATGGAGCAAAGCCGCCGCAAACGAGACGACGCGGAACCGAACCGCAGCGACGAACAGAATCAGGACTTCTGGGACGACGTCGCGCAGAACTTTGCCCTCACCCTGCGCCTGCTCGAACGGGAGGCCGAGAAACGCGGCATTGATCTGAATGATCCGGACATGCTCGCCGATGCCAAAGCGGAGGAACGCCGTCGCGAGAAAAAAGCCGCGCGCGAAGGCAGCGCCCTTTTTCGGCAAACGGACGCCTACTGGAAAACCGCCCGCAAGCTCCTGGAGCGGCTCACTCCGTCGCTCGAGGCGGCGGAGGCCGCGATCAACACCGAGGCCCAGCTCGGCATCGGCACGCCGGAATCGACCGCCGCGGCGATCGAGGACGCCCTGGAGGTCGTGCAATGGTACCTCTTCTTCATCGGCGTGAAGCTGCGACGCGCCATCGGCTCGCGCGTCGATGCCATTGCGGACGGCCTGGACGAAGAGCCGGGCGACGCCGAGGGTTCCGCCAAGATCGCCCTCATCGCGATCGACCGTTCGATGGGCGCCTGGTCACAGCTCCGCGAACATTTTTCCGACGAAGCCGACGAGATCCTGGACCTTCTCGTCATGCTGGAACGGATACGGCGCCAGGCGGAGCAGGAGTTTCCCCGCGCCCGCAGCTTCCAGCGCCCGGGCTTTGACTGAGCCCGGCCGACCGACCAACGCCCCGCTCCACCGCAATACTTCCGCGTAGGGCTGCCGCTTGCGGCATGCCGCACCTGCCTCTCAGCCTTCGGTCGCACCAATGTCCCGATGCGTCCAAGCTCTTACAGAAGGTAACGAAGAAAACGAGTGGTTATGACCCAGGCATCGTGCTCTACTTCGCTCCCTTCGTTACCATCTGTAGTATTCAGATTCGGAACCCTCCCGTCCTCCTTCCCTCCCCATGAACCTCGCCGAAGCCATGTCCGCGCTCGAAGCGCTCGGCACCGAGCAGACCAAAAAAACCCTCCGCCGTCACGGCGCCGTGGAACCCTGCTTCGGCGTGCGTATCGGCGACATGAAGCCGTTGGCCAAGCAACTCAAAGGCCGCCAGGACCTCGCCCTCGAACTCTACGCCACGGGCAACGGCGACGCCCAATACTTCGCCGGCATCCTCGCCGACGGCGCCGCCATGACCCGGGCCCAGCTCAACACCTGGGCCCGGACCGCCAGCTGGGGCATGATCAGCGGCAACACCGTCGCCTGGGTCGCTTCCGAACACCCCGACGGACTCGCCCTCGCCCTCAGATGGATCGACGCCAAAGCCGAGCAAACCGCCCGCGCCGGCTGGGCCACGCTTTCCGCCCTCGCCACCACCCGCCCCGACGCCGAGCTGCCGATCGATACCTTCTCCGCCTTGCTCGAACGCGTCGTCGCCGAGATCCATTCCGCGCCCGGCGATCTCGCGTATGCGATGAACAACTACGTCATCTGCGTCGGCACCTACGTTGAGCCGCTGGCCGACACCGCTCTCGACGCCGCCCGCCGCATGGGCAAGGTCGAGATCGACATGGGCGAGACCGCCTGCCACATCCCCGACGCGGAATCCTATATCGTCAAATCCCGCCGCGGCGCCCCTGTCGCCCCCAAGCGCAAGACCGTCCGCTGCTGAGCAACGTCGCCGACGGTTCGCCGTTGCCGCGGCGTATCGTCCACATCATGCTGCGGAGGTCCCTATGACCACGGCGGAAGCCAGGCACGCAGCGGCAGAATGGGTGCGCCAGCAGATCACGCGCTATCCGGAAGCCATCGGGGCCGTCGTCGCCGGATCCACCCGCACCCGCGCCGCCGATTCGCCGCACCCGGCGGGATCGGATGTCGATCTCTTCCTCTTCGTCGAGGCCACCGTGCCCAGCGACATTCACGAACCGAGAAACCGCTTCGCTCCCCGCAAGCTGGCCTTCCGCGGCTTCGTGCTGGAGCCCTCTTTTCATGAGCTGCGACGAATCAACGATCCCGCCGCGGTCGCGAGCGACCTCCACCTGGCTCCCGTCCTGGCCGAGCCCTGCATCCTGTGGGATCCGACCGGACGATTGCAGGCCCTGGCCGCCGCGGTTCGTCCCGAGGTCCTTCGCCACTGCCACGCCCAGCGGCGCCTGGCCCAGGCCCTGGCCTTGGCCACTCCGAGCAAACCCTACGCCGCGGTCCCGGACGCACCCGGGCTGCGCGCGGCATGCTGGCACAACGTGGTCCACGCCTTCAGCATCATGCGCTGCGCCGTGGCGATCCTGGTCGCCCACCAAACCACCCCGACGACCCGCCGCTCACTCGTCGTTGCCCGCGAAATCCTCCGCGCCGCCGGCCACGAAAACGTCGCCGACGAACTCCTGCGCCTGCTGGGAAGCTTCAAGCTCAACCGACCCGAAGTCGAAGCGCTCGCCACCGAAGCCGAACAGACCTACGACCTGGCCGTGCGGGTGCGGCATACTGCCGTGCCGCTCGAGTGGAATGTCTCTCCTGACGCTCGTGAACTGGAACGCGCCGCGATTCGCGAAATGATCGTCGCCGGCGAGCACCGCGAAGTGCTCTTTCAACTCCTGCTCGTGCGCACGATCGCCCAAGGATTGATCGAAAACGACGGCGATGAAGCCATGCAAACCGCCACGCGCCGCGGCTTCCGCCGCCTCCTGACCGCGCTCGGTATCGACGGCGACGAACGGCTCCAGGCCCGCGGCCAAGCCGTCATCGCCTTCCTTCCCACCCTCCGCTCCTGCTGCGAAGCCCTGCTGGCCCGAGACCGTCGGCTCCGGGATTGAGGATCGCCAATGGTCGATGAATCTGGCTGAGTTCGACACCGCGAGACCGCCAGCCGGCGGTGTCGTCGAAGAGTTCCGATGAAAAGCCGGAGAAAACGGTGGGGCCTCGTTCCCCTGCTCGCATGCGCCCTCGGGAGCGCCCAAGCGCAGTCATTTTCGAATACCGAACTTTCCCGGAAGTTTTTCGCTCATCTGGAGGCCAATCCCGGAGCCACAGCCTTGCGGGAAAACCTCCATGGCCGGACAGCGACCACCGAGTCCGCCACATCCGAGGACCAAACGCTTCAACTGTTCGTCCCTGCATCCAAGCGTCTGGCCTGGGCGGCCTTCCTGAAGGAATTCAAGGTGCTGATTTTCGATCCAACCTCAAAAAGCTGGCCGGGGACTCAGCCGATCACGGTGATCCTCACCGACGCGGATTTGAATGTCCTCGATTGGATCGAGATCGGTGGGGAACCCGCATTCCACCATGCGGAGATCGATGAGCATTCCCATCAGCTGAAGGTCACCTACCGACAGCGGAGCGGGGGCGCGCTGATCCAGCTTGTGCAGATTCTCCCGCAGAAACTGGAGCTCACTGAATCCAGCTCGATGCCTGACCTGAATCTCGGAGCGAAGCTTTATGAACCGACCGCGCCCCCTCGGGACCGCGAGCCCTGATCTGGAAATTTCACACTTAGGCGTGGTCGCCTAAGCCCCCGTCGGGGAAGGGCCCATAAAGACAACTTGAGCAAATATTCGCCCTCTTTCAAAACCGAGTTCCAAAGCAGAATCGCCAGGATACCTCCAAAAGAGTGTAACCAAAACCGTCCCTGTCTTCGCTGAGTTTGTTTTGTCCTGCCCGGTTCCCCAGCCTGACGCCCTCCGCCAGATTGCCCGCCCCGCCCCACCATGGCCAACTCCCACCGCATCTACACGACGCCCTTTGCCAACGTCTATCCCCTCTACCTCGCCAAGGCGGAAAGGAAGGGCCGCACCAAGGCAGAGGTCGATACCCTCATCCGCTGGCTCACCGGCTATACGCAGAAGCAGTTCGAAGCGCAGCTGAAAAAGGAGACCGACTTCGCCGGCTTCTTTGCCCAGGCGCCCCAGTTGAACCCCGCCCGCGACCAGATCAAAGGTGTCATCTGCGGCGTGCGCGTCGAGACCATCGAAGACCCGCTCATGCGCGAGATCCGCTACCTCGACAAATTGGTCGATGAACTGGCCAAGGGGAAGGCGATGGAAAAGATCCTGCGGGCGTAACTGTCCGCCCGGGATTCACGCATTGCCCCGCCGTTCCTCCAGTTCGTCGATCGAGCGCGGCCAGTCCTCCTTCAAGAGGCGCGAGAGCGAGCGGTCGGCGAGCAGCTTGCCGCCGGTCTGGCAGCGTGGGCAGTAGTTGACCTCGTTTTCGGCGTAGCGGATGCGCTGCACCGCCGTACCGCAGTCGGGGCAGGGCTGACCATATTTGCCATGCACCGCCATCTCCGGCCGGAAGGCCGTGACCTTGGCCGGAAACCGGTCGCGCGCCTCGGCCTGCAGCCGCTGTATCCAGTCCTTCAACACGCGCTGTGTCGCCGCATGCAGCCGATCGATCTCCGCGTCGTCGAGCCGGGAGGTAAGTGTCACCGGCGACAGCCGCGCCGCGTGCAGGATCTCGTCGGAGTAGGCGTTGCCGATGCCGTCAAACAGTCGCGGATCGGTCAGCGCCCGCTTGAGGGTGTGGTTCTCGCTCCGCAGCACGTCGCCGAAAGTCGCCGCGTCCGCCGCCAGCACGTCGAGTCCGCCGCGCTCATGCCACGCCAGTTCGGATTCGTTCGCGACCACGTGCACGGCGGCGCGCCGCTTTTTCGCCGCCTCGGTGATCGAAAGGGTGCCGCGGTCGAAGACGAAATGCGCCAGCACGTTTTTGGCCTTCGGCTTGGTGTCGCCGTCGGCCCATTGCAGTCGTCCGCCGATCATGAGGTGCATCACCAGCCAAGGTCCGCCATCGAATCCGATGGCGATGCGTTTGCCGAGCCGCCGCAAAGCCATCACCCGCCGTCCCTCCAACGCGTCGATGGGTGGCTGGAATGTTCGCAACACGAACATGTCGAGCAGCCGAACCTTTTGCAGCCTGCCGCCGAGAAGACGCGTCTCCAACGCTTCGAGGTAGACCGTGATGTCGGGCAACTCCGGCATGAGTGAGCGAGCGATAACAGTGCCCCCGGCGAGCTCAATCCTTCGCTGCATCAGGTGGTTGAACGCCCTCGTTCCCCGGCGGCACGACGATGAGCGCCGGGCCGAGCTTTCCTTGATCCCGTTATTGCGGACTCGCCCGAAACCACCATTCCGCTAATAAACCTGCCCGTCGCGCGTTACTGCTTCATCCATGCCCCTCTTCCCCACCTTCTTCTGCCCCAAAGCCTGGGAGTCGATGTCCGGGGACGACACGTGTCGCTTTTGCACCCATTGCCAAAAGAAGGTTCACAACCTCGACGCGCTTTCCGCTGAGGCTCGCGCTGCCTTGTTGGCATCACCCGCCGCCACGCTCTGCGGACGCTATCGCGCCGCCATCCGTCGCCCCGCGCCTGGACGGGAAAGAGCCTACAGGCGGCACTTGGCCAAATACGGCGCGGGCGTAGCCGCGGCGGGTGCGGCAACCTTTGTTCTGTGGGAGGCCCGTCACTATGAACTCGGTCCGATCGAATACCTCGTGGGCCGAATCAACGGCGATCTGCCCGAAATGCCGGCGACGTACTTCCGACAGGACGACGTCATGATTCTGGGTATGATTTGTCCGACGGACGAAGACGCGGCTCTCGACCGTCCGCCAGCGGCGGCGACGTGGGAGGATGTCGCCGCCGCGCGCGCTCCCCGTTTCACGCTCACTCGCGAACAGGTGCAAGCACTGCTGCCACCCACGGCGCCTGAATTCCAGGCACTCGGAGACATCCCGCCGCCACCTCCTACGGTCCCCGCAGGACCGGTGGTCCCGTCGGCTGTTCGGGCGGAGCATTGACCGGCTCCTGCGTGACGAGGATCTCGGCGGGCGGCTGGTCCTGACCGGGCAGTGCATAGGTGATGCTGCCGGAGCCGCCGTAGTATTGCGACGGCACTTCGCCCACGCGGGTGTAGCCGACATCGGTGGCGGTGCGCACCCAGAGCTGCAGCGACTGCCCGGCGGCCGGCGTGGGCAGGTTGTAGAGATTGAGGAAGCCGCGCTGCTGCGTCTCGTCGAAAACCGACCAGGCGTAGGGGTCGTGCGTAGCGCTGTCCGCGTCCGTCGTATCGCCACCCGTGCCGTCGCCGCCCGCATCCTGGCTGCCGGGCGGTTGATTGGCCGCCCCCAGGTCCTCGTCGGCCGGGTCGGTGGGATCGGTGGTGGGATCGCCCGTCGGCACTTCGTTGCCCGCTCCGTTGGCTTCCGGATCGAGCGCGATGATGCCGGGTTCGGTGAGCAGGTTGCGGGCGAAGTCGAGCAGGCCCTTGCGCTCACCGGCCGCGTAGCTCGCGGGATCGACCAGTTCCATGGCCGCGATCCGGTTCACGCCGCGCTCGGTGAGCGCATAGGCGGTGAGTTGTCGCAGAACCTCGGTATTTTCAGCGCGAAGCCGGTCGTTTTCCTCCTCGAGCTGATCGTAGTCGCCGCGGATCGCCCTCAGTCGCTGCAGCTCCTCGGCGGCGATCGTCACCGCTGCTTCGCCCGCCGCGCCGCCATCGCTGCCTGCACCGCCAGCCGCCCCGGCCGGGTCGGCGGCGCCGGACGGCACCGGATCGCGGTTCGAGCCGGTGCCGTTCTGCGCAAGTTCACTGCGTCCCGGGCCGGAGCCGTTGGCGGCTTCCTCGTCGAAACCCGCCCGATCGTGCGCGGTCCCCGAGCGGGAAAACTGCCACAGGTTGAGCGCGAGCAACAGGCAGGCCGCCAGCGGCCAGGCCCAGCGCCGCACCCGGTAGCTTGCGGGCGAGCGGCGGGGCTCGGCGTCGACCGCGCTCATGATCCGTTCCAACGCCTGCCGCTGATCAGCCGCCGGCAAGGCTTCGGCGGGCGCCGCGGCCTGGGCAAAACCGGCCAGGGCTTCGCGGATCTCGCGCACGGCGCGCACCGCCTCCGGATCCCGCTCCAGCCGGCGTTCGAAGGCCGCGCGCGACTCGGCATCCATTTCTTCGAGCAGGTAGCTCAGCGCATCGGAGTCGGGCGAGTTATTCATGGCTGGCGACGAGTTGGCGCAACTTGGCAAGGCCGCGGCGCAGATGGTTCTTCACGGTGCCGAGCGGCATCCGCAGGGTGTCGGAGATCTGGTGGTGGGTGTAGCCGGAGAAGAAGGCCAACTCGAGGGCGCGGCGCTGGGCCGGCGTGAGTTGACCGAGATGGTGTTCGATTTGTTCGCCGTCCTCCCAGGTTTCCACCGCCGTGGGGGCACCGAAGGCGGAATCGTTGGCGGCCGTCTCGGCCAGTTCGCGTTCGAGGGCCGCCTGCAGGCGCTGCTGGCGGGCGCCGCGACGCACGCGATCGACGGCTGCGTTGCGGGCGATGAGCACCAGCCAGGACACGACTTCGCCCCGTTCGGGCCGGTAGGTGCGGGCCTGCCGCCAGGCCTTGACAAAGGTGTCCTGCACGACGTCGCGGGCGTCTTCGGGATCTTCCAGGATACGGCGGGCGATGCCGTGCACGACCGGGGCGAGCTCGTGGTAGAGCAACTGCATGGCCTCGCGTTCGCCCGCAGCGAGGCGGGCGACCAGACGGCGGTGCGCAGCGAGCGCGTCGGCATCGAACGGGGCCACTCGAAGTGGAAACAACGAATCGGGGTGCAAGGTTCCCTGCGGCCCGCCGCTGATGGCGGGCCGCAGGCGTGGTCAGAAGTCGAACTTGAGGCCGGCGGAGAACAGGTCGGCCTGGCGGCCCCAGCTCACGTCGACATCCAGGTAGTGATAGCGGGCGTTGAGGCTGAGCCGGTCGGAGAGCGCAAACTCGGCCCCGATGCTGCCGCCGACGGTGAGTTCGTCGGCCGAGCGCTCGATCAAGGGGATGATCTGCACGACGGGGCTGTCCGAATCGGTGCGCAGTTCCGCATCGCTGAAGACCCAGTTGAGCTGAGGCGAGAACAGCAGCGCGAAGCGGGGCGTCGCCTGCCACCGAAACTCCGGCGCGAAGGTCACGACCTGCAGTTCGTCCGAGTAGGCGGTTGTGATGCTGCCGCCGTAGACCTCGGCATTGCCCGCGATCACGACCTCGCTGACGCGCCGCGTGGTGGTGCGGCCAAAATGCTGGTAGCCGACCCGCAGGCTGAGCCAGTCGCTGACCTCGTAGCCGCCGGTGATAAACACCGCCGCCGAGCTGTCGTCGACCGTGAAGGATTCTTCGTTCAAGGACGTGGCAATGGTGTTCTGGTTGGCCGCGGGGTCCGGCGGCAGGATGCTGCTCAGCGAATAGTCGCCGCCATTGAACACGGCGTATCCGGCGCCGCCCTCGATGAAAAAGCCTTCGGCGGAGGCGGATGAGCAAAGGACCGTCGCCAGGGCGGCAGTCAGGGAAACGAACTTGGATTTCATGGGATGGATTTCTGGTGTGGTGTCTCGAACGGGCGACCCCGGCAGCCGGAGGACCCGGGTCGCTTTTCAGAAGGATTACGCGCGCCGACCCCCGCGCGGATTCACCACCGCTAAAAAAATTTTGCCGGCCATGACGGTCGCGCCTCCGCCCTTGCGCGCCGTCGCCGGCCGCGCACACCGTGGAGCCATGCAGTTGACCAAGCACTGGGCCTCCGCGCTCGAAGACTATGTGATCGACCTCGGCTGGTCGGCCGACGGCGCCGTGCTCGCCGCGGCCGCCACCGATGGCCCCGTTACGCTCTTCGGCGCCGCCGAGGGAGACGTCCATCACCGCCTGCCCGGCCACGACGACGGCACCGACGCCCTCGCCTGGCATCCCAACCAGGCTCTGCTCGCCAGCGGCGGTCAGGACGGCACCGTGAAATTCTGGGACGGCGGGACGGGGCAACACACGGCGTCGGTGGACCTCGAATCCGGCTGGGTGGAGCACCTCGCCTGGTCGGTCGCCACCGCCGACCGCGCCCCGGTGCTGGCCGCCGCCGCCGGACGCAGCCTCGCGCTGCTGGGGGCCGACGGCGCTCTCCGGCACACCTTCAAGCCGGCGCCCAAGACGCTCAGCGCGATCGCGTGGCAACCCGCGGGCGGCTGCATCGCCGCGGCCTGTTTCGGCGGCGTGACCCTGTGGGATGCCGACGACTTTGTGCCGCAGAAGGAGCTGCCCTACGCCAACGGCATTCACGCGCTGGTGTGGTCACCGGACAACCGCTGGCTCGTTTCGGGGAATCAGGATCCGTCGGTGCATCTCTGGCTGCCCGAGGAGGATCAGGAGTTTCACATGAGCGGCTACGAAGCCAAGGTGAAGGACCTCTCCTTCGACCACAGCGGCCGCTGGCTCGCCACCGGCGGCGGCGCCGAGGGTTGCGTGTGGGATTGCCTGGGAGCCGGCCCCGAAGGCCGCGAACCGACCATGTTGCCGCACGAAGCGCGCATCTGCGCGGTGGCCTTCCAGAACCGCCACGGCCTGCTCGCCACCGCCGCCCAGGATGGCGCCGTGCGCCTCTGGAGTCCCGACCGCCGCCAACCCCTGCGCGCCAACGTCAAGCTCCCTTCCCCCGCCACGCGCCTCACTTGGTCTCCCGACGACCGCCTCCTGGCCATCGGCAGCGAACAGGGCATCGTCTACGTGCTGAAGGTGGAGAGCTGAGCAAAGTCGTTCCCTTTCACTCACTCCCTCACTCCCTTTCCATGCACAGCCTCATCCCGGCCGACGACACGCGCAGCGGTATCGACCCCGCCCATACACGGGCGATCAAGGCGTGGGTGGCGGAGATCCTGCAGCTCTCCGACGACGACGTGGTGAGCGTGCTGGAGTCGGCCTGCGTCGATCCCGGCTGCCCGCTGGTCGAAACCCACGTGGTCGTCTTCGGGGCGGATGGTTCCACCCGCCGGTGGAAACTCACCCGCCAGCGCTATGCCGTGGCAAAATTCATCGTGCAACAAGCCTTGGCTTCCCCGCCCGCTTGACCGCCCTGATACTCTCCTTCGTGCCAACTCGCCGGGAGTTTCTGCATCACACCCTTTGGTCTGCCCTCGCTTTATGGGCGGCGCCGGCGTCGCTGTGGGCGGGCGACGGGCAGATTCACGTGGTGCAGAAGGGCGACACCCTCATCGACATCGCTCGCCACTATGGCACCACCGTGCGCGCCATCAAGGGCGCCAACAACCTGCGCTCCGAGCTCATCAAGGTGGGGCAGAAACTGGCCATTCCGGACGGCGCCGGCCTCGCCGCGATCAGCACCTACCTCGTGCGCCGCGGCGACACCCTCGGCAGCATCGCGGCCGACCACGGCACCGATGTGCGCACCCTCAAGCGCATCAACCACCTCAAGTCCGACCTCATCCGCGTCGGCCAGTCCCTTTCCCTGCCCGGCGGTTCCTCCTCCCTCGCCCCCAGCGCCCTGCTCACGCCCGTCATCGCGGCGACCGATCGTATCCACGTCGACCGCTCCCGCTGGAAATACATTGTCTGCCATCACAGCGCGATCGAGGCCGGCAACGCCGAGGTCTACGGCAAGGCTCACCTGCGCCGGGGCATGGAACACGGGCTCGCCTACCACTTCGTCATCGGCAATGGCCGCGACTCCGGCGATGGCGAAATCGAAGTCGGCCCCCGCTGGCAGCACCAGCTGCGCGGCGGCCACGTGCGCAAGACCGAGGTCAACGACAGCGGCATCGGCATCTGCCTCGTGGGCAACCTGCAGAATCACCGGCCCACCGCCCGCCAAAGCCGCGCGATGAACGAGCTGCTCGACTTTCTCTGCAGCGGCTACGCCCGCTCGAACGTGGAGGTCACCGTGCATAAACGCGTCGACAAAAACCACACGCTCTGCCCCGGCCGCCACTTCCCCTACACCGACCTCAAACGCTTCGCGTAGGCGCCGATAAGCGGGTTCTGCCTCGGTAAAACGCTCTATCCCACCAGGCAGCCGTCGAGCGCGGCGCGCATGGCCGGCTCATCGAGACCGACGCCGATGAAGACCAGCTCCTGCCGGCGATCGCCGTGCGGCTCGACCCAGGCCGCGCGCACGCCCGGCGGCAACTGGTCCCGGCTCGCGCGGCCCGCCTCGATCATCGCGGCCCACCAGGGGTTGAGTGTATCCCATCGGCTGATACCGCCCGCGACCGACAGGAAACCCATCTCGTCGGGCGCTTCCGCCAGCCACAGGAAGCCTTTCGCCCGCACCAGACCGGGCACCCCGGCCTCGATCCACGCCCGCAGGGCTTCACGGCGAAATGCCCGCCGCGCCTGATAGACAAAACTCGTCAGTCCAAAGCGCGCCTCGTGCCGCGCCGGCCGCGACTTCACCACATAGTTGCCCCTCGGCGTAGCGGCGGCTTCAGCCGCCGACTCCCTTTGCTCCCCGCCCCCCGTCCCCCGCCCCGTCTCCGGCGCCACGGCGTTCAACGCCTTGATCCACGCCGCGCCGCCGAGCGTGGCGCCCGCCTCGAAGCGCGCCCGTTCCACCAGGGTCTCGCTCGCCACCTGCCCCTGCTCCGTCTCGATCACCTCCGCCCGCGGATTGAGCCCCGCCACCGCTTCAAGCACCGCCGCCAGGTCCTCCGGTGACGACCGGTCACACTGGTTGAGTACCACCAGGTCGGCGCACTCCACCTGTTCGATCATCAGCTCCACGAGGGGGCGGGGCGCTCCCGGCACCACCGGCGGATTGTTCTGCGCCGAGGTGCCGGCCCGCATGTCGCGCAGTTGTTCCGCCAACACGCTCACGTCGACCACCGTCACGAGGTTTGCCAACACGCAAAAATCTCCCAGCGACCGCCCGAACGGATTTTTCTGCACAAACACCTGCGCCAGCGCCCGCGGCTCGGCCACGCCAGACGCCTCGACAAAGATGTGCGCGAAGTCTCCCTCCGCCGCCAATCTGGCCAACCCCTCGCCCAGATCGTCCCGGTTGGAGCAACAAACGCAGCCGTTCTCCAACTTCACGATCTCGGTGCCGCCCGCCAGCGCCTGCACCACCGCGCCATCGATGTTGAGCGCCGCCACGTCGTTCACCACCGCCGCCCAACGCCGGCTTTCAGCCTGCGCCAAAACCTGTCGCAGCAGGGTCGTCTTACCTGCACCGAGAAAGCCGCTCAGGACCGTCACGTGCGGTTTGGAATCTTCAGCTCGACGATTCGACATCCCTCCAACGAGCCCCAGGTGCGGCAAAAGCCAAGCTTTCCCGTCTCAGTTCCTCGGAAGCCATCCGTCGGCCAATATCTCATTAATGGTTGTTTACCAGCAACCTAGGCTCCTCTTCTCCGCTTCCCCATTTTGAGACTGAGATTAAATCTCCAAAAAATCGTTGACCCACCGGAAAATTGAGACGCTATCGCAACACGTTCTTTATGCGACTGGGTCTCACCCGCAGAAATGCGCAAACGATCCTGTCATCAGAGAAGCCGGCCCGCCTCTCACGGGCGAGTCGGTCACGGTCCCTCGGCCGCCGGGTTTGGTCACTCGGCGGCCAACCCGTCTTTCCCCCCGTCCCGCCCGCCTTTCCATCCACGATCCCTCGGCCTTTACCCGCCATGCAGTCCACGCTCGCTCCCTCCGCTTCTTTCACCCGCGACCTTCCGCGCCGCACCGTGCCGTTCGCCGCGTTGCTTGTCGCCCATGGCCTCGCCGGTACCGCCGCGTCGGCGCAGACCACCGTCGACGCTTCCGCGACCGACACCTCCACCGACGACGAGGTCGTGCACCTCGGCGCCCAGACCGTGGAAGGCGTGCGCGAGCGCCAGTTGTCCACGCCGCGCTTCAACGCCCCGCTGCTCGACACGCCGCAGACCATCACGGTCATCCCGCAGCGCATCATGGAGGAGCAGGCCGCCACCTCCCTGCGCGACATCCTGCGCAACTCGCCCGGCATCACCTTCCAGGCCGGCGAGGGCGGCACCCCGGCCGGCGATCAGATGACCATCCGCGGCTTCTCCGCCCGCACCGACATGTTTGTCGACGGCGTGCGCGATCTCGGCGGCTATGCCCGCGACGCCTTCAATCTCGAACAGGTCGAGGTCGCCAAGGGTCCCTCCTCCTCCACCGCCGGTCGCGGCTCCACCGGCGGCTCGGTCAACCTCGTCACGAAGTCGCCGCACCGCACCGAGGCCCGCACCGGCTCCGTGGCCCTGGGTACCGACAACTACGCCCGCGCCACCCTCGACCTCAACCAGCCGCTCGGCACCGACGGCGACAAGGCCGTGCGCCTCAATCTCATGGCCACCGATGCCGACGTGCCCGGCCGCGACGTCGTCAGCAACGCCTCCTGGGGCGTCGCCCCGTCCTTTGCCCTCGGCCTCAACGGTCCCACCCAGCTCACCCTCGCCTACCAGCACCTCGAGCAGGACAACGTCCCCGACTACGGCATGCCGCGGCAGACCTTCGACTACGATCCCGCCGTGCCCTTCTCCAATTGGTACGGTCTCAAGCAGCGCGACTACGAGCGCATCGACCAGGACGTGGCCACCGTCACCGTCGAACACCGCGGCGACAACTTCACCCTGCGCAACCTCACCCGCTTCGGCCGCACCTACCGCGACTCCGTCATCACCGCCCCGCGCTTCGTCTCGGGCAGCGATTCCGTCATCCGTCGCTCGGATTGGAAGTCCCGCGATCAAACCAACGACGTCCTCTCCAACCAGACTCACTTCACCACCGAGCTGAACAACGGCGGCGAGGTGAACCACGCCCTAAGTGCCGGCGTCGAGTTCACCCGCGAGACCGAGAAGAACCACAACCGCGTCGAGGCCGCCGGCACCGTCCTGCCCGAGACCGACGTGTATTCACCGAATCCCGACGATCCCTACACCGGCAACATCACCCGCGACGGCGCCTACAACCGCGGCCGTGGTGACACGATTTCCCTCTACGCCTTCGACAACCTCTTCGCCGGCCGCCAATGGCAGATCTTCGCCGGCGCCCGCTACGATCACTTCAAGGCCAGTCACGACATCGTCGACGCCAGCGGCGGCAAGACGAGCTACGCCCGCACCGACGACGAGTTCTCCGGCCGTCTCGGCTTCACCTACAAGCCCATCGAGAACGCCTCCCTCTACGCCGGCTGGGCCAACTCCTTCAACCCCTCCGCCGAGGGTCTCAGCCTGGTCTCCCGCCGCACCGATCTCTCCACCGTGCCCCCCGAGCAGACCGATTCCTACGAGGTCGGCGTGAAATGGGACGCGTTCCAAAGCCGCCTCTCGCTCGGCGCCGCCCTCTTCCGCACCGAGAAGACCAACGCCCGCACGCCCGGCATCGATCCCAACGATCCGCCCATCGTCCTCGAGGGCCGCGAGCGCGTCGATGGCATCGAACTCTCCGCCGCCGGCCGCCTGACCCGTCAATGGGACGTCTTCGCCGGTCTCTCCCTCATGGAAAGCGAGGTCCTCGCCTCCAACGACGCCGGCCTCGAGGGCATCGAACTCGGTCTCACGCCGACCACCTCCTTCAATCTCTGGAGCACCTACCGCCTCCCGGGCGGCGTCACCCTCGGCGGCGGCGCCCAATACATGGACAGCGTGCCGCGCAACACCAGCGCCGGCGCCGAAGAGATCCCCTCCTACTGGCTCGTCAACGCCATGGCCTCCTACCAGGTCAACGACGCCCTCACCCTGCGCCTCAACGCCACCAACCTCACCGACGAGCGCTACATCGACCGCGTCGGCGGCGGCCACCACATCCCCGGCCAAGCCCGCCAGTTCCTCCTCAGCGCCTACTACAGCTTCTGAGCAAAAACGGGGCGCCCCCCGGCGCTCAACGGGGAGCATGAACAAAGAACTTTCCATTCAACACATTCCTTTTCGTTCCAGTGCGTAGCCGGTAGGCGCAGCCATTCGTGTCCATCCGTGGTTAAAAACAAAGTCCTGCCCCTCTGCGTCCCTCGCCCCGCGTCCCGCCTCCCATGATCCTCGCCATCCCCGACATCCTCCCGCCCGAGTTGCTCGACGCCTGTCGCTCCAAGCTCGAGGCCGCCGACTGGGTCGACGGCAAAATCTCCGCCGGCCACCAGGGCGCCCGCGTGAAGAACAACTCGCAACTCTCCGCCGAGCATCCCGTCGCCGTCGAGGTGGGCAATGTGCTCCTGCGCGCGCTTGGCCAGAACCCGCTGTTCATGTCGGCCGCCCTCCCGCTGCACATCCTGCCGCCCATGTTCAACCGCTACTCCGGCGGCCAGACTTTCGGCACCCATGTCGACGGCTCGATTCGCACCATCCCCGGCACCGGCCACCGCATCCGCACCGATCTTTCCTGCACCTTCTTCTTCGCCGGTCCCGACGAATACGATGGCGGCGAACTCATCATCGAGGACACCTACGGCTCCAAGTCCGTGAAACTGCCCGCCGGCCACATGATCCTCTACCCGTCGACCAGCCTGCACCAGGTCACGCCCGTCACCCGCGGCACCCGCCTCTGCTCCTTTTTCTGGCTGCAGTCGATGATCCGCGCCGACGCCGACCGCTCCATGCTCTTCGACCTCGACATCGCGATTCAGCGCTTCGGCAAGGACATGGCGACCCACCCGTCCGTGGTTCAACTCACCGGCGTCTACCACAACCTCCTCCGCCGCTGGGCGGAAATGTGAGGCCTTAATCCTTCTCGTTATCGTCCTCGTTCTCGTTCTCCCGCCACCGGCGGAATCACAGAGTCCCTCGGGCAAACGAAAAAGAGAACAAGCACGAGAACGAGAAAGAGAACGATGCAGCCGACCGCTCCCGCACCCACCGCACAAACCTGGCTGCAACGCGGCCATGACAGCGCCGCACGGGGTCGGCCGGAGGACCTGCTCATCGCGCTCGACTACTACGATCGCGCCCGCGCCGCGCTCCCGCCCGCGCCCTCCGATCCGACCGCGCTGCACCCCCTCGCCCTCGCCTGGCTCAACCGCGGCAACGTGCTGCAACAACTCGGCCCGGCCCACTTCGGCGCCGCCCACACCGCCTACGACGCGGCCGGTGCCGCCCTCGCCAGCCTGCCCCTCACCGCCGAACGTCGCCTCAACCACGGGGCGCTCCACACCAATCGCGGCCGTCTCCATCTGCGCGCCAACGAGCTTCCCGCTGCCCGCGCCGCCTTTACCCGCGCGCTCGAGATCCTGCGCCCCGCCTTCGACGATCCCGCCTACGGCGCCACCGCCCGCCGCAACGCCGCCGGCGCCGCCCTCAACCTCGCGCAAACCCATTTCACCACCGACGACGACCTGGCCGCCCACGGCTCCACGATTACGTCCCTCCTCGGCGAGGCCAACACCTGGCTCGCGCCGCTCGTCCCCACCGATCCCGTCGCCGCCACGCTCGCCCTCGAGGCCGCCCGCCTCGAACTCATCCTCACTGAGCACCACCTCACGGCCGAGACCTTCGGCGAGTTCACCGACCGGCTCGAGGCTGCCCTCGCCCTCGCGCTCACCTGGCTCCACCGCGACCACCCCACCGCCGCCGATCTCGCCGCCAGCCTCTTCCGCCTCGGCGCCTTCGCCTACGCCCGCCACCAGCCGCACTTCCTGCTCGAGTTCCTGCGTGACGCACTCGATCCCGCGACCGGTCCCGCCCCCTTCGCCGCCCAACCGCGCTTCCACGCCATCGCCGCCGAAGCCCTCGCGTGGATCCGTGCCGACCTCGACCGCCCCCGCGCGCTCGACGCCGACGATCCCCGCGCCCACGCCCTCGCCGCCCTCGCCCGCGAACTCGAGCCCACCCCGCCCTGGCTCGTTTCAGTCTTCCCCATGTAGGGCCGGCGCTCGCCGCCGCGCCGCGCCTGCCGACCTTTAGATCCCGCAGTCGCGGGACTGGGCGAAGCCCAGCCAACTACAGCCTATAGCCCACCTCGTGAACCGCTTCCGTAAAACCCTCTTTTGGATCCATCTCATCGCCGGCCTCGTCTGCGGCGTGATCATCTTCATCATGTCCTTCACCGGCACGATGCTCGCCTTCGAGGACGAACTGGTGGCATGGAGCGAACGCGACGCCCGTCAGCTCACGCGATCCGAGATCGTGGCAAACGTCGAGGCCGATGAACTGCTCGCACGCTTCACCGCTGCCAACCCGGATCTGCAACCCACCGCGCTGACGATTTCGTCCCACCCCTTCTCCGCTCCCGTCGTCAACGTCGGTCGACGCGAGGCCCACTTCTTCAATCCGGCGGACGGCACCATTCGCCGGCCCGCCTCCACCGCCATGCATGACTTTATGGACGTCATGGTCGCCTGGCACCGCTGGCTCGGCCGCGAGGGCGACAGTCGCCCCATCGGCAAGGCCATCACCGGCGTGAGCAACACCGCCTTCGTCGTCCTCGCCCTCACCGGCCTCTACCTCTGGTGGCCCCGCAAATGGCGCACCAAGGGTCTCAAGCGCTCCCTTGTCTTCATGCGCACCGGCGGCGGCAAGGCCCGCGACTGGAACTGGCACAATGTATTCGGATTCTGGATGCTCATCCCGATCACGGTCATGAGTGTCACCGGCATGGTCATCTCCTACCGCTGGGCCGGCAACCTCGTCTACCGCGCCGTCGGCGAGGAACCGCCCGTCCGCCGCGGCCCGCCCCCGGGACCGCCGAGCCCCAGCTCGGCCGCAAACCCGCCCGCCACCGCGATCGCCTCGTCTGGAGTTGCGCTCGAGTCCTTCTTCACGATCGCGGCGGCGGACCAACCCGACTGGACCACCCTCTCCCTCGCCCTGCCCGTGAAGGACCAGGCCAGCGTCACGGTGAAAACGCCGCGCGACTGGCCGCGCACCGCCTCCACCACGCTCACGATCGACGCGGCCACCGGCACCGTCACCGAACGCGCCACCTTCGCCGACCAGAGCGCCGGCCGCCAGATTCGTTCCTGGATGCGTTTCCTGCATACCGGCCAGGCCCTCGGCTGGATCGGCCAATTCATCGCCGGCCTCGGTTGCCTCGCCGGCTGCTTCCTCGTCTACACCGGCTTCGCCCTCAGCTGGCGGCGCTTCTTCGGCCGGAAGACGGCCGAACCCTAGGCCGCGAACCGCGGCGCGCCGACGCCGGTCCACGTCGGCATGCGAGCGTCCTCTGCCACCACCGCTTCCCGAACCCGGCCCCGGGGCTGGGCCCGACCGCTTTCTCCTCTTCAACACCATTGGCGGGGCATGCTGGTGGCCGTCGTCCTGCTCGGCGCGCTGCGCGCCGTCCTGCCCTTCGTGCTGGAATCGCTCGTCAATAATCGCCTGGCAAACATCGAAGGCTACGAGGGTCGTGTCGAGGACATCGACGTCGCTCTCTGGCGCGGCGCCTATCAGCTCGAAGGCCTCACGCTCGTCAAAACCAACGGCGAGGTGAGCCAGCCGTTGCTCGACGCGGGCCTCATCGACTTCTCGCTGTCCTGGCGCCAGCTCCTGCGCGGCCGCATCCTCAGTGACATTCAGGTTCGCGACACCCGGCTCACCTTGGTGCAAGGCACGTCGGCCGCAAGGACGCAGACCCCCGCCCCCACCGAGTCGCGCTGGCAGGACGTGGTGGAGGACCTGTTCCCCATCGAGATCACCCACCTCGAGTTCGAACGCAGCCAGCTCCGCCTCTACAATGAAGCCGAGGGCGATTTGCCCTACGACATCCGGCTCCGCAACGTGCACGCCACCGCAACGGGCTTGCGCAATCGCGCCGCCTCGGCCGAGGAGGAGCTGCCCGCCCAGATCGATATTTCCGCCGACACCGACGGCGGCGGCACCCTGCAGCTGTCGGGCCGCGCCGCCCCGCTCGCCGACCAGCCTCGCTTCAACCTCGACCTGCGCGTGCGCAGCGTCGACCTGCCCCAGCTCAATGACTTCCTGCGTGCCTACGTCGGCGCCGATGTGCGGGCCGGCACCTTCTCCCTCTTCGCCGAAATGACCGCGGCCGACGGCGGTTTTGAAGGCTACCTCAAACCCTTTCTCGAGGATATGGATTTCACCGACGTGCCGGCGCAGGACAAACCGCTGCTCGGCGAGCTGTGGGAAGGCGTCGTGCAGTTCGCCGCCTTCCTTTTCAAAAACCATTCGCGCGACCAGCTCGGTACCCGGGTGCCCTTCAGTGGCGAGTTCGGCGAAGTGGATGTCGCCACCCTCACCGCCGTCGGCAATGTCCTCCGCCATGCCTTCATCCAGGCTTTCCAGGAACGTATCGACGATACGATCGGCAACGATGCGGAGGACGCAGCCGAGACCGAGGAAGTGGCCGAGGAAAGTCCGTCGAACCCCGACGACGAGGACCGCCGCGATGATCCGATCCGCCCCCAACGCCACCGCCCCTTCGGTTGAGCGCAGAATTGCCGGACATCGTCCGTCGAAAAAAAACATCCCGCGCCGGAAAAAAACTTCCGGCATGTCCGGAACGCGCCGGCTCGGGCGTCGAGGAGTCGATAACCCACTCACCTTCACGACTCACCCTCCAACCCGATAAACTCATGGCCTCCGTCTCCACCTACCTCAACTTCAACCGCCAGACCGAAGCAGCCTTCACCTTCTACAAGGCGGTCTTCGGCACCGACTACGCTTGCCCGATCATGCGCTTCGGCGATGGCCCCGGCTGCGGCGATGCCACTCAGCCCCAGTCGACCGAGGACGCCAACCTCATCATGCACGTCTCACTGCCCATCCTGGGCGGTCACCTTCTCATGGGCACCGATGCGCCGGAATCGATGGGCTTCAAGCTCAACGCCGGCAACAACGTCTACATCAACCTGGAGCCCGACACCCGCGAGGAAACCGACCGCCTCTTCGCCGCGCTCGGCGAAGGCGGCACCGTCGAGTCGCCGCTTCAGGACATGTTCTGGGGCGCCTACTGGGGCACCCTCACCGACCGCTTCGGCATCCACTGGATGTTCAACTGCGCCACGAAGTAGGGACCGCACCCACGCCCTCCGGACAATCTGCCCATACTCAATCACGCCCGCCCGTTCGGGGGTCTGCCTTCAGGCCGTGGGCATTGCCGCGTAAACGCGGAACTCCAAACCTTCACTCGTTCGGAGTTCCGCCTTCAGGCGGCTGATCGAAGATTCCGACAGAAAGATTGAGACAAAAAAAATACCCGGACCCCGCGCGGCCGACGCTCACCGCAGCTGCAGCTCATAGGAGCCGCCGCTGTTTTTCTGAAAATCCCCCGTGCCCAGGTCGCCGTCGTCGATCACCGCGTCGACCTGGACCATGACCGCGTCCGTCGCCGTCGAATCCGCCAGCCGCAAGCGCGCCGATGCGCCCGACCAGGTGTAGCCTCCGCCAAACGGCGTGGAAGTCCCGTAAGCCGCCGGCAGATAATCCTCCATGCCCGCCGGCGCCGCCCCGACCCCGCCCACCGGCGGCCAGGTGCCGTTCTCCAGCGCGTAGCGCTGGTAGGCGTCCGCATACTGGCGCAGGTCGTTGGCCATGCGATTGGCCAGCGAGCGTTGTCTCACCCGGTTGAAGGCCGGTACCGCCATCGCCGCCAGCAGGCCGATGATCACGACCGCAATCATGATCTCGACCAGCGTGAAGCCGCCTCGGCCGCCCGCGCCGCTCCCCACCCGTTCACCGCGGGTTACCTGCCTTGCCGGCTCGCGGGGAATAAGCATGCGCAGGATCGATCCAGATTTGCAGCCGTTTGGCAAACCCGGGCTTCGCTACCGAAGGACCACCATCCACCCGTGAAAGGACCGATCAAAACGCATGAAAACCCCACCCAGTGCTTTGCATATCTCCCCGGGCGCCGGACGCCGTGCCCCGGTCCGGTGGCCATGGCACAGGGCATGCGGCCCCCGTGGCATGGCCGCTCCACAACACACTTCCACCACCGCCGAAGACAAGATCCTGCTCTCCGGCGTGCACCTCGATCTCACCGACGGCATCCGCCGCCACGCCCTCGACCAGCTGCTGCCACTGCTCCGCCACAATCCGCGCATCATCCGCATCGAAGTACGGCTCAACCAGGATCAGCAACAGGGCTCCAAGTATCATTTCGCCGCCACGGGCCAGATCAATATCGGCGGCCCCGACCTCATCGCCACCGCCGAAGGAGAGGACGCCTACGGCGCCCTCGACGGCCTCGCCGCCAAGCTCGACGACCTGCTCCGCCGCCGCCACGACCGCCGGATCGATAAACGTCAACACCCGGAACCCACCGAACTCGACGTGCCCCTCCCCAAAACCGGCCGCGACAATTAAAGGTAGCCCTGCGCGGGAGCGCAGGGACGGCAAAGCGCGGTCGCACCTGACATCCCGCGGCTCCCGCCGCCGACTACGGCGAAGGGCCCGAACCAGTGAGACTGCGATTGATTATCAAAACCAAGTAACGCACTTATAGATCAAGCGCTTGCGCGATGGAGCCGACGCGCCGAAGGTGCGGGCGCTGCCACAACCAGAACCACCCTCAATCGGAGAACCCACGATGCCTGCCAAAACGTCCAAAACCAAAGCCTGCGAAACCTGCACCCACTACAAGTCGACCTCGGCTACCGTGGGCGAATGCCGCCGCCACGCCCCGCAGACGGTCGTCTTCAACGTCGACGACAAGGTGAAGTTCGAGTCCCGCTTCCCGACCACGAAGCCCACCGACTGGTGCGGCGAATACAACAAACTCTGACGAGCCCGAACCGCCGTCCCCCCTTCCCCGGCCGCTGCTCCCCGCAGCGGCCTTTTTTGCACCCACTCACCCGCTGTAACGACGGGGCCGTATAGTTCACAATGGAAGGCCGCCGCTCGCCGGCGTGCCGCACTTGCCTCTCAGCCGTCCTTCAGCCTGCCCGCCCCACCCACCACGTAGCTACGAGCGCCAGCGAGTGGACCCCGGCCACGATCGCCACCACCACCACCAATCCCGCCCCCCCGTCTGCCTCGATCCACTCGCTCGCGCTCGTAGCCACACCCGAACCACCTCCTCCCCCACCCCCGCGCGCACCCCCGCGCGCCCCCGCCGCCCCCCCCCCCCCCCCCGGGCGCCCCCCCCCCCCCCCCCCCCCCCCCCCCCCCCCCCCCCCCCCCCCCCCCC
>CBFGUO010000054.1:0-36072 GCA_965652375.1 uncultured Opitutus sp.
GGGGGGCCCTGTCATACCAGTTTTTCTACCTTCCCCCCCTCGCGGGGGGCCCCCCCGCGGGGGGGCCCGCCCCGCCCCAAAAAAACGCGGAGCCGGTCGGCTCCGCGTTTTTGCGCGAGTGAGGGGGAGACTCAGGGCTGGATGGGCGGGGGTTCGTCGAAGGTCTCCTCTGCCGGGCGGCGGACGAAGATGGCGACGATGAGTGAAAGCAGGAATCCGAAGATAAAGCCGCCGATGATGATCGTGGCCGCCTGGGCGACTGGCCCGGTCATGATCTGCATCATTTTCTCCGCCCCGGCAATCTGGTCGGCGGTGAGTCCCTGAGCCTCGAGCTTGGCGATCTCGCCTTCCATAACGACGTCACGAAAGCCGGGATTGATGACACCCACATACAGGGCCTGCAACGGGCCGCTGATAAGGGACGACCACAAAACGGTGAGGGTGCCGGTGCCCAGTGCGCGACCGTATCCGAAGGGTTCGTCGAGTGGGGTTTCGTCGCGGCGGGCGCGCATGACGAGAACGAGGCCGGTGACCGTGATGGCGAAGCCGACCAGTCCGCCGATCCATTGGGCGGTGCCGAGTTTTTCGGCGTTGGCGTGGAAGCCGGCGAAGTAGAGCAGGAGATTGAGGGCGAAGCTCGCCAGCGAAATACCGAGGCCGTAGAGGAAGGTGGTTTTCATGACGCTATGGACAGTGAACCGGTCCATGACGGCTGCCAACCGGCGAATGGACGGGCGGTTGGCGCGCGGGATGAACGGCGGCGGGCGGTCGCACGTGCTGGGGCTGGGGCCGGCGGTCGGGGTGGCGGTGTCCCGGGTGGGTGGAACAGGGTCGGCTGAAGCCAACCCTACGAAAGGACGGGCGTAGTGCCGGGCTTTAGCCGGCTCTGAGGGCGGTGTGCCGTGGCGGTGTCCCGGGTGGGTGGAACAGGGTCGGCTGAAGCCAACCCTACGGGTGGACGGGCGTAGTGCCGGGCTTTAGCCGGCTCTGAGGGCGGTGTGCCGTGGCGGTATCCCGGGTGGGTGGAACAAGGTCGGCTGAAGCCAACCCTACGGCGCGGCGGGCAGCTGGAAGCCCGGCGTCGGTTCCGTGTAGACGGTCGCGGGCAGTTCGTCGAAGACGCCGATCTCGGTGTGGCCACGCTGGCCGTGGCCGGGGGCGAGCAGGATGTTGCCGAAGCGCTGCCAGTCGGTCCACGGGCCGAGCGGACGCGGCTCGTCTTTGGCGGCGTCGAACCAGATGGTCCATTCGCTCACGAGGCGGGTTTGCTGGTCGACGTAGACGTGGTACTTATTGTTGGGCGTGCGGCCGACGTTCTTGAAGGTGAGTTGAAGCACGTCGCAGGGTTTGCCGGCGGAGTCGGTTTTTTCGCCGACGTAGGTGAGGGTGACGCCGGAGTCCTTCAGCTTGTAGGGCATGACGAGCCAATAGCTGTCGTTGATCCAGGCGCCCTTGGTGTTGCCGAGGATATCCTTGAGCTGGGCGGGATCGGTGATCTCGGCGCCCGCCCGCCAGGCGCGGCCCTGTTCGCTGTCGAGGTTCATGAGGACGGTGAGGTCCCCGTCCTCGAAGCGCAGGTTGTTGGTGAACTTGTCCCACACATGCCGGCGACCGCCGAAGAAGCGCCAGGTGACGTGCCGTGTCATGTCCCAGGCACTACGCCCGCCCATGGCCGCCATGGTGGCGTCGGCCACGGCGATGGCCTTGGGATCGGAACCCGCGAGATCGAAGCCGGCGGCGGGCGGGTTGCTCTCGGTGGTCGCTTGACGGGCGCAGCCGATCAGAAGCAGAAGCGATGCGGCGGCGGCGAAAAGAACAGAGCGAGCAAGGGGCATTCCACCATCCATGCGATGGCGGCGGACGATGTCCAACGCGACCCCGGTATCCGTCAAGCGCGCCGGGTGGCGCGGCGGCGGTGCCACACTGCACCCGCCAGGGCGAGGCCGCCGAATAGCGCGGCATAGGTGGAGGGCTCGGGGACGGCGGACGCCGACAAGGCCACATTGTCGAAGCCGAAAAAGTCGGTGGTGGAGGACGGGTTGTTGTAGGACAACAAGCTGAACTGCACCGCGAGATTGTCAGTGCCCGGCGACGCTCCGGTCGTCCAAACGTTCGACGCGGTCGAAACGTTGCCCGAGCCGATGTTGTATTGGTCGGTCGTGCTCATGGTGAGGCTGCCGGTGTAGGCGGAATCCAGGCCCGTGAACTCGCTTCCGTTGAGTGTGCCGAGCTGGAAACTGTAGTTCGCGGTGTTGCCGGTGACGCCGGTCATGAAGCCCAGATCGAAGGAGAGTTCGTAGCTCGTATTGGCTGCGATGGTCACGCCGGTATCGAAGCGTACCGTGTAGGTTTGCCACGGGCCGTCTGCGATGACGGCCGTATTGGAAGATCCCGCGAAGGTGCGCGTGCCGCCATCCACTTCCGTCCAGCCGAGGGTGCTGAGATCGGAGGTCGCGGTTGTTTGAAAGGTGCTCGAGGTTGTGGCGAGGTCGAGGTCTCCGATATAAACTTGAGCCTTCGCGCCCACGGTCAGCAGGCAGGCGGCGAGGATCAATCGGGAGGGGAAAGAGGTCATCACGGTTTCGGAAATGTAATCGCAGCGAATTTGCCTCAATGGCGCGGGGATTAGCGGTAGCGCAATGGGACGAACGGTTCCGCGGACTTTGTGCCTGGCGGATCGTTCCACTCGCTCGCGTTCGTAGCTACGCGTGCGAGCGGGTGGCGAAATCAGGCGTGATTTGCACAGGAATGGGCTTAACCCGCTTTCGCCTTCAGCGTGGCCCACCGTCGGCGGCTCACGGGGACGGGCGCTTTGACGCCCGTCATCTTCACCGTGCCGCTCTTGGTGTCGTTGCGCTCCACGTGGCTGATATGACGGAGGTTGACAATACTCTCCCGGCTGACGCGCACAAAGGTGTTGGCATCGAGTTGGTCGGCCCAGGATTTCAGGGGACGACGGATGAGCAGTTTTGAGCCGTCGGTAAGGTGAATGAGCGTGTAGTTGAGCTCAGCCATGATGGCCGCGATGGAGGACACGGCGATGAACTGAGAGCCGGCGTCGGTGCGCACGTGCACGAGGTCGGTTTCGGTAAGTTGCGGCGGAGCGGCAGGACCGGTCTCGACGCCCAGGCGCGACAACGATTGAGCCAGACGCTCCGCCGTCACGGGTTTAAGCAGGTAGTCGAGGGCGTTCACCTCGAAGGCCCGCAGGGCGTATTCGTCGTAGGCGGTGACGAAGATGATGCGGGCTTCCGCGGCGACCAGAGGCACGAGATCGAAGCCGTTGCCGCCACGCAGGCGGATGTCGAGGAACACCAGGTCGTAGCCCCCGAGGGCGAGCAGGGTGCGGGCGCGTCCGGCGGTGCCGGCCTCGCCGACGATGGCCACCTCGGGATGCGCCTTGAGTTTGCGGGTCAGATCGGCGCGGGCGGCGGCATTGTCCTCAATGATGAGCGTGGGGATCATGATCCAACGGAGAGGCAGGTTGGACTCGTCTGGTTTTTAACCACGAATGGACACGGATGAGCTTCACTACCGTTTGAGACGATTCAACTGTTGGGTTGCAGGGTGAGGGTGGCGGTGACCCGGCCGGCGTGCGTGGTGTAGTCGAGCGTGCCGGGTGGATCGAGGCGGGCGAGGCGTTCGCGCACGTTGGCCAGGCCGATGGCGGCGCGGCGGCGCGGCTGGTGGTCCGGCTCCACCCAGTGGCCGGTGTTGGTGACCTCGACCCGCACGCCGTGCCCACCGGGAGCGGGACCTGCGGTGACACGCACCTCGAGGCGGTTTTCGCTGGTCTGGGCGCCGTATTTGAGCGCGTTTTCCGCCAGGGGCTGCAGCAGGAGCGGCGGTATCCGGAAACCGGTGACAGCGGGATCCGCCTCGATCGTGATGCGCAGGTCCTCGGCGCCGGCCTGTTCGACGTCGAGGTAGGCGTGGAGCAGCTCGAGTTCCTGGCCGAGCGTGCGCAGCTCATCGTGGGCGCCGGCGAGGGCGAGGTGGCAGAACTCGGAGAGGCGGTCGACGCAACGGGCCGCCTTGGCGGTGTCGGTGGTCACGAGGCCGCCGAGGGAGGAGAGGGCGTTGAAGAGGAAGTGCGGATTGAGCTGGTAGCGGAGCATCTGCCAGTGAGTGCGTTCGGCCCGAAGTTCGGCGTTGTCGCGAGCGACGGCGAGGGCGGCGGCGGTGCGGCGTTTGGTGACGTAGGCGAGGCCGAGCAGGGCGGCGACGAGCGCCGCGGTGAGGGTGATGCCGTAGGCCTGGCGGCGTTCGAGCCGGGTGCGGGCGAGTTCGGTTTCGCGCAGGGCGGCGCGGGTGGCGGCGAGCGTGGCGGCCTGGTCCATCTCCGAGGACGAGGTGGGGGTGAGAATGCGGGTGGCGGGGATGAACTGGCGGGCGGAGTCGCTGCGGTCGCGCAGGCCCAGGGCGTGCTTGAGATCCTGATACGCGGCGGCCAGGTCGCCGCCTGCCTCCCGCAGGTTCGCGCGATGCAGCAGGAGCCGGGCGACCCGGGCCGGTTGTTTCTCCGGATCGGTGGCCGCCAGCATGGCGTCGAGGGTGTCGGCGATGCGGGCGGTGTCACCGACGGACTGAAAGGCGGCGATCATGGCGTCCCAGGGCGGATCGTTGCGTTCCGTCACCGGAACGAGGTTGGAGGCGGCGAGAAACTCTTCGGCGGCGCGTGCCGCCTCGCCCCGGCGTTGGTGATAGTAGCCCAATTGGTCCAGCGCTTCGGCTTCGACGACGCGGTTGTCCTGTTGACGGGCCAGGGTGCGCACGATTTCCCAACGCGAGGCGAAGGGATCCTCCAGGCTGAGTTCCTGCCGGCGGGCCCAGTGCAGCCGGATGGCCAGCGGGTCGAAGCGGTCGTCCCGAAGCAGGCGTTCGTAGGTCGCCCGAATGAGGGGATCGTCAGGTCGGCTGCTTGCCAGGATCTCCGTGCGCAGGAGGGCGGAGCGCAAGGTGAGTTCGGGCCGGTCGAGCGAGTGGAGCAGCGCATCGACGGCATCGAGATGGGGATAGGCAAAGTCCCGCCGGCCGGCCTCGGGCAGGATTTCGGCCAGGTCGAGGTGCAGTTGAAGGAGAATATCCACGTCGTCGAGCCGTTCGGCAAGGTGGAGGGCCTCTTCCAGGTGACCGGCGGCACTCAGCCAGGCTTCGCGTTGTTGCAGCACCTGCGCGAGGTCCCGGCGTACGGCGATGCGGGCGTAGGGCTCGGGGAGATTGTCCTGGGCGGAGCGGCTGCGGATGGCGGATTCGAAGAGCGCGGGAAACGCTTCGGCCGGAGCGGCGGCCAGTTGCTCCGCGACGGCTGCCCGGTCCGCAGGCTGGGCGGGGAGGGGCGCCAGGGTCGGGAGGCAGAAACCGAGGAGGAGGCGGCACCAGCCGGGCATGCTGCTCCCCTGGGTGGACCGGACAACGGCGTAAAGGGAGAACATGGCGGCAGGGGCGTCGGACGCGAAGTGGAGTGGAGGGCGGGGCGTGCTTGATCGACGAGCTCAGGGCGAGGCCGTTTTGCGTCCGGCGAGGCGGGCGCGAACCGTGGACCAGTGGCGGTAACTTGCGCTGACCGGTTCGTTGCGCCCCGCCACCCAGAGGAGGGCGCCTTTTTCACCACTTCGCTCATGGCGGAGCACGTGGCGCAAATTGACCAGGGTATCGCGGGCAGTGCGGATGAAGTCGGTGGCGGAGAGGTTTTCCTCCCAGTCCTTGAGAGGGCGGCGCACGAGTTCGTGCGTCCCTTCGCAGAGCCAGACCTGGGTGTAGTTCTGTTCTGCGAGGATGGCGGAAATGTCGTCGAGCGCCACGAGCTTGGAACCGCCGGGGGTGCGCAGGTGCACGATGTCATCCGCCTGCAGCGGCGTGGCGAAGGGAGTCGCCGTGCCGTCGGCGGCGGGAGTCGCGGCGGCGCGCGCCAAAGCGGTGGCGAGACGCTCGGGCGTGACGGGCTTGAGCAGGTAGTCGAGGGCGTTCACCTCGAAGGCGCGCACGGCGTATGCATCATGCGCGGTCACGAAGATGATGCGGGCCGCGGGGGCGACGAGCGGCACGAGGTCGAAGGCGTCGCCGCCGCGCAATTGGATGTCGAGGAAGACGAGGTCGTGGTCGCCGCGAGCGAGCAGGGGCCGCGCGCGGGCGACCGAGTCGGTTTCGCCCACGATGACGACCTCGGGATGAGCGGCGAGGCGGTCACGCAGATCGGCGCGAGCAGCGAGATTGTCTTCGATGATCAGGGCGCGGTGGATCATGGGCGCGGGGGGCGAGGGTGGACGAATCAGGCGGATGCGAAGGAGGGGCCTGACAGGAGGGGCAGGGTGAGTCGCACGCGGACCCAACCGTCGTGGGTGGCTTCGATCGTCAGCGCGTCGGGGCCGGCGCCGACGCGGGCGAGGCGTTCACGCACGTTGGTCAGGCCGATGCCGCCGCTGGCTCGGCCCCGGCGCGGCCGGGTGGCGGGTTCGATCCACGTGCCGTTGTTGGCGATCTCGATGACGAGCTGGTCGCCGGCGGGGTGGGGCCGCGCTGAGACCGCGACCTCCAGTTCCGGCGTGTCGTCGTGGCCGCCGTATTTCAGCGCATTCTCGACCAGCGGTTGCAGCAGGAGTGGCGGCAGCAGGCAGGTGGAGACGGCGGGGGCGATGGCGAAAGTGGTGCGCAGGTTGCCGCCCGCACCGGCTTTTTCGACGTCGAGAAACGCGTCGAGCACCTGGATCTCTTCGGCGACGGTGCGCAGGTCGTGGGTGGTGCGCTGGAGGGCGAAGCGGCAAAAATCGGAGAGGCGGCCAATGACGCGACGGGCGGCCGGGGGATCGGTGGCGACCAGGCCGCTGAGGGAGCTGAGCGCGTTGAAGAGGAAGTGAGGGTTGAGCTGGTAACGCAGCATCTGCCAATGGGTGCGCTCGGCGCGCAGTTCGGCGGCGTCGCGCGCGGCGGCGAGCGCGGCGGCGGCTTTGCGCTTGTAGCTGTAGGCAATGCCGAGGGCGACGGCGAGCAGCAGGGCGCCGGCGCCGGCGATGAAGGCCACGCGCTGGCGGAGCAGCGACTGGGTCAGTTCGGCTTCGCGGAGCGCGGCGCGTACCGCCGCAAGTTCCGCGGCTTCCCGGCTCTCCTGTTGGGTCGTCTGCGGCACTATACGGATCAGGGTGGGCCGAATGTTGGCTTTGGCCTGGGCCTGGCGCAGGGTCTCGGCCCGGCGCAGGGCGGCGTAGGCCGCCGCATGATCGCCTTGTTGGGCGAGAATCGAGGCGCGCTGGTTCTCAAAATCGGCGGCCCAGCCCGGCTGAGCAGATTCGTCGGTCGCAGCCAAGGCCCGGTCGATCGCGTCATGGGCACCCGCGGCGTCGCCGATGGCGAAGAGGGCCTCACTTCATACAGGCCGGTGGCGTGGCCCCACCGTCGCCGTTCGCAGGCTGCGGCGGCGAGCTTGCGATGAGCGAGAATGGAGGCGGTCGTGGCGTCGAGGCCATCGCGATCGGCATAGTGTTGCGCCAGCTCGTCAATCAGTTCCCGCCCCGTGGTGCCCGCGTGGTCGGCGAGGCGGTCGGCGATCTCCCGCACGTGACCTTCTTCCGGGCCCAGGGTGTCATAGGGAGCAGGGGAGGCCGGGCTGCGAATGAGCGCTGTCGCCAAAAAGCCGATACACCAAAGCAGGGCCAGTCGGCGTACTCGGAGCGGACGGCGCACGACGGGATTCAAAACGGCAGGCGCACGGACACGTCGTAGGTGCGGCCGAGCGGGGAGTGGAGGCTTTGATTGTAGCCGTAGGTGGAATTGGCAAAAGGCGGGGTGCGGTCGGCGAGGTTGCCGACGCCGAGCTGCACGCGGGTGTTTTTGCCCCAGCCGCGCCAGCCTCGTTCGGCAAAGGTGTAGCCGAGGCGCAGGTCGACGGTGGTGAAGGAGGGATATGCCGTGGCAGCGTCGAAGAAGGAGCCGCTGCTGTTGGAGGCGAAGCCGTCCAGGTGTTGGGCCGTGATGGCGACGTCCCAGGCGCCGCGATTCCAGAAGAGCAGGCCGAAGGCCTTCCACTTCGGCGGGGAAACGGTGTCCTCGCCGTCGGCCGTCACCGTGCCGGCAAGGTCGGGCCGCATCTCGGTGCGGTAGGCGAGCTGGCGGGTCGCGTCGAGGCGCACGGTGATGCGGCCGAGGTCGCCGAAATCGTGTTCGTAGGCGAGACCGAGGTCGGCGGCGCGCAGGTAGACTTTGCCGAAATTGACCGTGGTGTTGTCGACCTCGGTGACGCGGCCGCTGGTGTCGCGGCTGACCCGGTCGGGGAAACGCTCCTCGAACGAGACGAAGAGCTGTTCGGTGAGCGTATTCAGTTTGTTGTTATAGTAGGTCTCGTAGGAGCGGGCGTGGAAGGTCAGGCCGGCGAGGAAGGGCGGCGTGACGCTGAGACCGAACTGGTAAGTTCGGGAGGTCTCGGCGGAGACGTCGAGGTTGCCGCCGCGCCGGTAGGCGACGGTGTAGCGTTCGCCGGCCAGGAGCGGGTCGATGATGGTCGTGGTGCCGGTGCGCACGACGTCCTCGAGTTCGGTGAGCGAAGGGGCGCGGAAACCCTCGGCGTAGTCGGCGGTGAGGGTGACGGCGTCCCACGGCGTCCACGCGAGACCGAGGGAGGGCGTGGTTTCGGCGAAGTCGGCGGTCTTTTCGTAGCGGGCGGCGAGGCGGGCGCCGAGTCGGCGGAGCCCGGGGCCAGTCGCATCGTCGCCCAAGAGCGGCAGGTAGGTCTCGGCGAAGACGGCGGTGGTCGTGCGGGCGCTGGTGACGTCGGCGGGTTGGCCGAAGACGGGATTGGTGGAGCTGCGCTGGCGTTCGGCGCGGCGGGTTTCGCCGCCGACGGCGAGCGTGAGCGGACCGGCGGGAAGATCGAGGACGGGGCCGCGGGCAAAGGCATCGAATCCCGTGATCTGCGAGGTGCCGGCGATGCGGGCGTCGGTGAACAGCGTGCCTGCGAGGTGGGCGTTGAGCGGGCCGTGCGTCAGGGGATCGCCAAAGGGGTTGAAACTGCCGTCGGCCAGCGAGCCGACGAAGGCGGCGGTGCTGAGTTCGGCGGTGCGGCTGTCGAATCGTTCGCGGGCGTGGGTGAGGGCGGCGTCCCATTGCCACCCCTCGCCGAAGGCGCCGCGCAGGCCGGCGACGGTTTGGGTGGTGGTGACGTCGACGGTTTGGGCGCGGGCGGGAAACTCCACCAAGGCGAGGGAAACGCGCACCGCCTGCCCGAAGGGATTGCGGGGATTGTCGGCGGGCACGAGGGTGTTGGCACCACCGAAGCCACCGCCGACGATCGTGGCGGGTTCATGGGCGGTCACGCTGGTGCGGTCGGATCCGGTGACCCGGGCGTAGGCTTCGAGGTTGGCGTTAAAGGCGTAGGCCGCGGCGGCGTTGAATCCGGCCTGTTCGAGCGAGCCAAAGAGGTCCCGGTAGGGCGCGGCGTCGAGGGTGCGGATCGTGCCCGCCGACGTGCCGAACTGCGGGGCGGCGCCGGTGAAGTCGGCCGCGGTGAGCGCCGAGCCGTCCTGATCGCCGGGCACGAGGGCATGGCGCGCGGGGTTGCCGTTTTGGTCGGTGAGTCCGGGAAAGGTGCCGGCGGTGGCCGAGAGGACGGGCGGGTTGCCGACGGCGAGGTTCCAGTTGCGGCCGCCGCGTGCGGTCTGGTCGCTGCTGGCGGAAAAGGGGCGCGACGACGCGGGCAGGGCTTCCTGCGACCGGCCGGTGACGGTCACGAATAGGCTGAAGGGTCCCTGGCGGGTGCCGGCGGAAACCGCGGCGTGACGTTCGAAGCCGCCCCCGGCCTCGGTGGCGCGAAGACCGGCCGTGATCTCGCCGCCGGTGAAGTTGCGGCGGAGCACGACATTGACCACCCCGCCAACGGCGTCGGAACCATGGACGGCCGAGGCGCCGTTGGGCAGCACCTCGATCCGATCGACGAGCCCGAGCGGGATGGCGGAAAGGTCGTAGAACCCGGCGCCGGTGTCGCTGGCGGTGTCCTCCTGGGTGGCGAGCGGCAGCCGGCGGCCATCGATGAGCACGAGCGTGCCGGCGGCGCCGAGCCCGCGCAGTCCGGCGGCGGACACGCCGGTCTGCTTAAGCGGGGCGGACGCGCCGGTGGAGAAATTGGTCAGCGCCAGGGCGTTGCCGTAGAAGGGAGCACCGTTGGGCACAGTCCCGATTCCGTCACCAACTCCTGAATACGTGAAGGGCAGGCGGGTGAGCAGATCATCGAGCGAGAGGGCGCCGACCCGCTCGATGGTGGCGCGGTCGAGGATGACGGCCGCCGGGGCGGCGGGGTCCGATTCCGGAGCGGCGAGGCGGGAGCCGACGACGGGGAAAGGATCCAGCATGATGCCTTCGCCGACCGGTGCGGCGGAAGGGGACCCTTGGGCGGGAAGGTCGAAGGAGGAGAGCGCGACCAACCCCGCTGAGGCCAGGTAACGCAGAGTTGAAAGCATGGGACGTAGCGGCAGCGAAGCCGGGCAGAGCCCCGCTGTCACTCTCTTAGTTCCGGTCGGCGGTGGCGAGATGGGCGCGCAGGATGGCGAGATACGCCTGCAGGAGCGACGACGGGTCTCCACGGTTCCACACGGCGCACAGTTCGACGGGGCGGCAGTCGGTGGCGACGCAGCGCAGCAGCGGCGTGCGCGGCGGCACCACGTGGGCGGGCAGCAGTCCGATCCCCAGTCCCCCGGCGACGCGGCCGAGCAGTCCTTCGAGCTTGGCGGCCTCCGGGCCGAGGCGCGGGTGGAATCCGCTCAGGCGACACAGTTGGACCAGAAACGAGCGGTAACCGGCGGCCTGTTGTTCGCTGATGACGGTCCAGGTTTCAGCGGCCAACTCGGCCAGGCGGAGGCGGCGGCGGCGGGCAAAGCGGTGGGTGGCGGGCAGCACCGCGACCAGGGGAGACCGTAGCACGGGCAGTGATTCGAACTCCGCCCGCAGCCCGAGCAGGTCGCGGGCGACGAAACCGACCTGAGCCTGGCCGGCGCGCAGGGCCTCGACCTGGGCCCGGAAGCCGAGATCGAGCAACGTGATGGTTGCGCGCGGATGCGCCTCGTGGAACTGGGCCAGCGTCGCCGACACGAGATCGCCACCGAGCCGCCAATCGGTGCAGACCACAAATTCACCGCCGACCCCCGCCTTCACCTCCTGCACGGCGGCGACGGCGCTGTCGACCTGGGCGAGCAATCGGCGCACGTGCGGGTAAAAGGTACGGCCGGCATCGGTGAGGCGGACGTGGGCGTGATCGCGTTCGAAGAGCTTCACGCCGAGTTCCTCCTCGATGGAGCGGATCTGGCGGCTGAGCGCCGGCTGGGCCACATGCAGCCGTTCGGCGGCGCGGGTGAAATTGAGCAAGCCGGCGACGGCTTCGAAATACCGCAGATGGCGGAGTTCCATGGCCCGAGCTTAGGACGTCGGACCGAATGGAGAAACTACGAAGTATGCGAAATCCGCGAATCCCGCAGATCGGATGGGCAGCTTCATTTTCCCCGCGATCCACTCGCTCCCGCTCGTTGCCACCTCCACATCCTCGCAGCCATGGGCGTGAGCGAGGGGGGGCACGAGCCTAGGACACGGGCTGGAGCGTGTCCTGAGTCGGCGGCGTGGGCTTGGCGATGAAGGTGTAGAAGACGGGGACAACGAAGAGCGTGAACAGCGTGCCGATCGACATGCCGGTGGCGATGACCAGGCCCATGCTGAAGCGGGCTTCCGCGCCGGCGCCGGAGGCGAGCACGAGCGGCACGACGCCGAGCACCATGGCGGCCGTCGTCATGAGGATGGGCCGCAGCCGCACGCCGGCGGCGCGGTCGATGGCTGCACGCACGCCGAGGCCCTGGGCGCGGAGCTGGTTGGCGAAGGCGACCATGAGGATGCCGTGCTTGGTGATGAGGCCGACCAGGGTGATGAGGCCGACCTGGGTGTAGATGTTGAGGGTCGCCACGCCGAAAAAGAGAAACAGCAGCGCGCCGCCCAGGGAGAGCGGCACGGCCATCATGATGATGAATGGATCACGGAAGCTCTCGTATTGGGCGGCAAGCACGAGAAAGATCACCACCACGGCCAGCGCGAAGGTACCGAGCAGGGAACGCCCTTCCTGGATGTATTGGCGCGACTCACCCTTGTAGTCGGAGGTGAAGCCGGCCGGGAAGGTCTGCGCGGCTTCACGATCGAGCCAGGTGATGGCGTCGCCGAGGGTCACACCGGGGGCGGGCACGAGTCCGATGGTGGCCGAGTTGAGCTGCTGAAAACGGCGCAGGTCTCGCGGCTGGGCCGAGGTGGCGATGGTCGCGATGCTCGCCAGGGGCACGACGCCGCCGGCGCCGGTGCCGATGTAGTAGCCGCCCAGCTGTTCCGGCGTGAGACGGGAAAGCCGCGTGACCTGGGGCGTGACCTGGTAGGCGCGGCCCTGAATGGAGAAGCGGTTGACGTAGCCGCCGCCCAGCAGCGATCCGAGGTCGGCGCCGACACTGGCCATGTCGATGCCGAGCAGCGCGGCCTTCTCGCGATCGAGGGTGATCTCCGCCTGCGGTTGGTCGAACTTGAGGTCACTGTCGGCGTAGACGAACAGACCGGAGGCGAAGGCGCGGCCCAGCAGATCGTCGGCCACTTCGCCGACCTGGGCATGCTCGGCCGTGGAGCTGACCACGAACTGTACTGGCAGGCCCGAACTCGCGCCCGGCAGCGACGGTGGCAGAAATGCCGCCGCCTGCAGGCCCGAGATGCCACTGGCCACGCCGGTGAGGGTGTTGGCCACCGTGCCGGCCGAGCGCATGCGCTGGCTCCACGGTGCGAGGACGAGTCCGGCGAATCCGGCGCTCGTGCTGGGCAGACCGCTGGCGGGATCGAAGCCGATGACCCAGAACACGGTGGTGGCCTCGGGAACGGCGGTGGCGACGAGCGGATCGAACTGATCCATGTAGCGCAGCGACTGGTCAAGGGTGGCGGTGGGCGAACCCTGCAGCAGGGTGCCGACAAAGCCGCGATCCTCCGGCGGGGCCAGTTCCTGCCGGGTCATGAGAAACAGCGGACCGATGCTCGCGACAATACAGACGGCGATGATCGTGACCGGTGCCCGGTGGTTGAGGACCTGGGCAAGCAGGCTTTCGTAGGCGGCGCGTAGTCGCGTGAAGGCAATCTCCAGCAGGTGCTCGAAACCGCGGGGGTTGGGGTTGTGGCGCAGGAGCCGCGCGCTGAGCATGGGCGAGAGCGTGAGCGCGACGAAGCCCGACACGACGACCGCGCCGGCGAGCGTGAAGGCGAATTCGCGGAAGAGGGATCCGGTGATGCCCGACTGCAGGCCGAGCGGCGCGTAGACCGCCGCCAGAGTGAGGGTCATCGCGATGACCGGACCCACCAGTTCCCGCGCGCCCTGAAGGGCCGCGTCGAGCGGGGCATGCCCCTCCTCGATATGACGATGGATGTTTTCCACCACCACGATGGCGTCGTCGACGACGAGGCCGATCGCCAGCACCATGGCGAGCAGGGTGAGCAGGTTGACGCTGAAACCGAGCGAAACCATCAGCATGCCGACCCCCACCAGCGACAGGGGAATGGCCACGATGGGGATGACCACCGAGCGGAACGAACCGAGAAACAGATAGATCACGACGACCACGATCGCCATCGCCTCGAGCAGGGTCATGAGCACCTCATGGATCGAGTCATTGATGAACTCGGTGGCGTCGTAGAGGATCTTGCCGTGCAGTCCGGCGGGGAACTGGGCGGCGATGTCGGGCCAGGCCTCACGCACGCGGCGGATGACATCGACGGAGTTGGCGGTGGGGAGGACGGTGATGCTGAGGCCGGTGGCGGGCAGGCCGTTGAAACGCAGTTCGGCGTCGTAGTTTTCGGCGCCGAGCTCGACGTCGGCGATGTCGCCGAGCCGCACGACGCGGCCCTCCTCTTCGAGGATGACGATGCGGCGAAATTCCTCGGCGCTGTGCAGGTCGGTGCGGGCGGTGAGGTTGACCGAGATCATGGCGCCCTTGGTCTTGCCGACGGCGGAAAGGAAGTTCTGCGCGGCGAGTTTGCGGCGCACGGTGGAAGGGCTGAGGCCGAGGGCGGCCATGCGATCGTCCTTGAGCCAGATGCGCATGGCAAAGGTGCGGCCGCCGAGGATTTCGGCCTGCTGCACCCCCTCGATGGTGGAGAGCTTGGGCTGCACGACGCGCACCAGGTAGTCGGTGATCTCGTTGGCCGACATGGTGTCGCTGGCAAAGCTCAGGTACATCGAGGCGGTGGTTTCGCCGATCGATACGTCGAAGACGGGATCCTCGGCGTCGGCGGGCAACTCGCTGCGCACGCGGTTGACCTTGGCGGTGATCTGGGTGAGCGCGTCGTTGGGGTCGTAGTTGAGCCGCAGTCGGGCGGTGATCACGGAGAGGTTGGGGGCGCTGACCGACTCGACGTAGTCGAGCCCGTCGGCGGAGGCGATTTCCCGCTCCAGCGGCGTCGTGATGAAGCCACGCACGAGATCGGCGTCGGCGCCGGGATAGAACGTGGAGACCCGTACCACGGCGTTGTGGGTTTCCGGATACTGCCGCACGACCATGGTGCGGAAACTCAACCAGCCGCCGAGCAGCAGGAAGAGGTTCACGACCGTCGCGAGCACCGGACGGCGGATGAAGAGATCGGTGAAGCGCATGGCGGGCGGGTCAGCTTTCGGCGGGTCGCGGAGCCGGGTCGGCCGAGGGGGCGGCGGTGTTGTTGATCTGCACGGCCCGGCCGTTGCGCAGCTTGATCTGGCCGGAGGTCACGACCTGGTCGCCCGCCTGCAGGCCCGACGCCACCATGATGAGATTGCCGCGGGTGGGGCCGGTCTGGATGAAGCGCTGCTGCGCGGCGCCCTGCTCGATGACATAGACCATGTCGCCGTAGGGATTGTGCACGACGGCGGCCGTGGGCACGGCGACCACGTTTGCCGAGGCCGGGAAGACGACTTCGAGGCGGGCATACATGCCCGGGCGCAGCACCTCGTCGGGATTGGCCAGGGTGGCGCGAACGTCGACATCGCGGGTCGAGACCGATACGCACGGGCTGATGGCGGTGATGTGCGCCGCGAAGGTGCGTCCGGGAAAGGCATCGACCGTGAACCGCACAGGCAGATCGGCGGCGAGGCGGCCGAGTTCCTGCTGGGGCACGGCGAAATCGAGATGGATGGGATCGATGCTTTCGAGCACGACCACGGGATCGCCGTTGCCCAGCAGTTGCCCGGGGTGGACCTGCACGATGCCGAGCCGGCCGGCGAACGGGGCGACGATGTGCTTCTTGGCGATGGTGGCACGCAGTTGCTCGACGGCGGAGCGCGCCAGGGCCAGCGCGGCCTCGGCGGCGTCGAGATCGCTCGGGCTGTTGGTGCCGTTTTCCCGCAGCAGGCGCGCGCGATCGAAGTTGATCTGGGCGAGCCGGGCCTGCGCTTCGAGGCCGGCGAGTTGCGCCGCTTCGACGGAGGTGTCGATCTCCACCAGGACCGCACCGGCGTCCACGATGTCTCCGGAGACGGCGGCAATGCGGCGGATCGTGCCGGCGAGTTCCGACCGCACCATGATGCCGCGATGGCTGGCGAGGGAGCCGATCGCCTCGAGCGTGTTGGGCCAGTCGAGCGCCTGGGCGGCGGCGGCGCTCACGGTGACGGGGGGCGGTTGAAACGACGCCATGGCCAGTTGGCGCTGGCGGTTGAGATGAAACTTGGCGCCGAAGATCGCGGCAAAGACAGCGATGACGACGACGGCGGTGATCGGAGTGCTCTTGTTCATGACCGGAAAGTGTCGGAGGGGGGCGGACGACGGGAGGGGACCTCGACCTTGCCGGCCAGCGCCTCGACCCTCTGCAGGAAGGCGACGAGGAGGTGATCGGTCTGCGGGCGGCCGCGGTCGGTGAGGCGGCATTGGGTGACGCGGTGGTCGGCGCCGGGGCGCTCGAGGCAGACCCAGCCATCATCCTGCAGGTGATGGAGCGCTGCGGCGACGGTGCTGCGCGGCAGGCCGGTGTTGCCGGTGAGATCTCGGGTGGTCGCCGGATCGGGATCAGTGGCGAAGAGCGTGGTCAGCAGGAGGAACTCGCTCTCATTGAGCTGATGCTCGGCCAGGACGAGTTGCAGGCGCCGATGGATCGATGCGGCGGTGAGCAGGCAATCGAGCACGCGTTCGCAGCGGCGCTGGGCCAGGCCGGTGCGTTGCCGGGCCAATCCGACGAGGGTGCGGTACCATAACGCCGCGTGGGCGGTGTCGGGTTCGAACCAGGGGAAGGCAGACTGCAGTCGGGCCTGCATGGCAGCGACCGCCATTATAGGAGGTCGCGGCGAAAAGGGGAAATACCGGGAATGGCGGCCACGTCATGCCGTGTCGGCATGACGTGACGCAAGGCTGTCACGGGTTTGGCACTACGCCGCTCCCGGGGCGGCCGCGGGGTTTTCGTCCGGTGCGGACAATCTTTCCCGTCCCTGCGCTCCCGCGCGGGGCTACATCGCTCCGGGCGAAATCGCGGCGGCTCAGCGGTCGCCGTCGAGGATGCGGCCGAGGCCGCCGAGGACGGAGCCCTCGCCGCGCTGACTGCCGCCGGCGCGCGGCGCTGCGGCGATGATGCGGTCGGCGAGGCGGGAGAAGGGCAGCGACTGCAGCCAGACTTTGCCCGGGCCGCGCAGGGTGGCGAAGAAGAGGCCTTCGCCACCGAAGATCGCGGATTTGATGCCGCCGACGAATTTGATGTCGTAGTCGACCGACGGTTGAAAGCCGACGATGCAGCCCGTGTCGACCCGCAGGGTTTCGCCGGGGGCGAGGGTGCGCTCCATCAGGGTGCCGCCGGCATGCATGAAGGCCCAGCCGTCGCCCTGCAGGCGCTGCATGATGAAACCCTCGCCGCCGAAGAGGCCCGCGCCGATGCGCTTGTTGAAGGCGATGCCGACGGAGACGCCTTTGGCGGCGCAGAGGAAGGAGTCCTTCTGGGCCAGAAACTCGCCACCGAGTTCCGCCAGGTGCACGGGCACGATCTTGCCCGGATAGGGTGCGCCGAACGCGACGCGGCGTTTTTCGTAACCCTGGTTCTGAAACACGGTCATGAACAGCGACTCGCCGGTGAGCAGGCGTTTGCCGGCGCCGAGCAGGGCGCCGACGAAGCCGGAGTTCTTCTGCGAGCCGTCGCCGAAGATGGTCTCCATGGCGATGCCGTCCTCCATATACATCATGCCGCCGGCTTCGGCGACGACAGCTTCGGAAGGATCGAGCTCGATTTCGACGAACTGCATGTCGTCGCCTTCGATCCGGTAGTCGATTTCGTGCATGGAATTCATGGGCGGGAAGATTCAGGGAAAGGAAGGAGCAGGGGAATCGCGTTTTTCAGAAATGGAAAGGGATGGGGAATTTGGAACGTGGGGCAGCAGTATCGGGAGGCCGGGTGTCATTTAGCCACGAATGGACACAAATTGACCCGAATAGTCTGCGTGTACCTCGGGTGCCTTCCAAGGATTTCCCATTTGTGTAGATTCGTGTCCATTCGTGGTTAAAAAAGGTCTGAAGTTCCCCCCGTTGAGACACGAAAACGCCCGCGTTCCGGGGGCGGAACGAGGGCGGTTACGGGGGCGCACGATTGCCACAGGGGGAATCAGGCGGCAAGGGGATGGCGTTCGATGGCCTTGGCGGCGGCGGCGCTGCAGTAGTTGACCGGGTTGCGGCCGTAGTCGCCCAGGGCGATGGCGGCGAGTCCGACGGTGATGGCGGTGGCGGCAACGATCGTGGCGTTGATGCCGATGAAGATGGCGGCGGGCAGGGCAATCGCGGTGGCGATCAGGTAGGCAGTGGCTTTCATGAGAGTGCTGAGGGAAGAGGGTTTCATTGAAGTGATGCCCTCAACACCCACCGGCTGCGCGAAAGGTTGCAGAAATCGGCAAAAACATTGCCGCCCCCTTTTTCTCGATCCCTGGCCGGCTCAGAATTCGTGCGAAAGGGTGAGGCGCAGGCAGCGCCCTTCGTCGCTGGAGAAACGCGTGGCGGCGCCACCGCGATCGGCGAGGTCGCTGAGGTTGAGGCGCAGCTCCGTGGCCTTGCCAGCCGTCGCGTTGATCCAGCGGCGGGCGACGAACAGGTCGGCCTGGGCGCCGCCGCGCAAGCGGTATCCGTCGTTAAAATACAGGTCGTCCCGGGCGCGCAGGGCGCCGCCCAGCTCGAAGCCCTCGAGCCGGCCGCCGGCAAAGGTGTAGAAGGTGGCCACGGACCAGGCGTGGTCGCCGCCGGCGTAGGGGCCGTCATTCGTCCAGGTCGCGTTCCAGGTGGCCTGAACGGTGAGCGAGCGGACGGGGTTCCACACCAGCGAACCTTGGATTCCCGCGAGCACGGCTTCCGGCCAAACCGCGTAGCTGATCGCCCGGCGCAGGTCTCCGGCGGGGGTGAGGGTGTCGACACCGGGGTGCTGTTGCTCCCACGCCCAATCGCGGTAGGCGAGGTCGTTGATGCGCAGGTGGAACAGTCCGGTGGTGGCCCGCAGCCGGCCGTCCAGCAGGTTGAGATTCACACCGGCCTGCCATTCGCGGCGCCGTTCCCGCGGCGGGGCGGCGCGGCGCCAACCCGCGGCGGTGGGAGCATAACGACCCGAAGTGATCCAGGCGCGTCCGGTGGTCTCGGCCACCTTGGCATAAAAGGTCAGCGTGGGACGCGGCGTCCAGGTGAGGCCGAACGCGGACTCGTGACCGTGCCACCTGGGCGTGGCCAGGGCAGGCTCCTCGACTTGGCGGACAGCGAATCGCGATTCCAGCGAAAGGTTCAACGGTGCCCAGGTCAGACCGTAGGTGGTTTCCCAGGATCGGGTCTCGCGTCGATCGGCGACGTTGGTCACGACCGCCGGGGCGAGCCAGTCCGCTTGTTGACGATGCCATTCTCCGCTGAGCATCAGGCGGTGGTTCCAATCGCCGCGCTCCAGCTGACCGGTGGCACCAAACTGCCCGATTGTGTCATCGAGACGGCGCGTTTCCGCGGTGAGCAGATCCAGACGACTCGCGCCGAGTCCATTATAGCTGGCGTGGGGATTGGCGCGGGTGAACTGACTGGGATCGTCGCGACGCAAGGCATGCTGCGCGGCTTTCAGTTGCAGGGAGAATGCTGGGTGCGGCGCATAGGTTGCGCTCGCCCCGACGAGGTGGGCGTCGCCGTAGCCGCCGAAGTGGCTGGCTTGGGCGCGGGCATCCCAGCGCAGGTCGCCGTGATCGCCGGCGGCGGCGACGTAGGCGTGCTGACGAGCTGAGCCGTCGTCCAGGCCACTCAATACGCTGAGGAGGGAGAGTTCCCGTGATGCACCGCTCACCGGGCCGCCCCAGGTCAGGGTGGCGGCAGCGCGACCTTGGTCGTCGGCGCGCAGGACGAGTTCGCGGACAGATTGCGTGGTGGCGTCGGGCTGGGTGAGGTGTGAGCCGTCCAGGCCGGCCTCGGGCAGCACCAGCGATTGCACGGTGGCGAGGTCCAGGAGGCTCTTGATGTCCAGACCGTCTACCATAGCCCGGTGCGTTGCCCCGACGTTGAGGAAGTTTTCAGACGCGGAGTCGGGCGTCGCATAGTCCAGCAGCTTTTCCGGTGTCGTGGCGGCGACATCGTGGAGGAACTGGGCGGTGATCACCGTGACCGCGCTGCCGATGTCACGAAGGTTGGTGTTCAGGCGGGAGCCGGCCAGGGTGGTTCCACAAAGATATCCGGTTGCGCCTTCTTCGGCGGAAACTTCGAAGGCCGAAAGCACAATCACGTCTTCGTCGGGCAGGTAACCGGCCCCGGCGAGGTCGGCCGGCAACGCCTGACCGACGTGCTCCGTGGTCAGCGGGGCGCTGGGGTCACGTGAACGCCGGTCAGACACCGCCACCCGGCTGGTGAATTCGGTGACGAGTTGATACTTGAGCGCGGTGGCGAGCATGTCCGCTTCCAGTGGCGCGCGCTCGGAGGCCAGGGTCAGCTGGTCCCGCTGATCTTCGAGTCGCTGATACTCCTTGCCGCCGAAGTATCGCGCGATGCCGTGGCCGCGCAGGGGACTGGCATCGAGGGCAAAGTCATGGCGGACGGGCCGGTCGTCCTCGAAGCCGGTGATCACCGCCCGGGTCGGCCGGGCGCCCGCGTCGCTGCGAAACGTCACTTGCAGGGGCCGCCCGCGGAAGAGATGTCCCCAGCGATCGGGGAAGGCGCGCACCGGGATCGGCGCACCGGTGGCATCGAGGAGGTCGACCTCCAGTTCGCGCAGCAGCGGTGCGTCGAGGGTGGCGAACAGGTCCTCCAATTCCCGTGCGACCTCCCGGTCGTCGGCAATGAACCGCGCCTGGCCGCGGCCGAGTTCAGCCATGCGGTTGATCAGCCTCACGTTGGGCGCCTGACCGATGCCGAAGGTGAACAACCGCACGTCGCCGATCTTTTCCCGAATGAGCGCGAACAGGCTTTGTTCCACGCCGACATCGCCGTCAGTGAGAAAGATCAGGAACTGATCGCGCGCGGGATCCGGCTGAAAGCGATCGAGGCAGGCCGCCAGCGCCGGTTGCATCTCGGTGCCACCGCCGGTCTGCAGGTCCCGCACGTAGCGCCGCGCGGCATCGATAGTTCCGAGGTCCACGGCCTGCCAGTCCGGTGCGGCAAACTCAAAGGCGCTCTCGAACACGGCGATTTGAAATCGATCTCCCGGCAGCAGCGTTTGCAGGCAGGCGTCGAGGCCGAGTTTGGCGCTGGCGAAGCGCGTGCCGGCCATTGATCCGCTGCGGTCGAGCAGGAACATGATGTCGCGCGGACGCGCCGCGCGTTCCGAGACGGCACGGCTCATCGGCGGGAAAAGGGTCAGCAGGCCGTAATCGCCATCGATGCCGTGCTGCAACGCCAGCGCCGGACGCGGATTGCGCGTATCGAAGGGTTCGATACGAAGGCGGAAGTCGCGGTCGGGCACCGTGACGTCCTCAGCCAGAGCCACCCGCACGCGCCCGTCGGAGGCCGGCTCCACCGAGATGGCATGCGAGGGTGAAGTGACAGTGGCGGGGGGGAATCCGGCGACCTCGATGTCGAAGGCGTAGTAGTGCTTGGGACCGAAGGAAGGGAGACGCACCGGATCGATCGACACCTCGCCGGGCGAGGCGGACGCGGCGTCCGGCGGCGTATATTTCACACCTGACACCATTGGAAAGCGCACCTCGGCCGCGCCGGCGCCGAAGGTGGTGGGCTGGATGAAGCGGATCACGGCCCGCACGGTTTCACCGGGCATGAAGTTGGCGACGGAAGTCCGGAAGAGGGACGGATCGGCGCGTTCGAGCAGCGCGGCTTTGCGGCCGTCGTCGCGGGCTCGTTCATAAACGGCGCGCGCAGCCTGCTTTTCCCGGACTTCGCTGCGCAGAACCCGATCGTCGTAGCGCAGCTCGAAATCCGTGAGGGTCGCGCCATCGGGCAGCGGATACTGGTAGATCGCCTCGAGCGCAGTGCCGGTGTGGTTGACGAAGGTCTGGATGACCTCGGCCTCCAACAGGCCCGGCTTCACATCGAGCACCACCTCGGTGGATTCGAGGGGAATGACCTGCGGTGCGGGATCGTCCGCCGCGATATAAACCATGAAGCAGCCGCTTGGCGACGGATCGATCGGCGGGGCCGGCTGTGCGTGGGTGAAGACGGGAACGGCGGCCGACGTCAGGGCGGCGGCGAGGAGCAGGGAGGGGAGGCGAACGGGCATGGCGAAAGCGGTTGAGGAGTGACGACGGGGAACGTCGTCATCCTATCGCTTCGCCGGGGCGCGGTTGTCAGGAGGCGGTAAGACTTTGTCAGGACTTGTCAGCCGATTGTCAGGTCGCGGCTGAGCGGGCGGTCAGGGCGCCGCTTCCGGATCGATCATGATCTGGATCGGCAGCGAGGCGCCCGAGGAGCTGTCGGGAACGACATCGACGGTCGTGCTCGGGGCGTAGTCGCCCTGGTTGTCGAGACTGCGCTTCAACCGGAGATCGCGCCCCTCGCCGTCGGGGGATTCGAGCCGGGCGCTGAGCGTGTAGTGACCGAGCGGAATGTCGGACGGGTAGAAGTAGGAGGACGCGTGGGCTTCGGGACCGAAGGTGCGCCGGAACGTCAGGGTTTGGGCGGGTCGGCCGTCGAGGAGCGTGCCCTGCGGCTCGAGCGTGAGGACGAGGGTGGAGCCCTCGGGAATCTTCACGCCGCCGAAGCCGCGTTCGAGGAATGAAGTCTGCAGCGCGCCGCCGTAGTATTTGCCGGGCTCGTTGTGGGTGCCGGGCGTGCCGGGGGTTTGATCGGGCCGCAGGCCGGAGATTTTCCAAACGAAGTCCTTGGCGATCCCTTCTTCGGCATCGTGACGCTTGCCGGTGACGCCGTCGACAGGGTGCAGCGTCACGGTATAGTTCTGGCCGTCGGGGGCGTGGAAAACGTATTCGGCGCGCACGCCGTAGATGCCGTCGGGGACGCGCTGGCGATAGGTGCCGTCGGCCCGGGTGGTGAGTTCGAAGCGGGTGTTTTCGCCGGCCATGGTCGTGCCGTAGATGGCGATCTCGACTCCGCCCAGGGGGTTGCCGGCGGTGTCGGTGGCGCGGCCCTGCACGGTGCCGGGTTTGGCGCGGGTGGCGGGGACGGCGGCGGTCGCGGCGGCGGGGTTGTCGCCGTTGACCGCAGCCTGCTCCTGAGCGCAGGCTGGAAGCAGCGTGATGACGGAGGTGAAAGCGAACACCGGGAGGAGGCGGAAGAGAGGGGAGTGACTCATGGACGGGCAGCGATTTGGCGCGGCCCGTGGGGGTGGGCAACTCAATAGGCAAAATCGTGCAATCTGCGCTGGGAATCGGCGACCGCGCGGCGGACTGAAGGTGGGCGTCCGGGCACGAAAAAACCCGCGTCGACGGGACGCGGGTTGTTCAGCCGTAGTTGATGTCAGGATACATAACTCACGCGGCGAGGGGATGGCGTTCGGTGCGTTTGGCCGGAGCGTCGGCGTAGGAGCAACGGGATTTGCCGTAGTCGCCGAGGGCGATGGAGGAGAGGGCGGCGCCGGTGGCGGCGGTGGAGACAAGGGCGGCACTGAGGCCGAAGGCGAGGGCGGCGGGCGCAAGGAGCGCGGCGACGAGGAGGAAGGCGGTGGCTTTCATTTTGGAAGGTGTTCTGTGGTTTGAGTTCTTGTGGTTCACGTGAAGGAATACCCGTCAGCATGCGGGAAGTTGCAGAAATCGGCGCATATTTTGGTGCGGCGGTTCGTTTGGTGCGCCGAACGGATGCAGACCAAGGCCGGCGGCGTCCGGCGCGCGGTCAGCTGCACCGGGCCAAATCCTGCATCCCCCCGCCGCCCCGACTTCGGCGGGTCAGCCGGGCGACTGCAGCACGGTTTGCGCGAGGAGGGCGGCGGCGAGACGGGTTTCCACGCCGAGCTTCGGCAGGATGTTCTCCACGTGCTTTTTCACCGTGCAGACCTGCATGCTGAGAATGATGGCGATTTCCGGACTGGTTTTGCCCTGGGCGATCCAGAAGAGGATTTCCGATTCGCGCGGAGTCAGTCCGAGTGAACGCAGGTCCTGGGGGCCGGGATCCTGGCGTTGCGGCCGGATGGTGAGGAGCAGGGTGGCGGCAGCGGGATCCTCGGCGTCGATCGAGATCTCGTAGGTGGGCCCGTCGCTCACGGTGAAGGTGGTCCCGTTGTCGCGCACGGCCGCCCGCAGGGCCGCCAGGTTGGCTTCGTTGTGGAGGATGGCGGCCGCCTGACGGGTGGTGAAGAGCAAGCCGAGGGAGGGGCGGCGGAGAATGACCAGCGCGCGGTCGAGGGTGCTGCGCAACAGTGATTCCGCGTTGATGCTGCGCTGGAGCGCGGCGTCGAGCCGGTCGTTCTGTTCCTGCAGGTGCTTTTGCAGGCGGCGGATCTCGAGGTGGGTGCGGATGCGGGCGAGGACTTCCTCGGGATAGACCGGCTTGGTGATGTAGTCGACGGCGCCGGCGTTCAGCCCGCGCACCTTGTCGAACGGGTCACCGAGGGCGGTCATGAAGAAGACCGGCACGTCATGACCGGCGGGCAGGGCCTTGAGCCGGCGGCAGGTTTCGAGACCATCGAGGCCGGGCATCATGACGTCCAGCAGGATCAAGTCGGGTTCCTCGACCGCGAGGGTGTCGAGGGCGGCCTGGCCGCTTTCGCAGACGAGCACCTTGAAGCCCTGCTCGATGAGGAAATCGAACAGCACGGCAATGTTGTCGGGGGTGTCGTCGACGATGAGCAGGGTGGCGGGAGCGGTGTCGTTCATGAATCGGAGGCGAGGGTGGTCGAGGCGCGGGCGAGGGCGAGGGTGAGAATACGGGCGACTTCACCGGTGCGGAAGCGTTGGAGGCGCCGATCGAGTTCCTGGCGGAAGGGGGCGTCGGAACCGGTTGCCGTGTCGGCCTCCAGGGCCCGGCGCAGTTGGCGTTGATCGGACCGGCGGGCCAGTTTCAGCCAATCCTCCAGCAGGTCGCGGGGAGGCAGGGGCAGGGCGGCAACCTGTTCGGCCGAGGTGAGTCCGGCGGGCGGGGGCGTCGGTGCCGGGTAAGGGGCGGACAAGGTGGATCGCGTGATCCACTCCAGGTCGAGGTGGGTGCGAATCGCGTCCAGCAGTTGATCTTCCTGTACGGGCTTGATGACGAAGGCGTCGCAACCGAAGTCGGCGGTGCGGCCGGTGTTCAGATCGATGACGCTCGCGCTCACCGCGATGATGGGCAGGCGGTGCGGTGTCTCGGCGCGCAGGCGGATGGTGAGTTCGGCGCCGCTGATGCCGGGCAACCGGAGGTCGAGCAGGACGAGTTCGGCGGGACGGCGTTGTTGGGCGGTGAGCGCGGCCTCGCCGGAATCGGCCGTGCTGATTTCAAACCCAAGCGGCTCGAGCATTTCCTGCAGCAGGATGAGATTGGTGGCGACGTCGTCGACGACGAGCAGATGACGCCGGCGGCCGTGGTAGCCGATGATGCGGGTGGGCAGGGGCGAGGCGCTGTTGGTGGCGGGGGCCGCGGACAGGATCAGTTCGAAGTGAAAGCGGCTGCCGCGTCCGACCTCGCTTTCCAGCTCGATGTGACCGCCCATGAGTTGCACCAGGTTCTGGCTGATGGGCAGGCCGAGTCCGGTGCCGGCCGAGTCGCCGCTGTCGGTGGGCGTGGGCGCAACCTGCATTTGTTGAAACGGAGCAAAGACGGAGCGGAGGGCGTGGGGCGCGATGCCGACCCCGGTATCGCGCACGGAGAAATGGAAGCGATCGGCGGTCTGGTACAGCCCGAGCACGACCTCGCCGGCGTGGGTGAACTTGATGGCGTTGGCCAGCAGGTTGAGGAGTACCTGCCGCAGTTTGGCGGCATCGGCGAGGACGCGGGGAGTCTGCAAGTCGAGTTCGAGGCGGAAGATGAGTCCCTTTTCCTGGGCGCGCGGTTCAAACATCTCGGCGAGTTCGTGGGCAAGCTGGCCGAGGGAGCAGGGAGAGGGATGCAGGGTGAGTTTGCCGGCTTCGATTTTGGCGAGGTCGAGCACCTCGTTGATCATGCCGAGCAGGTGACGTCCGTTGCGGTTGATGATATCGAGCTGTTGGCGGCTGCGCGGTGAAAGTCCGTCGTCGCGGTGCAGGAGTTGGGCGAAGCCGAGGATGGCGTTCAGGGGCGTGCGCAACTCGTGGCTCATGGCGGCGAGGAAGTCGCTCTTGGCCTGGTTGGCGGCGTTGGCGGCGTCGCGGGCTTCGATGAGCTGGGCCTGATTTTCGCGCAGTTCACTGGTGCGGTGATCGACGAGCGCGGAGAGTTCGGCGTTGCGGCGTTCGACGGTGCGCAGGCGCCAGCGTTGGAGGAGCCCGACACAGCCGACCAGCGCGCAGCCGAACAGGGCGAGGGCCCACCGCGTTTGCCACCAGGGCGGCCGGATGGTGAAGGCGTAGCGGGCGGGCACGCCGAGGCGACCGTTGGTGTCGCGGGCCCGGACCTCCAGCACGTGCGCGCCGGCGGCCAGGCGCTCGATGGTGAGCTCGGGGACGCGGGATAGCGGCGACCACTCCTCGCCGTTGCCACTCCAGCGGGTCTGGAAACGCATGCCGGGATCGTCGATGCGGCTGGTCGCAAAATGGAAGGTCAGCCCGTGTTGGTGTGAGGCCAGCTCGGTTGGTGTCGCAGGGCTGAGCGGCAGGTGTTCGCCGGAGCGAAGCTGGACGCGGCGCAGGAGCGTCGCAAACGATTGCGGCTGCAGGAAGGCCGACGGCAGGACGGCGCGCACCAGGCCCTCGCTGCCGCCGATCCACAGGACGTGGCCGCCCGGACCGTCCTCTTCGAAGAACATCGGGTTCTCGCCCACGCGATCGGCGAGCGCGAAGGGCAGGGCGCGGACCGAGCCGTCGGGCAGGCAGTGCCAGAATACGCGTCCCTGCCACGGACCGGCCTCGGCCTGCTGGTTGGTCGTGCGGGCCCACATCGTTCCATTCAAACCCGGCGCCAGCGTGACGTGGCGGTGGCCGTTCGCAAACCGGGGCGCGGCCTCGCGCAACGGAATGAAGGTTCGTCTGGCGGGGTCGAATTCGAACATCGTGCCCTCGACCAGGAACACCGCCCGTCCCGCCCGGTGCGAAAGGCTGGGCAATCCCTCGACGCGTTCGACCGGCAGGCCGTGTCCGCCCGGGAAATGCTCGACCTGCCAGGCGGTGGCGTCCGTTGCCGCGCTGCCGGCGGGGCGGCTCAGGCGATAGTAACCGCGGCCGTCGACGGCGGCCCATGCGGCGCCGTCGGCGTCCGCACTCAGGGCGCGGATGAGGCCGGGAATCTCGGCGAAACTCCGGGCCAGCACCCAGCGCCCCTTTTCACGGTGGAGAAGATCGAGCCCCTGCTGGGTTCCCGACCACACGACCTCGGGTGCTTCGGGCAGGGGCAGCAGGGCGGAGATGAATTCCGAGTCGACCACGTGTTCCGCGGAGTCGCTTCCCGGGCCGAGGGTGCGCAGTCCGTCACGTCCTCCGATCAGCAACTCGTCGCCGACGCTGGCCAGCGCCCAGACCGACGCGTCGCCGCCGGCGACCGGCTCAAAGCCTGCCGGGGTCGGCACCGGCGTATCCGTTGTTTGGTGACGCAGCACCAGCAATTTGTCGCCCGTGCCGACATACAGGCGACCCGCGTGCCGCCGGATGGCCTTCACGGTGTTGGTGCCGAGACCGCGCCGCCGGTCGAAGCGGGTGAGCGCGAGCTCGCGCGAGATGCGGGTGAGGCCCGAGTTGAGGGTGATCCACAGGCCGTGGGTTTTGTCCTCAAATAGTCCGAGGACCACGGAAACGGGCAGGGTGTCGTTGGCGGCATCGAAGAAATTCAGCAGCCGGCCGGTCGGGGAAAGGATGAGCATACCCCGCAGTCGCAAGCGGACGGCGATGGCATCGTCGTGCAGGCGCAGGGTGTCGACGGTGATCAGCTCACGCATCAGGTCGTTGCCTTCGTTGGGCCAGGGAGCCAGCTCGCCTTCGCGCAGCACGAAGGCGCCGTCGCGCACCGTGAACAGCAGCCGCGAACCGTCCGGCTGCAGCAGCGAAGAGCAGACCCACCGCTTGCCCAGCGCGGCGGCCGGCAGGACCTCACGCCAGTCGGCGCCATCGAAGGCGTAGAGCGGCGACCCGGCGCCGTGGACCCACAGTTCGTCGCCTTCCTGCCAACCGCGAATCTGCCCTTCGACGACAGTTGAAACCTTGCCGTCCCTCCAGCGCAGGACCCGCTCGTCGGAGACGAGATAGACGCCGTGGGAAGTGACGTGCAGGTGGAAGAAGTTCAAGGGCTCGGCCAGCCCCTGCGGCAGGTGTTCGGCGAGGGAAACATAACGGCGGCCGCCAAGTCCGTCGGCCTCGAGGTAGCCGAACTCGTCCACGCCGCCGACCCAGATCCGATTGGCATCGTCGCGGGCGAGGCTGCGGATGAAGGAGCCGCCCGTGCGGATCGAGTTCCACGCCTGACCGTCGTAGGTGAGCACGACGTCCTTGTTGCCGACGTAAAGAATGCCGGCGTCGTCCTGCACCGCCGCCCAGTTCTGGTTGTGCTCCTCATAGTCGCGCACGCCAAATGCCTGTGCAACGGGGATGCCGGCCTCGTCGCGCGTGAGATCCGGTTGCCCGTGGGTCGAGGCGGCCGCGCCGAACCCCACCAGCAGCGCGAGCGTACACCGGGTGGGGAACAATCGCAGCGTTGCAACAGGTGAAATCATGGTGGGCGACGATGGCGCCGCCCAGGCGGAGGGGGTCACCGGAAGATTTCATTGGGCGGTTGGGGACCCTGCCTCAATCCCGGATCGTTTGTTCTTCGTCCAACGGCGAATACCCGAAACGTCGACCTCGACCTATGCTGACCGGGTCATGAGCAGCAGACCCACCTCGTATCGGCGCACGTCCTGGTTTGAGCAAGTCCTCCTGGTGGCGGCGGTGACGCCGCTGGCCATCCTGCCGCCCCACGCCCTGGCCCTGCCGGAGGGTGGCTCCGTGGTGTCCGGCTCGGTGAGCACCGACGTTCAGGGCAACACGATGACGCTCACGCAGACGGGCAACGCGGCGATCATGAACTGGACGGGTTTCGGCATCGGCGCAGGCGAGTCGGTCACCATCAACCAGGCGGTCGATGCAGCCCTGCTCAACCGCGTCACGGGAGCCAATGCCTCGGAACTGCTCGGGCAACTCAGCGCCACCGGCGGTGTGTTTCTCATCAACCCGAACGGCGTCGTGATCGGCTCGGACGCGACCATCAACGCGCAGGAGTTCATCGCCTCCACCCAGGATGTGGCCGACGCCGACTTCATCGATTTTGCCAACGGCAGCAGCGATGCCCTCCTCTTCGACGGCGACTCCACCGCCGCCGTGAGCAACGCCGGTGCCATCGTCGCGTCCGACGGCGACGTCATTCTCGTCGGCTACCGCGTCGACAACAGCGGCACGATCACCGCCGCCAACGGCGTCGCCGGCCTTGCCGCCGGCAAGACGGTGTGGTTCAAGCCGCAGAGCGCCCAACACCTCATCATCGAGAGCTCCGTCAGCGCGCCCGACGCCGATGCCGCCGACGGCACGGGCGTGACCAACTCCGGCAACGTCTCCGCAATCCAGGCCGAGTTGAAGGCCGCCGCGGCCAACGTCTACGCGCTCGCCATCAACCAGACTGGCGTGATCGCCGCCACCGGCGTCGAGAACCGCGACGGTCGCATCCTGCTCACGGCCGACCAGGGCACGATCGCTCACACGGCCGGAAGCCTCACCGCCCACAACGCCGACGGGAGCGGCGGCGAGGTGTTGGTCGGCGGCGACTACTACGGACTCGATCCCGACAACGACGACAATGGCGTGCACCTTGCCGCCTCGACCACGATCGGCGCCGGCGCGACGATCGATGTGTCCGCCTCCGCCGCCGACGCGGCCGCCGGCCGCGCCGTCGTCTGGTCGGGCGGCAACTTTTCCCGCACCGGCTCGACGACCTTTGCCGGCACGATCAACGCGCAGGGCGGCGCGGGCGGCGGCGACGGGGGCTTCGCCGTGGTCGCGGGGCACCAGACTTTGGATTACAGTGGCGCGGTCGACGTCGGCGCCGACGCCGGCAACGACGGCACGCTCGTGCTGGGCCTGCCGCACGTGACCATTTCCGACACGGCGACCCACGACACGGCGAACTACTTTCTCTCCAACACCGTCCTCGCGACGCAGCTCGGTTCAGCCAACGTGGTCATCGATGCGTTCGGTCGTTGGATCGATGATACGCCCGACGACCCCATCGAAGGCGATGCGGGTTACATCCGCGTCTCCGGCGACGTGGCCTGGTCCTCCACGAACGGTCTCAACCTCAAGTCGGGGCACACTATCCGACTGAACGCCGACCTCGATGCGCCCAATGCGCCGATCGAGTTGCAGGCCATGGGCGTGGATACCTTTTTCACCACGGACACCATCTATTCCGACTTTGGTTCGAGCATCACCGCGGACCGCCTGACCATCAGGCAGAACGTCGATTCCGAATTCATCGGCTTCAACCCTCCGCCCGAATCCAGCCGCCACCTCGGCCGTCTCGACTTCCAGGGGCCGGTCAAGGTCGACACCCTCGACCTTCAGCTCGAGAACGGCGGCATCACCTTCGAGAAGGACGAGGAGGACTATTTTGAAGGCGCGCCCGACGCGATCCGACTCTACCATTCGGACAACGAGATCGGCACCCTCAACGTGGCGGGCGACGGGATCCTCATCGACGGCAACATCCGGGTCGTGGACAGCACCGGCGACCTCACGGTGACAGGGGACTTTTCCAAAATGGGCGCCGGGGCCTACACCGCGATCGAGACCGCGGGGTCGCTGACCCTGGAGGGCGACACCCGCTTCGCCGCCTCCACGTATCGGGCGACTCTGGATTTCGGCGAGGACTCGTTTGAGTTGGTCCACCGTGGTGGGGTCATGCTCGCCGCCCTGGACGGGAGTTTCATCAACAATTCGTCCGCCGGTGCCGAGGTCATGACGCTCGGCGAGGACAATCACTTCGCGATCTACTCGGATCATCCGGACACCACCGTCAAGGGGGGACTCTCCGCCGATCCGTATTACGGCCAGTCCATCATTTTCCTCCGCCCTCGCGACATCGGGGAGTTGGAGCAGAGCAACTTCTTCTACAGCTTCCAGCCGACGCTGACGTTCTCGGCCAGCGCCTCGCGGACCTACGGCGACGCGAATCCAACACTTGAATACACCGTGACCGGATTGCTGGAAGGTGACGACCTGGCCCGGGCGTTCAGCGGCAGCCCCGACTTGTCCACGAACGCCGCCTCCAGCGACGGGGTCGGCGACTACGCCATCGCGGTGGAGCAGGGCACCGTCGACGGCGGTTCCTACGGTTACGCCTTTGCCTTCACACCCGGCACGCTGACCGTCAATCCGGCCCCGCTCACCATCCGGGCCGACGACCAAGTCAAGACAGTCGGCGGGGTGGATCCGACCTTCACCGCGACCTATACCGGCTTCGTCAACGGCGACACCTCCGCCGTGGTGTCAGGTCTGGTGCTGACCGCCGACCACCAACCCGACTCCGCGCCCGGCGACTACACCATCACTCCCAGCGGAGCCACGGCCGCCAACTACGACATCACCTACGTCAACGGCATCCTCTCCATCTCCGACATTCCGACGCTTTTGATCTCGGCGGACGACTTCAATATCATCTACGGCGACGCGATTCCCTCGCTTACGGCGACGTTTGCGGGCTTCGTGGGCCAGGATGACGCGAGCATAGTTTCAGGGCTGACCCTGTCCACCGTCGCGGTGCAGGGATCCGGTGTCGGCGTCTACAGCATCGTCCCAACGGGAGCCTCAGCTTCCGGTTACGAAATCGAATATCGCAACGGCACGCTGACGATCAATCCGGCGTTGCTCACCATTGCGGCGCAGGATGCGTCGCGCGCCTACGGTTCAGCGAATCCGTCGTGGGATATCACCTACAGCGGTTTGGTCAACGGCGAGGACGCCAGCGTGGTCTCCGGCCTCACCGTCTCCACCGCGGCAACCGCTTCGAGTGCGGTGGGAGATTACGCCATCGCGGTGAGTGGCGCGAGCGCGGCCAACTACGCCATCACCTTCACGCCCGGCACGCTGACGGTGAACCCGGCGCCGCTCATCCTCAACGTGGCCGACGCCTCCAAGATCTACGCCGACCTCAATCCGACCTTCAGCGCCACGGCCAGCGGACTCGTGCTCGACGAGACGCTCGACTCCCTCGGCACGTTGACCTTGTCCACCGCGGCGACCCAGCTCACCGGCATCGGCGACTACGCCATCAACGCCACAACCGCGGGCACCGGCTTCGGCAACTACGAGATCACGCTCAATCCCGGCACGCTCACGATCACGGCCCGTCCGGTCACCGCCTACGCGAACCACGTCACCCGCACCTACGGCGACGCCAACCCGACTGTCACCTGGGGTCTGCGCGGCAACGCGCCCCCCGGCATGAACCTGATCAGCCTGATCGACCCCGGCGCGCTCACCTTCACGACCGAGGCCACCGCCGCTTCGGACGTGGGCGTTTACGACTACGTGGTCGGCGGCATCACCAACCCCAACCTCGACGTCACCTATGAAGCCGGCTCCATCACCGTGGATCCGGCGGTGCTCACCGTCGGCGTGCCGAACCGGTCGCGCACCTACGGCAGCGCCAACCCCGCCTTCACCACCACGGTCTCCGGTCTCAAGTTGTCGGATACGCTGGCCGACGTGGTGCCGGATCTCAGCTACACCACCGCCGCCACCGTCACCTCCAACGTGGGCAGCTACGCCGTCACGCCGGGCGGCACCGTGGCCACCGGCAACTACCACGTCACCTTCAATCCCGGCACCCTCACCGTCACCAAGGCGCCGCTCTTCATCGCGCCGACCCTGAGCTCGCGGCTTTACGGCGACGCCGATCCGACCTTTGCGATCACCGCGGCCGGTCTGCTCAACAACGACACCACCGCCGTCGTCACCGGCCTCAATTTCAGCGGCTCGGCGCCCACCGCCGCCGTCGGCACCGCGCCAATCTCCATCCTCGGCGCCACCGCGCAAAACTACGCGCTCACCTTCGGCACCGGCGTGCTCAACATCCTGCCGCGGCCGCTGACCATCACGGCCAACGATTTCTCCCGCGAATACGGCGAAGCCAACCCGACCTTCTCGGCCACCTTCGACGGCCTTGCCAGCTTCGACAGTTCGGCCGTCATCACGGGGCTCAACTTCAGCACCGTTGCCACGACCGCCTCCAGCGTGATTCCCGACGGTGGCTACGCGATCAACGTCAGTTCAAACGCCAACCGCAACTACGCCATCACCTACGAGCCGGGCACCCTCACGGTCACACCCGCGCCCTTGGTCTTCGGCTCGGGTTCGTTCTTCCGGATCTATGGCCAGGCCTCGCCCGAGATCGGCGCCGATCTGATCAGCGGTCTCAAGCTGACGGATACCGCCGACATGCTGGGCGCCACGGTGGTGGGTCCGGCCGCCGACGCCGACGTGGGCACCTACGCCATCACCGTTGCCCTGAGCAATCCCAACTACACCGTGCCTAACCCCTCCGGCGAGATGCAGGTCCTGCCTGCCACGATCGGCGTCAACGTCGGCAACGTCGCGCGCCGGTATGGCGATGCCAATCCCGACCAGAGCGAGGTTCCCGTGACGGTGAGCGGACTCGCCTTTGGCCAGACCGCCTTTGAGGTGTTGTCGCTCGACTTCGGCGTCGATGCCACGGCGGGCATCGGCAACTACCCGATCAGCGTCGACCTGTTCAGCCCCAACTACCAGATCGCCGACCTGAGCTTCGGCAACCTGGCGGTGCTGACGCGACAGATCGCCCTCAAGCCGACCAACATCCTGCGCTACTATGGGGACGGGAATCCGGCTTACCACATCCAGGTTGCCGGCGATGGTCTGGCGGCCTTCGACACGATCGACGACGTGGCGTTCTCCGACCTGCTGCGGGTCGATTCCATCCTCACCGACGCGCTGCCTTCGTCGCTGTGGGATGCCGGGCTGCACCAGATCCGCGTCCAGCCGACGGGCAATCCCAACTACGAAATCATCTCGGTGCCGGGCCTGTTCGTCATCCTGCCGCGGCCCGTCACCCTGACCACGGCGGATGCGACCGCCACGGAGAACCGCACGCCCCCGACCTTTGTCACCACGGCCACCAACCTCGCGCCCGGCCAGACGCTGCAGAGCGCCTTCCCTGATCTCACCCACAATGTTTATGCCCAGGACGCACCGGCGGCGGTGGGTGTGCCGCTCACGCCCACGACCTATCCGGTGCCCGATGCCTTCAGCGAGGCGGCCTTCTTCGCGGCCTATCCGGCGGAGCCCGCTGCGGCCCGCCCGCCCGGCGCGGGACAGGTCAGTGTGATCGTGCCGATCGAGATCGATTTCCCGACGTTTGAGCAGCCCGCCATCATTCGCAGCCCCATCACCCTCACCCCGATCCAGTTGCTGGCGCTCAATGGCCTGATCAATCCGGCCACGCTCGGCGAGCAGCCGACCGACGCCCCGGAACCGGTGATCAACTTCATCCAGCCGGTCGGTTATCAGTCCAATCCCAACTACGTCGTCACGACGGTCAACAACGGCACGCTCACGATCGAGCCCGACCCGATCATCGTGGCCGAGCGCAAGGCGGCCGCCGAAGCCGCCGCCGCGGCCAACGAGCTCCCGAACGCCCGCGCCGCGTTTTTCACGCCGGAAGACAACCAGACGGCCTTCGGCCTGCCGGTTGCCGCGCTCCCCGCCTTTGTGAACGCGGTCTACAATCAAGTCGCCTACGAGCGCTTTGACGGTGGGGGCAACTCGGAGTTGCAGGCCAGGATCGTCGAGATGCTCGGGCTGGAACCCGGTTCCGGTTACACCGAGGCGCAGCTCTACCGGTTGATGGCTCAGATTCCCCACAACCTCGAGGTGCGCGCGCTTTTCGCCCCGGTGCTGGATGCCCACATTCGCAGTCTCGTCGGCCGCGCGCCGGACTCCCTGAACTCCACCGACCAGGCGCTGGTTGCCGCCGTCAACGACCGACTCGCCGCCCAACAGGCGCGGTTCGCCTCCGCCGCCCGCCAAGCCGCCCAGGCGGAGATGCAAGCCTACCAGGCGGAGCAGGCGGCCAGCCGCGCCGACCGCAATCTCGTCAATCTCTTCGGCCGCGACATCCCCTACGACCAGATCGTGAAGGATGCGCTCGGGTCGGTGGTCGAGGAAACCATGACCGCGCGGTTGGCGGAGTTGATCGACGAGTCGTCCATCAGCGACGGGGCCAACGTGGCTTTGACCACCGGGGTGTCGGCCGCCGGAGCTGCGACCGGCTTCGTCGCCGCCGGAGCGACGGTAGCGGCCCTGTTGCCCTACGGGGCGGGTCGCGGCGTGGAGATTGCCGCGACGGTGGCGCAGGCCGTAGGCACCGCCACCGGCGCCGGCGCTGCGGCCGGAGCTGTCGTTGCCACGGCCGTGGTGGCTACAGTCGTCATGTCCATACAGCGGGGCATCCAGATCGGCGACAGCGAGGGACAGCGCCTCATCTACGAAAGCCTGGTCAACGGCACCGCCGAGGCACCGACCCTGTCGGATATGAACCTCGATCAAACCAAGGGCAGCGGGGCCAAGAAACTCGATGCTGCGCTCAACGAGAACCTCCTGTCGCTCGCCATCTTCGACCTCATCACCGGATGACCCCCACCATGCCTGCCGCCCCTTTCCTTCTCGTCGCGTCGCGCGCCCGTCGGCGCCACCTCCTCGGCCTGTCCCTGCTGGCGGTGGCTGCCGCGGCGCAGGACCTCGATCGCTTGCAGCCCGCGCCGGTGCCCGCCCAGGTGACCGCTCCGACGGTCGAGACGCCGCCGACGGCGCCGGTCGACCCCACCGCGCTCGGCATCCAGGAGGGCGAGACCATGATCCTGCCGGTGCTGCGCGGCGTGGCGTTTTATGGCACGCCCGAGGCGGCCGCCGCCGATGACCTCGCGCCCGGCCTGGCGATCCACGGCCTGCCGTTGCTCAACCCCGACGCCACCCGGATCATCACCAGCCTCTTTCTCGACCGCCCGGTTTCGCAGCCGGGACTCGGTCGCCTCGCGTTGGGCGTGCGCTCGCTGCTGCGGCAGGCGGGGTATCCGTTCTCCGTCGTGTATCTTCCGCCGCAGGACATCACGTCCGGCGTGGTGCGTTTTGTGGTCACGATGTCGCAGCTCGACGCCACCGTGAAGGTGGAGGGAGCCCGCTACTTTTCGGAGGACCTTTATCGGGACGCCATCCGGCTCGCGCCGGGCGAAGCCCTCAACCAGGCCGAGCTCGACGCCGACATCGCCTGGATCAACCGCAACCCCTTCCGCGCCGCGCGCGCCGCGGTGGTGGCGGGCGATCGTCCCGGCACCTCGCAGGTCGTGGTGCAGGTCCGCGAGCGCCTGCCGCTGCGGGTGTTTGCCAGTGCGGACAACACCGGGACCAAGACCACGCAGAAAGAGCGGTTTTCGGCGGGTTTCAACTGGGGCGACGCATGGGGCCTCGGGCATCAGTTGACCGCCCAGTGGAACTCGAGCTGGGACTTTGCCACGCTGCGCAGCGGCTCGGGCTCGTATGTGGTCGACCTGCCCTGGCGGCACACGTTGAGCTTCAGCGGCGCCTACTCG
>CBFGUO010000055.1:0-35386 GCA_965652375.1 uncultured Opitutus sp.
CCCCCCCCCCCCCACCCCCCCACTCTTTCCCTACACGACGCTCTTCCGATCTCGTGCCGCTGGCTGACGGTTAGCTGAGAGGCAGGTGCGGCACGCCGGCGAGCGGCGGCCCTACACTCGTGGGGTGTGCGCGGTCTATGATCGGAGGATCCTTTGGTGTAGTACCGGAATCCTCCCCGGCCCTCCTGCGCTCTGCGAGCTTCGGCGGGCAGCCTTCGCTTTCGCCTCGGGCTGGCCTTGCCAGCCGAAGCTTCAGCGAAGGCTGGTGGAGCTGAGGGGAATCAAACCCCTGACCTCTTCATTGCGAACGAAGCGCTCTATCAACTGAGCTACAGCCCCATGTGCCCGAAGGTCGGCTGTTGTGAGAAAGTCGCCGGACGGAGTAAACACCTTTTTGCGGACATTGCCCCTCGTCGCGGGGCGAGGGGCGATTGTCGTGAGACCGCGGTGCGCGGGTGACAGCGATGAAAAATCAAAGCGGCGTGACGGCTGGTCTTCAATTTGCTATTGCACCGACGTGACTGGGCGGCGCAAAGCTCGTCGGCGAGTCACGAAAAACACTCAGCATCACCACAAATATGAGCACCAAGTCCACCAAGCCTGCCGCCCCACAGGTCAAAAAGATTGCCCCGAAAAAGACAGTGGGAACGAAGAAGGCCGCCCCGAAGAAGGCTGCTCCTCCCGTTTCGACTCTGGCCGCCGCGGTAGCCCCGGCCAAAGCGACCACCAAGAAGACCGCCGCCAAAAAACCGGCGGTGAAAAAGACCGCCGCCGCGAAACCGGCGCCGGCCTCAACCGCTCCCGCCAAACCGGTCGAGTCCAAGACCGTGATCACGGCCCGGATCGACATCGGCTTCGGCAACACCCTGCATCTGCGCGGCAGTGGCCCGGGCCTGTCCTGGGACGGCGGCGTGCCGATGAACTGCGTGAGCGACGACGAGTGGTCCATCACCCTCACCGGCGCGACCTCGCCTGTTGTGTTCAAGTTCCTGGTCAACGACCTGAACTGGAGCGCCGGCGAAGACTATGTCGTGGAGGCGGGCAGCTCCGTCGTCCTCGAACCCGCGTTCTGATCGACCCAGCGCCCGCGCTGCGCCGTTGATCGCGCCGGATTCAGCCGACCCGTCAAAGCAAGGAATTCGCGCCCCGGTTCGCCGGGGCGTTTTCCGTTTAAGGGACGGGCGGGGATGCGGCCACGCGCCGGCCCGTCGCGAAGGCTGCTTCCGCCGGCTTCAGTGCCGGGTGCCGTTGATTTCGGTCATGATTCGGCTGAGCTCGGCGACCGCGGCGTCGCGATCGCGCGGAAGCATTTCGGGCAGCACCTCTCGGCAACGCAACTTCATCCGGCTGAAGGGGCAGGGGATGATGAACCGGTCCCAGCTACGTAGCTGCTTGACGGGGCCGGCGAATTCCATGCCGACCAGGATCATCGGCGCCCGGGCCCGGCGTGCAATGATGAGCCCGCCGGGTTTGAAGTCGTAGCAGGGGCCGCGCGGTCCATCGGGTGTGATGCCGATGTCGAACCCGGCGCGGGAGGCCTCGATCATGGCGTTGGCCGCCTCGCGCGCGCCCCAGCTCGACGAGCCGCGGATCGCCTTGATGCCGACCATCTCGAAGAACCCGACCAGCCAGGCGCCGTCCTTGCTGGCGCTGACGAGTCCGTGGAACGGCTTCGCGCCGCGGTAACGGCGCACGCACTCGGCGCCCATGAAGAGGCGGTTGTGCCAGATCACCAGGGAGATGGGCACGTCGCGCCGGCCGAGCACGGTGCGCGAGGTGTCATCGATGTCGATGCGCAGGGTGCGGGCCCAGAAGCGCAGCAGGTTGCCGAGCAGCCAAAGCAGAACCCGCTGCCGACCCTCGATGGCATGGGCGGGAGAATCGGAAGAGTCGGCAATATCGGCAGGCACGGAGCGGACAATGGTAAGCCCGGGTGGCGGTGGGAAGAGCGAAGACGAGGGGCCCGCGGGCGTCGCGAGGCCGGAGCGGGGCGGCCGGGGTTGACGAACCGCGCGGCCCCGTGCACGCACACTCGCATGTCATTGCCCCCCTGCCCGCACCTGCCCACGCCGCGACCGCAGATGGACTACCGCGTCTACGTGCCGCATGGGTCGAGCCGCGGAGCGGGGTTTTACGGCGTCGCCCTGGAGTATGGCCATCACCTGTGGCAAACGGGCCTGCCGGCGCGAGCAATCCTCTGTCTCGACCGCGCCATGGGCGCCGAAGTCGGCGTCGACGACGCGGTGCTGGGGTCGTGGCCGATGCCCTACGCCGCGATGGCGTGGATCCTGCGTGAGGTGCCGCGGGACCTGTTTTGTGGCAATCCCCGGGTACACTTTCAGCACTATGCCGACCGCATGAACGAGCCGCGCAGGGCGCTGCGCACCTGGCGGGCCTGGGCCTGCTGGGCCATCACGCGGCGGGTGCGGCCGGAGTTGCCGGCCGACCCGCGTCACGCGGTGCGGGAGCCGACTGAAGCGGAGATCGGCGCCGCCCTCGAAGAGCACGGGTACGTGGGCGAGCGGGCGCTGTGGGAGGCGGTTTTGGTGAAGGGGTAGGGAGGGGGGGCAGGGCCGCCGCGGCGACCCGGTCGAAGCCTGCGGCGGTCACGCCAGGCGATAAAAGGCGGAGGCGTTGCGATAGAAGATGTCGTCGCGCTGCGTCTCGCCGAGGTGGGTCGTGAGTTCGCGGGCGGTTTCGAGCCAGCGCGCGTGCGTGGCGGCGAGTTTCACGACCGGCCAGTCGCTGCCGAAGATGACGCGGTCGCTGCCGAAGGCTTCAATGTAGTGCTCCACGTAGGGGCGCAGGTCGTCGACGGTCCAGTGTGCGAAGTCGGCCTCCGTGACGATGCCGGAAAGTTTGGCCCAGACGTTGGGTTGGTTGGCGAGGGCGGCGAGGTCGTTGCGCCAGTCGTCGATGAGGCCGGCGCGGATGCCGGGCTTGCCGAGGTGATCGAGAATGAAGCGGGTACCGGGGCAGGCCTTGGCGAGTGCGGTGAGGTCGCGCAGTTGCGGGTGGTAGCAGCAGAGGTCGACCGACAGGCCGCGATCGCCGGCGGCAAGGCAGCCCGCCACGTAGGCCGTGGAACGGGCGTAGCCGAGCGCTTCGTCCTGCGTGTTGTGGCGCACGCCTTTCACCAACGGTCGGGCGGCGAGGTCGTCGAGAATGCGTTCGGTGTCGGCGCCCGCGTCGAGGGGGGCGGTGGCGACGATGCCGGCGATGCGCGGTTCCTCCTGGGCGAGGCGTTCGACCCATTCGACTTCGGCGCGCCAGCTGGCGAGTTCGCCGACGCATTGAAGGAAGACGATTTTTTCGGGCGGGGTCTGCTGGGTCTCGTGCTGGTAGGTGGCCGGGATGTGGCGCGTGGCAATCTCGGGCAGGTTGTCCAGCCAAGGGTAGGGAAGCAGATCGCGATCCCAGAAATGGACGTGGGTATCGATGTAGCGAAACGACATGGCGGCGGGGAGGAAGAGCGGCAGAACGCGATGCGGCGCGCGGCGCCTATTGAGGTCCCAAATGAGAGCCGGGGGAAGCAAGCTCAAGCCGGTTCATAGGAAAAAGTCCTATCAGCGCCGAAGGACCTCCGCCGGCGCCACGGCAACCGCCGCCGCTCCTCGGGCGATGGAGGACACCTCTGCGGGCGCCATCCTGCGGTCGCGAGCCGTGGCCCTTCCCTCCGTTTGGGTAACATGGCGTGCCATCCGAAGCTCCTTGAGGAGCGAAGGATGGCGGGATGGACGGGACTCGAACCCGCGGCCTTCTGCGTGACAGGCAGACGCTCTAACCAGCTGAGCTACCACCCCGTGAGGGGAAAGGAGGCGAGACCGTAGAATCCGACGGAGGCAAGTCAAGCGCTCTTCTGACGCTTTTTTCTGCCGCCCGCCGGCCGGCGTTCCGACACGTCCGTGCCGCGGTTTCTGCCCGGGCCCGCGGGGGATTCCGCAGGCAGGCCGGGGCGTCGCAGGGTCGGGGGATGCCCTGATTTGTGGGGCGGTTGCTTGGGGCCGGGTTGAAATCCCGATGTCGCTGTGCCCGTTTGACCGATGCCGACGGTTGCGGGTACGCCGCTAAGTGTCCTTCTCGTCGAAGACGATCCCAACGATGCCGAATTGGTCGAGGCCGCGCTCGTGGCGCACGGCTTTCAGGTTCGCTGCTCCCGGGTGGATGATGCGCCAAACTTCGACGCGGGCCTGGCGCAGCGTCCGGATATCATCCTGTGCGACTACGGGCTGCCTCAATTCAGTGCCGAGGCGGCCTTGACCAAGTTGAAGTCGTCGGGCCAGGACGTGCCGCTCATCGTGGTGTCGGGCTCGATCGGCGACGAGGCGGCGGTGAACCTGATCAAGCACGGTGCGGACGATTATCTGCTCAAGGATCGTCTGGCGCGGCTCGGTGCGGCGGTGGACAGTTCGTTAAACGCGCAACGCCTGCGAGCGGAGACCCGTCGCGCCGAGGAGGACCTGCGGCAGTCGGAGGTGAAATACCGCAGCCTGTTCGAATGGCTGCCGGACGCGGCGTGTCTGGCGGTGCGGGGTCGGGTGATCGATGTGAACCCCCGGGGAGAATCCTTGTTCGGTCTCGAACGTTCGCAGATCCTGGGCAAGTCGCTCGACCGGTTCGTGCCGACCGAAACCTTCGACGTGCTCACGCATCTCGATGAATCGACCTACACGGCCCACACGACGGTGCGAGCCGGCGAGGCGGAGCGTCCGGTCATGCTGACCGCGCGCACGTTTCCGCTGTATGACCGTCGCCTGCTGCTGTCGTTGTTTCGGCCGGAGTGAGTGGCAGACGGCCGGGGGCGCGGTTTCACACCACGGCGGTCATGCCGCCGTCGACGAAGAGGATCTGGCCGTTGATGTAGTTGGATGCTGGAGACGCGAGAAACACGGCCGGGCCGGCGAGGTCCTCGGGCCTTCCCCAGCGGCCGGAGGGGGTGCGGGCGGTGACCCAGGCGTTGAATTTCGGATCGTTTACCAGCGGGGCGTTGAGCGGGGTGTCGATGTAACCCGGGGCGAGGCCGTTGACCTGGAGGCCGTGCGGCGCCCATTCGGCGGCCATGGCCTTGGTGAGCATGGCCAGCCCTCCTTTGGCGGCGGCGTAGTTGCCGGTGGTGGGCCGGGCGAGCTGGCTCATGATCGAACAGACGTTGATGATCTTGCCGCCACGGCGGGCGATCATGGTGGGGACGACGGCGCGGGCGACGAGAAAGGCGGCGGTGAGGTTGGTGTCGAGCACGGCCTGCCAGTCGGCGAGGCTGAGGTCGGCCAGCGGACCGCGGCGGTGGATGCCTGCGTTGTTGACGAGAATGTCGATCTCACCGCAGGCGGGCAGGGCGGCGTCGATGGCGGCGGCGTCGGTGACGTCGAACGCGACGGCTTCGACGGCGAGGCCTTCGGCAGCGAGGGTGGCGCGGGCCCGGTCGAGCTTGCCGGTGTCGCGACCGTTGAGGAGCACGGCGGCGCCGGCGGCGGCGAGACCGCGGGCCAAGGCGAGGCCGATGCCTTGCGAGGCGCCAGTGACCAGGGCGCGGCGACCGGCAAGGTCGAACGAAGGGGCGGGCATGCGGATGATCAGGAAGCACCGGCGACTGACAGGCCAGCGTGAAGACGCTGCGCCGTTCAGCGGCGCTGCCGGCGGGGGATTCACCGATTGCGGGTAATTCCCCTTGTCGTTGAAAATTGCCGCTTTTAACGGTTTGCCTCCTAAATCGCCGCGCCCGTAGCTCAGGTGGATAGAGCACTTGCCTTCTAAGCTAGTGGTCGGGGGTTCGAGTCCCTCCGGGCGCGCCATTTCCGTCCAGTCATGTTTCTCCCCTCCCTTCCTCCGTCACTCCCGCCCGGCTGCCGTTGCCTCTGTCCCGGTTCCACGTCGGCAAATAGGTGCAGTTGGACCTATCGGCGGCAAGGAGGCGGCCGATGAGTGAGGGATCTTCCGTGTCGGGCAGTCCGTTTCCGGACGTGCATGAACTACCGCCGGAGGTGGCGGCGCTGACCGAGGAGGTGTGGCATTCGAGCGCGGCGGGTCTGTGCCTGCTCGACGAGGAGGGAAGCGTGTTGGGGGCCAACCCTGCCTTTGCCCAGGCGCTCGGTTACGAGACGGCGGAGCTGGCGGGAATGAGCCTGGCGCAGTTGCACCCGCCCGATGCGGTGATTGCAATGAAGGCGCTGCATCGGGCCCTGGTCGAAGATGCGCCGGCGACGACATGGCTGGGGCGGGAGATGCGCTTTCAACACCGGCGGGGCCGGCCGGTTGTCGGGTATGCCCGGAATGCCCGCTTCACCCATAGTGAGGGCCGGGTGCTGCGCCTGATCACGCTCATGGATCTGTCGGACCTGGCTCGCTCCGACCCGCAGATGCAGCAGGTCCACCGGGCCGAGAATTTCGCAGCGCTCGCTTCCGCGATCAGCAATGACCTCAACAATCTGCTTTCAATCATCCTGGGCTACACGGCCCTGCTCCAGGACGGGGTGGTCGACGCTCGACGCGTGCGGGTGGTGAGCGACGGCGTGGAGGGCGCGGTGCAACGCGCGTCGACCTTGGTGCGGCAGACCCTCTATCTTGCCCGCCGCCCCGATCCCATGCTGCGACCGACTTCGCTCAACGCGTTTGTCGAGCGACGCATGGAGGTGGTGCGGCCGGCGCTGGGCGAACGGGCGGTCGACCTCGATTTGTCGCTCAACCGGGCGCTGCAACGCGTGCCGCTGGACGCCGGGCAGCTGGGCGATGCCTTCGACGAGATGGTGCAGCGGGTCCATACCATCGATCCGGAAGGACTGCGGCCGCTGGTGGTGCGGACATTGATCCAAGCGGGAGAGGAGACACGGGCGGTGTTTGCCCAGGCCGCGGACGCGCAGTACGCCGTGCTCGAGATCAGCCACCCGGGCCGGCCGCGCACGGCCAGCCGCCAGCCCTTTGCGCCCGCCGAAGTCGCCGACTCCCGCAGCTCGCACGATCTCGGGGTGACCATGATCGAGCGTATCGTGGACGCGCATCGCGGATTCGTCTCGCACCAGATGTTGTCCGGCGGAGGTGTGCGGTTCACCAGTCATCTCCCGCTATCGGGGATGGAGGAAGAGGAGAGTTTCGCGGGACCGCAGGCGCGATCGGCCCAGCCCCGCAGCGGCCAGGCGAAGGGCCGGCGCATCATGGTCATCGACGACGAGCAGGGTCTGCTCGACACGATCGTGGAAACCCTCGAGCGGGCCGGTTACGAGGCGGTGGGTTTCACCGAAGGGATCTCGGCCCTCGAAGCCTTCCGCGAGCGACACGGTGCGTTTGACCTGGTCATCTGCGATTTGGTGCTGCCCAAGATGAACGGTTGGGAGGTGTTCACCGGCATGCGCGAAGTGCGCGCCGATGCGCCGGTGGTGATCATGAGCGGCCATCTCGAGCCGAAGCTCAAGGATGCGGTGCAGCGTTCGGGGGCGACGGGGTTTTTGCAGAAGCCGTTTTCGATGGGGGCCTTCATGCGCTTCGTGAAACAGCTGGTCGCGCCGGAGCCGTCCTGAGCCGGATAGTCTACACCTCGGAGGAAGACCGGTCGCACCTCGCCAGGTAGGGGCGTCGCTCGCCGACGCCCGGCTGCGGTGGAAGGAAGCCGTAATCTCGGGTGCGTGCTGAGGAGCATGGGTCGCGGCAGGTCTCGACGTTCGCGGGCGCCGGCGAGCGACGCCCCTACAGTCGGCAGACAGGCCGGTTGTCCTTTCACGCCCGGCTCGCCGGCCGTTCATTCACCGGTGAAACGATAGGTCGTGTTGAAGATCAGCTCGATATTCTTCGACACCCAGACCCGCACCTTGATCTTGCCGGAGCGCTCGTCCGCGGGGTCGGCGTGACCCTCGACGCGACGGGGTTCACCCTGTTCATTGAAGGCTTCTCCCTTGAACTCCACGCGCTGACCGGCGGCGAGTTGGCGCAGCTCCTCGTCGGTGAGATGAATGGAGAGGCTGCCGGCCTCGTTGTAGAAGAAGAACGGGAAGACCTTGGCCGAGTAGGTCGAGGCGTAGGTGGCGCCTTCGCGCGCGAACGGCGGCATGCGCAGCGTGACGGCGCCGATGTAGATGGAGGTGCGGGCGGTGTCCACCGTGGCCTCCTGATAGAAATCGGGCAGGGGCGGCGGCTCGGTCGCCGGAGGCGCGTCATCCGCCCGGGCGGAGACGCCGCAGCACAGGACGGCGAGGAAGAGGAGACGACGCGACATGCCCGCAGCGTGGGCGGGCCGGGCTTTGCCGCAATCGAATCTTCTCCTTTTCCGGTCCCCATCTTTCGCGTTGCGCGGCGGGAAGGCGGGGCCTGTGCTCGCGCGACCATGGCCCGTAAAAAGCAAGCGACCTGGGGCGGACGTTTTTCGGCCGGCCCCGCCGAATTGATGCTCTCGTTCAGCGAGTCCGTTTCGTTCGACCGCCGCCTGGCGCCGTTCGACATCGCCGGCAGCCGGGCGCACTCGGCCATGCTGGCGCATGTCGGGCTCATCACCGCCGCGGAACGTGATGCCATTCACGCCGGGCTCGAGGCGATCGGGGCGGAGATCGCCGCCGGCCGGTTCAAGTGGAGCACCGCGCTCGAGGATGTGCACATGAACATCGAGCAGGCGCTCACCAAGCGCGTGCCGGCCGCCGCCAAGCTGCACACGGCGCGCAGCCGCAATGACCAGATCGCGACGGATATGCGGCTGTTCTTCAAGTGGGCCTGCGGCGAGATCGATGGCCGCCTGGCCGAGGCGCAACGCGCGCTCCTGGCGCTGGCCGAGCAGGACGGCGAGGTGATGATCCCGGGTTACACGCACCTCCAGCGGGCGCAGCCGGTGCAGGTCGCCCACCATCTCGCGGCCTACCTGGAAATGTTCGAGCGTGACCGCGGGCGTTTTGCGGCGGTGGCCGACCACGCCAACTGGTGTCCGCTGGGGGCCGGCGCGCTGGCCGGCACCACGCTGCCGATCGACCGCGAATTCACGGCCCGGGAGCTCGGCTTCGTCGATGCGCGCGGACGGCCGCGGGTGACGCAGAACTCGATGGACAGCGTGGCCGACCGCGACGTGTTCATCGAGTTTGCCACCGCCTGTGCGCTCGCCGGCGCGCATTTCTCGCGGCTGGCGGAGGACCTCATCCTGTGGTCGAGCAGCGAGTTCGCGTATATCAGTTTACCGGATACGTTCTGCACGGGCTCCTCGCTCATGCCGCAGAAGAAGAATCCCGATTCCTGCGAGCTGCTGCGCGGCAAGGCCGCCCGGCTGCAGGGCAACCTCACGGCGCTGCTCACGATGGTGAAGGGCCTGCCGCTCACCTACAACCGCGACCTGCAGGAGGACAAGCCGCCGGTGTTCGACAGCTTCGACCAGACGATGACCTGCCTGGCCGTTGTGGCCGGCACCCTGACCGGCGCGACGATCCGCCGCGACAAGTGCGCGGCGGCGGTGGCCGATCCGGCACTGCTGGCGACCGACCTGGCCGACTACCTGGTGGAGCAAGGCGTGCCTTTCCGCGAGGCGCACCACGTGGTGGGCGCGGTGGTGAAGCTGGCCGAGACGACCGGGGTGCCGCTCAACGAACTGCCGACCGCCGAGGTGCAGAAGATTCATCCGGCGCTCGGGGAGGACTGGGCGGCGGTCTTTGACCTGCAGCGGGCGGCGGAGAGGCGACGCGGTACCGGCATGCCCGGGCCGCGGCAGGTGGCGAAGCAGCTCGCGCGCTGGCGCAAACGGCTGGGCTGAGCAGGTTGGCGGAACGATGATTCCGCGTCTGTTGCCGACCGAGAAGAGTGATCCGGAGCTGGTGCCGTTCCGGCCCGGCCTGCTGTTCGGGTTCTTCAACGCGATGACCTGGCAGATCGGCATCGGCACACCGATGGTGCTGTTCTGCGAGGTGCTCGGGGCGTCGGCCTTCGAGGTGGGGCTGGCCTACTCGTTCGTGTTCGTGCTGACGCCCATCCAGATCGCGGCGACGACGCTGTTGCCGCGGTTCGGCTACAAGAAGGTCATGTTGGGCGGCTGGGCTTCGCGCAGTGTGTTTCTGGTGGTGCCGGTGTGGCTGGCGATCGTGACGCCGCGCTGGGGCGTGCAGCCGTGGATGGCGTCGGCGCTGGTGGGCAGTGTCTTCTGGTTCTGTTTTTTCCGCACCATCGGCGCGGCGTCGATCATGCCCTGGCTTTACGCCATCCTGCCGCCCAAGGCGCGGGGCCGTTACTTCGGCAGCGACCAATTCATTTCCGGCGTGGCTGGGGTGGGCACGCTGCTGCTGAGCGTGTGGCTGTTTGCCCATCTGCCGATTTTCCGGGCGCTGCTCGTGCAATACGGCATCGCGCTGGTGGGATCGGCCATGAGTTTCCTGTCGCTGCGCAAGCTGCCCGAGGCGCCGAAGCCGGAGGCGATCGGGCTGCTGCAGCTGTGGCGGGACACGCCGCGACACATGTTTTCGCCCTCGACCTTTCGACGCTACCTCTGGCTGGCGGTGGGTTATGCGGTGCTGACCACGCCGATTCCGCCGTTTCTGGCCTACTTCTTGAAGGTGGGGCCGGAGTTGAGCGCAGGCCAGATCATGTCATTCGAGGTGCTGCGTTATTGTGGGGTGATCGTGGCGGCGGCCTTGATCCGGCGGCGCATCGACGAGAAAGGGGCGCGGCCGTTTTTTCTGCTCTCGATGCTGCTCTACCTCGCCGTGGGCAGCGGCTGGACGGCCTACATCCTCGGCTGGTGGCACGCCTGGGGCGGGGTATATGTGGCCTATTTCGTGCTCGGACTGGCGGCGGCGTCGTGGACGATCGCGAACCTGAAATACCTGGCCCAGGTGGTGGAGGAAAAGGAACGCACGCTGATGGTGAGCATCCACGGTGCGGTGACTGCCAGCCTCGGGGGATTGTCGCCGATCCTGTGGGGGCTGGCGTTGAAGGGCGATGCGGCCAGCGGGGCGGCGATTGATCTGGGCGTGCTGCTGGCCTTTTTCGTGATCCTCATGCTGAGCGTGGCGGTGCTGTCGTCGCTCCTGGCCCGGCTGCCGGAAGAGGAAGCGGCGGCGCCGCGATCGCTGGTGATCGGTCATGCCATCCTGCGGCCATTTCGCGCGGCCACCTACCTCGCGGGCCTGCTGGTGACGAATTCCCCGAAGTCGGCGGAGGGTGACGAGGAACCTTCCGCTTCCATGCGCTGACCAAGGCCAAGCCATGAAGCGTGCGCATGCCCGACTCCCCCGGACGATCGCCCTTGGGCTGCTGGGCCTGACCCTGGGCGGCGGCGGCTGCGTGGCGCCGCGGGCGACCCGGTTTGTGGATGTGGCGGTGGCCTCGTACGGGACCAGCGTATCGGTCATTTCGGCGGACGAGGAAACCGTGCGGCTGAGGCTTTCGGGTCCCGATGAGCCGGTATTTCTGGCCATGGTGGAGCCGCGGGTGATCGATGACGGACTCTACCTGTTTCCCAGCTACATACCGCAGCCGACGCACAGCGAGCGGGTCGAGGTGCCGGTGGTGGAACTCAACCTGCCGGTCGCGTGGAAGGACCGGATCTTCTGGGTCGAAGGAGAGCGGGTTCCGCGTTGGTATCAGGTTTTCCGCGAGCGCGTGCGGACGATCGAGCGCCGTCACTTGGAATTGCCGGCCACCCCGGGCAGGGTGAGTGAAAGCGAGTGAGGCGCAGCGGGCGGGGAGCGCTTAAGCGTTGCGTGAGGCTGGGGGCGGGGCTGAGGTTCGGGTCTTTCCCTGCCGCATGCCCGACATCCGCATTCTGCCCGACCGTGTCGCCAATCAGATCGCCGCCGGCGAGGTGATCGAGCGCCCGGCCGCGGTGGTGAAGGAACTGGTGGAGAATGCGCTCGATGCCGGGGCGACGCGCATCGAAGTGGAGTTTCGCCACGGCGGGCGTTCGCTCATGCGGGTGGAGGACAACGGCCATGGCATGAACCGCGACAATGCCCTGCTGTGCCTCGAACGGCATGCGACCAGCAAGATCAGCGAGGCGGCCGATCTCGACGCGCTGGGGAGTTTCGGCTTTCGCGGCGAGGCGGTGCCCTCGATCGCGAGCGTATCGAAGTTCACCCTGCAGACGCGCGCCGCCGGCGATGAGCTGGGCACGGAGGTGCTGGTCAATGGGGGCAAGATCGTGCACGTGCGCGAGTGCGGCCGACCGGTCGGGACGCGCATCGAGGTGGCGCATCTGTTCAATTCGGTGCCGGCACGACGCAAGTTTCTCAAACGGGACCAGACCGAAGCGGCCCACATCGTCGCGGGCGTGCGGCTCTACGCGCTGGCGAGCCCGGGGGTGGCGTTTACGCTCATCGAGGACGGGCGGGTGATTTTTCGCTCGCCGGAATGTCCGGCGCTGGTCGATCGCGTGGCGGAGATCTTTGGCCGGCAACTGGCCGAGCAGCTCGTGCCGCTCGAGTCGAAGGAAGGCGCGATGAGCCTGGAGGGCCTGATCGGCAAACCCGGGGTGGGGCGGTCGACGCGCCACGAGATGATCGTGTTCGTCAATGGGCGTCCGGTCGACAACCGCACCCTCAACTACGCGCTCATCGAGAGCTATCACGAGTCGCTCCCCAAGGGCCGCTATCCGCCGGCCTTCGTCTTCTTTCGGCTGCCGCCGCACGAGGTCGACGTGAATGTGCACCCCGCCAAACGGGAGGTGCGTTTCCGCAGCGAACCGGCCGTACGCAGTTTTGTCATCCGCGCGGTGCTGGAGCGCCTGCGTTCACTGCGGGCGGAAACCGGGGCGGGTGGAGAGGTCGCCGCCGGCGCCGGACCGACGGTGCCGGGCGTCCGGCTGGAACCGTTGCCGCCGGCGGAACTGCGTCCGCTTGCGTCGCCGTTGTCGTCCGCGCCCCCTTCGTCGTCGTCTCCGCCGCCGCCGGGGATTGCGGCACGCGCGCCGTCGCCGCCTCCCGCGCAGACCAGTCCGGTCGAGAGCGGCGCCGCGACGCTCGGCCCTTTGCCCCAGATCCCGGTCAACGGGCCGCCGGTGGAGGCGGTGCGACCGGCGTCGGATGCGACCCGCCACGGCGGCGCGCGCGGGTGGCGATTCGTGGGCATGGCGCACGGGCTCTACGGCGTGTTCGAGACGGCGGCCGGGGTGGTTTTGCTGCACCGGCGATCGGCGCACGAACGTGTCTGGTTCGAACGCTTGCGGAGCGAGTTCCGCGCGGGCCAGACGGCCAGTCAACGGCTGTTGCTGCCGGTGGCGATGGAGCTTGATCCCATCGCCTCGGCTCTGCTGCTGGATCGGCTGGGTTTTCTCCTGGCGCACGGTTTTGAAGTGGTCGAGTTCGGCCGGCATTTCTTCCGCATCGAGGCGGTGCCGACCTGGATGGAACCGGCTGACGCCGAGTCCTTTCTGCGCGACCTGCTGGGCGCGTTGCGGGACGGTCGGTTTCCGGAGGGCAATCCGGAACTCGCGCACGATGAACTGGCGCGCCTGGCGGCGGCCAAGGCCGTGCGGCTGCCCGAGCAGAAGGGCGAACAGCACTGGTTGTCGCTGGTGCAGCAGCTTTTTGCCTGCCGCACGCCCTTCACCAGTCCGTCCGGACGGCCGACGTTTTTGGAAATGTCGCACGGAGAACTGGCGCGACGCTTCCAGAAGTGACGCTCGGGTAACATTCTGCGAATTTCGCAGAAATGTCCGCCGCTTCGGGGATTGTCCTTTAAAATAGGGAGTGACCGCCCGCGACGGGCTTGGCACTTTTTCCGCTCTCAGCGAGGACCACTTCCAAATCATTTTCCCATGCCCAAACGCACGCCCGCCACGAAATCGACCAAGACCGCCGCCAAGGCCGCCCTGCCGGCTCCGTCCCTGACCCGCCCTCCGCTGGCGGCGGAACCCGTCGCCCTCGAGACCCAGGCGCCCTTTGAAGTCTCCATGCGGGAGGCCATCCTGCGCCACCTCAACTACACGCAGGCCCGCGACGTCGGCACCGCCACGCCGCGCGACTGGCAGCTCGCCACTGCCCTCGCGGTGCGGGACCGCGTGCTCAACCGCCTGATCAAGACCCAGTCGGTCCATAACGACCGCAACGCCCGCCGGCTCTACTACCTCTCGCTCGAATATCTCATGGGCCGCCTGCTCATCAGTACGCTGCACAATGCCGGGGTTTATCAGGAAACGCGCGCCGCCCTCGACGAACTTGGGGTCGAATGGGAGTTGGTGCGCCGGGCCGAAGACGACATGGGCCTCGGCAATGGTGGTCTCGGTCGCCTCGCCGCCTGCTTCCTCGACTCGCTCGCCACCCTCGACCTCCCGGCCATCGGCTACGGCATCAACTACGAGTTCGGGCTCTTCCGCCAGGCCTTCGACGACCGGGGCAACCAGATCGAGCACCCCGACAGCTGGATGGTCTACGGCACGCCCTGGGAGTTCATGCACCCGGAATACCAGCAGGAGGTGAAGGTCTACGGGCACGTCGAAAACATCTTCGACGACGAGGGCAATTATCGCCCCACCTGGATCAGCACCCACTCGCTCACCGGCGTGCCGCACGACATCCCGGTCCCGGGCTACGGCACGGAGACGGTGAACCTGCTCCGCCTGTGGTCCTCGCACGCCACCGAGCAGCTCGATCTGAGCGCCTTCAACGAGGGCGGCTACATCGAGGCGGTTCGCGCCAAGGCCATGAGCGAGACCATTTCCAAGGTCCTCTACCCGAACGACAAGACCGAGAACGGCAAGGAGCTGCGTCTCGTACAGCAGTACTTCTTCGTCGCCTGTTCGTTGAAGGACATCATCCGCCGCCACTTCCGCGTCGATGAAAACAGCTGGGACAACTTTGCCGCCAAGGTCGCCGTGCAGCTCAACGACACGCATCCGGCCATCGCCGTGGCCGAGCTTATGCGCATTCTCGTCGACGAGGAAAACCTGGAGTGGAGCGAAGCCTGGTCCATCGTCACGTCGACCTTCGCCTACACCAACCACACGCTGCTGCCCGAGGCGCTCGAAAAGTGGGGCGTGGCGCTCTTCGGCCGCGTATTGCCGCGACACCTACAACTCATCTACGAGATCAACCGCCGTCACCTCGAGGACGTCGCGGCCAAGTGGCCGGGCGATGTCGAAAAGCTGCGCGAGTGCTCCCTCGTCGAGGAGAACGGCGGCAAGCAACTGCGCATGGCCCACCTCGCCGTCGTCGGCTCGCATGCCGTCAACGGCGTCGCCGCGCTGCACACCGAGCTGCTCAAGAAGGATCTCTTCCCGGAGTTCGACGCGCTCTATCCGGGCAAATTCCGCAACAAGACCAACGGCATCACCCCGCGCCGCTGGCTCAACGACTGCAACCCCCGTCTCTCCGCGCTCATCACCAACACCCTCGGCCACGCCAAATGGGTGCGCGACCTCGACCTCCTGCAGGATCTCGCCGCGCACGCCGACGACGCCGAGTTCCAGGACGAGTTCATGGCGATCAAGCGCGCCAACAAGGAGGACCTCGCCCGGCTCATCAAGGAGCTCTGCCACGTCGAGGTTTCCCCCGACGCGCTCTTCGACGTGCAGATCAAGCGCCTGCACGAATACAAACGCCAGCACCTCAATCTGCTGCACATCGTCGCCCTCTACCGCCGTCTCCTGCAGAACCCCAACCTCGATGTCGTGCCGCGCGTCTTCGTCTTCGCGGCCAAGGCCGCCCCCGGCTACGACCTGGCCAAAAACATCATCCGCGCCATCAATGTCATCGGCAAACGCATCAACCACGACCCGCGCATCAACGGAAAGTTGAAGGTCGTCTTCCTGCCCAACTACCGCGTCTCCCTCGCCGAACGCATCATCCCCGCCGCCGATCTCTCCGAGCAGATCTCCACGGCCGGCAAGGAAGCCTCCGGCACCGGCAACATGAAACTCGCCCTCAACGGCGCGCTCACCATCGGCACCCTCGACGGTGCCAATGTCGAGATTCGCGAGGAGGTCGGGGAGGAGAACATCTTCATCTTCGGCATGACCGTCGATGAGGTGGAGGCCCGCCGCGCCGCCGGTTACCAACCCTACGACATCTACTACGCCGACGAGGAGCTGCGCGCCGTGCTGGAGTGGATCGATTCCGACTACTTCGTGTCCGGCGAACACAAGGCCTTCGGCGCGCTCTACCACAGCCTGCTCGATGGCGGCGATCCGTTCATGGTGCTGGCCGATTTCCGCGCCTACAGCGATGCCCAGGCCCAGGTCGACGCGGCCTATCGCGACCGCCAGCGCTGGGCGAAGATGGCCATTCTCAACACCGCGCGCGTCGGCAAATTCTCCAGCGACCGGACCATCCGCGAATACGCCCAGGACATCTGGAAACTCCCGCCGCTGCCGCTGAAGTAGCTTTCGCTCTCGCAACCGACTGGCGTGAGCGCGGTCCATAAACCCCATGTCGCGTCCGACCGCCTGCCTGCTGCTCGCTTGCTGTCTCGGGGCAGCGTGCGCCGAGACGCCGTTGCGCTTGAGTGGCTCGTGGGAGGGCGAGGTGCAGCCGGATCCCCGGCTGCCCTTCATGCCGTGGACGCTGCGGGTCGATGCCAGCCTGGCCGGGCCGGCGGACGCGACGCTCGTGATCGCCACCCCGGCCGGCGAACTGACCGCGCACCTCAGCCGACCTTCGGCCGAAACTCCCTGGGCCTGGCGTCTGACGCCGCGGGCGCTGCCCGCCGCGGCGCTGCGCGATTGGCTGGCCCCTCTCCTGCCGGTGCCGGCTGGGATCGCTCCGGCGGGTGAGGTGGAACTCGCCGGCGGCGGGACGTGGGACACGCAGGGAGCGGCAGGCAACGTGGTGATTTCCTGGAGCCCCGCGGCCCTCGAGTGGCCGGAGCAGGACTTGCGGGTTGAGCAGCCTCGCATCGAAGCACGTATCGAACTGGCGGATTCGACAATCGCAGCCATCACGACAACGGCACGCTGGGAGGCCCTGCACTGGGCGGCCGTCGATGGCGGCGCCGGCACGATCCGCGCGAGTGCGGGAGCGGGGCCGACGTGGAGCATCGAGTCGATCGAGCTCGCGGCGTGGCGCGGACGAATCACCCTGTCGTCCTTCGAGTATGATCCGTCGGAGCCGCAGATCGCGACCACCGTCACGGTGGAGGCGGTGGCGCTGGAGGAGATCGCGGAGTTTTTTCCCCAGGCCGTGCGCGCGGCGGCGGGACATTTGAGCGGTGTGTTCGAGCTGAGCTGGAACGAGACCGATGGCCTGCGCCCCGGACGGGGCACGCTGCGGGTGGTGGGCGCCAGCCCGGCGCGCGTGCAGCTGGCGCCTTCGCCCGGCCTGCTGTCGGCACGTCTGCCGGAACAGATTCGGGTGCTGCCGCGCTGGAGCGGCCTGCTGTCCAAATGGTCCGCCCTCGACAATCCGGCGCGGCAGGAACTGGTGCAGCTCGAGATGGGCGAAAAGTCGGTGCGCGTCGATTCGCTCGAGGTGCAATTGCACCCCGAAGGTGTCGGCCGCCCGCTCTCGGCGCGCGTGCATTTGCTCGGCCGACCCGATCCGCAGGCGTTCGTGGAGCAGGTCAACGTGACCGTGAACGTGACGGGACCGCTGCAGGACCTGATCGAGCTGGGCCTCGATCAACGGGCGCGCATCTCGGCCGGTCGTTGAGCCGGAGACCTGCCGGGGGCGGGTAATTTGGGGGAACCGCACGGTTGCTGCGCCAGTCGAACCTCGTTAACTGTTTTCCCATGCGTTGCCTGCTGCTTCCTGCGATCTCCGCCGGCCTGCTTTCGACCGGGTGCCTCCACGTCAAGATGGATCCCATCCAGGTGCATGCCGTGGTCGACGTGAACGTGAAGGTCGACCGTGCGCTCGACGATTTTTTCGGCGAGCTCGACCGCCAGTCCACCACCATCAACCCGGCTGAACCGACCAGCTGAACTCCCCAGCCCTTCGCCGCCATGAACACCCGTCCGTTTCGTTTCTCGCTTTGGTTTTATGCCTTCGTGTTGTTTGCCGTCGGCGCCGCCGCCCAGGACATGGGACAACTGCGCGAGCGCATGGCCGAACGCCTCCCCGCGATCGACCGCCTCAAGGCGGAGGGCGCGATCGGCGAGACCAATGAAGGCCTGCTGGCTCCGCGCGGAAGTGCCAATGCCGAAGCGGCGCGCCTGATCGCGGCCGAAAACGCGGACCGCAAGACCGTCTACACCTCCATCGCCGAGCGCACGAGCACCGACCCGGCGACGGTCGGCAAGGCCCGCGCCCGCCAGATTGCCGCCAACAGCGCTCCCGGCGTGTGGCTGCAGCGCGAGAATGGCGAGTGGTATCGGAAGTAGTTCCTTACCGGCGAGAATCTCGCGCGAAACGCACAACAATTTGCGGTGAGGAACTAAGTGAAAGTGGGAAGTGAAAGTGAGGAGGGTGGGACTGGGCGTTGCCTTTCACTTTACCCTTTCACTTTCACTCGACCCGGCGGGTCGTTCAACGGTTCACGATCGGTCCGACGATTGCCGGTTGGACAAGCGGAGACGCCCGCCGCAGCGTGGCGGGCTATGTCAAATCCCTATGTCGCCGCCTCCGATCGTTATTCCCGGGTGCCCTACCAGCGCTGTGGTCGCAGCGGCCTGAAGCTGCCGCGCCTCTCGCTCGGCCTGTGGCACAATTTCGGCGGAGTCGATGTCTTTGAAAACGGCCGGGCCATGTGCCGCGCCGCCTTCGACCTGGGCATCACGCACTTTGATCTGGCCAACAACTACGGTCCGCCGCCCGGCTCGGCCGAGGAAAACTTCGGCCGCATACTCGACCTCGATCTGGGCAAGTATCGCGACGAGCTGATCATTTCCACCAAGGCGGGCTACCACATGTGGGAAGGGCCCTACGGCGAGTGGGGTTCGCGCAAGTATCTCCTCGCCAGCCTCGACCAAAGCCTCGCCCGCATGGGCCTGGAGTACGTCGACATCTTTTATTCGCACCGGCCCGATCCCGACACGCCGCTTGAGGAAACCATGGGTGCGCTCGCGACCGCGGTGCATAGCGGCAAGGCCTTGTATGCGGGCATCTCGAACTATCCCGCCGACCTCACCCGTCGCGCGCATGCCATCCTCGATGACCTCGGCGTGCCGCTGCTCATTCACCAGCCGAAGTACAACCTGCTGGAGCGCTGGGTGGAGCCGGAGCTGCTGCCGGCGCTCACGGAGCTGGGCATCGGCTGCATCCCGTTTTCGCCGCTGGCGCAGGGGCAGCTCACTTCGCGTTATCTCAACTCGATTCCGGCCGATTCCCGCGCCGCACGCGAGACCGGCTTCCTGCAGCTTTCCGAATTGGAACGCAACCAGTCGCGTATCCTTAAACTCGCTACGTTCGCCGAGGCGCGTGGCCAGACCCTGGCGCAGATGGCGCTCACCTGGGTGCTGCGCCAGCCCGCGGTCACCACGGTGCTCATCGGCGCGAGCAGTGTGAAGCAGATCGAGGAGAACGTGGCTTGCGCGTCGGCCGCCGGTTTCAGCGACGAGGAACTGCAGGCGATCGACGAAGCCTGCGCGTAGTCGTTACGCGTCCGTTCTCTTCGGTCGCGGTGCGCCGAAGGGCGGGGCAAACGGGCGAGACGTCCGTTCTCCAAGGGAACGCGGTGGAGGAGCTGGAGAACGGACATCCTTGTCCGTTTGCGGCGAAGGAGTGGCCGAGGGGCAGGGCAAACGGACGAGACGTCCGTTCTCCAAGCTGCGCTGGAGAGGGAGGGGGAACGGACATCCTTGTCCGTTTGCGGTGGAGCGGCTCGGGGTGAGGCCGGGGGCGCAGGCAGGAATGCCTGTGGCACCCGAGGCCTACAGCTCCACCGACTCGCCGGGCTTGGGGGCCTTGGCGGGGTGGCCGCGCTCGGTGGCCGCGCGGGCCCAGGCTGCGGCATCCTGTTCGATGGGCGGCCAGGTGTTGTAGTGCATGGGCAGGGCGAGCTTGGGCTTCAGGAAGTCGAGGGCGTCGAGCGCGTCGGACGGGCCCATGGTGAAATTGTCGCCGATGGGCACGATGGCGAGATCGAGGCCGCGGCGACCGATGAGCTGCATGTCGCTGAACAGCGCGGTGTCGCCGGCATGGTAAAGGCGCTGGCCGTCGGCCTCGATCACGATGCCGCAGGGGCAGCCCATGTAGAGCGGGTTGGCGCCGGCGTTGAGGCTGGAGGTGTGGAAGGCGATCGTGAGCGCGACGCGACCGAAGGGGAACTTGCAGCCGCCACCCGGATTCATGCCGTGAGTCTTCAAGCCCTGGGCGCCGAAATACTCGGCGATCTCGTAGTTGGCGATGATGGTGGCGTCGTTGGCGGCGGCGATGGCGGCGGCGTCGCCGGTGTGGTCTTCGTGGCCGTGTGAGAGCAGGATGAAGTCGCACTTGGCATCGTCGGCACTGATCGCGGCCGAGGGGTTGCCGGTGAAGAACGGATCGATGAGCAACCGATGGCGGGCGGTTTGAACAAGGAAGGCGGAGTGTCCGTAGTAGGTGACTTTCATGGTGGAAGGAGAAGAAGGGGTGGACTTCGGCTTGCGCTGGCGGGGGCGAACCTTTGGCTGAGCGGCACGTTCGTTTGCGCGCTTACCCCACCTTGCCGATGAATCCCCCAACAAGCGAGATTTGGCGGAAGATTTGTGCCTTCTCCTTTGATGCTCCCGGGGCGGCGCGACCGTTCTCGCGCAAGCTGGCGCACGAGCAGGATTGGAGCCCGGCGTTCACGATGCGCGTGATCGAGGAGTATCGACGTTTCCTGCTGCTCGGGGTCGCGGCCGGGCACCCGGTATCGCCCTCGGATGCGGTCGACCAGGTGTGGCATCTGCATCTGACCTACACGAAGTCGTATTGGGAAGGTCTGTGCCAAGGCGTGCTGGGGCGGCCCTTTCATCACGTGCCGAGCGAAGGACGGCCGGGTGAAGGCGAAAAATACGCGGACTGGTATCGACAGACGCTGGCGTCATACCGGCGCATATTTGGAGAGGAACCGCCCGGCGACATCTGGCCGCGCCGGCCGGTCGCAGGCGATCGACCGGCGTCCCGGCACCAATGGATCGACCGGGGCCGCCACTGGGTGATCCGGCGACCGCGACAGCTGCTGTGGTGGAGTGGCGTGGGCGTGGCGGTGGCGGCGCTGGGCTTGGTGGGGGGATGTCAGGAACAGTTCATTCGCGGCTCGGTGCTGGACCTGCCAGGGCCGGAATTTCTGCGTTTTTACGCGCTGCTCCTTTCCGGGATGTTGCTGCTGTCCGTAATTATAAAATGGATACTGCGCGCGCCCGGCGCGGGTGGTGGCGTGGTCACCGACGATCCCTACCTGTGGTCCTGGTTGAGCGGCGGCGCCGGTCGGAGTGTGCTGGCGGCGCTCGCGAATCTGGCCAAAGCTCGGGCGATCACCGTGAGTTCGGCCGGAAGCGTGCGCCTCGACGCCCAAGTCCCGCACGACTTGCATCCCTTCGAGGCGGCTATCGTGGATTCGGTCAGGCGCAAGCGGGACACCGTCGAGGCCCTGACTGCCGATGCCCTGGACTATGGAGCGCCGATCGAGGCGGAACTGGTGCAGGACGGCTTGCTGCTGTCGGATGCCGCTCGGGCGAGGGCATTCTGGGGCGGTTTGCTCGTCGGGCTGGTGCCCGTGATGGTCGGAACGGTGAAGCTGTTCATCGGCCTGGGCCGGGACAAGCCGGTCGGCATTCTGGCCGCACTTCTGTTCTTTTCAGTGCTGCTGGTATTCCTCGTTCACCGCCGACCGCTCAGGCGCTCCCGCCGAGGCGATGCGATGCTGCGGAGGTTGCGACGCGAGCATCGGGCGCTGAAGAGTCAGGCTGGATTTGGCCAAGGTGAAGTGAACGTCGCGGTGGCGCTGTTCGGCACCGGCATGCTGGCGGGGACGATGCTGGCGACGGTGCACGAATTGCGCCGGGTCGCACCCGATGCGGGGGGCGGCGCGGGATGGTGGTTCGGTGGCTGCGGCTCCAGCTGCGGCGGTGGTGGTGGCGGAGGAGGCTGCGGCGGTGGTGGTTGTGGCGGGTGCGGCGGGGACTGAAGCCGTCGCGTTGGCAGCCGGACGGTCACTCAGGCGTCGCCGGCGAGGAATTCCGTTGCGGCGTCGAGATCGGCGGGGACGAGATTGTGGCTGGCGGCGCTGACCTGGCGTTTGACGATGGCGCCGCCGGCTTCAAGCAGGGCGGCGAGGCGCACGGGGTGGTCGGCGGCGATGAGCGGATCGAAGGAACCGTTGGCGAGCAGCACGCGCTTGCCGGTGAGGGAATCGGGGGCGGCGGGTTCATCGAGCACCACCATCGGACGCAGGAGAATGCCGCCGGCGAGGGTGTCGGGCCGGCGTTGGAGCAGGGTGGCTCCGATGTTGGCGCCGTTGGAGAAGCCGAAGGCGAGGAGGCGGCTTTGCTCGATGCCGAGCCGGGCACAGGCTTCATTGACGAAGTTGGCGAGTTCGTCGGTGCGGGTGCGCACATCATCGAGGTCGAAGACGCCGTCGGCGAAGCGCCGGAAGAAGCGCAGGGCCCCGCGTTCGGAAACGTTGCCCCGCGGGCTGAGGATCGTGGAACCGGGGGAAAGGCGGGAGGCAATGGAAACCAGATCGTTTTCATTGCCGCCCGTGCCGTGCAGCAGGAGCAGCGGCGGGGCGCCCGGGTCGGACCCCGGGAGGTGGAGGTAGTGGTGTCCGGCGAGCCGGGCGGTCGTCGTTTTCATGCAACAGCTTAGCAAGCGCGAGCCGTTGTGCAAGGGTCCGCGACGGTCCCGTCGGAGGACAAAATCCGGCTATGGGCGGGTCGGCCGTGTGCCTGTTGAAGTGCCCGGAGGCGGTCAAAAGGCCGGCGCGCCTGCCTCTGTGCGATCAGGCGTCGATCTTTTCGACGCGGCGGACGTGGCGGCCGCCTTCGAAGGGGGTGGCGAGCCAGACGCGGACGATGTGCAGGGCCTCTTCGATGGTGACGGTGCGTTCGCCAAGGGAGAGGCAGTTAGCGTCGTTGTGGGAGCGGTTCCAGATCGCGACCTGCTCGTTCCAGCAGAGGCCGCAGCGCACGCCTTTGACGCGGTTGGCCACGATGGCTTCGCCGTTGCCCGAGCCGCCGAGCACGATGCCACGCTGGTAGTCGCCGCGCGCCACCGCTTCGGCAACGGGCCGGATCCAGTCGGGATAATCGCAGGACTCCGCGGAGTAGGTCCCCATGTCCTTCACGGTATGCCCCTCGGCGAGGAGCATATCGATGATCTTGCCCTTGTAGGCAAAACCGGCGTGGTCGGATCCGATGGCGATGGTGAAGGTTTGGGACATGGCAAACTGCGACGAGAAAGGCGGGACGAACGAGAACGCAGTTAAGCGCCGCGCCGGGGCGCAAAAAGCACAAAAAATGGGAATCCGTCGACGAGTGCACCCGGGACGACCGCCTAAAGGCGGAACTCCGAACGGGGCGCCCGGGTCGACCGCCTAAAGGCGGAACTCCGAACGGGGCGCTGCCGGACGGAGGGCGTCGGCGGAGGCGCGGGTTTGGAGTTCCGCGTTTACGCGGTGGGGGCGGTGGGGCCGGGGCGAGCCGGCGGGGCGCCCTCGGAAGGCCGTCTACAGACGGAACGACGGGCCGGCGGGATTCTGCTGGGCGGCGGGCCTGCGTGGTCCTACGGACCGTCGCCCGTTCCGATGTAGTTCCGATCCGAAGGGGCGTTGCCGCTTAGGGTGTCGACGGGGTAGTCGGAGTAGATGAACCAGTCGATTGCAGCCGGCGCTTCGTCCCAGGTATTGTTCGTGACCTGGACGGTTTCCCACGCCTCGGCGTAGGGCGACTCCAGATTGATGACCGCCGCCGGTCCGGTGCCGACCGGATCCCAGTTCAGGCCGCTGAATTGATTGCCGTCGATCGAAAGCAAGCCTTGGCCGGCGTAGGCGTCCTCGTTGCCCATGTCGATCGACGCACTGCTGTTGCCGACAAAGTCATTGTTGCTGATCGTGATGTTGTTCGAACTGCGACCATTGAACCAAACGCCGTGGGAGCCGCCTTCGATCCGGTTGCCCGTGACCAGACCCTCGTCGATCGCGAGCATATAGATCACCTCGGGGATGGAAGACAGGCTGTGCAGCGTGTTGTCCTGAATGCTCAGGTTGTGGGTGGGGACCCCGTAAAGTCCCAACACCTCGATCGCCTCATTTTCGGTCGCCACGATGGAATTGCCGATGACCGACAGGTCGTGTGACGGGCTCAGTTCCCATGGAAAGGCCGGGAACCTGATCCCGGCGGATGCGATGATCCAATTGTGATCGATAACGATCACCTCGGAGCCGATGACCTCGATGCCCGTGGTATCCAGGGCTTCAATGTCGTTGCGCGTGATCGTGACATCGTGCGAGGTGGGCTGCCGGCCCAGCGTCTGAACCGCCACGGCATGGTCGCCCGGGTTGCGGATGCGGTTGTGGGCGACGGTGATGTGGTTGGCGCCCGTGCTGAGCAGGATGCCGTTGGCCAGGGTGTTGCTGATCCAGTTCTCCGCGATCTCACCGGCCGAGGAGGCGTCGGTGTGCGCGATGATGCCGGCACTGTTGGCGCCTTCGATGAAGACGTGGCCGACGAGGAAGTTGGTGGCACCGACGAAGGACACGGCGGCCGAGGCCGGGCCGGTGTTGCGGGTGGTGGTGGCGGAGATGAGGCGCAGCTTGGTGAGGCTGCCACCGTCGCCGGTAAACTTGACCGAACGTCGGTCGGGGTTGAGCGCGCGGAAGGCGCTGACGTAGCCGTGGCCGAAGATGTCGATGTCCTGGGCAAGAATGTAGTCGGAAATCGCATACACACCGGGCGGCACGTACAGCGGCAGGCCGGCGGCGCGGGCGGCGGCGATGGCCGCCAGGATGCGGCCGCGGTCGTTGGTGATGCCGTCGCCGACGGCGCCGCCATCCGTCACGAGGTTGTAGGCGCTGGCAATTTCGGCGGCGGAAGGCGGGTTTTCACTCAACACCGAGATGTTGCTGAAGTATGAGGTGGTGTTGCCGCGCACGTAGATGCGGCTGAAGCTGTCGAAGCTCGCATCGACCACTTCGGCGCGGGGGATGCCGTCGACCCGCAGATAGAGGGTGTGGGAGGGGGCGTCCCAGCTCAGTTCGATGCGGGCTGGATTCGAATCCAGCGGGTCGTGACCTGAGGAAGCCGGCGCGGTGAGGGCGCTGCCCTTGTCGCTCCATTGCGCTTCGGAGCCGAGATCGAACTTGCGGATGGTGACATGCCCCGTGCCGCTGACCGCGGAGTCCCAGAGGACGGCGTAGCCCTGGGTGCCGGCAGCATTGAACAGGCCGGCCCACAGGCCGCGTCGGCGACTGCTGTGACGGGCATCGAAACGCAGCGTCCAGTTGGTGGTCACCGGTCCGTCGGGCGCGTAGGTATCATAGGTGGGATCGTAGAGGCCCGGCGTAAGGTCGGCTTTGGCCACCCCATTAGCGAGTTCCATGGTGGGATTGGCGCTGGTGCCGCGCACGGGCGCGGCTCCGTCGACCGACGTCCACGTTGGCGGATCGAAGGTGTTGAAGTCCAGGAACTCCAGGACCGGTCCGTCGGTGTAGGCGGCGAAGGCGGAAGGGCCGAGCAACAGGCCGGCGAAGGCGCCGGCAAGGCTGAGTAGCAAACGAAGTGATTTCGTCGGCGGGGGGGGCGTGGGCCGGCGCGAATGAGACACCGGGGTCGGGGAATGGGGGTGGGTTTGCATAGGAAAGGGGCAGTGCCGGCCTTCGGTTCAACCTCGGAGGCAGAGCAAAACGGTGCAGGAGACGCGCAGGGTCGTCGTCGTCGGATGGCCGCCGCGGGTGGGGTAAAACGACCCTGTCCGTGCAGTATCGCGAAAACGACCGGCAGCAGCCATCGGGTAGGAGACCTATCGCAGCCTGGGAGATCTGGGTGGCGCAGGGGGCGACAAGGGCATTGCCTGCGTCGGGCAGAGGCGGTCGCCAGGATTTCTGTTGGCGCGGGAGGGGCCGCGGGCGGGGAACTGCTTTTCAACTCTCCGGGTCGGTGAAAAGCGATCGCATCATGAAATCTGCGCCAGCCCATTGCTTCGTCCCCGTCCTCGCGTTTGCGTTTTGCGCGATGTTCGGGGCGGGCTGTGCCTCCACCCCGGACCGGCGGATTGCGGCGGACCGCGAGCTGTTTGAATCGTGGCCCCAGGCGGTGCAGGAACGCGTCGCCGTGGGCGAAGTCGAACTCGGCTTCACCCAGCCGCAGGTGCGCATGGCACTGGGCGACCCGGCGCGGGTGACCCGGCGCGTGACCACCGACGGCGAATCGGCGGTGTGGATCTACGAGAAGAAATCCTCGCCGGTGGGCCTGTCGATCGGCCTCGGCGTGGGCACGGCAGTCGGACGCAATTCCTCGGTTGGAGGCGGGGTGACGCTCGGCTCGCGGCGGGCGCGCTACGGTGAGGCCGTCCGCATCGTCTTCGATGGCGGCGGCCACGTGGACTCCATTGAGCGCAGCGGATCGTAGGGGACGAGAGGCGCGGTTCGTCGCCGCCAGCGAGCCGCTGTTTCGGGCTCAAGTTCGGCCGGAAGAAGCCGATTTGGGCAGCCAGCCTAGCTTTCTGGCCACCCTGCTTTGGGCGACGCGCGGTATTCGGCGCGCCGCCTCCGAGTGCGGCGGCTGCGTTTTCCCCGTACCGCTCTCCAACCTCCCCATCCTTCCTTCATGCGCCGGATTCAGTCGAAGCTGTTGCTGCTCAATTTGGTCGCCTTTGGCACCGTCGGTCTGTTCATGGCGTTCGTCGTGCTCCGCGCCTTTCGCGAGTATCGCGACATGGCCGGCTTCCGGGAGACCACCAGCATTTCCCTGGCGGCCTATGAACTTGCCAACAACGTCACCGTCGAGCGTCAGCTGGCCTATCAGGCCTCCGCCTTTCTGGGCGAAGGGACCCCGGAGGAAATGATTCGCCGCTATGCCGAGCAGGTGGCCGTTTCCGATCGCAGTCTGGCGCGGCTGCAGGAACTCGCGGCGGCCAACACCCGTGCCGTGACCGATCGCTTCCGGGCCGGGCTCGAGGCGGCCCTCGCCTCGGAACGCGAGGTGGCGGGCATTCGCGCCGAAATCGTGGATCCGCGGCGCAGTCGGGAGAAGGAGCAGGCCCAGGCCCTCAAGACCCGGGCGCTGGCCGCCTACGATGGGGTGCTGTTCAACCAGTCGAAGTTTCTCCCCATCCTCGCGCTCGAGACGAGCGACGCCGAGTTGTCCCGGCGCATCATCACCCAGGACAACGTGGCCCGGCTGCAGAAGGATTTTTGGAAGATCAAAGGCCTGCTCAACACGGTGCTGCGCGACGGGGCGCTCAAGGAGCAGGCCGCCGGCGAAATCAAAATGAAGCTCGAAGCGGCCGACTACCATCTGGCCCGCATCTCTTCGTACGGGTCGGATGAGGTCGTGACGGCGGTGGAGCAGTTGTATTCGGGCGAGCCCTACCGCTTCATCGATGCCTCCTGCCGGGCGGTGCTGGCCGCCGGGGTGAAGAACACCGACTTCGCCGCCTTCGGGACCCAGTCGGCCTATCACCGCGGGCCGTTCACGGCCGTGGAGGACGACTTCGCCCGGCTTTCGCGGACGGTGAATGACGGCATCGTCGCCTACACGGAGGCCCGCATCGCGGCTTCGCGGCAAGCCTTTGTGATCTGGAGTGGGGTCGGCGGATTCGTCCTGGTCGGGCTCACGGTGCTGATCGGCCGGATCTCGCGCTCGATCACGCGGCCGCTCACCCGCCTCGCCGAGGAACTCGACGAAGCGGCCGACCGCGGTACCAATGCAGCCGGACAGGTGGCGCGTTCGGCGCATCACTTGAGCAACGATGCCTCCGAAGAAGCCGCGGCGCTGGAGGAGATCAACGCGGAGGTCGAGGAGCTGACGCATCGCACGGATTCCAACGTGAAAAGCATCCGCCAGATGAGCGAGCTGGCGGTGCGTTCGGATCGGGCGATCGGGAAGGGCCAGGAGCGGGTGTCGTCGCTCGTGCAGGCGCTCGACTCGATTCGGCGCACCAATGCGGACATTGCCGGCATCCTGAAGTCGATCGACGAGATCGCCTTCCAGACCAACATCCTCGCTTTGAACGCGGCGGTCGAGGCGGCGCGCGCCGGGGAGGCGGGCGCGGGGTTTGCGGTGGTGGCCGACGAAGTGCGTACGCTTGCGCAGCGCAGTGCCAAGGCGGCCCGGGAGACGGCCGAGAAGATCGACGGTGCGCGGCGATCCAGCGAAAGCGGGGTGAAGCTGGGGCAGCAGGTGGAGGAAAGTTTTGGCGAAATCGCCGCCACGACGGAGCAGTTCGTGGCCAACGTCGGCGGCATCGAGCAGGCCTCGACGGAGAGCGCGCAGGGGCTCGTGCAGATCCGCGACTCGATTTCGCGGCTCGACGAGATCACCCAGCGTACGGCCGCCGCGGCGGAGGAAAATGCCGGCGCCGCCACCGAGATGAGCGGACAGGTGGGCGAGATCTCCCGTTGCGCCGATGCCCTGGAAGCGATGGTGGGAAAGCGGGAGTCGAAGGGGGCAGGTCCCGCTCCGTTGCCGTCACGGCGCCGTTCGCCCTCGCACATGGGAACCCCCGCGCGACCGGTGGATCCGCGTGCGGTCACGTTACGGTAGGCACGGCTCGAGAATCGGACGGCTGCCGAAGCAAACCGCCTCAACAGGAACGGCGGTATTCGCGCCGGGGTGACGAGAGGCAGTGCCAGAAAGCGGTCACGTCGCTGAGGTCGTCGAGCAGGGCGTCGGGGTCGTGGGCGGCGAGTTGGTCGCGGGTGTGGTGGCCGGTGCAGACGGCGAGGGTGCGGGCGCCGATGATCCTGCCGCAGGCGATGTCGTGCGGCGTGTCGCCGATGATCCACACATCGTCGGGTGAGAAGGTGATGCCGCTGTGTTCGGCGGCGCGGCGCAGGGCGTGCGGACCGAGGTCGTTGCGGTGCGGACTGTCATCGGCAAAGGCCCCGAAGGGGAAATGGCGCCAGAGGTCGAAGTGGCCGAGCTTGGTGGCGGCGCCGCGCTGCAGGTTGCCCGTGAGCAGGCCCTGGAGAAAGTCGCCGCGACCGGGCACGGCGGTGAGGATTTCGGCAATCCCGGGCAGGACGCGGGTGGTGGTCGTGAGTTCGGCCGGGAGCCGCGCGATGTAGGCGTCGAGCAGCCGGGTCACATGGGCGGGCGTGTGGACGATGGCGTATTTATCGAAGATCTTTTCCGCGATCCAGCGATCGGTGCGGCCGGCCCAGTCGATGGTGGAGAGGTCGGCGGGGACGCCGTGTAGGAATTCAGTGGATACGGCGTGTTCGAGGGCGCGCATGCCGGCGCCGCCGGAGGCCAGCAGGGTGCCGTCGATGTCCCAGAGGAGGAGCTTCATGGAAAAGGGAGTGAGGGAGAAGGGAAGGAGGGAAAAGAGGGAGGGGAAGAGAATGGGGAGGCGACGGTCGGGACCAAAGACCGGACTCTTCACAGAAGGAAATGAAGGGAACCAAGCTGCGGGGAGGCACTGTTGGACAGCCCTCTCGTCAACTTCTGTAGACTCCGAGGCGTCGGGGCAATTGACCGCGCGCGATCCACTCGCTCACGCTCGTAGCTACGGGAGGGGAGTCAGATTTTGACGTGGGCGAGGAGGGCCTGCTCCTCGGCCTCGGGCAGTGGGTCGCCGTCGACCTCGAGGATGCGACGGGCGAGCGGTTCGAGTTGCTCGGCGGGGACTTCGACCACGCCGATGCCGTCGCGCCACTGGATGACGGACAGGCCCCATTGCTTGTTTTCGAGGACGACGCGGGCGTAGGCACGACGCATCGCACGCAGGGAGCGGCGAGTCATCTCGTCGAAACTGAGTGCGGCGGGCTCTTCCGCGTGGTGATCGGCGGGGCCGTTCATGAAGGAAATGTGAGCTGATTGTTCAACGATGGCAAGGCGAGGGGCATCGGCGATTTCGAGCCGACCGCCGTTTTCGCGCGCGAGCAGATGCGGGTGGCCATGGGTGTTGTCGTAGATGTGCCATTCGTCCAGCAGCGGCCGGTAGAGTTGAACCAGATTGCGGATGCCGAGGTGGAAGCGGCGCTGCTGGACGTCGTCGGGAATGTTGTGGCCACCCTTGCGCACGCGCTGTTTGACTCGCTGACGAGTGATGCCGAGGTCGGGTACCAAAGGAAATCGAGGCGGATCAGGTAGCCGGCGGCGCGCGCCTGGCGCAGCAGGCCGACGTAGGCTCGGCCGGACAGGGTGGTTTCGAAACTGAAGTCGCGGCGAGTGGAGATCAGGTGTCGCACCCGCTCCAACATGATGCGGCCGGCGGCGAAGGCAGCGGAGTCCGGAGCGAAGGGCGAGAGTCCGGCGGCGATGAGGTAGGCGTTCACGAATTCGTGACAGCGCATCTCCTGCGGCAGGAAATCCCGCACGTAGGTCGTTTTGCCGGCGCCGTTGGGGCCCGCGATGATGAAGAGGTTGGGCATCGGCGGGAGCGATCGAGGGCGAGGGCGAGAACGAGTCAGAGGCCGTGGATGGCGCGTTTGTCGACGGCGAGGGCGGCTTCCTTGACCGCTTCGCTCATGGTGGGGTGGGCGTGGATGGTGCGGGCGAGGTCTTCGGCACTGCCGCCGTATTCCATGTGCGTCACGATTTCGCTGATGAGTTCACCGGCATTCTTGCCGAGGATCTGGGCGCCGAGGATGCGGTCGGTCTCGGCGTCGGCGATGATCTTCACAAAACCGTCGGCACCATCGTTGGCGTGGGCGCGGGCATTGGCGGCGAAGTTGAACTTGCCCACGTTGATCTTGCGGCCGGCGGCTTTGGCAGCGTCCTCCCCCAGACCGACGGTGGCGATCTCGGGATCGGTGTAGATGATGGCCGGCATGAGGTCCCAGTTGATGTGGCCGGGCTTGTCTGCGATCCATTCGGCGACGGCCACGCCGTCCTCTTCGGCCTTGTGGGCGAGCATCGGGCCGTCGATGACGTCGCCGATGGCCCAGATGTTCTTCGCCGTGGTGCGGAGGTGGTCGTCGACCTTGATGCGTTTTTTGTCGGTGAGTTCGACGCCGGCTTTTTCGAGCCCGAGGCCGTCGGTGTAGGGGCGGCGGCCGACGGAGACGAGGACCTTGTCGGCGGGAAACTCGAGGGTCTGGCCGTCGCGCTCGGCGGTGAGGGTGCCCTCCTTGAAGCCAGTCACTTTCGCCCCGGTTTCGATCTTGAGCCCTTGCTTCTGCAGGACGCGGGTGAAGTTGCGCACGACGTCCTTGTCGGCGGTGCCGGCGATCTGGGGGAGAAATTCGACGACGGTGACTTCGGCGCCGAGGCGGGCCCAGACGGAGCCGAGTTCGAGACCGATGGCGCCACCGCCGACCACGACGAGTTTTTTGGGCACTTCGGTGAAGGCGATGGCGTGGTCGGAGGAGACGACGGTCTCGCCGTCGAACTTGAGGAAAGGCAGCTCGACCGGGGCGGAGCCGGTGGCGATGACGATGTTTTTGGCGGTGAGCGACTGCCTCTCGCTTGCGCTCGTAGCCACTTTGACGGTGGTGGCGTTTTCGAAGGTGGCTTCACCGGTGAAGACGGTGACCTTGCGGGCTTTGGCGAGGGCGGCGAGGCCGCCGGTCATCTTGCCTACGATGTCCTCCTTCTTTTTGAGCATGGCGGCGACGTCGATCGACAGGCCGTCGATCTTGATGCCGTGCTCGGCCGCGTGATGCTGGTTGAAGGCGAAGTGCTCGGAGGAAGCGAGCAGGGCCTTGCTGGGCACGCAGCCGACATTGAGGCAGGTGCCGCCGAGGGTCTTGCGCTTGTCGACGAGCGCGACCTTGAGGCCGAGTTGGGCGGCGCGGAAGGCACAGACGTAGCCGCCGGGACCGGCGCCAATGACGAGTAGATCGAAGGATTGGGCAGACATGGTTTTTAACCGCGAAAGGCGCGAAGAAGCGCGAAGGGTTGTCGCAGCTGGATCGGTATTCGCGACCTTTCGCGTTCTTCGCGGTGGAGGATTATAGATCCAGCAGGAGCCGAGCCGGGTCCTCGATGATCTGTTTGACCTTCACGAGGAAGGTGACGGCTTCGCGGCCGTCGACGAGACGGTGGTCGTAGCTGAGGGCCAGATACATCATGGGCCGGATGACGACCTGGCCGTCGATGGCGACGGGGCGATCGTTGATGGCATGCAGGCCGAGGATGGCGCTTTGCGGGGCATTGAGAATTGGCGTCGACAGCATGGAGCCGAAGATGCCGCCGTTGGTGATCGTGAAGACGCCGCCCTCGAGATCGGCGAGGGTGATCTTGCCGTCGCGGGCGCGTTTGGCGACGTCGGCGATGGCGGATTCAATGCCGGCAAGCGAGAGGCTGTCGCAACCGCGGATGACCGGGACCATGAGGCCTTTGTCGGTGGAGACGGCGACCCCGATGTCGTAGTAGTGGTTCTGGACGATGTCGGTGCCCTGAATGATGGCGTTGACGCCGGGGACCTCCTTCAGCGCGTGCACGACGGCTTTGGTGAAGAAGGACATGAAGCCGAGTTTGAAGCCGTTCTTTTTAACGAAGGCGTCCTGATACTTTTTGCGCAGCTCCATGACGGCGCTCATGTCGACCTCGTTGAAGGTCGTGAGCATGGCGGCCTGATGCTGGGCCTGGACGAGGCGCTCGGCGATGCGTGCGCGCAGCGGGGTCATCTTCTTGCGCGTCTGGCGTTCGCTGGTGGCGGAGGAGGAGGGCACCTCGCGGGGGGTCGTCGCGGGGGGGGCGGAGTCGGCGACTGAAGTCGTTGCGGCGGGTTGGGAGTCGGCGACTGAAGTCGCCGCTACGGGTTTGGTTTCGGACGATGCCTCGGACTTGGTTTCGGTGGCCTTGGCGGCCTTGAGCATGTCGCCCTTGGTGACGCGGCCGCCCTTGCCGGTGCCCTCGACGGTGGCGGGATCGATTCCGGTTTCTTCGGCGAGCCGGCGGACGGCGGGCGAGGATGGATTTTCGATTTTGGATTTTTGATTCTCGTCTGCGGGGGCAGCAGGGGCCGGGGCGGACGCGGAGTCGGCGTCGCCGCGGTCGCGGGACGCCGCTGCGTCGATGGTGGCGACGACTTGGCCGATCTTCACCTCGTCGCCCTCGGCGACCTTTAGGGAGATGACGCCATCGGCGTCGGCGGTGCCTTCCTGGGTGATCTTGTCAGTCTCGAGTTCGAAGAGAACCTGGCCCGACTTGACGGTGTCACCGTCGGCCACGTGCCATTTGGCGAGGACGCCGGAACTGATGGATTCGCCCAGAGGCGGGATTTTGACTTCGGTGGACATGGGGACGGTGGTCGAGGTGAGTGATTAGGATTGAGGCGGCGGCGCGGGGCAGATCCGCAAGTCGGAAGTGTAGGGCCGCCGCTTGCCGGCGTGCCGCGGTCCGAGGGGCAAAGGCGGCATGCCGGCAAGCGGCAGCCCTACATTGAGGGGTGTGGGCGATTTCCTTTCAAAGCGTGAAATATCCTCCGGGCTGGGGTCAGAGCGAATAGGCTTCCATGAGGAGTTGGGCGAGTTCGACCTTGTGCTGGGCGATGGTGCCGACGGCGGGGGAGGCGGCGGCGTCGCGGCCGGCGTAGACCGGCTTGCGGCCGAAGATGTTCTCCAATTGCGGAGCGATGAATCCCCACGCGCCCATGTTAGCCGGTTCCTCCTGGCACCAGACGAGCCTGGCGTCGGGGTGTGCGGAGGCGAGTTCGCGCAACACGTCCTCATGGAGTGGATACAGCTGTTCCAGGCGCACGATGGTGGTGTCGGTAATCTCCTTTTGGCGGCGGTAGGCGTCGAGGTCGTAGTAGACCTTGCCGGAGCAGAGAATGAGGCGCTCGGTCCGCGCGGCGGGCGTGGGATCGAACATGATCTCCTGGAAGGCGGTGCCGTCGAGGAACTCCTCGACCCGCGACACGGCCTGCGGGTGGCGGAGGAGTGACTTGGGCGACATGACCACGAGCGGCTTGCGGAAGTCGCGGTGCATCTGCCGGCGCAGGACGTGGAAGAGGTTGGCCGGGGTGGTGATGTTGCAGACCTGGATGTTGTCCTCGGCGCAGAGCTGGAGGAAACGCTCGAGGCGGGCGGAGGAGTGCTCGGGACCCTGACCCTCGTAGCCGTGAGGGAGCAGTAGGACGATTCCGGATACGCGCTGCCATTTCGATTCGGAGGAGGCGATGAACTGGTCGATGACGACCTGGGCGCCGTTGGCGAAATCGCCGAACTGGGCCTCCCACTGGCAGAGCATGCTCGGGTAATCGAGCGAGTAGCCGTAGTCGAAGCCGAGCACGGCGGCCTCGGAAAGCAGGGAGTTGTAGACGCAGAGCTTGGCCTGGCCCTCGCAGACGTGGTCGAGCGGGGCGTAGCGTTCGCGGGTTTCGGCGTCGTAGAGGTAGGCGTGGCGTTGCGAAAAGGTGCCGCGGCGGCAGTCCTGGCCGGAGAGGCGCACGGGCGTGCCCTCGGCGAGGAGGGTGCCCCAGGCGAGGGATTCGGCATAGGACCACTCGATGGGGCCGCCCTCGGCGAAGGCCTTGGCGCGGTTGTCGAGCAGGCGCTGGATCTTGCTGTTGACGTGGAAGTCGGGCGGGGTGGTCGTGAGGGCGTCGGACACGCGCTTGAGGTCGGCGGAGCTGACGCCGGTGGGCGTGAGGGCGTGGCTGTAGCGGGGTTGGAAAATGGCGGTGGAGCCACGGAACTGGTCCTGCTCCTCCTGGCGGGCAACGCGGGCGGCGTCGGCGGCCTTGGCTTTCTCGAAGGCCGCCTCCATCGCGCTGGTGTATTCCTCGGTGATGGCGTCGGCGTCCTGCTGGGTGAGCGTGCCTTCGGCGATGAGTTTGCGGATGTAGATGCGCGAGACGAATTCGTGGCTGCGGATGGTCTTGTACATCAGCGGCTGGGTGAAGAGCGGCTCATCGGACTCGTTGTGGCCGTGGCGGCGGTAGCACACCATGTCGATGACCACGTCGCGCTGGAACTTCACGCGAAACTCGAGGGCGAGCTGGGTCACATAGCAGACGGCCTCGGGGTCGTCGCCGTTGACGTGGAAGACGGGGGCTTCGATGAGCTTGGCGACGTCGGTGCAGTAGCGGGTGGAGCGGGCGTCGGCGGGGTTGGTGGTGAAGCCGATCTGGTTGTTGATGACGAAGTGGACCGTGCCGCCGGTGCGGTAGCCGGGGAGCTGGGAGAAGTTGAGCGTCTCGGCCACGACGCCCTGGCCGGCGAAGGCGGCGTCGCCATGGATGAGCAGCGGGCAAACCCGGCGACGCTCGAGGTCGCCGCGGATGCGCTGGCGGGCGCGGGCCTTGCCCTCGACGACGGGGTTGACGATTTCGAGGTGGGACGGGTTGGCGGCGAGGCGCACCTCGACGTCGCCGCCGGTCTTGGTCTGGAGAATGGCTTCGTAGCCGAGGTGGTATTTGACGTCGCCGTCGCCCGCGACGGTGTCGGGAATGTAGTTCTCGGAGAACTGGTCGAAGAGAACGTCGAAGGGCTTGCGCAGGATGTTGGCGAGCACGCTGAGGCGGCCGCGGTGGGCCATGCCCATGACGAT
>CBFGUO010000056.1:0-33986 GCA_965652375.1 uncultured Opitutus sp.
GAGCACGGCATGCCCCCGGCCGGCGGCATGGGCATCGGCATCGACCGCCTCTGCATCCTGCTCACCGGCGCCGAAAGCATCCGCGACGTCATCCTCTTCCCGCAACTGCGCCCAGGTGGCGAAGCCGCGGGGAAAAGCTGAAAAGCTGAAAACTGAAACGCTGAAACCACGGAGGATTCCAACTGTCGTTTCGTGTGCCTGATTTCGGCTTTTCAGCCTTTTAGCGTTTCAGCTTTTCCCACCGTGCCCTGGTCGCTCTACCTCGCCTTCAAACAGCTTTTCCCGACCGGGAAGCGGTTTCCGTTCTTCACCGCGATCTCGGTGCTGGGCGTGACGCTGGGGGTGGCGCTGCTCATCGTCTCGATCAGCGTTATGGGCGGCTTCGGCGAGGAGATCCGTCGCATGATCGTGGATACGCAGGGAGAGGTGCAGGTGCGCTCCCGCGGTTTCCTGCCCAACAGCGACGACCTCATTGCCACCATCGAGGCCTCGCCCGATGTCGTCGGCGTGACGCCTTTCGCCGAGGGCGTGGTCATGCTGGAACACAACCTGAAGCCGGCCTTTCCCGCGCTGCAGGGCATCGACGTGAACCGCATCAATTCGGTCATCCCGCTCGACAGTTACGTGCGCGTCGGCTCGCTCGATCTGCTCGATGACGATTCGATCATCCTGAGCTGGCGACTCGCGCAGACCATCGGCGCGCACGTGGGCAGCGTGGTCGAGGTGTATTCGCCGCTCCTGCTCGAGAAGATGAAGGGCGACGAGGTCATGTTGCCGCGGGAACTCGAGGTCGTCGGCATCTTCGAGATCGGTCACCAGTCGCTCGACAGCAGTACGGTGCTCGTGACGCTGCGGCGCATGCAGGAACTCTACGGTCTGGGCGACGAGGTGCACGGCTACAGCGTGAAGCTGCACGACGGTGTCGACGCCGATGCCGCCGCGCGCCGCCTCAACATGCTGTTGCCCGAGGTGGCACCGGGGGCGTTTGCACGGTCGTGGATGGACTCCAACCAGGACTTCCTGTTCGTCATTCAACTGGAGAAGAACATGATCTTCTTCCTGCTGCTGTTCATCATCGTCGTCGCCGCGTTTTCGGTGACGAGTTCGCTGCTCATCGCGGTGGTGCGCAAGACCCGCGAGATCGGGCTGCTTGGGGCGATGGGCGGTCGGGCGCGCGACGTGGCGCTCTGTTTCTGCTGGCAGGCGCTGATCATCGGCGCGACCGGCACGGCGGCGGGCGTGGCCCTGGGCATGACCGTGCTGCATTTCCGCAACGATCTGATCGAACTCTTTACCAAACTCACCGGCAGCGAGGAGGCGTTGCTGCGTTTCTACGAATTCAGCAACCTGCCCGCCCACCTCTCGAACGGCGATCTCACGCTCATTGTGAGCCTGGCCATCGTCATCTCGACGCTCGCCGGCGTGCTGCCGGCCTGGCGGGCGGCGCGGCTGCAACCGGTGGAGGCCCTGCGTTCGGAATGACCGCCATGCTCGACGATTCCACCGCGCCGGTTCTGAGCGCCCAGGGACTGGCCAAGTCCTTCATGAGCGGCGATCGCCGGCTGGACGTGCTCACCGGCGTCGATTTTGCCGTGTCGGCCGGGGAGAGCGTGAGCATTCGCGGCGAGTCGGGTTCCGGCAAATCCACCCTGCTGCACCTGCTCGCCGGGCTCGATTCGCTCGACGCGGGCGAAGTGCGCTGGGCAGGCAATGCCGTGCCGAGTGCCGAGCGCCGCGGACGTTTTCTGGGCATGGTTTTCCAGTCGTTTTATCTCATTCCGGAACTCACCGCCCTGGACAACGTGCTCATGGCCGCGCGCATCGTTGGGGGCGTCGGCAAGGCGGAGCGGACGCGCGCGCAGGAACTGCTCGCGCGGGTGGGACTCGCGGAGCGCGCCGACCACATTCCGGCCAAACTCTCCGGCGGCGAACGCCAGCGCGTCGCCGTCGCCCGCGCCCTGATGAACCGGCCGCGTCTGCTGCTGGCCGACGAACCCACCGGCAACCTCGACGAGCACACGGCCGACGAAGTCATCAGCCTGCTGCTCGAACTTTGCCGGGAAACCGGCACCGCCCTGGTGCTCGTGACGCACAACCCCGCGCACGCCGCCCGCACCGACCGCCAGCTCAAGCTGCACGAGGGGCAGTTGGCCTAGTTTCCCGAGGCGGGGGCGTGTGTATAATCGCTGTAGGGCCGCCGCTTGTCGGCGTGCCGCTGGGTGACGGGTGGCGGAGGGGCAGGTGCGGCATGCCGACAGGCGACAGCCCGACAGTCACCAACTATGAGTGGCATCCGGTCCGCGAGTGGACCATGCCGGTTGAGCCGCGCCAGCGCCTCCTCCGCGTTTCGATCGCCAGTCGACGGTCACCTGTTAGCCTGGCGCGGGTGACTTGGCAGCACGGCAACCGTTCGTAGGGTGTGCGTTCCCATTCCGTTCAACCCCGGATTCCCCGCCATGCCTTGCTCCCGTTTCGTGCGATCCACGCTCGTTTTTGTCCTCCTCACCCTCGGCGCGCTGGGTCTGCGCGCCGGCACGCTCTCCCTTGAGCGGGATCGTGCCTCCGGTATCTACTGGCCGCACGAATCCCTCACCTGGACCGTCACTTGGCAGCGCGACAGCGACGCGCCCGCCGATCCGCCGCCGGCCGATGCCCGCTTCCGCTTCCTGCGGGGCGGTGCCACCGAGGTCCTTGCCGGTCTGGTCGTCTGGGACCGCAGCGGCCAGGCCCAACTCGCCGTCAAACTCGCCGAACCCGAAGCCGTCCTGCTGGAGCTGCGCTGGACCGACGCCGCCGGCGAGGAACAACTCCGGCGGAGTGGTGCGGTCGTGGCGCCCGATCAGATCAAACCGGCCGCCGAGGCGCCCGCCGACTTCGATGCGTTCTGGGCGGCCAAGATCGCCGAACTCGAGGCCGTGCCCGCCAACCTGCAACTCACTGCCGTCGAAACCGAAGCCGAGGGCGTCGATTACTGGCACCTCACGATGGACAACATCCGGGGCACGCAGATCCATGGACAGCTCGCCCGCCCCGCCACCGGCGACTCGCTGCCCGCGTTGCTCATCGTGCAGTGGGCCGGGGTCTACGGACTGCAGCCCGCCTGGGCCACCGACCGCGCCCGGGAAGGCTGGCTCACGCTCAACATCCTGCCGCACGACCTGCCTATCGACCAACCGGCTTCGTTCTACGCCGACCTCAAGGCCGGCGCCCTGGCCGACTACGCCGGCATCGGTAAGGACGACCGCGAGGAGAGCTACTTCCTGCGCATGTATCTCTCCTGCTATCGCGCGGTCGAGTATCTGAAGAGCCGCCCCGACTGGAACGGGAAAACCCTCGTCGTCATGGGCACGAGCCAGGGCGGGCAACAGACAATCGTCACCGCCGGACTGCACCCCGACATCACGGCGGGACTCGCCCTCGTGCCCGCCGGTGCCGATCTCCTTGCTCCCACCGTCGGTCGCGCCTCCGCCTTCCCGCGTTGGTATGAAAAAGCTGAAGGCGAGCCGAATGCCGCAGCCATCCGCGAGACCAGCCGCTATTTCGATGCCGCCAATTTCGCTGCCCGCATCAAGGCACCCATGCTCATCGGCGTCGGCCTGCGCGACACCGTCTGTCCGCCGGCCACGGTCTACGCCGCCGTCAACCAGATGAAAGGCTACACCGAGGTCGTGCCCTTGCCCGACTCGGGTCATCAGAACGAAAACGGTTCCCAGGAGCCCTACAATGACCGCGCCTACCGTGACTGGCTCCCGGCGCTGCGCGACGGCCTGCTACCCCCGCGGAAACTCACCAATCAATCCGCCCGGCAGGCGATGATGGAACAGCTCGGCATCACCTCCACCCGTCCGGGGGCGAATCCCAATGACCCCGACGCCCCCAACGCGGTCAATTACGACGAAAACAAGGCCAACCGATTTCCCATCCTGCCCAATCCGCTCGTGACCGATCGCGGCCAGCCCGTCACGTCGGCTGATGTCTGGTGGCAGCAACGCCGGCCGGAGATCGTCGAGCACTTCGAGCGCGAGATCTACGGCCGCATTCCCGCCGGCGTGCCGGAGGTGACCTGGGAGCTGGTGTCACGAGAATCCGGATACGTCGGCGCCGTCGAAGTGATCACCAAGACGCTGTCGGGTCGGGTCGACAACTCCGCCTATCCCTTTCTCGAGGTGGCCATCGATCTCACGGTGAAGGTCCCGGCGCAGGCCGAAGGCCCGGTGCCGGTCGTGCTCAACTTCGGCTTTCCGCAGTGGCTGCTGGCGCTCTTCCCCCGCGCGCCCGGGCCGGGCTGGGAGGAGCAGGTGCTCGCCCACGGCTGGGCGGCGGCCACGATGGTGCCGACCAGTTTCCAGGCCGACAACGGCGCCGGGCTCAATCAGGGCATCATCGGTCTCACCGCCCAGGGCCGGCTCCGCGAGCCGGACGACTGGGGGGCGCTGCGCGCCTGGGCCTGGGGCGCGAGCCGTTGTCTCGATTATCTGAATACAGACCCGGCCGTTGACGGTGAGCGGGTGGCGCTCGAGGGCCTGTCGCGTTACGGCAAGGCGGTTGCCGTGGCCATGGCGTTCGACGAACGCTTTGCGGTGGGATTCATCGGCTCCTCCGGTGCCGGCGGAGCCAAGCTGCTGCGGCGTGACTTCGGCGAACGGGTCGAGAACCTCGCCGGCGACTACGCCAGTCACTGGATGGCGGGCAACTTCATCAAATACGCTGGGCCGCTCGACTGGGATGACCTGCCGGTGGACGCCCATCAACTGCTCACGCTGTGCGCGCCGCGACCGATTTTCGTGAGTGCCGGTTCGGCCAACGTGGAGGGACAGTGGATCGATCAGCGCGGCATGTTCATGGCCGCGGTGGCGGCGGGACCGGTGTACGATTTGCTCGGCGCGCGGGGACTCGGCACGGACGAATACCCGGCTGAAGGCGTAGCCATCGACAGCGGCGAGATCGCTTGGCGCCAGCATCACGGTGGCCACACCACGCTGCCCAACTGGCCGGCCTTTTTTGCCTGGGCGGATCGTTATTTCGGCGAACCCTGAAGGTGGTAGTCGGGCATTCGAGTCGCTGAGGCAGGTCTCGTCCGACTCCGCTGCTCCTCGGCCGCAGCCACGCCACCGCCGACCGCGTCCGGAGGCCACGGTCCACCCGGGGCCCGATAGGTGGACGCGGGCCTCCGGACCGCGTCGTTGCATGTGCCTCCGGGCCATCTGTTGGTGTCACCCCGCCTTCGCCGAGGCTTCGGCGGGTTTTGCATCGAATTTTGATGCAAAACTGGAGCCGCTTGTCGGATTCGAACCGACGACCTACTCATTACGAATGAGTCGCTCTACCAACTGAGCTAAAGCGGCCTCGCAGGGTTGAGGGAAGAAACCCGCGGCCCGGGGCAGCGCAAGCCTTGTTTTGGTGAAGCAGTCGGTCCGGTCCCCGCGGGAGATCACGTGGCGACGGTCTGCGGTCGCCGGGTCAAACGGCCTGCGCGGCATCGGCGATGAGTTGGTATGAACGCAGCCGCAGCTCGTGATCGAAAACGTCGCTGACGATAATGAGTTCGTCCGCGCCGGTTTCCTCGACGAGCGCGGCGAGGCCGGCACGCACTCGGGCGGGCGAGCCGATGATACTGCGGGCGAGCATCTTCTGGGCGTGAAACCGCTCGGCCGGGTCCCAGAAGGTTTCAATGTCGTCGATCGGCGGTCGGCTGAGTCCGGGCGTGCCACGCAGCAGTTGCGTGAAGGACATCTGCTGAGTGGTGTGCAGGCGCCGCGCCTCGGCATCGGTCGGCGCTGCGATGATGTTGACGCCGACCATGGTGTGTGGATGCGGGAGCTGCGCAGAAGGTTGGAAACGGCTGCGGTAGACCTGCAATGCCGGCAGCAGCTCGGCCGGGGCGAAATGGGAGGCAAAGGCGTAGGGCAGACCGAATTCGGCCGCCACGGCCGCACCGTATTGGCTGGAGCCGAGGATCCACAGCGGAACCTCCGTGCCGCCGGCAGGCACCGCCTGCACCGTTTGGCCGGGGGTGGGCTGAGCGAAGTAGTGTTGCAGGGCGCGGATGTCCTGCGGAAACGACGAGACCGCGTTGGGGCGCCGCTGCAGGGCGCGCAGGGTTTCCTGATCGGTCCCCGGTGCGCGGCCGAGGCCGAGGTCGATGCGGCCGGGGAAGAGGCGGGCGAGGGTCCCGAATTGCTCGGCGATGACGAGCGGGGCGTGGTTGGGCAGCATGATGCCGCCGGCCCCGACACGAATGCGCTCGGATCCGGCGGCGATGTGTCCGATGACCACCGCGGTGGCCGCACTGGCGATGCCGGGAAAATTGTGATGTTCGGCGACCCAGAAGCGTTGGTAGCCCCAGCCCTCGGCATGGCGGGCCAGGTCGCGCGCCTGATCGAGGGCGAGGCGGGCGTCGCCACCTTCGCGCACGCGCACCAGATCGAGAATGGAGAGATTGACCACCCCGCACCGAGCCTACGCGGCAACAAAACGCAAATTGAGACCCCGGGGTTGGTGACGGGGAGACGCGGTGGCTCGTCGTGCGCGAGGGCGGACGGTGACTCGACGCAGTCAGTCTGCCGCGCGGCGAGGCGGCGACGGGCGCTAACGGGTCTGCTGCGCGATGAGCGACCGAAGCTCCTCCATGCGGAAGCTGGCGGCGGCTTTCTCCAATGCGTCGAGCCAGGGGTCTGGGGTCGGGCGCGTCGTGCGGAGGGTCGCCAGGGCACTGCGCACGGCGGCGATGCTGCCGCGCTGGGCCGCTTCGCGCAGGTCCTGCAGGGCCTGGGCCTCGTCGACCTCGGATGCGGCGGCGGCGGGTGGGGCGGCCGCGGCGTCCGGGTCGGGTTCGGCTTCCTCCCACGTGAGGTTGAGCGCGGCGGTGAGCGCATCGAAAAGGTCGGACTCACGATAGGGTTTGGGCAGGAAACCATCGCAGCCGGCGGCGAATGCGTCCTCCCGGTTGAAGGACAGCACACTGGCCGACATGGCGAGGATGGCGATGTCGTGCGTGGCGGGATCGTCGCGCAGTTGTCGCGCCACCTCGAGGCCGGGGATATCGGGCATACGGAGATCGAGAAAAACGAGATCGGGGTGGTTTTCCCGTGCGAGACGGAGGCCCGCGGTGCCGTTGGCGGCGAGGTCGACCGTGAAGCCCAGCGGCGTGAGCAGGTCGCGCAACAACTCGCGGTTGACCTCCACGTCATCCACCACGAGCAGGCGGCGGCGGGGTCCGGCGTAGCCGGTGATCCGGCGATGGGGGCTGGCGCCGGCCGCTTCGCTTTCGATGCGCGGCAGCGGCAGGCGTACGATGAAGGTCGAGCCGGGACCGTTGCCGTCGGCCCCGGTCTCGTGGGCCGGGCTGCGCAGTTCCAGCGACCCTTCCATCAGTTCGGCGAGGCGGCGACTGATGGCGAGACCCAGCCCGGTGCCGGGTTCGGCGGGACGGTTGTCGCGGGCCTGTTGAAAAGGGGCGAAGAGGTTCACCTGATCGGCGGCGGAGATGCCGGGGCCGGTGTCGATGACCTGGGCGACGACGTGGTCGCCCTCCCGGCCCACCGTGAGGGTGATGCTGCCGGCGGGGGTGAACTTCACGGCGTTGCCGAGCAGGTTTTCGAGGATCTGTCGGACCTTTTGCGCGTCGCCCAGCACGTAGCCGGCCCCGAGGTCCGCGGCGGTTTCGACCGTGAAGGCGAGACCCTTTTGCCGGGCGCGGATCTCGCAGCCCGCGGCGACATCGCGGACGACTTGCGCGAGATCGAAGGGTGCGGTGCGCAACTCGAGCCGACCGGCCTCGATCTTGGCGAAGTCGAGCACCTCGTTGATCATGCGCATGAGGTGCTCGCCGCTGGAGTTGACCACCTCGAGTTTGCGGCGGTCGTCGGCCAGGACGGTGGGGCTGCGCCGGAGGATCTGCGAGTAGCCGATGATGCCGTTGAGCGGGGTGCGCAGCTCGTGACTCATGCTGGCGAGAAACTCGCTTTTGGCGCGGCTGGCCCGATCGGCCTTTTCGCGGGCGACCTCCAACTCGGCCGTGCGGGTTTGCACGAGTGATTCGAGGCGCTGACGTTCGCGTTCGGCCGCGGCCAGGCGCCAGCGCACGAGCCCGTAGACGAGCGCGAGGGCGAGGACGGCATAGGCGATCCGGGCGACCGGCGAACGGTACCAGGGCGGCGCGATGCGGAAGGTGTAGCGCAGCGGCTCGCTCAGGTTGCCGCGGGCGTCGCGCGCCTGGACTTCGAGCGTAAAGGGACCGCCTTCGAGGTTGGTAAAGACGGCACGATGATCGGTCGACCAATCGCTCCAGGTGGGCGCGTAGCCCAACAGGCGGGTGCGAAACTCCGCCCGGCGCACGACATCGAACACGGGGGCGCTGAACTCGAATTCGGTCGGCTCGGTGGAGAAGGCAAAAACGGGAGGCGCGGCGGACCGCAGCGGCACGGCCTCGCCGGCCGCGCGGATCCGGTGCATGAGCGGTTGCCAGGCAAACGACACGGCCGGGTCGGGTCGCAGTTCGAAGCGCAGCAGGCTGTCGAGCCCCTTGGTCCAGAGCACGGCCGGCTGGGCGCCGGTGGCCGGTTCGAACAGGGCGGAGTTGGCGCCGGCGATGCCGAGCAGGTCCTCGATGCCGGGGAACAAGGTGCGTCCGGCGATGGAGCCGTCGGGCTGCGGGGTGAACTCCTGCAGCTTGGCGGTGGCCACTATGCTATCCGAGATGGCGACGGGGCCCCAGGCGCGCGACCAATCGGGGTCATGGCCGATGACGTAGGCCTTGCCGGGGGCGTCCAAGTGCCAGCGGGTGTCGGGCACGAAGCGATCGAGCTGCCGATCGTAGCGTTGGTTGCCGTCGGGCGTGTTGGCCAGAATGTCGTCGCCCCAGCGTTGGAGCCGGAGACTTTTGATGCAGTTGAGCACGCCTTCCTCGTGGCCATAACGGCTGATCTCGGCGCCCGCCCACGTCGTCGGCTCGGTGCGGCGGATGCGGATGAGTCCCTGCGAGTCCGTCGCCCACCACAGCGTGCCATCGGTTTCCTCGATGAGTTCGCGGGCTTCGCCGAGATTGTCGGGCACGAGGCCTTCGTCGACCCAGGTGCCGTTCTCCAGGCGGGCGCTGCCAATGGTGAGTCCGCTGGCGTAGAACAGCCGGTTGGGATCGGTGACGGAGAGTCGCGGTACCGAGGCGCCCTGGCCGATGGGGATGATGGTTTCGATGCCGTCGGTAGTGAGTCGTTCGATACCAGCGCGGGTGGCGAGGAGGATGCCGGTGGCGTGCGGCACGGCGCCCATCACAACGGTGGTGGCGGGCACACGTTCGTCGCGGATGAAGCGGGAAGGGCCGGCGGGGTGTTCGCCGGGGACGAGTTTGACGAAGTTGACGTTGTTGACGCCGTAAAGTTCCCCCTCGTGGCGGAAGATGGCGGACATGCCGCCCTTGGCGATGCCGTTGCGTTCATCGAAGACGGTGACCGGCGCATGCGGTTCGAGACGCGCGATGCCGTTGAGGGTGGAGATCCACAGGCCGCCCTCGCGATCCTCGAGAATGCCCAGAACCGTGGGTGCGGGCAGCACGCTTTCGGGCGGATAGTGGCGGAAGGAGCGGCCGTCGGGCGCGACGAGGATGAGACCGTTGTCCACGGTGCCGATGGCCACCGAGCGATCGCGCAGGACGGTGGCGGTGAAAAATTGGCGCGGCGCGAGAATCTCGTCGGCCGCGGTCGACCATTTGACGGCGCTGCCATCGGCGGTGATGCGATAGATGCCCTGGCCGGTGAGGCCGTAGAGGCCGATGTCACCGGCCTCGACCGGGCCGGCCCAGAAATGCCAGCCCGATTGTTTAAGCGGCTCGGCTTCGCTGATGACGTGCCAGGCGCCGTCGCGGAATTCGGACAGGCTGTCGCCCATGGCAAAGTTGACGATGCGGTCGCCGAGGCGGAAGACGCGGTTGCGGCCAGTGGGGGAGAGGACGTAGCGCCGCAGCTCGCCGGCGGGCGTGTAGTGGAGGACGCCTTCACCCGTGCCGACAAAGACGCCGTCGGCATTGGCGGCGAGGGTGCGGGCGGCCTGGCCGGTGATCTTTTCGCCGTCGATGTCGCGCAGGAGAGAGTGGAAGGATTGTTCGCCGGCGGCGTCGATTTCGACGCGACCGAAGAAATTGTCGCCGGCCACGTACACGAGGCCGTCGGGGCCCACGGCCTGGGCGCGGACCGCCGGACCCTCGATGGCGACCCGGTTCCAGTTGCGACCGTCGAACTGGATCAGATCGCCATAGGCGCCGATGTGGATGACCCCGTCCTCCGTCTGCACGCCCCCCCAGGTCTGATAGTGGCTTTCGTAGTCGGAGGAACTGAAGGTGCGCAGGACGGGAAACCCGAGTTCGAGACGGGGTGTTTGGGCGAAGGCGGGGAAAGCGAGAGGCGCGAGGACTCCGGCGAGCAGGACAACGGTAGCGGCGAGCCGGCACGGGGCCGGCGGTCGGGGGAAACGCATGGCCGCAGCGTGCAGACCGGTTTTGCGCGGTCAATGGGTTGCTTGGAGGGGGGGGAAGGAAGCGGCCATTCGCCTCATTTGCGTCTCGGGCTCATCGCTTCGCGTCTCATCGCGTCCTTCGCGGTTCAATATCAATTCCTGATCGGCGGTTTGCCCGCTGCCTTCGGACCTGACGCGCTCTTCGTGAATATGCGGTGGGTCGGGTGTGGCCGTCGGAGTTCGGACTCGACAAGTGCTCCCGGCCACCTCAGGTCGATGTCCGTGAATTCCGCCATCATTATTGCCGCGATTATTTCGATTGCCCGCGCGCCCGGGCAGGTCGATGCGGCATGAGCGGTTGATTCACCTTCTCGCCGATCTTCCTGAGACCCCGGGCCTTCCGCCCGGGGTTTTTTGTTTTGGCCCGGCCCCCGCAACCCTCCAAACCTCCTCCTCCCTCCATGAACGACCACGCAGTGAAAATCTACGACACCACCCTTCGCGACGGCACGCAGGGTGAGGGTATCAGCTTCTCGGTGACGGACAAACTCCTCATTGCCGAGAAGCTCGACGCGTTCGGCGTGGACTACATCGAGGGCGGCTTCCCCGGCTCGAATCCCCGCGACATCACCTTTTTTGCCGAAGCCCAAAAATTGCGGCTCAAGCACGCCCGCCTTGCCGCCTTCGGCTCCACCCGCCGCGCCGGCGTGCGGGCCGAGGACGACGCCCAGCTGCGCACCCTGCTCGACAGTGGCATGCCGGTCATGACCCTCGTGGGCAAAACCTGGACCCTGCACGTCACCGAGATCCTGCGCACCACGCTCGAGGAGAATCTCGCCATGATCGAGGACTCGGTGCGCTTCCTCGTCGGTCAGGGACGCGAGGTCATCTACGATGCCGAACATTTCTTCGACGGCTACCGCGCCGATCCCGACTACGCCCTGCAAACCCTCGCGGCCGCGTTGCGCGGCGGGGCCAGCAACCTCACCCTCTGCGACACCAACGGCGGCTCTATGGTCAACGACTTCCAGGCCATCGTCGCCCGGGCGGTGGCGGAGTTTGGCGGGGACAAGATCGGGGTGCACTGCCACAACGACTGCGGTCTGGGCGTCGCCCTGTCGCTGGCCGGTGTCGCCAGCGGCGCCTCCCTCGTGCAGGGCACGGCCAACGGCTACGGCGAGCGCACGGGCAACGCGAATCTCATCTCCGTCCTCCCCAGCCTCTTTCTGAAAATGGGGCGCACCGCGGCGTGTGCGGCTCACCTCGGCGAGCTGCGTGACCTGTCGCTCTTCTTCGACGAGCTGGCCAACCTGCGGCCCGACACCAAGGCGCCCTACGTCGGCGCCTCGGCCTTCGCCCACAAGGGCGGGTTGCACGCCAACGCGGCGCAGAAGGTGAAGTCGTCCTACGAACACATCGACCCCGCGCTGGTCGGCAACCGCACCCGCGTGCTCGTGTCCGACATGGCGGGCCGTTCGTCGGTCGCCATGAAGGCGCGGGAACTCGGGCTCGAACTCGACGAGAAGAGCGAGGCCATGCGCTCCCTCATCGAGCAGCTCAAGGAGCTCGAGTTCAAAGGCTACGAATTCGAGGCCGCCGATGCCTCGCTCAAGCTGCTCATCTCCCGTTCGCTCGGCCGCGCGCCCGAGTTCTTCGAACTGGTGAGCTATCGCGTCATGATCGAACACCAGGCGGGCGAACTCTGTGCCGAGGCGACCGTGAAGGTGAAAGTGGGCGGCGAGACCGTGCACACCGTGGCCGAATGCACCGGCCCGGTGGGCGCGCTCGACAAGGCCCTGCGCCTCGCGCTCGACGGTGCCTACCCGCAGTTGCGCGAGCTGCAATTGCGCGACTACAAGGTACGCATCCTCGACAGCGGCCAGGGCGCCAACAGCCGCACGCGCGTGCTCATCGAGTCGGGCGACGGCGACGACATCTGGGGCACCGTCGGGGTGAGCGACAACATCATCGACGCCTCCTGGGAGGCGCTGCGTGACGCGGTGAACTACAAGCTGCTGCAGTCCCTGTCGTAGCGCTCGAGCGGGGCGGGTGGGGGCCACTCGCTCACGCTCGCGGCTACCCGGTGGGGCAAGGTGGACGCCGGCCTCCGGACGGCGTAGTTTGGTGGGGCGAGTGGGCGAATGCGCGAGGCTCCTCCATCCACTCGCTCACGCTCGTAGCCACCCCTCGGGCAAGGTGGACGCCGGCCTCCGGACGGCGTGGTTTGGTGGTGCGGGTGGGCGAATGCGCGAGGCTCCTCCATCCACTCGCTCACGCTCGTAGCTACGGGGGCCGGGCCGCTGAGGTTTGGATTGAATCTCCCGATCCGGCGGCATTGGCTCGCGGCACCCCGCTTTGACTACCCCCATCACCGCGCTTCGTCCCAACCCGTTGACCGGCACCCACACCCCCACCCGTGACACGCCGTATTCCCGCGGCGAGTGGCGGGTGGTGGAGTGCACCGAGACGGGCATGGTTTATCTGGCCAATCCCCCGAGCTACGACCGCCTGGCGGAGGAGTTTGCCTGGGAGAAAACCTACGCCGAGGAGCGTCGGCGCCGGCATCGGGAGGAGCCCGTGCTCACCCGCATCAGCTCGTTTGTGAAGTGGTTGCGGCTCAACCTGCGGCGTCCGCGCATCGTGGCCTTCACCCTGCAGCACCTGCGCGAACTGCGCGCCGCGCAGCCGGCGGGCACCCCGCTGCGCTTTGTCGACGTCGGGTGCGGTGACGGCCGCAAGACCGTGCAGATTCCGGAACTTATGGTCGCGCGCGGCGAAGAGCCGGTGAGTCCGCTGGGCATCGAGGTGTCGGTGGCGCAGGCGGCGGAGGCGCAGGAGCGTTTTGCCCCGTTTGGCGGACGTTGCCTGATGATGCCGGCGGTGGAGGGCCTGCGGGAGATCGAGGACGGCAGCGTGCACCTCATCGTGCTGCTGTCCTTTCTCGAGCACGAGGTGCAGCCGCTGGCGCTGCTCGAGGCCTGTCGGGCGAAGCTCGTCCCGGGCGGACGCGTGATCATCAAAGTGCCGAATTTCGCCTGCTGGAACCGGCGGGTGCGGGGCCGGCGCTGGTGCGGTTTCCGTTATCCCGACCACGTCAACTACTTCACCCCGGCGACGCTCACCCGGCTCGTGGAGGCGGCGGGCCTGTGCGTCCGGTCGCCGGGCTGGCGGGATCGCCTGCCGACGAGTGACAACATGTGGTTCGTGATCGAGCGGCCGGCCGGGTGCTGAGTTCGCCCCATTTGGGCCTGGGGGCGGCGGACGATAAGCAATTTTTCCGCTCGCGGTGGAATGGAGTGCCACTCACGGTCCTCGTCCAGTGCCATTTCGTATACCCGGAACTCAAATCAATTGGACCAACAGCTCGTTCCTCATCGGGACGGGAATTGCGACCGTCACCGTGGTGCCTTTCTACCTCTGGCAGGTGGGCATCGATGCGTTTCAAGTCGGACTGTTTCTGGCCTTCTTCATCGCCACGGGGCTGAGCATCACGCTCGGCTACCATCGCCTCTTCGCCCACAAGGCGTTTCGCGCCAGCTGGCCGGTGCGCTTCCTCACCCTCGTCTTCGGCGCGGCGGCCTTTGAGAACTGTGCGCTGGCCTGGGTGTCCGACCACCGTCGTCACCACAAGCACACCGATCACGACGACGATCCCTACGACATCTCCAAGGGCTTCTGGCACGCCCATATCGGCTGGATCCTTTTCAAGCTCAATCCCGAGCCGCCGTGGGACAACGTCAACGACTTGCGCCAGGACCGCCTGGTGATGTGGCAGGACAAATACTACGTCACCATCGCGGTGACCTCCGGTTTCCTGGTGCCCGCCGCGCTGGGCTGGTTGTACAGCGGCCCGATGGGCGCCCTCGGCGCCTTCCTGCTCGCCGGTGTCGCCCGCGTCACCGCAGTGCAGCACATGACCTTTTTCATCAACTCCCTCTGCCACACCGTGGGCGACCGGCCGTACTCGAGCCGCACCAGTGCGCGCGACAGTTGGATCATGGCGCTCTTCACCTTCGGCGAAGGCTACCACAACTATCACCACGAGTTTCAGCACGACTACCGCAACGGCGTGAAGTGGTGGCAGTTCGACCCGACCAAGTGGACGATCTGGACGCTGCACAAACTCGGTCTCGTGCGCGACCTGCGCCGGGTTGACGACGCCAAGATCATCGGCGCCCAGCTGGCCGAGGCGCATCGCCGGGTGCGGGCACACCTCGACGGCCCGGCCCATACGCTCAGCGAGCGTTCCCGCGAGCTGCTGCATGCCAGCCACGAGCGGCTGACCGAGCTCATGACCGCGTGGGGCGAGCTCAAGGAGCATTACCGCGCGCAGGTCGATGCCCTGAAGCACGACTACGCCCACAAGACCGACGAAAAGTGGCGTGAAGCCTGCCGCCGCCTGGACGAGATCCGGCGCGAACTGCGGGCCACGATGGCGCTGCTCGACGGTCTACCCGCAGTGGCGTAAGGGCTGCGCCTCGCGCGCGCCCGCGGTGGGTAAAGCGAGTCGGGTCGCGGCGAGCGAGCCCTCTACAGGGTGTAGGGGCGCCGCTGGCCGCCGCCCGGTTACGGCGGAGGGGCAGGACAAACGGACAAGATGTCCGTTCTCCAAAGGGATGCTGCGATGGCCGTGGAGAGGAGAACGGACATCCTGTCCGTTTATCGGTGGAGTGAGATCCGGAGGGGCAGGGCGAGGCGGGCCCCGGCGAGCCCTACAGCAGCGGTGCCAGCAGGCGGCTGAGTTCCTCGGCGAGGTTGCTGAGCACGCGGTAGGGGCGCGGCCGCTCGGGCTCCCAGACGACGCAGTTGCGGACGAGTCCGCCGGCCCAGCGCCGAATCGCCGCGACGTCGTTGGCTGAATACACGCCCACACCGATCTCGAAGTTCACGAACAGGCTGCGCAGGTCGAAGTTGGCCGAGCCGAACAGGCCGATGCGATCATCGACCACCATGGCCTTGGCGTGCAGCATGCCCGGAGTGTAAAACAGCACGCGGGCGCCGGCCTGATGCAGCTCGCGCAGGTACTGACGGCGGGCGTAGTCGGTGATGCGATGATTGGAGCGGGCGGGCACCATGATCGTGACGTCCTTGCCGGCCCGCGCCTTCACCAACAGCGAACGCTGCAGCACCTCGTCGGGGATGAAGTAGGGCGTGATGATCCACACGCTGTGCTCGGCTTCCTGGATGAGCGAGACGATGCCTTCGTAGAGCGGATCGCCTTCCACGTCGGGGCCGCTGGCGATGACCTGCAGCTCGCCGGCGCCGGCGGGGGGAGGGCAGACCAGGTCGGCGCCGCTCGGCCGGAGCTCGTCGATGGCCTGCCCGGAAGCGTGGCTCCAGTCGGCGTAAAACACCTCGTTGATCAAGCCCACGGCCGGCCCCTCGATGACCGTGCCGAAATCGTTGAACCGTTTGGCCCAGGGGGTCGGGCCCATGTAGTCCCGGGCGAGGTTGTGCCCGCCGACGATGGCGATGCGGTCGTCGAAGACGGCGATTTTGCGGTGGTTGCGCAGGTTGGCCGAATGGCGCGTGGCGAGGGGGACGACCGGCATGAACGTCACGACCTCGCCGCCGGCCTTGCGCAGGGCTTTGCACAGCGTACGGGCCGCCAGGAAGCTGCCGAGGCCGTCGAGCAGGAGGCGCACCTTTACGCCGGCGCGGGCGCGTTTGGCCAGCAGGGCGACGAGGGTGCGGCCCGTTTCCTCGCGCCCCAGGATGAAAGTCGTGATGTTGATCGTGTGCTGGGCGGCGCGAATCTGGTCGGCAAAGGCGGCAAAGGCCTGTTCGCCCCCGGTCAGCAGCGTCATGCGGTTGCCGCCCACGGGCTCGCCGGCACCGTTGGCAACGATGGCGCGGGCGGCCGGCAGGCGCAGGGTCGTTTCGCTGGCGGCCGGAGCACCCGGCAGGCGCGGGGCGATACGCTGCTTGCGGCCGGCGAGTCGCTGGATCTTGCGTCCGCCGAACAGCAGGAAGAGCGGTACGCCCACGTAGGGGATGAGCACGATGCCGAGCAGCCAGGCGATGGTGTTGCCCGGCTGGCGCTTTTCACTGATGAGGCGGGCGATGGCGAAGACCGCCAGCAGGAAGCCACCCACCGTCAGCAGGTGGGACCAGATGCTCGTGGTGACGGCTTCGGTGACGGCATCGGACGGCATGGGAGCGGCAGGGAGGGGCGTAAGCGAAACGGGGGACGGAATCGGGCGCGGGCGGGCAGGGGACCGGTAGGCGCTTGAATTGACAGGAAGCGCGCCGCAAGGCGATCGCAACCGGCTCACAAACTGCGCTGGATCGAAAAGTTAACGTTAGGGGTGGCGGGGATTCGACAAGGTTGAAGGGAACAAAACAAAGTGAAGACCACTCTCGCGATGTCGGGTCTTCGGCATCCTAGGTTCTGCCGGACTCCCTTTCCGCCCAGCTCTTCATGAAAGTCACCTCCCTACTCCTGCTTTCCAGCGCGCTCGCCTCGACCCTTGCGGTTGGCGTCTCCGCCCAGCCCAACCGCATCGATTTTCCCGCGGCGAGTCCCGCCGCCCAGCTTCGTCAACGCGTCGGCCTCACGGATTTTGAGATCATTTATTCCCGCCCCGGCGTGAAGGGCCGCGAGATTTTCGGCGAGTTGGAGCCCTACGGCAAGGTGTGGCGCACGGGGGCGAATGCCGCGACCAAGATCACGTTTGACACGCCCATTCTCTTCGGGGGCCAGGCCGTGCCTGCGGGCACCTACGGCCTGTTCAGCATTCCGGGTGAGGACGAATGGGTCGTGATCCTCAACAACGTCGCCGACCAGTGGGGCGCCTTCAACTACGACGCCGCGGAGGACGTGGTTCGCGTCACCGTGCCGGCGCATCACCTGGCCGAGCCGGTCGAGACCTTTCTGATCTGGTTCAACGACCTGCGCGACGAAAGCGCCACCCTCAATCTCACCTGGGAAAACACCTCCGTGGCCGTGCCCATCGCGGTGGACGTGAAGGAGAAGCTGGTGCCCCAGATCGAGGCGGTCATGGCCTCCGGCCAGCAGCAGCGCGACTATGTCTATTTCCAGTCGGCGGGTTTCTACTACGACCACGACCTCGACCTGCAGAAGGCCGCGAAGTGGATCGATCTCGCCCTCAAGCAGAATCCCAACGCCTTCTGGATGCTGCACCTCAAGGCCAAAATCCACGCCAAGCTCGGCAACAAGGCCGAGGCCATCGCCGCCGCCGAAGCCTCGACCAAGTTCGCCGTCGCTCAGGAAGGACCCGGCAGCGGTTACAAGGTCATGAACGACGCGCTCATCGCCGAGCTCGAGTGAATCCCGCGCCCGACCTGCTTCCGTTGCCATGACCACGTTTGCCGAACACCGGGCCGCGCCCAATGACGACGCCGAACTCGAGGCCCGCACCGGCCTCCGCGGCGTGCCGACCTGGCGCGGCGTTTACGGCGTGGTGCTGGTCATCTTCGCCGCCTTGGTGGGGATCATGACCGCCTTCAGCGTTTACTACGCATGACCGCCCTCGACTACATCGTCCTGTTCGGCGCCATCCTCAGCATCGCCGTCTACGGCGTGTTGGCCACCCGCCGCGTCGGCGGGCTCGACACCTATCTCAAGGGCGACGACCGCATCGGCTGGGGCACGATCGGCCTGTCGGTCATGGCCACCCAGGCCAGCGCCATCACCTTCCTCTCGACTCCGGGGCAGGGCTTCGAGAGCGGCATGGGTTTTGTGCAGAATTATTTCGGTCTGCCGCTCGCGCTGATCATCGTCGCCGGGGTCTTTCTGCCCATCTACCGCCGGCTCAAGGTGTATACGGCCTATGAATACCTGGGCAAGCGCTTCGATGGCAAAACCCGCCTGCTCGGCGCGGCGCTCTTTCTCCTCCAGCGCGGGCTCGCCGCCGGCATCACCATCTACGCGCCGGCCATCATCGTTTCATCGGTGCTCGAGTGGCCGCTCGGGCTGACCGTGCTCGGCACCGGCGTGCTCGTGGTGATCTACACCGTCACCGGCGGCAGCGAGGCGGTGAGCCTCACGCAGCGTTACCAGATGGCGGTCATCCTGGTTGGCATGGCCATCGCCTTCTTCGTCGTGCTGGCCAAGTTGCCGGCCGCGGTCTCCACCGACGACGCCCTCGCCGTCGCCGGCGCGATGGGCAAGCTCAATGCGGTCAACTGGAACTTCGACATCAACGAACGCTACACCGTGTGGTCGGGTATCTTCGGTGGCCTGTTCCTCTCCCTGTCCTACTTCGGCACCGACCAGTCGCAGGTGCAGCGTTACCTGACCGGTCGCTCGCTGCGCGAGAGCCGCATGGGCCTCATGTTCAACGCGGTGCTCAAGATCCCGATGCAGTTCTTCATCCTGCTGCTCGGCGTGCTGGTCTTCGTGTTCTACCAGTTCGAGCGCCAGCCCGTCTTCTTCAACGAAGCCGTCTGGCAACAGCAGGTCGACGGCAAGGACGGTGCCAAATTCTCCGATATCGAACAACGCTTCACGGCCGCGCAGGTCGAAAAGAAAGCGGCCATCGAAGGCTACCTTGCTGCGCGGAACGAAGCGGATCCGACGCAGCTCGCGGCCGCCCGCGCGACCATGCTCGCGGCCCGGGCCGAGGCGGAGGCCATTCGCGCCGAGGCCAAGACGGCTCTTACGGAAGCCAACGCCGAACTTGCCGCCAACGACGCCGATTACGTCTTCATCACCTTCGTGCTGGACGAGCTGCCGCACGGCCTCGTGGGCCTGCTCGTCGCCGTTATTTTCTGCGCCGCGCTGTCCTCGACTGCGTCCGAGCTCAACGCGCTCGGGTCGACCACGACCGTCGATTTCTACCGTCACATCTGGCGGCCCGAGGCCGATGACGCGCACAGCCTCACCGCCTCGAAATGGTTCACCGCGCTGTGGGGCGTCGTGGCCATCGCCTTCGCGCTTTTTGCCAACCTCGTGGAGAACCTCATCGAGGCGGTGAACATCCTCGGCTCGATCTTCTACGGCGTCGTGCTCGGCGTGTTCCTGGTCGCCTTCTTCCTCAAGCATGTGCGCGGCACGGCGGTGTTCTGGGCCGCCATCGTGGCGCAGACGCTGGTCATCATCTTTTTCTTCCAGCTCGAGATCAGCTACCTCTGGTATAATTTCATCGGCTGTGGCCTGGCCGTCTGCCTTAGCCTTGCGTTGCAGACCTTCCTGCCCGGCCAGAAGCCGGCCGCCCGCGCATGAACTCTCCGCCGGTGATCGCCTTTGGGCAGCAGCCCTGCGGCTTCTTTCCGCGCCGCTTCCTGGTGGCAAAGGTGCTGACGGCGCGGCGCCTGCAGCGCGAACTGGGGGGCGAAATCGTGTTCTTCTACCACGACGCCGATCACGATCCCCGCGAGACCCAGACGACGCTGCGGCACCTCAAGACGGGTGAGGCGATGACCTTCAACTTCACTTTCGCCAACAAACTCCAGCGCAAATACAGCCCGCTCTACGCCAAGCGCGTGCTGCCGGACTGGCCGGACAACACCGCGCGCCAACTCGGCGCCTACGCGGAGCCGGCCGCGATCGAAGCCTTCAAGTCCGCGCAGGCGGACAACGTCGCCGACTTCTGCCTCGAGCTCTACCGTGCCATGGGAATGCTCGAGGGCGTGCGGGTCGTGCGCTCCGGCGATCCGGCCGTGCGCGAAGCCGCCTGCGCGATCGACGACTACTATGTCGATGTCCCGTGCGAGGGTGAAATCGTGCGTGCCCGCTGCATCGACGGCGACCTGCGCCTGCACCAGGGCGGCACGTCCTGGCGCACGCTGCCGGCCTGCGACTATACGAAGACGCAGATCAGTCCCGCCCGCGACTCCCGGCTGCGCTGGATGCAGTCGGTCCTGCACTGCACGCACTACATCGCCGGTGCGGGCGAACAAGCCTACTTGCGCGTCGAGGATGCACCCGACATCACCTTCGTGGCCCGCGACGAAATCGATCTCTCCAGCGAAGCCCATGCCCAGCTCCCCGTCTGAACCCCTGCTCGCGATCGGTGCCCACCCCGACGACATCGAATTCGGTGCCGGCGGCGTGCTCGCAGCCGAGGCCCGCCGCGGCCGGCCCGTACACCTGGTGGTCGGCTCGCGCGGCGAGTCCGGCACCAACGGCACGCCCGAGCTTCGCACCCAGGAGGCCGAGGCCGCCGCTGCGAAACTGGGCGCGACGCTCGAGTGGATCGATCTCGGTGGCGACGCCAACATCGAGAACAGCCGCGCCGGCGCCCGCACGATTGCCGCCATCATCCGCCGCGTGAAACCCGGGATCGTGCTCACGCTCACCACCGAGGAGAACCAGCATCCCGATCACGCCGCCGTCGGCCGCATGACCCGGGATGCCGCGCGGCTCGCACGCTACGGCGGCCTGGCGGCGCTCCGGGACCTGCCGCGGCACACCATCCGGCATCTGCTGTATTATGCGGTGACACCGGACGCTGCTCCGCGGGATCGGCAAGCGATCCTTTACGCGCTCACGGATGAAGATGTCGCGGTCTGGCGCGAAGCCATGGCGGCACACGCCTCGCAGATGAAAACGCGTGACTACGGCGCCCTGCAGATCACCCGCGCCAGCCTGCTCGGTCAAAACGCCGGCGGCGGCCACGCGATTGCGCTTTATCCCAACGATCCGTTGATCGTATCGGACCTCGACGAACTCGGCCGCGGCAGCCGCCATTTTTAAAGTGCGATGAGGAAACAGCCCCAGCGCCGAAATGTAGGGCCGCCGCTTGTCGGCGCGCCGCAGCGCTTTGCCTCGCTGGTCCCGCCACAACGAACGGACAAGATGTCCGTTCTCCAGCGGAGCGGTGCGGTTGTTTTGGAGAACGGACGTCCTCGTCCGTTCATCGCGGTGGCTGGTGACGATGGTAGCGCTGGAGCCGGACAATGGGAGGAAGCATCATGACTGAGGCTTCGCTCCTCCGAGTCGGCATCATCTGTTACCCGTCGGTCGGCGGGAGCGGCATTCTCGCGTCCAGTCTCGGCGACGAACTGGCGGCGCGCGGACACGAGGTGCACTTCATCAGCTACGAGCGTCCGTTCCGACTGAAGCCGGGCAATGAACGGGTGTTTTTTCATCCGGTGGAAATCAGCAACTACGAGCTGTTCAAGTACCCGGATTACACGCTGCCGCTGTCGGTGAAACTGGCGGACGTGGCGCAGACCTTCCGGCTCGATATCCTCCATGCTCACTATGCGGTGCCGCACGCCACGGCGGCGATCCTGGCCCGCTCGATGCTGCCCGACGGCGCACGACCGGCGGTGGTGACGACCCTGCACGGCACCGACACGACCCTGCTCGGGCGCGATCCCGGTTACGCGCCGGCCATCCGCTACGCGTTGGAACAGTCGGACGCCGTGACCGCCGTATCCGATTTCCTGCGACGCGAGACGCACCGATTGATGGGCGTGCAGCGGGAGATCGACGTGATCCACAATTTTTTCGATCCGCGGCCGGCCTCCCGCAGCCGCGAAGCGGTGCGACAGGAACTCGGCCTGCAGGCGGACCAGAAGCTGGTGCTGCATTTGTCGAACCTGCGGCCCGTGAAGCGCATCGATGTCCTGCTCAACGCCCTGGCGCGCGTGCCGCAGCGCGAGCGATTCAAGGTGGTGGTGCTGGCCGGCGGATCCTTCACGCCCTACCAGGGCCTGGTGCGGCAGCTCGGCCTGCAGGACACGGTCGTGCTGCGCGAGAGTGTGGCGGTGGTGGAGGACTACCTGCAGGCGGCCGACGTCGGCCTGTTCACGTCGGACTCGGAGAGCTTTTGCCTGAGTATTCTGGAGGCGGCCAATTTCGGCTGTCCGAGTGTCTCGACGCGGGTCGGCGGTATTCCGGAGGTGATGACGGACGAGGAAACGGCGCTGCTGGTGCCCGCTGGCAGCAGCGAAGCGGTGGCGCAGGCGCTGGCGCGGCTGCTGGACGACGACGCGCTGCGGGTGCGGCTGGGCGAGGCGGCCAAGAAGCGGGCGCGCGAGGCCTTTGCGACCGAACGCATCGTGCCGCAATACGAAGCGCTCTATCGACGCGTGCGGGGGTAGGCCGACGATGTCGGAGATCGGAGCTGGTGGCACGATTCGATGGAGCACCACTCCAACGTGGCGGGTTTCGGTGAACGAAACCCCTACGTTTACACCGGCTACGCTATTTAAAAGACGCGCTATTTCCCGGTCGGGCGGAAGCGGGTTTCCATCGAGACCTGTTCGATGCCGGACCCGAAGTGTGTGCGCGGGCGCCGTGCCTGCAAGTGCGATGTGCCGATTTACCAACCGGTTGCCGCTTTGATCGCCGGCAGCAGGTCGAGGGCGATCTGCTCGTGTTGAAAGGCGATGGGATGCGGATCGCTCGGGCCGCCGGGCTGATGGCGCAGGGGCGTGAAACTTACCCGCCTGTCCCCTTGGCGGTGGCGGAGCGCGACGACGGCTTCGAGACATTCGCGCAGTTGCGCACGGAGCTTTTGGCGCGGCGTGCCGGGCACGTCGCTCAGTTGCACGGCCTCGGTGATCACGATCGGTGCCTCCGGATGGGCTGCGCGCACCTGGTCCAGAAAGGCGTTCCACGCGGCGATGTAGGCGGCATTGTCGACCGGCTTGGTCAGAAAGTCGGCAATGCCGAAGTGAATGAGGATCACGTCAGGCTGGTAGCGGTCGTGGTCCCAGCGCGCGGTGGGATCGTCGGGATCGGCCAGCGGGAAAAACTGGGGCGCGTTGTTCGTTTCGGTACGGCCGGCCCAGTCGGTGACGATGCCGCGGCCGCCATAGGCGACGATGTGGTACTGCGCGTCGAGCCAGCGCGCCAGAAGCACACCGAAGGCGCGGCCGGCGTTGATCGTGTGCGGATGAGAGGCGAGGTCCTCGGGCGGAAACCGTTCGATGAACTCCCCGCACGGAGCCGAGTCGCCGATGAGTAGGAATTTGCGTGGTGGCAATGGCGGCGCCTCCAGCAACGACCCGCCCTCCGGCAGCGTGAGACCGTTGAATTCCACGGTGCCCATCCAGGCTTCGTTGCGTCGCACGAGCTCGACGACCCAGCCCTCGGGCGGTGCCGGCGGCAGGGGCAGGGCAAGGGAGTTGACGCCGGCGGCCAGCCGGATCGTCACAGGTTGCCAGCCGTTGCAGGACAGGTTGAAGGAGCTGTCGGCATTGCTGGCGGTGAAGTGCAGCGTGGGCGCCCTGCCGGCGTAACGGAAACGCAGGGTGACCGCCGGGTAGGCGAAGGTGAGTCCGCCGTCGGTCGCGGGCGCCGTGCGGCCCATGATCGAGAGGCGCGAATCGGTGGGCGTGACGGTCGAGGGGGTGGCGGCGCGCGCTGGCCGGGTAGTCGCGAGGCCGGCGAGGGCGAAAAGAAGGACAATCAGGCGGAACATCGGGCGGGGCATGCTGCAGGCAAGCGGTGAACGGTGTCGGGGACCAACCGCGGCACGCTCAACGTTGGCCGAGAGGCAACGCAAACGGACGAGACGTCCGTTCTCCAAGGGCGCGTTGCAGTGGATGGGTGGAGAACGGACGTCCCGTCCGTTTGCGTTGTGGCCGATCTGGGGACGGGGCGCGTTGCCCCGCGACTCGTTCCCGGGGGCAGGGGGACGGCTGGCCAACGTTCAAAACATAGACCGAGGGGCGGCGGTTTTTGGGGTGTGTTCTGTGCGCCGATCGGTTTCGCTGCGCGCCCTATGTCATCCCGTTATCGCGTTTACCCCTCCGATGGCACCCTCGTCATTGAAAACGAGGGCGTGTTCAAGCAGGCCCCGGTCGATTTTGGTTTTGATGCGCTGTTCACCGCGGCCGATACCGTGGCGGCCACCCGCGATGCCTTCGCCTCGGGCGTGGTTGTCGAGAGTCCGGGCGCGCCGACGCCGCTCATCCAGAACCAGGAGGTGTGGGCCGCGGGCGTCACTTACTACCGCAGCCGCACGGCGCGCATGGAGGAGAGCAAGGATGCGGGTGGCGGCGACTTCTACGACCGGGTCTACGATGCGCCTCGGCCCGAGCTGTTTTTCAAGGCCACCCCGCAGCGCGTGGCCGAACCGGGCGGCGCGGTGCGCATCCGCTCCGATTCCAACTGGAACGTGCCCGAACCGGAGCTCACCCTCGCGATCAGCTCGAGCGGCCGCATCTTCGGCTTCACCGTCGGCAACGACATGAGCTCGCGCGACATCGAGGGCGAAAACCCGCTCTACCTGCCGCAGGCCAAGAGCTATGCCAGGAGTGCGGCGATCGGTCCGTGTATCGTGGTAACGGATACGCTTCCGGCGCCCGAAACGGTCATCGCGCTCGAGATCGTGCGCCGTGGCGCGACCGTCTTCCAGGGCGATACCCGGATCGACCAGATCAAGCGTCCGCTGGCCTCGCTCGCCGAGTGGTTGTTCCGCGACAACACCTTCCCCTGCGGGGCCTTTCTCATGACCGGCACGGGGGTCGTTCCCCCCGATGATTTCACCCTGCAGTCCGGCGATGAGATCCGCATCACGATCGAACCGGCCGGCACGCTGGTGAACGTGGTCGCCTGAGCGGCGTCGTCCCGCCGCGCCGGTTATTTGCGATGAGTGTCGATCCCATTCTCGAGTCGGGCGATTCGTCGGTCTACCAGCTCCGCACCACGGCGCCGGGCCCCACCGGTCGGCTGCCGCTGGGCGCCGAGCAGTTGCGGGCCATGTCGAGCGGCGAACTCTTCGGCTGGACGCAGAACGCCGGCATGGGCTGGGACCCCGCCAAGCTGCGGGGCAAGCAGTTCCTCGTGCTGAGCACCCAGGGGGGGCTGCGCGCGCCCGACGGTCAGCCGATCGCGCTCGGCTACCATACGGGTCACTGGGAGGTGGGTCTGTTGATGGAGGAGGCGGCCAAGGTGTTTGCGGCGCACGGCGCGATTCCGTTTGCGGCCTATGTGAGCGATCCCTGCGACGGCCGCACCAACGGCACCGCCGGCATGCTCGACAGCCTGCCTTACCGCAATGATGCCGCGGTTGTATTCAGACGGTTGATTCGCTCGCTGCCCACCCGCCGCGGGGTACTGGGCGTGGCCACCTGCGACAAAGGCCTCCCGGCGATGCTGATGGCGCTGGCCGGTTCGCCCGACCTGCCCACCGTGCTGGTGCCGGGCGGAGTGACCCTGCTGGCCGAGGAGGCGGAGGACACGGCCAAGGTACAGACGCTCGCGACGCGCTTTGCCCGCGGGGAGATCTCGCTCGATCACGCCGCGGAGATGGGCTGCCGCGCCTGCGGTTCACCGGGCGGCGGCTGCCAGTTCATGGGCACCGCGGCGACGACGCAGGTCGTGGCCGAAGCGCTGGGGCTGGCCCTGCCGCACGCGGCCCTCAGTCCGTCGGGCGCGCCCATCTGGCGCGACCTGGCGCGGCGTTCGGCGCTGGCACTGATGGGGCTGGAGCAGGCGGGCCGGACCACACGGGACATTCTCACCGAGGACTCGCTGCACAACGCCATGATTTGTCATGCGGCGGTGGGCGGCTCGACCAATCTGGTGCTGCACATCCCGGCGATCGCGCACGCGGCCGGGCTGCCGCGCCCGACCGTTGCCGACTGGTCGCGCATCAACCGCGAAGTGCCGCGTCTCGTCGATGCGTTGCCCAATGGTCCGCGGCACTTTGCCACCGTGCAGGTTTTCCTGGCGGGTGGTGTACCCGAGATGATGCTGCACTTGCGGGAGCTGGGCCTGCTGCGGCTCGACGCGCCGACGGTGACGGGTCGCACGCTGGGCGAAAACCTGGCCTGGTGGGAAGGCAGCGAACGACGCGCGCGGCTGCGCGAGAAGTTGCGCGAGTTCGACGGGATCGATCCGGACGACGTGATCATGTCGGCCGGGCGCGCGCGCGAACGGGGTCTGGCGAGCACGGTGACCTTTCTCGGCGGCAATCTGGCGCCAGAGGGGGCGCTGGTGAAGAGCACGGCCATCGCACCGCAACGGCTCGATGCGCAGGGCGTTTACGACCACGCGGGGCCGGCGCGAGTGTTTGCGAGCGAGGCGGAGGCGATCGAGGCGATCAAGGCCGGCGCGGTGCAGCCCGGCGATATCATGGTGCTGATCGGGATCGGTCCGGGGTCCGGGATGCCCGAGACCTATCAGGTCACCTCGGCGCTCAAACATGTGAAGGGCGGCGACCGCATCGCGCTGGTGACGGACGGGCGGTTCTCCGGCGTTTCAACCGGCGCCTGCATCGGGCACGTGAGCCCCGAAGCCTGGGCCGGTGGCCCCATCGGCAAGGTGCGCGACGGTGATCACCTGCGATTGCGCATCGACACGCGGACGCTGGAGGGAACGGTCGATCTGGTTGGCGCGAGTGCCAAGGATCTGGCGCGGCGCGAAATCAATCCGGCATTAAAACCCGATCCGCGGGTGCCGGCCGACACGCGGTTGTGGGCGGCTTTGCAGAGCGCGAGTGGCGGCAGCTGGGGCGGCTGCGTTTACGACGTGGACGCGATCGTGGAGCTGATCGAGCGCGGCAAGCGGGCGTAAGCCGCGGCAGCGAAACGCCAACGCCGCCGTCTTTATTTTTTCCTCTTTATCTTTCTCTTTCTCCCCACGGGCCGGAATTCGTCCGCCACTCGCTTTGCGGGGAGTTCCGAGCGCAGCGACAATCCGCCAAGATAAAGGGAAAGAGGAAAGAGAAAGATGGGGAGGGCTTACTTCCGCACGACGCGGACCTTGAGCCATTTGTCGAGCAGGGAGCGGCGGTCGTTGCCGGTCCAGATGGGGGTGGCGTTGGCGCCGAGGAAGAGCGCGCCGAGCAGGACGAGGATGAAACGGACGGCCGCGAAACTCGGCGCGATCATCACGGGCGGCACGATGACCAGCGCGGCGATGAGGAAGAACGGCATCGGTCGCAGGAGGGCCGTCACCAGCGACGGCCGCTCCGCCGGGTTCTGCGCCGAGACCAGCTTGAGCCGCAGCAGGGCGAGGCCGGGGCTGCTGCGGGTCTGCCCACACAGGAGCCAGAAGATGAAGGACAGGCCGAACAGGGCCTGCACCGCGACATAGGCGCGCGTGGCGGGATCGGGCGCGGTCGACGTGGCGGCAATCCACTCCGCCACCGCGGCAAAGGCGAAGATGACGAGGGTGTTGACCATTGCGGCGGCGACTCGTTGTGACGGTTTCGCGGGCTCGGAAGCGGACATCGGCGGGCATCCGAAGCGGCCGCGCAGGCGGGGTCAACGCTGGGCGTCGCACCACGGTTCTATAGTTTGGTGAGCGGCTTCGGTTGCGCCGCGGTGCTTTGCCCGCTCCGTTGTTCGTTCGCCCTCCCATGACCCCGCCCCGATTCTTCCTCTCCTGCGTCGCTGCTCTTGGCGTGCTCGCCGGCTCGGCCGTGGCCGCGCCTTCGGGCGGCCCTTACGGCCCGATTCAACAAAACTACGCGCCGCCCGCGACGGCGGGTACCGTCTTTTACGTGGCTCCCGATGGTGACTCCGAGGCTGCCGGGTCTGCGCTCGATGCGCCCACCACGCTTGAGTCCGCCATCGCCCGGGTTGTTACCGGTGATGCGATCATCCTGCGCGGCGGCACCTACCGCACCGGCAACCTGCAGCTCAACCAAGGCATTACGCTCCAGCCGCACGCCGACGAGCAACCGGTGCTCAAGGGCACTTTCGTCGTGCAGCCGGACCAGGCCGTGAAACAGCGGAACGGTCTCTATCGCATCAAGTGGGACCATCTCTTTCCGCTGAAGCCGCAGCCGTGGTGGACCCGCGGTACCTTTGGGGCCACGACGCCACAGTGGCTCTTCAACAACGACATGGTCTTCGTCGACGGCCAGCCCCTCAAAACGGTCGGTTGGGAAGGTGACGTGAAGGAGGGCACGTTCTCGGTCGATTATGACGCCGGCCACATCTACCTCGCGGTCGATCCGGCCGAGCACGAGGTGGAGATCACCGCCTTCGACAACGCCATCACCCGCACGACCGGCGAGGTGCACGGCAAAGCCAGTGACGGCAAGGGCTTCGTGATGCGCGGCCTCACGCTGACGCAATACGCCTACCGCGCCATCGAGATCGGCGGCTACGATCCCGAGGAAATTTCGCCGGAGTCCAAACACGGCAATGACGTCATCGGCACCACCCTCGAACACTGCACCATCACGCACTGCTCCCGCGTCGCCGGCTACTTCCGCGGCGACAACATGGTGTTCCGCCACAACCTCATCAGCGACACCAGCACCGAGGGCATCTTCATCCTGGCGTCGGACGACGCGCTGCTGGAGAAGAACATTTTCCGCCGCAACAACGTCGAGGGCATCCAGGGCTACTTCCCGGCGGCGGTGAAGATCTTCAACCAGACCCGCCGCGTCGTCGTGCGCGACAACCTGCTCATGGACAATCCCGGCTCCAACGGCATCTGGTATGACGTGGGCAACGTCGACGGCGTGTTCATCAACAACTGGATCCAGGACGGCTACAACGGCTTCTTCTTCGAGATATCCAAGGGCGTGACGGTCGCCGGCAACGTCTTCGTCAACAGCGACGCATGGATCCTCAACAGCTCCGACGCGAAGATCTACAACAACACCTTTCTCAATTCCTCGATGCGCATCACCCGCACCAGCCGCAGCGCGCAGGGCGATCACTTCGACTGGCATCCGGCCAGTGGTCCCGACGTCCACGAGCGGATTGGCCACGAGGTGCGCAACAACCTCTTCGTCACCGATGGCAAGGTGGAGGACGGTGTCGTGCGCGTGCAGCAGGAGGCCACCCTGGCCGCCCGTCTGGCCGATCAGCAGGTGGTGTTTGATCACAACGTTTACGTGCGCCTGGGCGAAACACCGGCGAAGCTCTTCACCTGGGCGCCGGTGCCCGACGACGAGGATGCCGAGGCGAAGTTCGCCACCCTGGCCGACCTGCAGGCGGTGGTGCCGGCGGTCGATCCGCACGGCGTCGAATTCATCGGCTATCGCGGTCCGCTCTTCCATGGGCTGGAGCTGCGCCGGCTCGAGTTGCTGCAGGCCTTCCCGGCGGCGCAGGCCGGCGGAGCGATTCCGCCCACGGTGGCCAGACTCATCGGGGCCGAGGCCGGCCAGGTCGGCGCGTATCCGACGGAGTAGGACGCTCTCCCGACCGGGGGCAGGCCTCGACGCGGGGCGTCCTGCATCGCGGATAGCTCGTTTGGAGTTCCGCCTTCAGGCGGTCGGAGCAGGTGCCGCCGCCTGAAGGTGGTACCGAGCAAAGCGACATCGGACACTCCGAACCCGGGCCTCCGGCTGGCCTTGCGTCCTGCCCGAGCAACGAGGGCCGATTCGGTCGCTACAATTTCCGGTGTACCTGCGGCTTGCCGCGGCGGCGCGGCGTGGCAGCGTCGATCCCCATGAACCGCTTCCGCTTTCTTTCGCTGCTTAGCCTTGGTTTGTTCATCGCTGCGCTCTCCGCCTTGCGGGCGGATGACGCCCCCAAGCCGCGCATCTGGGGGCCGTGGGAGGCGATCGTCTTCGACGAGGCGATCGTGCAGGACGTGCGCGTGAGCGGCGATGACATCTTCATCAAGCTGCAGCCCGATCACCGGAACGATCAGCTCACGATGAAGATATCCATGCAAAAAGGCGCCGCCTATCGGAAGTGGTTCACCGGTGACGAAGTGCTGGTCGCCCAGGAAAACGCCGGCCGCGCCGCCAACACCTGGACCGATCGCATTCAGACCTCGGCCAACTACCTTGAGTATTACGCGGGCGACAAACTGTTCCTGCACCTGAAGCGGAAGTGAGGCAGGGCAAGGAGTAGGTCCGGCGTCGACCGGTTCCTCCGGGGTGGTGCAGTGGACGGCTGAAGCCGCCGCTACGGGTTACTCGGGCAACTCGAACTTCACCGTGGGCGGTTCGTCGGCCGGTGGGGGAGCCGTTCCCCGCTCGGGAGCAACCGGGGTGATGCGAATCTCCGGCACGGTCAGATCGCGTTCGGTTTCGGTGGTCGGGGCGGGGGGCGGCGCGGACGCGGGTTCCGGCACGGCCTGCATGCGGAGACGTCGGGGCTGATCCTCCAGCGGGGCGGGCTGGATGGGCCCGGGGGGAAGTCGGGCGAAGGCCTTTTCGAGCAGTTCGGCCATCTTGATGTCGCGCTCCTTGGAGGACGGGCTGCCCATGATGACGGCGACGACGCGGCGGCCCTCGCGCTGCGCGGTGGCGGCGAGGCAGAAGCCGGCGGAGCGGGTGAAACCGGTCTTGAGTCCGTCGACGCCGCGCACGTGTCCGATGAGGTTGTTGTGGTTGTCCATCATCACTGGCTTCTCGCGCGCGCCTTCGCCGAAAGGGCGGCGTTCGATCGCGGTGTAGCGCAGGACGTCGGTTTCGCGCAGGAGGGCGAGGGAAAGTCGGGCGAGGTCGCGCGGCGAGGTGAGATCGGACTCGTCGAGGCGGCGCGAACGCGGCGGCAGGCCGTGAGGCGTGCGCCAGATCGTGTCGGTCATGCCGAGCTGCTGGGCGCGGGCATTCATGCGGGCAACGAACTCTGCGCGGGTGGTGCCGGCGGCATGGGAGAGGGCGTGGGCGGCGTCGTTGGCCGATTGGATCATGAGGGCGAAGAGCAGCTCTTCGACGGGAAAGACTTCGCGGTGTTTGAGCCATACCTGCGTGCCGCCCATGTTGGCATCCTCGGCGCGAACCTCGACGGGCGTTTGCAGGGTGAGTTCGCCGCTGCGGATCATGTCGTGCACGACCAGAAAGGTCATGAGCTTGGTGACGCTCGCCGGTGGACCCACGTAGTCGGACTGGTCCTCGAAGAGCACGTTGCCGGTGGCAGCGTCGAGCACGATGGCGCCCTTGTAGACCTGGGCGGAGGCGGCGACTGTCGACCCCACGGCCAGGAACAGACCGAGCAGAAGCGGCTTTACAGAAGGCAACAAAGGGAACGAAGGCATGAAGTGACGGCCTGGCCACTCCGTTGCCTTCGGTTGCGTCTGTAAAGGGACTTTTGGCTTCAGGTGGAGAGATCGTGGGTAACGAAGCCGACTAGACGGGCAGCGGCCAGTTGCCGACGATCGGTCGATACGAACTCGGCGGTTCCCAAGAGGCGGGCAGCGGCGAGCTGAAGCAAGTCCAGCGTACGGCAGCGGGTACGAGCGGTGCGGCTCATCCACCAGCAGCTTGAGCACCAGACCGGTGTCGAGGTAGAGTGGACTCATCGATCGCCGCGCAGGTCGTCGAGCACGGTATCGGTGCTGCCGGCAGCGGCTGAGCTTCGCCGCTTGATGAGACGGCCGGCATGCCCGGACCAATCGACGCCAGCGTGCGACCGGCTGCCCGACGGTTCCGGGATCAGTCGGGCCAGCGGAGTCTTCCGACGGGTGATTTGGATGGTGGCGCCCGCTTCCACCTCGAGCAGAATCCTGCCCAAATTGTGCTGGGCCTCGCGAATGGTGACCGATTTCATGACGCACGAAAGTGTTGCACAATCACTGGAGTCGTCAGGGCGCGGGGGGCCGCGCCGCCGGGAACGCTGGGGGGCCTGGCGGCTCAGGCGGGCACCGTGGCGCGGGCGACGAAGGCGGCGCCGATGCACTGCGACAGCTCGCCGAGGGTGGCGGGGACGAACTGCACGTTCTTGCGCTGACGCGGGAAAAGGTAGGGCCGGGCGGCATCGCGGATGCCGTCGAGGTAGCGCTGGCGAAACTCGGGGGTGGTCGACTCGGGGTCGATCAGGCCGCCGCCGATGACCACGTAGGCCGGGTCGAGCGCGATGATGAGATTGGCGGCGTGGAGGCCGAGGGCCTTGGCCTGGAAATCGAAGATGTCGAGGGCGAGCGCATCCCCTTTCTGGGCGAGGCCGCGCAGGCCGAGCACCTTGTCCTTTTCGGGCGCGGTGGATGTGGCGAGCGGGTGGTCGGGGTAGCGCTTGAGCGTGTCGCGCAGCAGTTGCGGGAGGCCGGAGATGGTGGTGTAGGCCTCAATGCAACCCCAGCCCTTGCCGCAGCCGCAGGTGTAAACGGGCGGGTTGCCGAGAAGGTGCAGCGGGGCGGGCATGTGACCGGCTTCCATCCCGGCGAAGTTGTCGCCGGCGAGGTGCAGGCCTTCAGCGTTGACGTACGCGCACCCGAGGCCGGAACCCGGGGCAAGCAAGACAACGCCGACCTTGCGGTCGCCGCGCACGGCGTGGGCTTCGCCGACGCCGCCGAGGTCGCCGTCGTTGCCGGTGGCGACGTGAATGACGCGGCCCGCTTCGGCGGCGAGGGCCGCGGAGTAGTCGGCCAGGAAATTCCAGCCGATGAAGCTGTCGGGCAGGTTGGCTGACTTATCGAGCACGCCGTAGGCTTGGTAAGGGCCGGGCAGGGCGAGGCCGACGCCCTGGACCTGGTCCCAGGAAAGATGGTTATCGGCCAGGAAACCCTTCACGCCCTCGACCCAGCCGGCGATGACGGCGGCGGTACCGTCCCGCGAGTTGGTGGAACTCTGGCGCAGCTGGTGGGAAATCACGGTGCCGTCGGCGAAAATGCCGCCGGTCTTGGAGGTCGTCGCACCGCTGTCGGTGCCGATGAAGATGCCGGGTTGGGTCATGGGGAGCAGGGAAGATGAACGGGAAAGCGGAGAGTGAGGAAGGCGAGGCGGGAAAAAACAAGCCCCGGTTGCGCGGGGCGACCGGGGCACACCGGGTATTCATGAAGGTCGCGTCAGGGACCAAGGCAGCGGGCAAAACCGCAGATCAGGAACTGGAATTGAACCGCTAAGGACGCGAAGAGACACGAAGCGGCATTGGCCCTCAGCGGGGGCGGAAGATCTCGGTGGTGTCGAGCGTGAGGCCGGGGAAGAGCGGAGAGGAGAAGGTTTCCGGCTCGTCGATCAGCTCCACGGGCTTGGCGGGGTTTTCGGCGAAGACGAAGCGTTGCAGTTGCCGGAGGGCAGGATCGATTTGCCAGAACTCGATCGTGCCGGCGGCGGCAAAATGCGAGCGCTTGCGACGGTCGAGTGCGGCGCTGGAGGGGGAAAGGATTTCAATGACCAGATCCGGGGTGCCGTGGATGCCGTCCTCGCGGAGGCGGTCGTCGTGTTCGCGGGCGACGTAAAGCACGTCGGGTTGGTAGACGTTGTGGTCGTCGAGGTAGACGTCGCAGGGCGCGCCAAGCACGGTGCCGAGGGGGTGGTTGCGAAGGTAGGAACGCAGGATCATCAGCAGATTGGTCACAATGATCTGATGAAAAACGTTGGGAGCTGGGGCCATGATGAGTTCTCCGTCGATGAGTTGGTGACGCGGCCCGTCCTCGGGCAGTGCCCGGTAGTCGGCGACGGAGTTGAGCGTACTCGCTGCGGTGGCCATGACGGAAACGTGGGTTGGAAGGCGTGTGCTGTCAAAGCTGGTTGGGAATCGTGCAACGCCCCCTGCCCCCCTACCTGATTGTCAACCGCCAAGGGCGCGAAGCGACGCGAAGTCGGGTAGGTTGACACCCTGCAACACGCCGTCCGGATCGCCGCGGTCCGGGGCGAGGCCCACGTCCACCTTGCAGGAATGCGGTGGACCGTGGCCTCCGGACGCGGTCTGCGGTGGAGTGGGGGCTGGCGGCCGAGGGCAGAGGGAACGACGCGGTCCGGAGGCCCACGTCCACCTTGCAGGAATGCGGTGGACCGTGGCCTCCGGACGCGGTC
>CBFGUO010000057.1:0-33901 GCA_965652375.1 uncultured Opitutus sp.
GCACTGGCAAGACGCCGTCCGGAGGCCGGCGTCCACCGGCAAAGCAATGGAACGCCGAGGATGGAAGGTGGACCGTGGCCTCCGGACGCGGTCTTGCGGTGGAGGGGGGGAGAGATGACGCACTGGCAAGACGCCGTCCGGAGGCCGGCGTTCACCGGCAAAGCGATGGAACGCCGTGGAAGGGGGGGAGGCGCTGGTGCGGCGAAACGCGCCGATTGGGGCGGAAAATTTTGGCGGGGACTTTACGGCTTCGATTTGGCGGTTTAGGCAGCCTCCATCAAGAATGGCGCGGAACAACTCGACTTGTTTGCTTTCGCCGCCACGCGTGAACCGCGGGCGGAGGCCGTCGCGCCGCCGGCGGTGGAGGGGCCTGACTTCACCTGGATCGACGCCGACGAACGCGAACCGGCACTGCCGCCTCCGATCGTCTTCGAGCGCAATCCGCGCGCGAAGCATTATCGGCTTACGCTGCGACGCGATGGCGTCGCGGTGGCCACGATCCCGGCGCGTGGCAGCGAACGGGCGGCGCGCGCCTTCGTGGCGGAGCACGCCGATTGGCTGGCCCGGGCCCGCGAAAGTCATCGTCGCCGGCCCCGGCAGGCCGAGATCTGGACAATCGGCACGCGCTTGTTGTGGCGGGGGGAAATGACGGTCATTCGCCGGGCGGCGGAGTCTCCGCAGGCGCGGGTGTGCCTGGGCGCGGACGTGTTTCGGGTGCCGCATTTCGAAGGCGATCTACGGCCGGTGCTCGAGGCCGGGTTTCTGCGCCGGGCCCGCATCGAGCTGCCGGCCCGCACCTGGGAACTCGCGGCGGTCACGCGGATGAACGTGAAGAAAGTCGCGGTACGCAACCAGCGCTCGCGCTGGGGCTCATGCACCGAGGCCGGCGTGATCTCGCTCAACTGGCGGCTCATCCAGACGCCCCCGTGGGTGAGCGACTACGTGATTTACCACGAGCTGATGCACCTGCGGGAGATGAATCACTCCAAGCGTTTCTGGCGGGCCGTGGCGGAGGTGTGCGATCGCTGGGAGGAAGCCGAAGGCTGGCTCAAGCAACACGGCTCATACCTCGGCTTGTGAAGGGGTTTCGCCGGCCGGGCGCGCGGGTGCGATCTCGGTACGATGGAGGCAACGCCGGACCTTTTCCAGCAGGTCGTCGATCGTGAACGGTTTGCTCAGGAAGGCGTCGGGCTGACGGTGACCGATCCGCTGGATCGTGTCCTGCTCGTTGAACCCGCTCATGAGCAGAATGGGAAGTGTTGGCGCCAGGCGGCGCAACTCCTGGATGACGGCGTCCCCGTCCATGTCGGGCATGGTGAGATCAACGAGCACCAAGTCGAAGGCCGAGGGGTCCGGCGTCACGCGGTCAAGGCCGGCGGGGCCGGAGTCGGCAAGCTGCACCTCGAACCCCAGCCGGCGCAGAGCGCTCCCGGCCAGGCGGCGCACGGCGGGTTCGTCGTCGATCACGAGGACCCGGCCATGCAGGGATTCCGCAGGTTGTCGGGGGGGCGATTCCTCGCGGGGCGCGGCGTCCCTGGCGGCGGGAAGCAGCACCTTGAACAGCGTGCCGCGACCGGGTTCGCTGTAGACGCGGATGCCTCCGCCGTGCCCGTGCACGATGCCCTGCACCGCCGCCAGGCCGAGGCCCCGGCCGGTGAATTTGGTGGTGAAGAAGGGATCGAAGATGCGCGCGCGGGTGGCGTCGTCCATGCCCCGACCGTTGTCCTGAATCTCGAGGGTGACGTAGGGTCCCGGTGGCAGGTCGTTGGGCAGTTCGAGCGAGGTGAGGTAATCGGCGGTGGCCTGCACCAAGCCGGTCGTAACCGTGACCGTGCCGACCTTGGGTTCAACCGCCTCGGACGCATTGATCACGAGGTTCATCAGCACCTGACGGATCTGGGTGGCGTCGCCCACGACGGCCGGGAGCGAAGGGGCGAGGTGGAAGGCGAGGCGTGCTACCTTGCCGACGGAGACATCGAGCAACTTGCCCGTCTCGGTGACGAGCTGGCTGAGGTCGAGCGGCTTTTGTTCAAAACGGCCCTTGCCGGCGTAGGCCATGAGTTGCTGGCAGAGGTCGGCGGCGCGTTCGGCGGAGGTTTCGATCTGTTCGATCGACTCGAGGGCCTCGGGCAGGGCGGCGGCGCAGTCGAGGCGCAGGAGCGAGCTGTGGCCGAGGACGCCGGTAAGCAGGTTGTTGAAGTCGTGGGCGATGCCGCCGGCGAGCACGCCGAGACTCTCGAGTTTCTGCGTTTCATGCATCGACCGTTCGAACTGCAGCCGCTCCTCCTCCGCGCGTTTGCGGTCGGTGAGATCGATGATGGAGGCGAGCACCGCGGGTCCGGAGGAAAGGTTGATGGGGTTGAGCCCGATCTCGAGCGGCACCTGTTCGCCGTCCCGGCGCAGTCCGAACAGTTCACGACCGGAGCCCATGGCGCGGCGAGTGGGGGTGGCGGCAAGGCCTTGGTAAAGGTGCTGGTGGTATTCGCGCGGGCAGTCGGGCAGGAGGAGTTTCAGGGGCTGACCGCGGAGCGGGCAGCCGGCGTAGCCAAAGAGGCGGTGGGCCTCCGTATTCGCGAGTATGATACGGCCGTCCGGGCCGGCGATGATCATGGCGTTGGGCGCGGCTTCGATGACGAGGCGCAGGTCGTGCTCCTCCTGCTTGCGGGCGGTGATGTCCTGGAAGACGGCGACGCAGCCGCGAGTGCGGCGCTCGACGTCGAGCAGGGGTTCGACCGAAACCAGCACCTCGCGTTCGGCTCCGCTGGGCAGCAGCAGGCGCAGCTCGATGTCGTGCGCGGGCCGGCCGGTGGCGGCGGTGCGCTGCATGGGGCGTTCCGGGACCGGCAGCTCGAGCCCGTCCCGGAACACGCGCACGGCGTTGAACTCGCGCCGGTCGAGCGGGTCGTCGAGCGGGTGGGCGCGGTCTTCGAGCTCGAAAAGGCGGGCAAAGGCCCGATTGTGCCGCACCTCATGGCATTGCGGGTCGGTGGCGATGGCGACCCCGGCCGGCAGGATGTCGATGAGGGTGTGCAGCTCGGCCACCCGTTCGAAGAGGGTCTGATTGAGATCCTCGGAGTATTTTTCGGCGGAGCGACGCTGTTCGATCTCGGCGGCCAGGCGGGCGTTGGTGGTGGTGAGATCGGTGGTACGTTCGCGCACGAGCTGGTCGAGTTCCTCGCTGAGCCGGCGATAGTGTTCGGGGGTGGGCGCGGCGAGAAAGAGAACCTGCATGCGCCAGACGGTGACGGCCACGGTGAGGGAGATCACGGCCGTCGCGGCTTTGACGAAGCCGCTGGTCCAGTAGATCGGTTGCCAGATCGAGACAATCTCCAGGACGTGGGTGAGGCCGCAGGCGCTGATGAAGATGCCGAAGCCCAGAATCGTGCCGCGAAAGGGGTAGTCCGGCCGACGTCTCAGCACGTAAAAGATCGCCGCGGGAATGGAAAAGTAGGCCAGGGCGATGAGGCCATCGGCGCAGGCGTGCAACCACACGAGACGCAGGTCCCAGACGTAGCAAACCCCGTGCGGCATCAACGCAAGCATGGCGGAGTTGAAAGTCGCAAGCGACTCGTTCTCAACTCAGTTGGGGAGTGGACGCAGCCGGTTTACCGATTGTTTACCGAGCCGTCTGAATGGCATGGGCAGGAGTACCCAGAGCCCCTAAGGGATGCAACTCACTTGAAATACAGGAGAGGCTGACGGCATTGGTGCCGGTTCGTGGGGCCGGCGCCGCGCGGGGTTTTCAAGGGCCTTCGGCGGGAGCGACCTCGGCAAGTTCGATATCGAAGATGAGGGTGCTCTTGGGCGGGATGTGGCCCTTCACGCCCTTTTCCCCGTAGGCGAGCCAGTAGGGGACGATGAGGGTGCGTTTTTCCCCTTCGGTCATATCGAGAATCGCTTCATCCCAGCCCGGGATGACCTGCGCCCGACCAACCTGAAAGCGGTAAGGGGCACCCTTCTCGCTGCGGTCCAGCGGGGTGCCGTCGAGAAAGGTGCCCTCGTAGTTCACGGCGACCGTTTGGCCCCGGGCGGGGCGAGTGGTGCCGTCGCCGGGTCGGGTGACGACGTAGCGCAGGCCGGTGGACGTGATCCGGGCGGCGGGAAACTGCTGGCGCACGGCGGCCTCGTCGGCGGGCGGCAGGGTCATGAGATTCATGGCTTCCCGCATGGCGCTGTTGATCGGGGCTCCGGGATTCTCGCGGGCGAGTTTGCCCGAGCGGGTCACGAGGGCGATCGTGAGCAGGGCGAGACCGAACAGGGCGGGAACAATGAGGGTGCGAAATGCGCGCATGGATCGGGCACCTTGAGCTTCGCTCCGCGGAAAGGCAAACGCGGCGACGAGCGCGTGGTCCGGCCCCACCGCCCGGGAGGACGCGGCTCCAGGTAGGGGATGAGGGTGTCGATCAGGGCGTCGAGGTGGCGCTTGCAAAATTGTTCGGGCGGGACGGGGTTTTCCCCGTAGCGCTCCGCGATGGCCGCATCGGCCACGGCGTCGATGGCGGCGAGCAGGCGATGCCGGGCTGCGGCGGGCGTCTCGCCGTCGCGCGTCAGACGTGAGCGGGTTTCGGTGCCGGCCGCGAGAAACCAAAGGTGGCTGTCGGCAATGTAGATCGCGGCGAGGCCGCCGGTCGTGATGCCGGCGCGGCGGGCGAGATCGGCGGCGAGTGCGGGCCCGTTGCGCTCGGGCGGCAGCGTCCGGTGCAGGACGATGTGCAGCGGCGCGCCGCCGAAGCGCTGCAGGTTGTCCAGCTTGTGACCGAGGATGCGCGCCCAGTCGGGCTGTTGCGGCAGCTGCTGATCGGGATCGTCGAGCGTGGGCGGATGGGCTTTGGGCGCGGCGGCGACAAGGCGGTCGAAACTTGCCTGATCCGCCCTGAAGGCCCGGGCTGCCGTGCCCACGCGATGGATACGCACGTGCATCGTGTCGCCTTGTTCGACGAGTGGGAGCACCGCGAGGCCGTCCACCACTTCGCCGAAGACGCTGTGCAGGTAGTCGAGGCGCTCGTGCGGCGCCAGGGTGATGAAAAACTGCGAGCCGTTGGTATCGGGACCACTGTTGGCCATGGACAGGACGCCGGCGCGGTCGTGACGCAGGGCGGGGGTGAACTCGTCGGGAAACGTGTAGCCGGGGCCGCCTTCGCCGTCGCCGCGGGGATCGCCGCCCTGAATGACGAAGCCGGGCACCACGCGATGGAAGGTGAGACCGTCGAAGAAGGGTCGGCCGCGCCGCGGGCCGAGCGTGCCTTCGGCGAGGCCCACGAAGTGGGTCACGGTGAGCGGCGCGTGCGTAGGGAAGAGGCGGGCGATGAGGACGCCGCGGGGCGTTTCGATCTCGGCGTAAAGACCATCGGGCAGACCGGTGGGCGCGGCGTCGGCGAGTCGGGTGAGCAGCAGGCAGACGAGCCAGGCGACGATCTGTAGCGGGCGGGAAACGGAGGATGGGGCCACTCGAGCAGCAAAGTCATGATCGCGCCGGAGGCGAGACCGCCTCGTCGGTGACGTGACCCGCGGATTGTTTCATGGGCTTTGTGATCTTGGGGCTGAAATTTCCCGCCACCCGTGCCACGGTTCGCGCCATGTTGAGATCCTTCCGGCTGTTCCTCGCGCTCGCCGCGATCACGCGCCTCCTCGGTGCCGGCGAGCCCCTCGCGTATTATCTGCCCGACGGCGGTCCCTACGATGAACGGGTGCCGGCTCCGGCAGCGTATTTTGGTTTCGAGGTGGGCGAGTGGCATCTGCGGCCCGACCAGATCGAAGCTTACCTGCGGGCGCTCGCCGCGGCGCGACCCGATCGCGCCAGGCTCGAGGTGTTTGGTCGCACCCACGAGCAGCGACCGCTCATGCAGCTCATCGTGGCTGCGCCCGAACGCCTGTCCGACCTGGAGGCTGTGCGCCGGGCCCACGTGGCGCGCGGGCCCACCGCTGGCCGACCGGTGGTGGTGAATCTCGGTTACTCCATCCACGGCAACGAGCCGTCCGGCGCCAACGCTGCGGTGCTTGTCGCGTATTGGCTGGTCGCCTCGGAACACCCGGCGGCGCAGGCGGCGCGGCGCGACGCGGTGGTGCTGCTCGACCCGATGTTCAATCCCGACGGGCTGGCCCGGTTTGCGCACTGGGCCAACACCCACCGGGGTCGGCAGCTGGTGGCCGATCCGCACCACCGCGAACACCGTGAGCCCTGGCCCAGCGGCCGCACCAATCACTACTGGTTCGACCTCAATCGCGACTGGTTTCCGCTGGTGCATCCCGAAAGCCAGGCGCGGGTGGAGCGCTTTCACCAGTGGTTGCCCAACATCATGAACGACCACCACGAGATGGGCACCGACAAGACCTTCTTTTTCCAACCCGGCGCGCCGAAGCGCAACAACCCCACGACGCCGCCGCGGGTTTACGAACTGCAGGCCCGCCTCGCCGAACATCACGCCGCCGCGCTCGACCGGGCGGGCTCGTTCTATTACTCCGCCGAAGGCTACGACGACTTTTACGTGGGTAAAGGGTCGGTGTATCCCGATCTCACCGGTGGACTGGGCATCCTCTACGAACAGGCCAGTTCTCGCGGCCACGTGCAGGAAACCGACTTCGGCGACCTGACTTTTCCCTTCACCATTCGCAATCAGGTCCTCACCTCGCTTTCGACCCTCAAAGGGGCGGTGGCGATGCGGGCCGATCTGCTCGACCACCAGCGCGCGTTTTATGACACGGCGCCCACCTTTGCGCGGGAGCGCGGCATCGGCGGCTGGCTGTTCGATCCGGCGGATGATCCCGCGCGGGCGTGGGAGCTGCGCTGGCGGCTCGACACGCACGGCATTGCGGTGCACCGGCTCGCGCGCGACCACGAGGTGGGCGGCCGCCGCTACCGGGCGGGCGAGGCCTTCTGGGTCCCGGCCGACCAACCGCAGGCGCGGCTGCTGGCAGAACTCTTCACCGATCGTAGGGAGTTCGAGGATACCGCCTTTTACGACATTTCCGCCTGGAGCCTGGCGCTGGCCTTCAACCTGCCACATGCCCCGGTCGAGTGGGACGCCAGCCGCGGGCTGGCGGGCGAGGCGCTGGCGCCGGGACCGCGGCCGACCGGCCGCGTGGTCGGCGCCCGCGGCGGCGTGCGCGCCTATGTGATCCAGGGGGCCGGACTCGATGTGCCCCGGGCGCTGGGACGGCTCGGCCGGGCGGAGGTCGTGACGGAAGTCGTGACCAAGGTGTTTGCCGCCCGCCCGGCTGGTGGCGGCGAGCCGGTGGAGTTCGGCCTCGGCTCGGTCCTGGTTCCGGTGACTCGCCAGCCCGGCAAAGCGGCGACGATCGAGCGGGTGATCGACGAAATCGTCGCGCAGGATGCCGTGCAGGTCGTGGCCCTCGACGGCGGGCTTACCCCGGAGGGACCGGATCTCGGCAGCCCGAGTTGGGTGACGACGAGCCGCGGACGGGTCGCGATCGTGGTCGGTGACGGAATCGATCCCTACGATGCCGGCGCGGCCTGGCATACCCTCGACGTACGCTGGGCGTTGCCGACGGTGCTGCTTGAGCGGGACGACATTACGCGGGCCGGTTTGGAGGACTATGATGCGATCATTCTGGTGGACGGAAATTATGCCCGCCTCTCGGACGCCGCGGTGTCGGTGTTGAAGGACTGGGTGCAGGCGGGAGGCGCCCTGATCGTGCATGGCCGGGCGGTGAAGTGGGCCGCCGAGAAAATGGACGCGGGCCTGCAGGTGATGGAGGAGCCGAAGTCGCTCGACCCCGCGAGCGAGCGGCAGCCCTTCGGTGACGGCGAACAGCTGGAGCGCGCCAAGCTCATCCCCGGCACCCTCTTCGCGGCCGACGTTGATCTGACGCATCCGCTGGCTTACGGGCTGGGTGCAACGACCCTGCCGGTTTTCCGGGCGGACAAGTTGTTGTTGAAGGCCTCGGCTTCGCCCTACCAGACGCCGCTGGCCTACGCGTCCGAACCGCTCTTGGCCGGCTATGCGCGCGACGAGGACGTGGCGCGCCTGGCCGGCCAAGCGGCGGCCGTGGTGGCGCCCGCCGGCGAGGGCCGGGTCGTCGCGATCTGTGACTTCCCCGCCTTCCGCGGTTACTGGTTCGGCGCGATGCGGCTCCTCGGCAACGCCATCTTCTTCGGCCCGGCGATGGAGACGCCGTAGGCTTGGTGGAACCGGGTAGTCAGTGAACAGATGGGCACGGATCCACTCCACCGCGTTCACGCCGTCGGGACGCCGGCGTCCACCGGCAAAGCGATGGAACGCTGGGCACGAAAGGTGGACCGTGGCTTCCGGACGCGGTGTTGCGGTGGAGTGAGTGGGGAGTTGGCGCACAAGCAACGCGATGGAGCGCTGGGGACGGAAGGTGGACCGTGGCCTCCGGACGCGGTGTTGCGGTAGATGGGCAGGAGCTGACGCAATGGGGAGACGCCGTCCGGATGCCGGTGTCTCCCGCCCGCTCTCATGGGGGACGAGGGCCCGCCGAAGAGTCGCTCCGGTGCGTCAGCCCTTCGCGGTCCTGGCGTTGATTCCTGTCCTTCTCCCGGCTGGACGAGCGGAGTGCGCTTCGTTGATGCTGCGCGGCCGTGGCTGTCGTCAATCTGCTTGCCCCCATTTTCCTCATCATCGCGCTCGGTGCGGGACTGCAGCGCGGCGGGATGCTTCCGGCGGAGGTGGTGGCGGGCATCAATAAACTGCTGTTTTGGGTCGGACTGCCGGCCGCGGTGTTTCACGCGCTGGTGGCGGTGACCAGCGGATCCGCCGGGGCGGGCTCCCTGCTGTTGGTCATGCTCGTTGCCACCGGCGTCACCGGTGCCCTTGCCTGGTGGGGTGGTCCTCGCCTCGGCGTCGGCGAACGGGCGCGCGGCACCTTCACCCAAGGGGCCTTTCGCAGCAACCTGTCGTTCATCGCCCTGCCGTTGCTGCTTTCCGTGCCCAGCGTGCCGGTGGGACGCGTGATGCTCACCTTCGCGCCCATGCTGCTGCTCAACAACGCGCTGGCGGTGTGGGTGCTGCTGGCCAGTCAGCACGAGTCACAGGCGAATATGTGGCGGCGCATCACGATCGGCGTCGCCCGCAACCCCATCATCGTGGCTTCGCTCGCGGGCCTCCTGGCGCGTGCACTGGACTGGACCCCGCCGGTCGCGATCATGTCGACCTTGCACTCGCTGGGCCGCATGGCGCTGCCGCTGGCGCTGCTGTGCATTGGCGCGGCGCTGATGACCGTGCCGGTGCGCGGCAACCGTCGGCTGTCGCTCATCGCGGCCGGCATCAAGGTGCTGGTGTCACCGGCGATTGGATACGGATTGGGCCTGGCGCTCGATCTCGACCGGCCCGCCCTGCTCGCCCTGCTCATCTGCCTGGCCTGCCCCACCGCCGCCGTGTCGCACACGATGGTGAAGCAGATGGGCGGCGACGAGGGCATGGCGGCGAGCACGGTCGTCTATTCCTCGATCGGCAGCGCCGTGGCCCTGGCCGCCGTGATCGCGGGTTTTGCGGCGTAGTCCCGGTTATTATTTACCGTAGGGCCGCTGCTTGTCGGCGTGCCGTGAACTCGCCCGTCCTCCGGCAACGGCTTGGCCACCTGTGGTACGGCTGACGGAGAGCTGAGAGGCAACTGCGGCATGCCGGCAAGCGGCAGCCCTACAGTGTGAAATCTGCGGGCTGTCGCGACATCACGGAATGCGCAGGACGGCGCCGGCGCGCAGGGCGCTGGGACTGGGAATCGCGGCGCGGTTGGCCTCGAGGATCTCGGGCCAGCGGTTGGCATTGCCGTAGTATTGGCGGGCGATGCCGGAGAGGGTTTCACCGGACTGCACGGTGTGGGTGCGGGGACCGGTCTCGGCGGTGTTGGCGGCCGGCGAGGGACTGACGTCAGCCGCCGGCGGGGAGAATGCCGCGGTCACTTCCCGCGGACGAGTGGGCGCGGCGCGTCCCGGCGGGCGGGCGATCGGCGGCGTGCTGGTGATGGCGAGCCGGGTGCGGAGGTCGGAGAGCTCCCCGGCCATGGAGGAGGCCTGCGCCTGGGCGAGGCGGGCCTGCTCGCGCAGCTGGTTGTTTTCCGTGGCGATCTGCTCGGCGGCGGCGAGTTCGGCGCGCAGGGTCTCGAGTTCATCGGCGCGGGTGGCGGCCAGTTCCTGGGCGGCCTCGAGCTGGGCGCGCAGGGTCGAACTCTGCGAGGCGGCTTCGTCGGTCGCGGCTTCGGCGGCCGCCAAGCTCTGCTGGGCCGTCTCCAGCTCGGGTTGAAGGGTGCCGAGTTCGTCGCGCAGGGCGGTGAGCGCGGCATCGGCGGCGTCGGCACGGGCGGTGGCCTCGCGCAGCTCCTGCCGGGTGCGGGCGAGCTCCCGCTCCTGGGTGCTGAAGGCGCGCAGGCTGGAGTTGAGCTTGCTCTCGAGCTCGGCCAGGGCGGCGGGGGCGACCTCGGTGGCGGGGCCTGCGTCGGTCGCGGAAGCGGTCACGGCGGCCTGGGCACGGGCGAGCTCGGCGCCGAGCGATTCGGTTTCGCTGCGGGCGTCGGCGAGCTGCTGCTCGAGTTCGGAGAGCTGGGTGCGCAGGGTGTCGCGTTCGCCGGTGGCGGTGGCGAGCTGTTCACGCAGGGCGTTGGCCTGCGCCGCGTGGTCGCTGCCGGTGCTGGCTTCGCGGCGCAGGCGGGTGAGTTCGCTGCGGGCGGTGCCGAGTTCATCGGTAACTTGCTTCACCTGGCCGCGGGCGGTTTCGAGCTGGGCGGTGAGGCGTTCGTGGGCGGAGCGGCTGGTGGCGAGGTCCGTCTCCAGTTGCTGAATACGATTGGCATCGGCAGCCTGGTCGGTGGTACGGGATTCAGCGGCGGCGAGTTGTGCGGCGAGCTGATCGCGTTCGGTGGTGAGGGCGGCGACTTGCTCGGTGGCGCCGGTGGCGCTTTGACGCGCCTGGGCGAGTTCGCGGTCGCGGGTGGCGAGCTGGGCCTTGGTGGTCTGGAGTTGCCGTGCGAGGTCGGTCGAGCGGTTTTCGAGGGAGTCGAGCTGTTCACGCAGGGTCTGCTCGGTGTCGGACTGGCCGTTGGCGAGCTTGTCGAGCTGGCCGCGCAGCTGTTCGTTGGTGCCGCGGGCGTCGGCCACCTGCGTAAGGAGATCCTCGATACGACCGGTCGCGGTGGCGAGGTCGGCGCGGGCGGCGGCCAGTTCGTCGTCGGACGCTTCGCGGGCGGCGGCGTGGTCGGCCGCGACCGATTGGAGCTCGGCGCGGGCATCGGCGAGGTCTTTCTCCAGCGTCGCCCGGGCGGCGCGGGTGGAGGCGAGGTCGGTGGTGGCGCCGGCGAGTTGCTGGCGCAGGGACTCGGTGTCGCGGGCGGCGGCGGCCACCTGGGACTCGGCGGTCTCGAGGGCGGCGCGGGTGGATTCGAGCTCGTTGCGGGCAGCGGAAAGTTCGCCGAGCAGCGTGGTGATGCGGTCGGTGGCCGAGCCGAGGTCCTGCTGGGCGCCGGTGAGTTCGGCGATGCGGGAGTCGGCGGCGGCGAGCCGGGCGCCGAGGTCCTGGCGTTCGGCCTGGATGGAGGCGACCTGCTCGCGCAGGGCGGTGAGTTGGGTGGCGGCGTCGGCGGAATCGGCGCGGACGCGGGTCAGTTCCTGGGAGGTCAGTTCCTGGGCGGCGCGGAGCTGGTCGGCCTCGCGGCGGGCGGCGGAGAGTTCGCCGAGCAGGGTGGTGATGCGGTCGGTCGCGGCGGTGAGATCGGCGCCGGCCTCGGCGTTTTGGTTGAGCAGTTCGGTGGCGGCGGTGAGTTCGGCCTGCAGGCGGGTGGCCTCGGACCAGCTGGCGGAGAGTTCGCCGGTGAGTTCGGCGACCTGTTCCTTGGCCTGGTCGAGTTCGGTCTGGAGGCTGGCGAGGGCCTGGTCGGAGGCGGTGGCGGAGGCAACCTGTTGCTGCAGGCGGGACTGGGCCTGGGTGAGGCGGGCGTTGTCGGCGCGCAGGGTGGCGAGTTCGGTGGCGGCGGCGTTGGCCTCGGCGGCGAGGCGGTCGCGTTCCTGGCGCAGGGCGGTTTCGGCCGCGGAGGGTCCGTTGCCGCGCAGGGTGGCGAGTTCGGCGGTGAGGCGTTCGAGGTCACGATCGCGGTTGGCCAGGGCGGCTTCGGCGATGGCGACGCGTTTGGTGAGGTCGGCGCTGGCGTTGGTACCGGCGGCGCGGAGTTGGCTGATTTCGGCGCGGGCGGTTTCGAGCTGGCGGGCAAGGTTGTCGCGCTCGGCGGTGAGGGCGGAGTCGTCGCCGTCCAGCGGGACGGGCGTAAAGGAGGAGCTGGCGGTGGAGACGGGCGCGGCGGTGATGGCGGGGTCGGGCGCGGCGGTCACGCGCACGGTGGGGGTGTCCGAGGCGGGGGCGGCCTGGGCCTGCAGTTCGGCGAGGCGGTTGCGGGCGGTGCTGAGTTCGCTGGCGGTGAGCCGGTCGGTGACGAGGGCGAGTTCGCGGCTGCGGGAGCCGTTGGCTGCGGCGCGGGACAGCCAGACATAGGCTTCGATGAGGTTGTAGGCCGGTTCGGAGGCGTCGGCGTAGACGAGGCCGAGGTTGTATTGGGCAATGGCGTTGCCCGATTCGGCCTTGGCGCGTAGAGAGGCGAGGGCCTCGGGCGAGGTGGCGGCAAGCGCGGTCAGGGGCGCCAGGAGCGTGAAGGCCAGGGTGGCGGAAACCAGGGCACGGGGGAGTCGGGCAGTCATGGGCAATCGAAAAGGTGAAAGGGCGGGGAAGGCGGGGCGAGAGGTCAGGGGCTTGGATCCGGTTTGGGCGCGGCCGGTTCTGGAGCGGTTTCAAAACCCTCGCTGGTGATGACCAGGCCGGCGGTGGCGGCCTGCATTTCGGCGAGGGCGGCCTGCATCGCCGGATCGGCGGCGGGATCGGACTGAGCAACGACGGGCTGACCGGAGGAAAAGTCGATGGTCGCGCCATCCTGAATCGGGATGGTTGCGGTGCGGGATTCAGGGCGGGCGACGGTCGCGACGGCGGGAGTGGAGGCGGGGGCTGCAGGCTGGGCAGGCGGGGCAGGCGTCGAAACGTGGTGGGTCGCGGGCAACGCCGGCGGTTGGGCACGACGGGTGTGTTTGAATCGCAGGACGGCGACCAAGGCGATGACGAGGAAGGTGATCCAGAGGAGCAGGCGGCTCTGTTTCATCAATCGGGCAGCGTGGCGCGCCAAGCGAGGCTTGTCGATGTCGGGTGCGTGGCCCGGCGGCGTTGCGAGCGCTTTTGAGATCCGGCTTACGTTGCGGCGAGGGCGAGGAGCCCGAGGATCATACCGGCGGCGCACCAAAGGCGGCGGGGGGTGTGGGTCTCGCCGAAGGCGCGGGCGCCGAGCCAGGCGCCGATGAGGATGCTGACCTCCCGGGCCGGGGCGACGTAGCTCACGGGGGTGAAACTGAGGGCGGTGAGCACCAGGACGTAGGCGGTCGGGGAGAGGGTGCCCATGATGAGGACTTCGCGGCGATGGCGACGCCAGACCTCGATGACCTCACGACGGCGGGACCAGGCAAAGGGCGCGAGCAGGGCGGTGAGGCCGAGATTGGTGAAGCCGTCGAAGAGCACGGGATGCAGGTGATGGTAACCGACAGCGTTGCGGTCCCACACGGTGTAGGAGGCGATGAAGGAGCCGGCGACGAGCGCGTAGGCGAGGGCCCGGCCGAGATGAGGCGGCGCGGCGGACGCCGGCTGGCCGGAGCGGGGCGCGACGGTCACGGCGGGCGCGTGACGTTGCCACAGTCGTTCGCCGTGGCTGAGAAAAAAGATGCTCACGACGATGAGCAGGCCGCCGGCGGCGCCGAGGGGCGTGGGCAACTCCCGGAGAAACAGGGCTGCACCGAGGGTGGCGAGCACGGGCGCGCTGCCGCGCACCAGGGGGTAGACGAAGGAAAAGTCGCCGCTGCGGTAGGCGCGCTGGAGGAAGAGCGCGTAACCGGTCTTGAGCACCGTGCTCACGCCGATGACGAACAGATCGGTGTCGGTGAGGGTGACGCCGCCCTGCCAGATCACGACACCGAGCATGACCGGCGGATAGAGCAGGCTCATCAGTACCCCGACGGCGAAGACAAAGGGCAGGCCGCTGCCGACGCGCTTGGCCGCGAGGTTCCACGTCGCGTGAAGCACGGCGGCGAGGAGCACGAGCGCGAGGGCGAACAGGGACATGGAGGCTAAAACGCCGAAAACCGGAAAATCGGAAACGCTGAAATGAAGGAAGTTGCGTGAGCGATCGGCCGGACCGTTGGTTTACGGTCCATGTCCTCCTACGTCCAAGAAGCCAAGCGCACGCTGGTGCTGGCCGGTCCGATCATCGTCGGGCAGGTGAGCCAGATGCTCATGGGCGTGACCGACAGCGTGATGATCGGTCGCGTGGGCAAGGAGGAGCTGGCAGCCTCGGCCTTTGCCGGCAGCATCTGGGGTCTGTTTTTCATGGTGGGCATCGGGCTGCTCATTCCGGTGACCGTGCTCGTGTCGCAGGCCCATGGTGGGGGTGACGAAGAGGAGGCGGCGAATTGGATGAAGCACGGCACGGTGTTGAGCCTGGTCGCGGGCGCGGTGGCGATGGGGGTGATGCTGGTGCTCGGTTCGCAGCTGCATCACTTCGGCCAGCCGCCCGAGGTGCTGGCGCTGGTCCCGCCCTATTACATCCTGATCGCGGTGTCGCTGGTGCCGACCCTGGGGTTCCAGGCGATGCGGCACTTTGCCGAGTCGTTGGAGCGGCCGGTGGGGCCGATGCTGATCATGCTGGCGGGCGTGCTGCTCAACGTGGGGCTCAACTGGATCTTTATTTACGGCAACCTTGGTTCCCCTGCGCTGGGGCTGACGGGGGCGGGCGTGGCGACCCTGATTTCGCGCGTGGCGGGGGTGTTGGCGATCTGGTGGTGGGTGAGCCGTTCGCCGCATTTTCACGCGGCGTGGCCGGCGCAGTGGTTTTCCGGATACGGCCGGGAACGCTTTCGGCGGTTGTTGGCGTTGGGCGTGCCGGTGGCGTTCAGCCTGGTGTTCGAGGGCGGAGCGTTCGGGGCGGCGGCGATCATGATGGGCTGGCTGGGGGCGACGCAGCTGGCGGCGCATCAGATCGCGCTGAGTTGTGCGGCGTTTACCTTCATGTTTCCGCTGGGCATGGCCATGGCGGTGAGCATGCGGGTGGGGCGCGCGGTGGGCGCCGGGCGGCTGGAGGCGCTGCGGGCGATCGGGTTTGGTGCGCAGGTGATGGGGGCGCTCTTCATGGGAAGTTTTGCGCTGGTTTTCGTGCTGGCCGGCGAGGCGTTGGCGAGCGGTTTTGTGACGGAGCGGGACGTGATCGCGTTGGCGGCGAAGCTGCTGGTGATCGCGGCCATTTTTCAGTTGGCCGACGGAGCGCAGGTGATCGGGGCGGCGTCGCTGCGGGGGCTGCAGGATGTGAAGGTGCCGACGGCGATCACGGCCTTTGCCTACTGGGGCCTCGCGCTGCCGATGGCCTACGGCCTGGGGGTGAAGACGTCGATCGGCGCGCCCGGCGTATGGACGGGCCTGGCGGCGGGGCTGATCTTCGCGGCGGTGGCGCTCAACCTGCGCTACGCCCGGCGGACGCGCCCGGAGCGGCTGCGGAAGGCGTGATGGTGAGATCGAGATCTCCGCAACGGCAGTTGTCACGCAGGTGGATCTATTGATTTGGCAGCGATAGCTGGCATGCGGAGCGTCGAGTCGGCGACTGAAGTCGCCGCTACGGCCGAGAGGCAAATGGGACGCGACTGTTTCGCGGGCTCGGGGTAAAGGGAGGTCCTAAAATCTCTGGAGGGGTCTGCGTTGCGGGCCAACCCGCGAGCCGCCAGGCGGGGTGTAGGGGGGTATCCTCGGAGAGGCTATCCCCCTACACCCCAACGCCGCGGGCGCGGGAATGGCCCGCAACCCATTGGGCGGCCGGGAAATTCGACTGGACCGGCGTTGGCCACACCGGGACATACCTTTCAGGTATGCCACCGGCGCGTCCGCCTTGGTCGAGCCGCATTTCCCGGCCGCGCAGACCCCTCCAGAGATTTTAGGACCTCCCTAAAGCCGGGTCAGGGCAGGAGGCCGGTGAGGCGGGCGCGGAGTTCGGCGCGGGTGAGGCCGGTGACGGTGACGCGCTTCTGGCGGGCGGTGGAGCCGGTGGCGAGGGTGACGGCGTGTTTGGGGAGATCGAGAACCTCGGCCAGGAAACGGCAGAGTTCGGCGTTGGCTTTGCCGTCCACCGGCGGGGCCTTGAGCTTCACCTTCAACGCGTCACCGAGCCAGCCGACGATCTCGCTGCGGGCGGCGTTGGGGACGGCCTTGATGGCCAGCTGGGTGGACATGGGGAAAACGCGGAAAAGCTGAAACGCTGAACCGGACGCGTCAGCGGGCCAGGGCGGCGTCGAGGGTGGCGAGGATTTCGTCGATGGGTTCGGTGCCCACGGAAAGGCGCAGGAGCGCCGGGTCGATGCCGGCGGCGGCGAGTTCCGCTCGGCCGGCCTCCGTGGTGACGAGATCGTAGTGCGCGAGGTAGATGAAGGGGCAGATGAGGGTCGTCTTCATCCCGAAGCTCGGGCCTTTGGCGAAATCGAGCCGATCGTAGAAATCGGCCAGCTCTCCGTGCACGGTGAAACTGATCATGGCGCCGATGGACTCGGGGCTGCGCGCAATGGCGAGGTAGTTGGCGCGGGAGTCGGGTTGGAGCGACCAATAAACCTGCTTCACGCCGGGATGGGCGAGGAGGTACTCGACAACGGCGGCGGCGTTGAGGTTGGTCTGCTCGATGACGGTGGCGTAGTCGCCGATCTGGGCGGCGAGGCGGGCGAGATCGCGGTGGTAGATGGGATCGCTGCGGCGGGCGACGCGGGGGCGCAGCCAGTCGGCGTCGGGGCCGGCGGGATTGACGACGGTGACGCCGGCGATGACGTCGCCCTCGCTGGCGGCGAACTTGGTGAGGCTGTTGACCACGAGGTCGGCGTGTTCGAGGACGGCGACGTTGAGGGGAGAGACGAGGGTCGGATCGATGATGAGACGCCCGCCGGCGGCGCGGACGCGGGCGGCGAGGGCGGGCAGGTCGGCGGTCTGAATGAGCGGGTTGGTGGGCGCTTCGGTGACGATGCCGGCGAAGCGATCACCGGCGGCGGCGATGGCGGCATCGATGGCGGCGAGGTCGGTGACGGTGTTGAGCGCGACGTAGTCGGCCGGGGTGGCGGTGAAGCGCTTGAGCTGGGCGATGGTGTCGAGGTAGAGCCAGCCGAGTTGGATCCAGACGGTGCGGCCGCGGCTGGCCTGCAGGTCGGCGAGGGCGCTCCAGGCGGCGTAGAAGGCGTTCATGCCGCAGGGGGCGAGCGCGATGTCGCGGCGGGTGGTGCCGGGGAAGGCGGCGAGCAGGGCGTCGGTGACCGTGGCCAACGCGGCGTCGGCCGGGGCGAGTGTTTCGGGAGCGGCGGCTGTTAGGTCGCCGCGCAGCATCAGGCGGTCCTCGGCTTCGCGGGAGGAGAGGAAGCCGCCGGTGTTTTGGAGAAAGCGTTTGGCGCGCAGGAAGAGATCGGGATCGGTCGGGTGCGCGACGCCGTGCAGGCCCTCGTGGTCGATGCGGATGGCGTGGGCGGCGCCGAGCTCGGTGTGCAGGGCGTTGGCGGCGCGGGCGGAGCAGGTGAGCCAGAGCTCGTGGCCGGCGAGGTCGAGTTCGGCGGCGACGGCGGTGGCGAGTTGTCGAATGAAGGAATGGACGACGAAGCGCGGGTAGCCGCTGTTGAGGTGGCGGAGGGTGGCGGGATCTCGTTCCTCGTAGCCCACGATGTCGCGCATGGTGGGCAGGCTGCACGAGACCGCATGGGGGCGGTGGGGAATGGGTTGGCCGAGAGGGAGCGGAGGGAAGGCGGGCATCGGAAGACGAGCGGTCACGATGCGGCTAACGGACGGCAGGGGGCAAATCGCAAAAAAGGAGCGCGGAGGGGTGGGCCGCGCAGACCCCTCCAGAGTTTTTAGGACCTCCCTAAAGAGGGGTGGGCGGCCCGGGTGGGGAGCGAGAACGGCTTCTACTGCGGGAAGGTCAGGGTGATCGTCACGCCGCGTTTGGGGCGGTTGTCGAGGTGCCAGGTGCCGCCGAGGGCTTCGGTGAGACGTTCGCTGAGGCGCAGGCCGTAGCCGGCGTTGGCGGGGAGGGGATCGGGGAGGCCCATGCCGTAGTCGGTGATCGTGATGGCGTAGCTGTCGGCCGCGAGGGTGAGTTTGACGTCGATGGGCTCGCTCTTGAGGGAATAGCGGCAGGCATTGTCGACGAGCTCGGCGACGAGCTTGGCGAGGAACTCGCGGGGGACGGGAGCGGTGAATTCGGCCAACTCGAAGCGCAGGTGCTCGGTACGGTGGTGGCGGCGGGCGGCCTGTTCGGCGGCATGGCGCACCAGACCGTGCACGCCAACAGCGGGGCCGGAGGCGGGTTTGAGGTGGCCGGATTCGAGGCGGGAAAACAGGATGAAGTTCTCGAAGCGGCGGTTGAGGGTGTCGGCCGAGGCGAGGATGCTGCGGGCGAAGTCCTTCACGTCATCGGCCGGCATGAGGCTGGCGTCGACTTCGAGCACGGAGGCGCAACCGATGATCTCGTGCAGCGGTTCGACGAGGTCCGGCGGGAGCAGGGTGTCGAGGGTGCGGCGCAGGTGCTGGAGTTCGCTGGCGGCCTTGGCCTGGCGTTGGGCGGCGCGTTCGAGGTGGGTCTGGATCGTGTGCAGGAGGGCCGCATTCTCGAACGGTTTCGGCAAGTAGTCGTCGGCGCCGAGGTCCATGCCCTTGCGCATGTCGGGCAGGCCGGCGTCGCCGGTCATGAGGATGACGGGCGTGTCCTCGAGGCCGGGGGTTTGGCGGAGCTGGGCCAGGGCCTCGTGTCCGCTGAGGCCGGGCATGCGCACGTCGGAGATGATGAGGTCGGGCTGGTGGGCGCGGGCGAGGCGCAGGCCCTGCTCGCCGTCGGCGGCGGTGAGCACGCGATGACCATCGGTCAGCAGGAGCTCTTCGAGCATGGAACGGAGGATTTCGTCGTCGTCGATGAGGAGGAGCGTGGCCATGGGGTTTGCGGATAGTGGGAAGGACGGCGGGAAAAGGGAAGGGTTTCGGATTTTAGATTGTGGATTTGGGATTTGAGAAAGGCGCCGGGGCCGTGAGCATGCGCGGCGATGAAACTGGTTTCCTGGAATGTGAACGGGCTGCGGGCCGTGTTGGACAAAGGGTTTTTGGATTTCTTCGGGACGGCGATGCCCGACGTGTTATGCCTGCAGGAGACGAAGTGTCATCCGGGCGACGTGGCCCACGTGGCCTGGCCGGCGGGTTACACGGCTCATTTCAGCGCGGCGAAGAAGAAGGGTTACAGCGGGACGGCCGTGTTCACGCGGCAGGCACCGTTGAGCGTGACGGAAGGGATCGGCATCGAGGAACACGATCAGGAGGGACGCACGCTGACCGTCGAGTTCGAGGACTTTTATCTGGTGAATGTCTACGTGCCCAACGCGCAGCATGGGCTGGTGCGTCTGGCGTATCGGGAGCGCTGGGACCTGGATTTCTGCAATTACCTGAAGCGGCTCGAACAGTCGAAACCGGTGGTGTTCTGTGGTGATTTGAACGTGGCGCACAAGGAGATCGATCTGGCTCGGCCCAAGGCCAACGTGGGCAACCCGGGCTTCACGGTGGAGGAGCGGGCGGGCTTCGACCGCTTTGTCGAGTCGGGCTTCACGGACACGTTCCGCGAGTTCGAGCAGGGGCCGAACCACTACTCATGGTGGTCCTACCGGGCCGGGGCGCGCGGCAAGAACGTGGGGTGGCGTATCGACTATTTCCTGACGTCGGCGGCGCTGAAGCCGCGGCTGAAAAAGGCCTGGATCAGTTCCGCGGTGATGGGCAGCGACCATTGTCCGGTGGGTTTGGAATTGAAGTGATCGCCGCGGCGCGCCTCGCTCTGCGCTTCCCCTTGCCTTTCCCGCCCATGGCCACGCGTTTGCCGAAGAAAAAGTCCGCCCCGAAACTCCCGTCCGAACCCGCCCCGACCACCTCGGAATGGGTGCGGGTGGCCGCCTCGCCGGTGCATGGCACCGGCATCTATGCCGCCAAGGATATCCCGGCGGAGACGCGCATCATCGAGTATGTGGGCGAGCGGATCACCAAGGCGGAGTCGAACCGGCGGGACGAGGCGCGGCTGGCGCGGCAACAGGAGGGCGCGGACGGCTGCGTGTATCTGTTCGAGGTGAACAAGCGATACGATTTGGACGGCGATGTGAGCTGGAACACGGCGCGGTTGATCAACCATTCCTGCGAGCCCAACTGCGAGACCGAGAATGTGCGCGGGCACATCTGGATCACCGCGCTGCGCGACATCCAGGCAGGCGAAGAGTTGAGCTACGATTACGGGTTCGACTGGGAGAACTGGCGCGACCATCCCTGCCGCTGCGGTTCGCCGAAGTGCTTCGGTTGGATCGTGCACCGGGACCAGCGCAAGAAGGTCGCGCGGATCCTCGAGCGGGAGAAGAAGAAGGGAGTGAGGGAAAGGGAGTGAGTGAAGGGGAGGACGGGGTGGCTACGAGCGTGAGCGAGTGGATCCGGAAGGGAGGCAGGGGGAACCGAGAGGATGAAGAAAGTAACCGCGAAACACGCGAAGGGGCGCGAAAGGGTTGAGGGAAGGGTAAGGGGGGAGTGAAGGGGAGGACCGGGTGGCTACGAGCGTGAGCGAGTGGAGTCGGGCGAGGGGGCGGACGGATTTTTGTGCTTTTTTGCGGGTGATGAAAATCGCCAGAGTGGCGGGGTGCTGGACTTGGTTCCTCTTAAGACCCTGATGGCGCGGCGGCCCGATGCGGGGCTGGCGGTGGCCGAGAGTCTGACCTGCGGCGGCGTGCAGGCGCGGATCGGGGCGGTGTCGGGGGCGTCGACGTTTTTTCGCGGCGGGGTCACAGCCTACACGCTGGACCAGAAGGTGCGACTGCTCGGGGTCGACCGCGCCGAGGCGGAGGCCTGCAAGTGCGTGAGCGAAAGCGTGGCGCGGCAGATGGCGCGCGGGGTCATCCAGCTGTTCGCATCGCGGATCGGGTTGGCCACAACCGGTTATGCGGAACCGGCGCCGACGGAAGGGGTGGCGGTGCCGTTTGCGTGGTGGGCCGTGGTTGAGTTGCGGGACGACGGTGAGTGGATCGAGCGAAGTGGACGCGTGGACTGTCCGGATCTCGATCGCACCGCGGTGCAGGCCCACGTGAGCGAAACGGTGCTGGCGGCGCTGCTCGCCCATCTGCGGGAGGAGGCCGCGTGAGCCCACGATCCGGCGGTTTGGGGGCGGCGGCGCGCTGGGTGGTGCATGGTTTGGCGCGGTTTTATTATCCGCGTATTGAAGTAACGGGGACGATTCCGGCGGGCGGTCCGGTGTTGTTGGTGGCGAATCATCCGAACTCGCTGCTCGATCCGGTGCTGCTGGGGGTGGCGGCGCGGCGGCCGGTGCGATTGATGGCGAAGGCGCCGCTGTTCGACGTGCCGGTGTTTGGCCGCATCATGCGCGGGCTCGGCATGATCCCGGCGTATCGCGGCAGCGATAATGCGAGCCGGGCGGAGGTGAAGAAGAACCTCGAGTCGCTGGCGCGGGCGGCGGCGGCGCTGGGCGAAGACGGCGGATCGGTGGTGGGGATTTTTCCGGAGGGCAAGAGTCACGACGACGTGCAGGTCGCGCTGGTGCGATCGGGCGCAGCGCGCATGGCGATGGCCGCGGTGGAAGCGGGGGTGAAGGGGCTGCGGATCGTGCCGGTGGGCATCAACTACGAGCGCAAGGAACGGTTTCGCACGGCGGTGTGGATCAACGTAGGCGAGCCGATCGAGGCCGACGTGGTGCTGGCGGCGCATGGCGGTGACGCGCGTGAGGCGATGCGGGCGTTGACGCCGTTGATCGACCGGGCGCTCAAGGCGGTGGCGGTGCATCTCGAGGACGCCGCCTGGGAGCCGTTGCTGGAGGAGGTTGAAGGGCTGCTGCCGGCGGCGCGCGGGATGCGGGCGAGCGGTTTGCTGAAACTGCGCAAGCGTGTGGCGGACGCGATCAACCACTTCCACTCCCTCGATCGGCCACGGGCGGAGACCATCGCGGCGCGGGTGCGGGCGTGGCGGGAGCGGCGCGAGGCGAGTGGGTTGCCGGCCGATGCGCGGTTTTTTGTGCAGCCGCTGGGGCGGCGTCTGCTGGCGGTAACGAGGGACGCGTTGCGCTTGCCGGTGGCGCTGGCCCTGGGCGGGTTGGGACTGCTGCATCACCTGGTGCCGCACCTCGTCACGCGCGTGTTGGCGGCGCGGTTTGATCATCCGGGCCGGGTGACGGTGGCGCTCAACCGCCTGCTGGTGGGCGTGCCGGTCTATCTGGCGTGGTATGCGGCGGTGCTGGCGCTGATGCTGCGGGTGTTCATGCCGTGGGTGGCGTGGGGTTGGGCGGCCGTCATGCCGGTGGCCGGGTTGTGCGCGATCTGGGTGGCGCGGCGGTTGCGGGTCGTGCTGCCGGTGTGGTGGGCGGAGGTGAAACTGTTGCCGCGGCGTCAACGGGTGCGGGAACTGCGGCGGGAGCGGGCGGAGCTGGTGGCGGTGCTGGTGGAGCTGGCGGCGGCGTTTCCCGGCACGGTGGGGCCGGAGCCGCCGCGCCGGCTGTGGCGTCCGCCGCTGTGGGTGAGCGGCGCGATTCTAGCGGTGCTGGCCGGAGTCGCGGCGACGGTGGCGGGCTGGCTGTTGCGGGACCGGCCGCTGGAATGGATGCAGACGGACGCGCCGGCGCTGCACCGGGAGGCGCCAGCGATGCTGGACGCGCGTTTGACGACGGCTGAAAACCGGCTGACGGCGGTGATCAATGCGCTGGCGGAGCTGGAGGCGAGGTTCCGCGTATTCGAGAAGGAGTTACACGCGGGGGAGCGCAGCTACTATCGGGCGGAGGATGATGACGAGATGCGGCGCATGCTGGGAACGTTTCTGTCGCTGCGCGCGGCGTTGTTGCGGACGGTGTGGGAATATCAGCGTTACGCGCAGATCGAGGAGGAACGGCTGCGGCTGCGGGCCCTGCTGCTGCACTATACGGCGGCGGCGGTGTTGTATGACTATTCCGCGCGCTTCGTGCTGGCGTTCGAGGGGAGGGACGAGGCGATCCGCAAACTCAACGAGGCCGAGCCGCGCTGGGACGTGCCGGCAGGGGTGTATGACCGGATCCGCGCCAACCTCGGTAACATCGCGCATCGGCGCTGGCTGGAGGCGGGATGGCGACACTATCACGAAACGTTGCCGGCCTGGGAGGCGGTGCAATTGGGTCCAGATTCCGGGAGGTATCCGAGCATTGCCCCAAACGGGACCGGGAGTGCGGCGAGGTTTCATGCGGCGATTGCGGAGGCGGGCGCGCGGACCGCGGAGCTGAGCGAACGGATCCTGCGCTACAAGGTAGCGACGGCGATGAGCGACACGAGAAATGCGCTCGGCGGGAGCTACTACCGGGCGAGTGCGGCGGTTTCGACGCTGATCGGTGACACGAAGATCCGGGCGCCGCGAAACGGCAAACCGTTGGTGACGCCGGAGCTGGTCGACCGACTGCGGCCGCTGCTGCAGCCCGGGGACATCCTGATCGAGCGGCGCAACTGGTATATGTCCAATGCCTTCCTGCCCGGTTACTGGCCGCACTCGGCGTTGTATGTCGGCACGATGGAGGACCTGCAGGCGCTGGGACTGGCGGAGGATCCGGCGGTGGCGGCATCGCTGGGCCGCTTTGCCCAGGGCGACGCAGCCGGACACGCGTTTGCCGTGATCGAGGCGGTGAGCGAAGGGGTGGTGTTCACCTCGCTGGAGCATTCGGTCGGGGAGGCGGATGCGGTGGCGGTGCTGCGTCCGCGGCTGACGCCGGAGCAGAAGCGGGCGGCGATCGCCCGGGCGTTTTCGCATTTTGGGAAGGCGTATGACTTCGATTTCGACTTCTTCAGCAGTGACAAGCTGGTGTGCACGGAGCTGGTGTATCGGAGTTATGGTGACATGCTGCGCGTGCCGCTGGTGGAGGTGCTGGGACGGCGGACGCTGCCGGCGATCGAGATCGTGCGGGTGTGGGCGGAGGAGTCGGCCGACGGGGAGGGGGCGGGCGACCAGTTCGAGTTCGTGGCGCTGCTGGATGGCGACGAGGCGGAAGGAACCTGCATCTGGGCTGACGCGGCGACGCTGCGGGCGTCGCTGGTGCGGCCGGCGCTGACGTGGTTGAACTAAACCGGATAACTCACGCTGTAGGGCCGCCGCTTGTCGGCGTGCCGCAGGCTTGCCTGCCTATGGCACGGCTGACGGCGGGCCGAGAGGCAGGTGCGGTCCCGCGGCCGCGGGAGCAAGCGGCAGCCCTACATTGCGCAATGCGGACGGTTTCCGTTCGGAGTGTGAAATCTGCGGCCTGGGTGCTTCGGCTTCTTTAGCTTTCTCCCCTTTGACCGGAATTCACTCGCTCCCCGAGTGGGCGGCGCTGCGCGCCGTCAGAAGAAAGAGAAAGAGGAAAGAGAAAGATTGGGGGCATAAAGAAGCCCGGCCGTTTTGGGGGCCGGGCTGGTAGGGGGGGGCGAGAATGAGTAAGAGAACGAATCGGTCTTACTGCGTGATGCGGGTGATGTAGTTGCGGAGGGGTTCGACCTCGGGCTGGCTTTGGACCCAGTCGCCGAAGAGGATCTCCGGCAGGCTGTAGCGGGTCTCGTAGAAGGCGCGGTTGCCCACGTTGTTGGCGGAGATCCAACCGGCTTTGACGGTGGCACCGGCGAACAGGCCCTTCTTCTTGGTGTAAACGAGAATCGGGGTGGCGAGGATCTCGCGGTTGATGCGGGTGGTCTCGGCGACGCGCGGGCCGGCGATGGCGGCGGCGTCGACTCCGATGTTGAAGCGGCCCTTGTAGAGGCGGCGGGCGATGTCGGCGTCGTTGAGAATGTACACCGTCTCGACGGCGTTGGCGCCGATCTGCAGGCCGAAGCTGGCTTCACCGGCGGAGAGCAGGGCGGGCAGGCTCCAGCTGCCGTCGGCCCGGCGCACCATGATGACCCCGTAGCCGTCCTTCACGCCGAAGAGGAACCCGGCCTTGAACTGGTTGGTGATGACGATGGCCTGGGCGTTTTGCAGGATGGCGGGAGGGATGCGGTAGTCCTCGCTGGCCTGGAACTCGCGGATGATCGCTTCGCACGATTCGATGCGGGTCACGTAGTCTTTGCGCGGCAGGGTGCGCTCGGCCTGGACGGTGCCGACAAAGGCGAGAGCGAGGAGGGCAAAAGTGAATAAACGCTTCATAACGGGTCTGACTGGGCAGGAACTAAGCACGGTGGCGGAAGTTTGGAAATGTCGAATTGCGAATGAGATTTCGGTCGGGCGAAGGGGTGGGACGTTGGTGGGACCCGTAGGATTCAATCGAGTTCGCGTTCGGCGAGGTCGTCTTCGTCCCAGCCGAAGTAGTGACCGAGCTCGTGCAGGTAGGTGACATGCACTTCGTCGAGAAAGATCTCGGAATCGTGTTCGGCGAAGTCCCAGAGGTTGGCGAGGAAGAGCAGGATCTGGGCGGGCATGTCGTTGCGGTCGCCGGTGTCCTCGCCGTGGGGCGGACCGACGAAGAGGCCGAGGATGTCGGGTTCGAACTCGTCGCCGAGGATCGCGGCGCTGGGTCGGTCGTGATAGAGCACCGGCACGCGCTGGGCGTAGGGACGCAGCTCCGGCGGCAGATCGGCGAGGGTGGCGGCGACCTCTTCGGCGGCAAGGGTGCGGAGCTGGGCAGGGGACATGGAGGGGCGGTTTTTAACCACGAATGGACACGAATTTACACGAATGGCCAGAATGGGCTGAAGCAGGACTGGCGTCCGTCGGCTCGACAGATTCGGGTCTATTTGTGTCCATTCGTGGTTCCAAGAAATGGATACTCTCAAGATTGCAGTGATCGGGGGCGGGGCGGCGGGATTCTTCGCGGCGGTGCGGGCGGCGGAGGTGAATCCGGCGGCGCGAGTGGTGATTTTCGAGGCGACCGGGCACGTGTTGACCAAGGTCCGCATCTCGGGCGGCGGGCGCTGCAACACCACCCACGCCTGTTTCGAGCCGCGGGAGTTGGTGAAACGGTATCCGCGGGGCGCGCGGGAGTTGATCGGTCCGTTCAATCGGTTCGGTCCGCGGGACACCGTGGCCTGGTTTGGAGCGCGCGGGGTGGAGCTGAAGACCGAGGCGGATGGGCGGATGTTTCCGGTGACCGACGATTCGGCGACGATCGTCGACTGCCTGCAGCGGGCCGCGGCCACGGCGGCGGTGGACGTGCGGCTGCGAACGGCGATCGAGGGGATCGAGCGCGAGGAGGCGGGTGGGTTTCGCCTCCGGCTGCGCGACGGCGTGGAGCGGTTCGACCGGGTGATCCTGGCGGCGGGCGGCGGCAAGGCGGGTGGGGGGCATGCGCTGGCGGAAGCCCTGGGCCATGCGGTCGAGCCGCTGGTGCCGTCGTTGTTCACCTTTCAGATTGAGGATGCGCGCCTGCGGGGGCTCGAGGGTTTGGCGGTGCCGGAGGCGGAGGTGAGCGTGCCCGGCACGAAGCTGCGGGAGCGCGGGCCAGTACTGGTGACGCACTGGGGTTTGAGCGGGCCGGGGATTCTGCGGCTCTCGGCTTGGGGTGCGCGGGAGCTGGCGGCCTGTGACTACCGTTTTGTGGTGCGGGTGGCGTGGACCGGTGAGGCCAACGACGAAAAGGTGCGGACAGCGATCGCGGCCGGACGCGAAGCGCTGGCGCGCAAACAGGTGGCGAACGCAAATCCGCTGGGGCTGCCGGGCCGGCTGTGGGAACGCTTGGTCGAGGCGGCGGGCTTGCCGGTGACGACGGTCTGGAATTCCCTGCCCAAGGCCGGACTGGGTGCGCTGGCGCGGGCGGTGGCGGCAAGCGAATTTGGGGTGACGGGCAAGAGCATGAACAAGGAGGAGTTCGTGACCTGTGGTGGCGTGCGGCTGCGCGAGGTGGATTTTCGCACGATGGAGAGCCGGGTGTGCCCGGGCCTGTTTTTCGCCGGCGAAGTGCTCGATATCGACGGCATCACGGGCGGCTTCAATTTTCAGAACGCCTGGACGACCGGCTGGATCGCCGGCGGCAGCGCGGCCGCCGCCGGCGATCCAGCCGGAGTGAAAGGGAGTGAGTGAGAGTGAAAGGGAGGGAGTGAGAGTGAAGGGGAGTGAGTGAAAGGGAGTGAGTGAAAGGGGCGTGGTGGCTACGAGCGTGAGCGAGTGGATCCGGGGGAGGCCGAGGGAACAGGGAGGATGAAGAAAGAAACCGCGAAAGACGCGAAGGAGCGCGAAAGGGATGCGTGAAAGGGGGAGGGGAGTGAAAGGGAGTGAGTGAAAGGGGGTGAGTGGAGGGGGCGTGGTGGCTGCGAGCGTGAGCGAGTGGGTCCGGGGGAGACGGTGGGAGCCGGGAGGATGAAGAAAGAAACCGCGAAAACCGCGAAGGAGCGCGAAGGCGGCGGCGACGGATGGCAGACCGCCCGGCCCGCGTGCCTTCACGACGCCACGGACGCTTGCAGAATTGCGTGGACGCTGATGCCAGGCGGACGGCTTTCGCGTCTCTTCGCGTCTTTCGCGGTTCGGTCTCCCTTCCTGGACTCCTGACCGGCGTTGCGGTTGTTCGGTGCTTTCCCTTTCACTCACTCCCTTTCACTTCTCCTCCCTCCTCCCTCCCTTCTCCGTGCCTTCGTATTTCGAATTATTGTCCATGATCGTGCCGGTGTTCGCGATGATCGCGATCGGCGCCGGCGCGCGCTGGGCCGGGTGGCTCACGCCGGAGGCGGATTCGAGTCTGCTGAAGCTGGTGGTGAACGTGCTCTACCCGGCGCTCATCTTCAACGCGGTGCTGGGCAACCCGGCGCTGGATGACCCCCGCAACATGTTTTGGCCGCCTCTGGTGGGCTTCGGCACGATGGTCGGCGGCATTCTCGCCTCGCTGGCCATCGGCCGGGCGCTCGGGTTTTCGCGCGGGCAGGGATTGCGCACCTTTGCGTTTGCGGCGGGCATCTACAACTACGGCTACATTCCGATTCCGCTGATGCAGGGCTTGTTCGGCGACGACAGCATCGGCGTGCTGCTGGTGCACAACGTCGGCTGCGAAGCGGCGGTGTGGACGGTGGGCGTGATCGTGGTGTCGGGCGTGAAGCTGCGCGACAGCTGGCGGCGGTTGATCAGCGGTCCGGTCGTCGCGCTGCTGCTGGCGGCGGCGGGCAATGCGGTCGGCCTGGACGCGGCGATGCCGCAGGTGGTGCGCGGGGTGATTTCGTCGGCGGGCGTGTGCGCGATCCCGGTGGGCTTGATCGCGATCGGTGCGACCCTGACCGAGTATCTGAACAAGCCCTCGCAGCTGTTCTCGCCGCGCGTGACACCCATGGCCTGCGGACTGCGGCTGCTGTTGTTTCCGGCGGTGTTTCTGGTCCTGGCAAAAGTGCTGCCGGTGAGCATCGAATTGAAGCGGGTCATCCTGGTGCAAGCGGCGATGCCGGCGGGCATCGTGCCCATCCTGATCGCGAAGCACTACGGCGGCCAGCCGCTCACGGCGGTGCAGGTGGTGCTGGGCACGACGGCGGTTTCGTTGCTCGCGATCCCGCTGTGGCTGCGCCTGGGGTTGGGCTGGGTGATGTGATTTTGGATTTTCGAATCTCGATTTTCGAATGAGGGCGCGCCTTGATCGCCGGGCATGGAATGGATTGCCGACCCGCAGATTTGGATTTCGCTGCTCACCCTGACTGCCCTGGAGGTGGTGCTGGGCATCGATAACATCATCTTCATTTCCATCCTGGCGGGGAAGCTGCCCGAGTCGCAGCAGGACAAGGCGCGCAAGACCGGTCTCATGCTGGCTCTGGTCACGCGCATTCTGCTGTTGTTGAGCATCTCGTGGCTGATGGGCCTCACCAAGCCGCTCTTCACACTGCCGCTGCTGCACCATGCAGTCTCCGGCAAGGACCTGATCCTGTTGGTGGGCGGACTGTTTTTGATCGGGAAGAGCGTGGTCGAGATCCACGAGAAACTCGAAGGCGCCGACGGCCATGCCACGGCCTCGCTCGGACGCGCAACCTTCCAGGCGGTGGTGATTCAAATCCTGCTGCTCGACGTCGTCTTCTCGCTCGACTCGGTGATCACGGCGGTGGGCATGGCGGATCACCTGTGGGTGATGATCGCGGCGGTGATGATCGCGATCGGCATCATGTTGTGGGCGGCCAAGTCGATCAGCGACTTCGTGAACCGGCATCCGACGCTCAAGATGCTGGCGCTGAGTTTTCTCATCCTCATCGGCGTGATGCTGGTGGGGGAGAGCCTGGGCCACCACATCCCGAAGGGTTACATCTACTTCGCCATGGCGTTCTCGTTCGGCGTGGAGATGCTCAACCTGCGCATGCGGGCCAAGAAAAACGCCGCCCACCCCGTCGAGCTGAACCAGCCGTATCGGTGATACAAGGGGCGGTTCGGAGTTTCAGGGGACCGGGATAGCAGACGCAGTTTTTGATTCCGCCAAGCAGCGGAACCGTGCAACGTCCTGCTTCCACTCGAAAACCCCGTTCGCGTTCGACTCTAAAGAAATTTATTCGCAAAACGGGCACCGGAAATGGCCGCCGGCTAGCTGGAATCCAACCCCACGTTGTCGCTTCGGCAACGAACCCTATCCCGTTCCCTGCCATCATGATTCCGTTTCCCTGTCGTCTGGGCCAAAACCTAAGTAACCGTCTCTCCCGGCGGTCGAAATGGACGAGGATAACTTGCTTGTTGGGAAGTCTGGCGATCGGCGCGCACGCTGCCGCCCCAGTAATCTCGAAACACCTGCGAACTCAGTTGGCGGTGGTGGGCGAGACCGTGACGTTCCAAGTGGAGGTCGGAGAAGGGCCGGTGGAGTCGTATCAATGGCTGCACAACGGCGAGGTCGTGGCGGACGCGACCGGGCCGACCATGAACTTGGCCAACGTGGCGCGAGCTGACGCCGGTTGGGTGCGCGTCGAGGCCACTGGACCGGAGGGCACCGTCACCTCGGTGGCCCATCTGCATGTAGCGCCGGAGCATGGCGCTGCGGTGGTGTGGGGTCATGCGTCCAATAGCTGGGCCGAAGTGCCGCCGGCGGCGCGTTATGTTCAGGCCGTGGCGGCGGGACGGGATTTTAATGTGGCGTTGGTTCGCGGCGGGCGGGTGGTGGCTTGGGGCAACGATGATAACGGCAAGACCGCGGTGCCGCCGGACCTGGATCGGGTGGTCGCCATCGCGGTCGGTTCCGATCACTCGCTGGCGCTGCGGGACGACGGCACCGTCGTCGCCTGGGGTGGGGAAAACCATACCGCCGGCATGACCGCGGTGCCGCCGGGATTGACCGATGTCGTGGCGATCGGGGCGGGGGCCAACCTCAGCTCGGCCCTCAAAGCGGATGGGACCATTGTCGAATGGGGCACCCCGTTTACGCCGGCTCCGGCCGAGGCGACCGGACTGGTGACCTTGGAGGTCCGTGCCTTCCACAGCTATGCGCTGCGGCCCGACGGGACCTTGCTGGCGTGGGGACTCAACCAAAGTGGCGAGGCTGATTTGCCGGATGACTTGGGGCCGGTGCGTTGGGCCTCCGGTGGTGACTATTTTACCCTGGTGGTCGATGCCGACGGCGGAGTCCGCGGCTGGGGGCAGACCATTCCCGGCGACCTCGACGTGCCGGCGGATCTGCCGCCGGTCTGGAAGACGCGGGGCGGGCTCTACAGCGCCATGGCGATCACCTCGGAAGGTAGTCTGGTGGGCTGGGGCAACTCGGGCCTGCCGCTGACGATTCCGGCCGCGACGATGGGTCGCACGTGGGATGTGGACGTGGGCATTTACGACGCGATTGCCTTGGTTGAAACGACACCGCCGGAAATCCAGTTGCCGCCGCGTGCGGTGGCCGTGCGCCCGGGCGAAAGCGCGACCTTCGATGTGCTGGCGAAGGGTCTGGCTCCCTTGACCTATCGTTGGCTGCACGACGGCGAGCCGGTGCCCGAGGGGCCCCGACTCCGCGGCCAGGATGCGGCTTGGTTGCGGTTGACCGACGTGACCCCGGCCGATGCCGGCGATTACGTGGTCGAAGTGACCAATGCAGTCGGCACCACCACGACGCAGGCGGTGACGCTGCACGTGGGCGAGATTCCCACCATCGTCTCCGGTCCGCCCACGCAACTGGTCACGGTTGGGCAAAGCGTCGCGTTGGACATCGTAGCCACCGGCACGGGACCGCTGACCTACCAATGGTTTCAGCGGGAACAGCCGATCGACGGTGCGACCACTGCCAGCTGGACGATTCCGGCCGTGGCGCGGGCCGATGCCGGGCCGTATCGGGTCGAGGTCACCGACGCGGCGGGGGCCACGGTGCGTCACTATTTCGCCTTGCGCGTGACTGAGGCCACGTTTGAGCGCACGACGGCAGTCAGTTGGGGCAGCATTTATTACAACCAATCCGTTCCGGATGTGCGGGATTGGAGTGAAATCGTGCAATTGGAAGCCGTGTCGAGCACATCGGGCGCGTCGATCATGGCGTTGGATACGACGGGTCGGGTGGCGCTTCGGGGATACCGGGCGGATCGCTTTTCGTTGGTGCCGGAGAACCTGAATCCGGTGGCGTTCATGGCCGCCGGATACGAACGGTTTTTTGCCGTCGATACGACCGGGGCGCTGTGGGTTTGGCGGGACAGCGGCGAGGTGGAAACCCACCAGCCTCATGCCCGAATCATTTCGTTTTTGGTCACCGACGACTTTGTGCTCGGGGTGCGCGACGACGGGCGCATCCTGTTTCTGGCAGGCTACGACGAGCAGCGGTTGCGTGAGGCGTTGCCGGAATACATTCCCGGGCTCAGGCAGCTTGCGGCCTTGTGGGGAGGAGTGCTCGCACTCGATGACGACGGCACGGTTGAGCTCTACCCGTGGGCCGCGGGCACGCCCCCGCCCCCGGCAGGTTTGGATGCGGTGGTGAGCCTTGCGGCGGGCGCCGGTCATGCGCTCGCCTTGCGGGAAGATGGCTCGGTGGTGGCTTGGGGATCGGACCAGTTTGGTCAGTTGCAGGTGCCGTCCAGCCTCTCGGCGGTGGTATCGGTTCATGCCACGATCAATACCTGCATGGCGCTGCAGGCGGATGGAACCCTGGTTGGCTGGGGAGAGAACAACCTCGGATTGCTGAACCTTCCGTCCGTCGGTGTGCCGTTCCTCGATGTCGAGCTCGGCAAGTATTCGGGTTACGCCTTGATCCCGGGCGCCGCGCCTGCGCAGCTCGTGGTCGATGCTCCGACCGGGGTCGTGGCCACCCGCTCCTCGACCGCACTGTCGGTCACCGCGATCGGCAGTGCGCCGCTCACGTATCAATGGTTCAAGGACGGCGTGGCGATCTTCGGTGAAACCGGTGCGACGTTGGACCTGCCGAATCTGCGGCTCAGCGACGCAGCCGTCTACACCGTGCGGGTGCGCAATGCCCTGGGCGAGGCTTGGTCGGAGGAGGTCACGCTGGCGGTCGAGGGCGATCCGACGGCACCGGAGCTGCGTTCGACGTGGAGTTCCACCGCGGCGATGGGCGAGGAGCCGGTGGTGCTAGCGGCCGACGTGACCGGTGGTGTGCCGCTCGCGCACCAGTGGTATCACGGGGCGGTGGGTGATACGTCTCAACCGGTTGCCGGGGGCGATGCCGCCACGCTGGTCGACACCGGTGACCGTTCGGGTCGCTTCTGGCTCCGGAGCACCAACGCGCAGGGAACCCTCGACAGCAGCGAAGGTGTCCTGATGCGCTGGATACAGGAGGACACCGGCATTGGTGACAACCACACCATCAACATGGCCTTCGCGAACGGCCGATTTTTCGCCTTGGACGGGATCTATCTCGATCAAGTGCGCGTATCGGAGAGCGCGGGGGAGTGGGCTCCGATAGGGAATGCTCCGCGAACGAATGTAGCTTACGCCTTCGGCCGCTACTATGCGCCCAGCCGGCTTCCGCGCTTCAGTCAGGCGGAATATTGCACCTCCTTGGACGGCGTAAACTGGACCGTGGTGGATGTCGCCGACGTATCGACTTCGTTCAGCGCGTTCGCCTTCAATGGTTCGCGGCTGGTGGCGGTGGCGGGCGACGGAGGTGTCTTCGCGTCGACGGACGGTGCGACCTGGACGCAGGTTGCGACCCTGCAATACGGAGAGAGCGGAACCCTGATGGTGACCCGGGAGGGCGGGCTCGTTTTCACCTCCCGTTTCGGATGGGTAGCCCGTAGCGCCGATGGAGTCGAGTGGAGCAGCCAGGAAGTTTCGGGGAAACCCGACCTCGAACATGCCGGCTATGGCGACGGTCGAATCGTATCGGTGACAGTGGGGTTTGTTTATGTGTCCGACGACGACGGGTTGACCTGGACCCGCCATGCGTTGCCCGGCCTGCCGCAACGGTTCACCTTGCAGTCGGACGTCGCCTACGGCGCCGGCGTGTGGGTTGCGGTGCAGGGGCCACACCTGCTGATCTCCTTGGATGGTATCCAGTGGAGTGTGACGCCTGATTTTGTCCCGCTGCCCATCAGCTACGGCAGCACCTATTTGTCGGTCACCTATGGCAACGGCGAGTTTATCATCACCGGGCAGGAGGGTCGCATCCTGCGGTCCTTGCCTATGCGCGAAGCATTGCGCAACGTGTCGGCGGCGACCGCCATCGGCCTCGCCCCGGGCGCCAGCGCCGAACTGGTCGCGACGGCTGAAGGTTCGGTCCTCGGTTACCAATGGTATGTCGGTCAGCCGGGTGACACCTCGCAGCCGATTGTCGGGGCGACCGGCGCGGGTTACACCACGCCCGCATTGACGGAGACGACGGTTTATTGGGTGCGGATTCGCGGCGCCGTTGAGACAGTGGACGGCGGCCCGTTCCGCGTCGTCGTGGCGACGCCGCCGGAGCTGGTGGCTTCGCCGGAACCGCGCGAGGCGGTGATCGGACAGGCGGTTGAGCTGACCGTCGAGGTCGCGAGTGAAGC
>CBFGUO010000058.1:0-33601 GCA_965652375.1 uncultured Opitutus sp.
CTCCTCGACGCCGGTGTCCACTTCGGCCACCAGACCAAACGTTGGAACCCGCGTTCCAAGCCCTTCGTCTTCGACCATCGCCAGGGCATCACGATCATCGATCTCGGCAAGTCCTTCGCCGCGCTCGAGAAGGCCTGCGCCGCCCTGACCGACATCGTCGGCAACGGGGGCAACGTGCTCTTCGTCGGCACCAAGCGCCAGGCTCAGGAAATCATGCGCGAGGCCGCGACCTCCGTCGGCATGCCCTACTGCGTCGACCGCTGGCTCGGCGGCACCCTGACCAATTTCGCCACCGTCAAGCGCTCCATCGCCAAGTTCAAAAAGTATCAGGCCATGGACACCTCGGGCGAGCTCTCGAAGCTCCCGGGCAAGGAGCAGGCCGCCATCAAGCGCGAGATGGTGCGCATGCAGAAGAACTTCTCCGGTATCGCCGACATGGCTGACCTGCCGCAGGCCATGATCATCATCGATGTGTCGCACGAAGATATCGCTGTCGCCGAGGGCGAGCGCTGCGGCATCCCGACCGTCGCTCTGGTCGACACCAATTCCGATCCCACCAACGTCACCTACCCGATCCCGGGCAACGACGACGCGGTGAAATCCATTCGCGTGATCGTCGACGCCCTGCTCGAAGCCGTGCAAAACGGTCTCGGCCAGCGTGACGCCCGTCGCATCGCCCGCGGTCAGGCCGACCTCAAGGCCGCCACCGCCGCCGTCGCCGCCGCCGCCGGCGTGGAGGAGGTTTCCGAAGTCACCGAGGAGGCTGCCCCGGCCGAGGCTGGCGAAGTGGTCATCCCGGAGCCGGTCAGCCGCAAGAAGATCGCCGCCCCGCGTGATCCCGAGGCTGAGGCCGAAACCGAAGCCGACGCCGGCGAGGACGACTCCAAGGCCGAATAACGCAACCGAGGGCGACTCCCCCCATCCCTCACCTTTCCCAGAAACCGTTTTCACAATGAGCACCGAGATTACTGCCAAGATGGTGAACGATCTGCGCCAGGCGACCGGCGCAGGTCTCATGAAATGCAAGCAGGCGCTCGTCGAAGCCAAGGGCAACGTCGAGGAGGCCACCACGATCCTGCGCAAGCAGGGCGAAGCGTCCGCCGCCAAGAAGGCCGACCGCGACGCGAAGGACGGCCTCATCGAGAGCTACATCCACCTCGGTGGCAAGGTGGGCGTCCTCATCGAGGTCAACTGCGAGACCGACTTCGTGGCCCGCAACGACGACTTCAAGGCCTTCGTGAAGGACATCTGCCTGCACATCGCGGCGGCCGCTCCGGCTGCCGTGACCCGCGAGGAAGTGCCGGCCGATCTCGTCGAGAAGGAGCGCGAGATCGCCGCCGCCCAGGCTGAAGGCAAGCCGCCGATGGCCGTGCAGAAGATCGTCGAGGGCAAGCTCGAGAAGTTCTACGCGCAGAGCGTGCTGCTGGACCAGCCGTTCGTGAAGAATCCGGACATCACGATCCGCGAACTCGTCACCAACACGATCCAGAAGACCGGCGAGAACATCCAGATCCGCCGCTTCACCCGCTACCAGCTCGGCGCCTGAGTCGGCCGCCGGCTTCATTTTTCGAAACGCCTCTCCACCCGGAGAGGCGTTTTTCTTTTTCAACCACGAATGGACCCGAATTCGCACCCATGCTGACAGAGGAATAGTGGTGAATTGGATTCGTGTTTATTCGTGTCCATTCGTGGTTAGTCTTTCCGTTTCGATACCATGAAAGTCACCCGGGGACAGATCCTGGCCCGCGGCCTCACGAACCGCTGCCCCAACTGCGGCGGCCGCACGCTCTTTGCGGAGGCGCGTTTTTTTGAGCTGAACAAGTCCTGTCCGCGCTGCGGCCTGACGATCGAGCGCGACGAGGGATTTTTCCTCGGCTCGATGTCGCTCAACTACGGCGTCACCATCGTGGTGTTCCTCGTGCCGGTGCTGCTGCTCTATCTGGCGGACGTGTTTTCCGGCTTCACCGCGAGCGTCGTGGCGGGGCTGGGCGCGGTGTTGGTGCCAGTGTTGTTCTATCGCGCGTCGCGCAGTTGGTGGTTGATGAACTACTACCTCTTTTTGCCGCATCACCTCCCGGTCAATCAGCGCGAGCGGGCGGCGGACGAGGATGAGAACACCTAGCCGAACTTTCGGCTTCCGTTTTTAGGCGCGGCACCTACGGTCGGCCCTCCCACGCTACACCGTGACATCAGGAGAGGTGGCAGAGTGGTCGAATGCGCCGCACTCGAAATGCGGTTTACCGCAAGGTAACGTGGGTTCGAATCCCACCCTCTCCGCCATTTTCATTTTGGATTTTCGATTCTCGGTTTTCGAAGGGTGAACAAAACGGGACGAGGTTGCGGGAGGGCCTACACCAAAGGATGGGGATGGGCGGAGGAGAGCGGAATGAGCGTTGGAGGTTAGCCGCACTGAGCGATGACGCGCACGCGGTAGTTGTGGACGTTGCGGAAGCCGTAGGCGCGGGGCGGGTCGCGGCGAGCGCGACCCCTACAGGGTGTTAGGGCGCCGCGAGCCGGCGCCCGGTTGCACTGGGCGAGAGGCAACGTGAACGGACGAGACGTCCGTTCTCCCTCCATCCGCGGCCGCTCCCTTGGAGAACGGACGTCTCGTCTGTTTGCCTTGCCTCTCGGCCGACCGCTCCACCGCGTCGTTCCACCGGCCTCGGGTCTACACCCAAAAGGGGCTGGGTTACAGCGCCAGGGTTTCGCGTTCGGCCTGGAGGCGGACGCGTTGTTTGGCGGCAGCCATGAAATAGGTCTGGGCGGAGAAGGTGGGTTCGTCGGGCCGGCGGGGGACCTGCCGGTAGGCGCCGTTGGGCCGCAGTTCGCGGGCATCGACGTTGTCCTGCAGCTCGAGCGGAAAAAACTCGTCGATGAACCAGGCGCGCAGCTGCGGATCGTCGATGGGAAACACGACTTCGATGCGCCGGAAAAAATTGCGTGGCATCCAGTCGGCGCTGCCGGCGTAGATGTCGGGTTCGCCGTCGGCGTTGTGAAAGTAGAAGGCGCGGGCGTGCTCGAGGAAGCGGCCGACGAGGCTGCGGACGCGGATGTTTTCGCTGAGGCCGCGCACGCCGGGCACGAGTCCGCAGATGCCGCGCACGATGAGGTCGATCTTCACGCCGGCGCGCGAGGCGGCGTAGAGGCGGTCGATCACGGCCTTGTCGATGAGGGAGTTCATCTTGGCGATGATGCGGGCGGGTTTGCCGAGGGCGGCGTTGGTGGTTTCGCGATCGATGAGTTCGAGCAGGCGGCCGTGCAGGTTGAAAGGCGCGACGAGCAGCCGGGCGAAGGTGGGTTTGCGGGAGAAGCCGGTCAGGGTGTTGAAGGTGGTGGCGACGTCCTCGGTGATGTCGGGTCGGGAGGTGAAGAAGCTCAGGTCGGTGTAGAGGCGGGCGGTCTTGGGGTTGTAGTTGCCGGTGCCGAGGTGGGCGTAGCGGCGCAGGACGCGGCCTTCCCGGCGCACGACGAGCGAGCATTTGCAGTGGGTCTTGTGGCCGACGAGGCCGTAGACGACGTGCACGCCGGCGTCCTCGAGCTGGCGGGCCCACTGGATGTTGTTGGCCTCGTCGAAGCGGGCCTTGAGCTCGACCAGGGCGGTGACCTGCTTGCCGTTGCGCGAGGCCTCGATGAGGGCGCGCACGATGGGCGAGTCGCCGCTGGTGCGGTAGAGCGTCTGCTTCATGGCGAACACCTGCGGGTCGCGGGCGGCGCAGGTGACGAAGTCGACGACCGGCTCGAAGCTGTCGTAGGGATGGTGCAGCAGCACGTCCTGCTGACGCAGCACGTCGAAGGGTGGAGCACCGGCTCGTAAGGGAGAAGTGAATACGGGCTGAAACGCGGGATACTTGAGGTCGGGCCGGTCGAGATCGAGCAGGCTCATGAGCCGCAGGAGATTGAGCGGTCCGCCGAGGCGGAAGACGTATTCGTGCGAGAGTTCGAGGTGATCGCAGAGGGTTTCGAAGATTGTCTCGTCGACGCCCTCCTCGATCTCCAGGCGCACGGCGGCGCCGCGCTTGAGGTTGCGCAGCTCGGCCTCGATCGTCTTGAGGAGATTTTCGGCTTCCTCCTCGTCGATGTAGAGGTCGCTGTTGCGGGTGACGCGGAAGGCATGGGCGCCGTTGAGGCGATAGCCGGGAAAGAAGTCGCCGGCGCAGAGCTTGATGACTTCGCTCAGGAAAATGTAAGTCTGCTCGGCCTCGCCGTCGGGATCGATGCGCACGAGGCGGGGCAGGATGCGGGGGACGGGCAGGATGGCGGCGTGGCGTTCGTTTTCCGGCGTGTCGGGATCGTCGAGTGAGATGACGACATTGAGCGTCTTGTTCCCGAGTTGAGGAAAGGGGTGGGCCTGATCGAGGCCGAGGGGCGTGAGGACGGGGAAGACCTGATCCTCGAAATAGTGACGCACCCAGGCGAGTTCGGCGGGCGAGAGTTCGTTGGCGGCCTTGAAGTGGACACCCTGGTTGGCGAGGGCGGGCACGAGATCGTCGTGCCAGAGGCGGTAGAGGTCGTCCACGAGGGAGGCGACGACCGAGTGGATGCGGCGGAGCTGTTCGCGGGGGCCGAGGCCGTCGAGGCCGGATTTTTCCAGGCCGCTTTCCACCTGTTGGATGAGGCCGGCGACGCGGATTTCGAAGAACTCGTCGAGGTTGGAGCAGACGATGGCGAGGAACTTGACCCGCTCGAGCAGGGGATTGGCCGGGTTGCGGGCCTGCTCAAGGACGCGGCGGTTGAAGGCGAGCCAGGAGAGTTCGCGGTTGAAGTAGGCGGACTTGATCGTGCGGGCCGGGCCGGTGACGGGGCGATGATCGCAGGCCGGCGTGCTGACCCCCGCGTTGTCGATCGGGGGAGTCTCGGGGTGGGTTGGAGCGGATCGGCGGCGGGCGGGCATGCGAAAGGAGGGGCACCATAGCACGGCGCCGAAAAGGAACCAGTTTTTCCCATTTGTGCGCGCAAGTTGTAACACGCTGCGCCGGGGGCAGGTCAGGGCGGGGTGGGGCCGGGCCGGCTCAGGTCGCGAGCCAGCGGGCGAGGGTGGAGCGGAGCTGCTCGCGGGCGCGCCGGAGGCGGTTCTCGACGGCCTTCGGGGTGGCGCCGATGATCAACGCGATCTCCGCGTGGGACTGGTGTTCGTATTCAGCCAGAATGAGGGGCTCGCGCAGAGATTCGGGAAGGCGTCCCACGGCATCGCGCACGGCCGCGGCGACTTCGCTGGCATCGGCATCATCGAGCGGAGTCGTCTCGGTGGCGGCTTCCGGAGCACGATCGAGCTCTGTCGTCGGTCGACGATGGGTGCGGCGGACGTGATCGCGGACCAGGTTGAGCGCGATTTGGAACAACCAGGTGGAGAACCGGCGTCGGTCGTCAAAACGGTCGCGGTGCTGGTAGACACGCACAAAGGTTTCCTGGGCGAGGTCGAGGGCGTCGGCATCCGGGAGCCCGTGGCGCATGACAAAGCTGCGCAGGGGGACCTGCCACCGATGCATGAGTCGATCGAGCGCGGTGTCATCGCCGGCCTGCAGGGCGAGCATGTCGGCGGTGTCCTCCGCGGCGGCGTTCATTGCAGTCCGAAAGGCTGGGCGTGCTGATGGGCGCTCAAACGCGGCCGGATCATCTCGAGGTAGCGCCGGCCCTGGTCGGGGGACATGACAGCGGCCACCGCTTCAAGATGGGCCTCGGTGGAGTCGTGGCAGGTGGCGACCAGGCGTTCGAGCTGAGCTTCGGCTGCGGTCCGGTCCTCGCTCGAGGCGGCGTGGGCGAGGGTGGTGCGGGTGCGTTCGATGGCGGCGCAGTGTTGGGCGCAAACCGGCCGGTAGGCGGCATGAAGGGATTGGATGCGAGCGGCTTGATCGGCCGTGAGTTCAAATTCCCGGGTAAGCCAGGCCAACTCCTCGCCCACCACGGGCGTCGGGGTCGGCGTGATCAGGCGGGTGAGCCCGAAGCCGGCGGCTCCGGCGACGAGGGCGACCAGCAGCAGGCGCAGCAACGCGGGTCCGGCAAGGACGCGGGGGCGGTCGTTCATGGGTGGTGATCGTGACCGTGGGGAGCCCCGGAGGCGGCGAGTTGCACGGGATCGATACTGCGGGCATAGGCATCGGCCATAAGTTCGGCGCTGCGCGTGCGCTGCAGACCCACCGCCGACGCGACCCCGAGAACGAGGGCGAGCGCGGCGGCGAGCGGCAGGCTGGCGGGCCAGGCGAGGACCCGGGCGAAAAGACTGGCGGGGCGTTCGGCGACGGAACGCGGCCGGGATCGGGCCAGGCGGGCATGGACACCGGCGGCGAAATCCGGCGCCGGCCCGGGGCGGGGTTGCCAGCGGGCGAGCAGATCGGAGAGCGGATCGGGTTCGGTCATGACAGGTTATACGTGCCGGACGGGTTGATCCCTCGTGTAAACTGGCGGCGGGTTCAAGGCAAGGGGCGGAAGCCCTCCGCCCGCACCACCCAGGTGCCGTCGTCGGGGAAGCCGGGCGCCGGGCGATCCGGGGCGCCGTCCCAGCCGCCGGCCATCATGGCGACGGCGGTGAGCAGGGCGCCATTGCCGGGCAGGTAGATGCGCAGGCGGTCGTCCTGGTAGTTGTGACCGTTGGGCAGGTAGGTGTTCTTCTGGCGATCGAGCAGGAGGGCATCCAGCGCGAGGGCCGGATCGCCCAGGCGGGCGGCGGTGATGGCGATCATGGGGTAATCCCAGCCCCAGGTGTGATCCCAGTCCTGCTCGACCATGATGCGGTCGAGGGTGCGGCGCATGCGCTCGGGGTCGATGCCGGCGCCGGGTACCAGGCCGTAGGCCCCGAGCACGCTGGGATGATCGACCATGTTCCAAATGCCTTCGGCGGTGGCGTAGGCATCCTCGTGGTGCGGATAGGGCGCGAGTTTGGCGAGCACCTCATCCCACTGCGGGTCACGCTCCAGGCCCAGACGTTCCCGCCAGGCCTGGGCGGTGGCCAGTCCCCAGCGCCAATAGGCCAGTTCGTAGGGCGGGTTCTTCGTCGAGCGTGGATCGTAACTTTCCTGGGCGGGGATGAGGGGAGGGCCGAGATCGTAGTATCCGGTCTTCGGGTTCAGCAGGGCGAAATCGGCCATGAAGGCGGCGGTTTCGAACACAATCGTGCGGTAGCGTTCGAGGGTGTCGGGCAAGGGCGACTGCCGCCAGGCCAGCTCGGCGAAGTAGATCGGGTGGGGCTGTTCCCACACGAGCAGCGGCGCGATCCCGGAGGGTTTCTCCCGGCCTTCACGATCGACCATCTTGGGCCACCGGGCGCCGACGTAACCCTGGCGGCTGGCGATGCCGCGGGCGGTGGGCAGGATTTTTTCATACCAGGGCAGACTGCGCTCGAGCAAGTCGAGGCGGTCCCACAGGGCGAAGTGCACGCCGTGCCACCAGTGCATTTCGAGGTGAGGCACGCCGTACCAGCTGTTGAAGGTAAGGCCGGTCTCCTGGGGCGGCATGTCGCCGGCGCATTGGATGGCGGTGAGGTATTGGGAAAGGATCACGCGGCGCTCGAGCTCCGGGGCGCGCGGATCGGTGCTGCCGGAAAAGTCGACCGCGGCGCCCTCGGTCCAGAAACGGCGCCAGTGCTCGCGACTGGCCGTGAAGGGTTCCGGCGGCATGCCGCGGGGGGGATCACCGCCTTCGAAATACGCGATGAAAGCAAGCGCCTCGCCGGATTCGCGGGCGGCGGGAGTCACGGTAAGGGTATGCGGGGCCGTGAGGGCAAACTGATCGGACGACCGGCCGGTGATCAGCGAGACGCCGTAGGTGAACTCGTCCAGTCGGCGGCTCAGCTTCACGGCACCGGGAAAGGATTCCGCGATGCTCGTTTCATGCCGGTCGGGGGAGTCCCAGTCATGCGGGTCGATGCCCCAGGCGCCGGTGCCGTAGGGGAAGCGGGCGACGATGCGCAACCGGGATTGCTGCAGCAGGGGCGATTCAACGCGGACGGCGACCTGATCGATGGAAGGATGCGCCACGGTGGTAACCTCGACCGGCACGCCCTGGACCCGATAGGTGCTCTTGATTTCCCCGGTCCAGAGCGAGAGTTCCTGGCGGATTTCGGTGATGTCATCGAGGGTCGCGAGGAATCCGTCTTCGCGCAGAAACTCGAAGCCGATGCGGCCGAGGCCAAGACGGTGGGGATTGCTGCGCAGCCAGGCGCCGGCAGGGCTGGTCTGCTTGGTCGGGTAGGGGACCAGGCGATCGCCGGTGGCGAAATCCTCGAAGGTGTCCGCCAGTTTGTAGCCGGACTCATCGGGAAAGCTGTGCCAACCCCAGTCGCTCTGGGTGGCGAGTGGGAGGCCGCGGGTGTAGGCGTCGGGAAAACTCTGCAGGCCGGTGACGTCGACCGTCATGGCGAAGCCGCCATTGCCGACCGTGAAGGGGGAGAGCGGATTCACGGCCGTATTCACCGGATGGTGACGGCGGACCAGGGCCTCGCGGTCGACGGGCGCGGCGGCGGGCGCCGGGGCCGCGATCGCGAGAAGCAGGAGGAGGGGGGCGACTCTATTCATTGAGAGTGAGATCGAGGGTTTGACCCGCGGGGACGGTCTGTTCGGCGACACCCCTCGCGCGATAGACTCTCACCGTCGTTGCGCTGCGGAGGGCGGGAGCGGTGAGACGAATGCCGTGAGCAGTCGTGACCAGAGCGATGGGTTTGATCAGGTTGTCATCCTCGCTGTCGACGTAATCGAAGTTCGTCGTATCGCCGGGTTCTCCGGGGAAGACGTGGAGGGTGAGCGAGGACGATGCGTCGGGCAGCCAGGTGCGGCTGTTGCCGCGATAGGCGTCGCCGGTGAGGAAGAGGCTGTTGGCGCGGACGAACACGGGTATCTCGTCGACCGCAGCCTGGGCGACGATGGCGTGGGCGCCGAGATGGGTGGATTGGATGCCTTCGGCGAAATCGAAGCGGTGCCAGCGCCCGGCGGGCAGGTAGACCTCCCGCGTGGTGCCGGGGGTGAGGATGGGCGCGACGAGCAGGCCATCGCCGACGTAAAACGCATCCCAGATATCATAGGTGCGCGGGTCGTCGAGGTGGCGGTAGGCGAGCGGCTGCATGAGCGGGCCGTGCTGCGCGGAGGTATTGGCCAGCGAATGGAGATAGGGCAGGAGGCTCATGCGCAATTCGAGCAGGTCGCGAAACGTGTTCTGAAAGGCCTCGTCGTAGTGCCAGGGCATGCGGTCTTCGCCGTCGCCGCCGGAGCCGTCGAGTTTGATTTCGAGCAGGCCGTTGAAGACACCGAACTGCAGCCAGCGCAGGTAAAGGTCGGGTTCGATCCGCCCGTCGCCGATGTAGCCGCCGACATCGCTGCCCCAGACGGGAAAGCCCATGAAGGCGGCGCGGATCGCGTTGGCGGCGTTGCCCTGCAAGCCGGCCCAACTGGAGCGCGGGTCGCCGCCCCAGATGGCGCTCAGGTGGGGTTGGGCGCGATGGATCGCGGCGCGGGCAAAGGTGAACTGATCGTCGCCCCAGGTGCGGCGCAGGGCCTCGTCATGGACCTTGGCAAAGAGATAGGTGTAGAGATTGCGCCGGGCGTCGCGGTCGATCGTGCCGTCGAACCAGGCCTCCCAATCGGGGAGGTGCTCGTCGGCGCGGTCCATCTTGTGACCTTTGACGCCGAGGCGGTGCTGAAGCCCCGTGAGCTTTTGCTGGAAGGCGGCCACGGTGGCCGGGTCGCTGAGGTCGGCGTAGGTGAAACCGCCGGGCAGGTGACGGGGCAGCGGGGTATCGCCGAAGAAGGCGGTGGCGGTCCAGGTCATGAACTCCAGGCCGTGCTCTTCGCGGATGGTTTTGATCCACTGCTCCGGCTGGGCGAACTTGGCATTGAAATTCATGTGTGACCACGCGTGGGCGCCGTCGCTGTAGGGGCGGTCGACAAACCAGGCCGTGACGGGCAGGCGCAAGGCGTTGAATTTCGCAATATCGGCCAGGATTTCGGCGGCGCCGCCGTCGTTCTGGTCGCGCCAGGCCACGGGACCGACGGCCCAGAGGGGCAGCGACTTGGGCGAGCCGATGAGGTCGAAGAAGGCGCGATGGATGGCACGGCCGTCGTCACCAAAAAACACATACCAATCGAGGGCGCCGGTCTCGTGATGGATCTGGTTGCGGCCATTGAGGGCGAACTGGTAGCGGCCGGTGCCGAAGGTGTCGAAGAACGCGCCGTAACCATGGCTGCTCAGGTAGAGCGCGGAGAAGGCGGAGGCGTAGTTTTCGACGATGTTTTCGCCCTCGTTGGTCACCTCCACGAAGACCGTCGATTCGCGCAGGTCGGGGGAGTGGCGGTTGTCGGGCTGGAGGGGCGAGGACAGGCCGAAGACGTGGTCGCCGGTGTCGGCGAGTTCGAGGGTGACCTGGTCGGCCCAGGCCGGTGCGGCGTAAAAACGGAAGCCGTCGCCGTGGCGCGAGATCGTGAGCTCGGCGGTGAGCGGCGGCTCGTCCACGGCGCGCGAGGCGTAGTCGACGCGGGTGGGGTAGGCGAGTTCGATGCGCAGGGTCTCGGCGTTCGCCTCGCGGAGCGTCGCGCCGACCGGGGCGTGGTAATCGAACTTGATTTCACGCAAGTCGATGACGGTCCGGCCATGGCGGCTGATCGTGACCGTGCCGTCGCGCCAGGTGAGGCGACCGCCCGGGGCGTCCAGCGAAGCCTCGGTGCCGGAGGCGCTGGTGGCCGCGCCGAGGCAGATGAACAGGTAGGGCAGGAAACGAAGCAAGCGGAGCGGGGGCATGGGGCAGAAGAGGCCGCGCAGAGCCGGCGCGCAAATCTTTCGACACTCAAGACGCACGTCCAGCCGGGCTTGTGAAAGAGGAACGACGTTTCGGCGAAAGAAAGGCTCAATTGCCCGGATTTGTGGCCGAAGGTAACGTTTAACAGTCACATTCCAAAAGCCGGTCTGTGTTGAGAAGTTTGGGAGGCTCGGTTCTCGTGTGGCTCGGGAACTCGCCGGTCATCCGGAAGGCCCCCGCTTTTGCTTTTCACTCCCGCCCCAACGTCTCCGACCTTCATGCCTTTTCCGTTCCGTCGCCAGCGCACGCTTGAAACAGCCGAACTGGTCGCGCCTGCACCTTTGCGCGCGATCCTTACCGCCCTCGGGGCCGCGGCGCTGATGCCCTTCGCCCAGGCTCAAGTCGCGGACGAGCCGGTGTTGGCCAGCTTCCGGGAGCAGGTGGAACTCACGTTCGACGAGTTCTGCTACGACTGTCACGGCTACGGAGGCGACAAAGGAGGCGTGGTCCTTGACGGATTCGGCAGCGACGCCGAGATCAAGGATCATGCGCTCTGGCTGCGCGTTCTGAAGAACGTCCGCGCCGGGCTGATGCCGCCGCCCGACGAATACCAACCCTCGCCCGAGCAGAAGGAAGCCATCGTCGAGTGGATCAAGACCAAGGCGTTTGCGCTCGACCCCGCCCATCCCGATCCGGGCCGGGTGACCGTCCGGCGCCTCAACCGGGTCGAGTATCGCAACACGATCCGCGATCTTGTGGGCGTCGACTTCGACACCTCGGTGGAGTTTCCGGCCGACGACACCGGGCACGGTTTCGACAACATCGCCGACGTGCTGACGATCTCGCCCATGCTGTTGGAAAAGTATCTCGATGCGGCGCAGTCCATCGTCGACGACGCGGTGCCGCGGCGGTCAGCGGTGGTGGCCTCGCATGTCCTGCCGGGCGGGAGCTTCATATCGAGCATCGCGCCGTTGCTGCCGATGGAGCCGGTCGTCTCGCCGGAAAATTCCTCCGGTACTCCCGCGGACAACGCGGCGGCTCAGCCGGCCGTGGCCTCGGAGACGGTCGTGGCGGCGCGGCGGGATGCGGACGAGTTGGACCTTTCCTATTACGAGCCCGCGGTCGTGCGTTCCTCATTCTCGGCCGAGCATGCCGGCTCCTATGAAGTGGAGCTCAATTACCGGGCGATCGAGCGTTACGTCGACACGCAGTTCGACATGAACCGTTGTCACATTATCCTGAAGGTCGATGGTGAGGTGCTGATGGAGAAGGAAATGGCGCGGGAAGGCTACGGGCGCCGCTTCTCCTATGCGTTCCAACGCGACTGGCAGCCGGGTGAGCATGAGATCGTGCTGGAGCTGCGGCCGATCCTCCCGGCCTCGGAGCAGATTCGCAACCTGCGCATCCGCTTCGACAACGTCACGGTCCGCGGCCCGTTCGACCCGGCGCATTTCGTGGCCCCGGAAAACTACGCGCGCTTCTTCCCGCGGCCGGTGCCGGCGGGGGAGGCGGAACGCGCGGCCTATGCCCGGGAGATTCTGGCCGAGTTCAGTCGACGGGCGTTTCGGCGGCCGGCCTCGGCGTCGTCGGTCGATCGTCTGGTCAAGGTGGCGCTGAGCGTTGCCAGTCAACCCGACGCGACCTTTGAAGACGGCGTGGCCCAGGCGATGGTGGCGGTGCTGGTTTCCCCGCGCTTCCTCTTCCGCGAGGAGGAACTCGAGCCGCTGCAGCCCGGGGAGGTGTTTCCCGACGTCGATGAGTATTCCCTGGCCTCACGTCTGTCTTATTTCCTCTGGTCGACGATGCCCGACGAGGAACTGTTCGGCCTGGCCGAGCGCGGAGAGTTGCGGGCCAACCTGCCGCAACAGGTCCGCCGCATGCTGTCCGACCCGAAGTCCGCCCAATTCGTGGAAAACTTCACGGGCCAGTGGCTGCAGGCCCGCGACGTCGGCGACGTAGCGATCAGCGATTTTGAGGTGTTTCTGCGCGAGAATCCTAATCCTGCGATGACCGAGGCCCGCCGCACCTTTCAGCGCATCAACCGCATTCCCCAGGAGCAGCGGACCGAGGAACAGCAGGCCGAACTGCGGGCCGCGTTTGGTGCCTTCCGCGAGTTCCGTCGCATTCCGAAGCCCGAGTTCGAGCGTCCGGTGCGCACGGCGATGCGGGAGGAAACCGAACGCTACTTCGACTACATCCTGCGCGAGGACCGCGACCTGATCGAGTTCATCGACAGCAACTACACCTTCCTCAACGAGGAGCTCGCCGCCCATTACGAGATCGACCACGTCGAGATCAAGGGGGAGCAGATGCGCCGGGTCGTCCTGCCCGAGGGCCATCCCCGCGGCGGCGTCCTGACGCAGGGTACCGTGCTGGCGGTCACCTCCAATCCCGGTCGCACCTCACCGGTCAAACGCGGCGTCTTCATCCTGGAGAACATCCTCGGCACGCCGCCGCCCCCGCCGCCGCCCAACATCCCGGGCCTGGAGGACGTCGCGAGCGAGGAGGAACTCGCCCAGATGTCCCTGCGCGAAACCCTGGAGCTGCACGCCTCCAGTCGCATGTGCGCCTCCTGCCACAGCCGCATGGATCCGCTGGGTCTGGCGCTCGAGAACTTCAACGCGATGGGCCGCTGGCGCGACGCGGAGATGGGGAAGCCCATCGATCCGCAGGGCAAGCTCATCACCGGCGAGACCTTCACCGGGGTGCAGGAACTGAAGAAGATCCTGGCCACCAGCTACCGGGAACAGTTTCTGCACACCCTCACCGAGAAGATGCTCACCTACGCCCTTGGCCGCGGTATGGAGTATTATGATACGACCACCCTCGACCAGATCGTGCACCGGCTCGAGGAAGAGGGAGCCCGGCCCTCCGTCCTGCTGAGCGCCATCATCGATTCCGCCGCCTTCCAGAAGGCCCGTTTTCCCGAAGCCCCGCAGCTTGCCGACGAAACCTCCGAGTCGCTCGAGTCCGCCGAGCACCTGGCCAACTTGAACCCATGACGATGAACCGTACCCCCGACACCGAACTCCGCCGGCAGCTCCGCGCCCTCAGCCGCCGCAACTTTCTGCGCGGCATGGGCGCCTCGCTCGCCCTGCCGGCCTTCGCCTCGCTCACCCCGTCCCGCCTGTTGGCCGCCACCCAGGCCCTCGAGGCGGCCACCACGCCCACGGGGGCGCCGCTGCGCACGGCCTTCGTCATGTTCCCCAACGGCGCCATTCCCGACCGCTGGTGGCCGACCGGCGGCATGTCCGACTTCACCCTCAGCGAGACCCTCGCCCCGCTGGCCAGCGTCCGCGACCGCGTGCAGATCTTTGGCGGCCTCGATCACGAAAACGCCAATCCCGGCGACGACGGCGCCGGCGACCACGCGCGCGGCAACGGCGTGTTCCTCACCGGCGTGCGCCTGAAGAAAAGCGCCACCGACGTGCAGGCCGGCATCTCGATCGACCAGGTGATGGCCAACCACATCGGCGACCTCACCCGCTTCCCTTCGCTCGAACTCACCTGCGACGCCAACCGCCAGTCCTCGGGCTGCGATTCCGGCTACTCCTGCGCCTACCAGTACAACATCTCCTGGAAGTCCGAGAACCAGCCGATGACGCCGGAAAACAATCCGCGCCTCGTCTTCGAACGTCTCTTCGGCGCGGGCGAGCACGGCCAGCGCCAGGCCAACGCCAAGCTGCGCATGCAGAACCGCCGCTCGGTGCTCGACTTCGTCATCGACGATGCCCGCAGCCTCCAGCGCCGGCTCGACCCGACCGACCGCGACAAGCTCGACCAGTATCTCACCGGCGTGCGCGACGTGGAGTCCCGCATCGAGCGTGCCGAAAAGTTCGGCCCCAACGTCGATCCCGACCGCAGCACGCCCGAAGGCATTCCCGAAAATCATGCCGAATACGTGCAGGTCATGTATGACATGATGCTGCTTGCCTTCAAAACCGACTCGACCCGCGTGTGCACCTTCGTGCTGGGCCACGACGGGGACAACCGCTCCTTCAGCGAGATCGGCATCAGCGAAGGTCACCACGAGTTGTCCCACCACCAGAACCGGGAAGACCGTATCGAAAAAGTGGCGACGATTGACCACTGGTATGTCACGCAGTTCGCCAAGTTCCTCCAGCGCATGGACGAGACGGAGGACATCGACGGCAATTCCCTGCTGCACAACTCGCGCATCATCTACGGCAGCGGCAACGCCGACGGCAATCGCCATACGCACCACGATCTCCCCGTCCTGCTCGCCGGCGGCGGCGGTGGCCTGCTCAACCCGGGCCGCTTTGTGAAGCACGGCTCGCAGCCAATGACCAACCTGTTCCTCACCCTCGCCGACCAGGCGGGCGTGAAAGGCCTTGAGCGCTTCGGCGATTCGACCGGCCGCATCGGCAACGTCTGAGCCCTCGTGTAATCGGGCGCGCGAATGGTGCGCGCCGGGACGGTGTCACCGGCACCGCTCCGACCTTCCTTTACCCCTCCCCATGAAATACCGCCTCCTGTTCCTTGCTGCGCTGGCCGCCGTGTCCGCGCCCTTAGCCTCCCTTGCTCACGACCCCGCCGAAGTGATGACCGGCGAGTTCGAGCTCACGCCCGATTCCCTCGTGCAGGAGGGCGTGCCGCAGGGCGAGTTGAAGGGCCCCTTCGAGTTTCGCAGCAAGATCATCCCGGGCACGGTGCGCCAGTATTGGATCTTCGTGCCGGCGCAGTACGACGCCGCCACGCCCGCCAGCGTGCTGGTGTTCCAGGACGGCCACCGCGCCACCAATCCCGGCGGTTCGCTGCGGGTGCAAAACGTGCTGACGAACCTGATACACCAGGGCGCGATCCCGCCGACGATCGGCATCTTCATCACCCCGGGCGACACCCGGCCGGAGTTTCCGCAGGACATCGGCTGGGGCAACCCCAACCACCGCTGGCAGGAATACGACGTGCTCACGCCCGACTACGGCCGTTTCATCATCGAGGAGATGCTGCCGCTGGTGGAACAGGACTACAACCTGACCGACGATCCCGAACAGCGCGCCATTGGCGGCACCAGCAGCGGTGCCATCTGCGCCTTCACCGTGGCCTGGAACAACCCGGACGTGTTCCGCAAGGTCATCAGCTTCATCGGCAGTTACGTTTCGATCGGCGCCCGCCCGCCGGAAGGTGATCCCGCCGGCGCGTGGTCGCCGGGCGGCCATGACTATCCGGCAATGATCCGTCGCCTCCCACCGAAGCCGATCAAGATCTTCTTTCAGGACGGTTCCAACGACCTCGATAATCCCTGGGGCAACTGGTTCCTCGCCAACCAGCAGATGGTTGCCGCGCTCAACTATGCCAACCGCCAGGCGGAGCGCGTGGAGTCCGGCGACGTGCGTTGGGATCCCTACGCCAATTCTCCGACGCCGCACGTGAAAGGCGTCCGCTGGCAGGAAAAGCACGTCTGGACCGACGGCGAACACAGCGACAAGCACGGCGGGCACCTCCTGCCCGACGCGATTCGCTGGTTGTGGTCGGAGTAGGGCGGCTCAGTCCGCCCGCACGAACAGGTAGGTACCGATCGGTTCGCTGTCGGGGCCGAAGCTGGTGGGCGTCACATTGTACACGTTCACGATCAGGCTCTTCCCGTCTTCGGCGGGTTCCATTACCAGCACGTAGCGGCCATCGCTGCTGCCGCGCTTGCGCATGCGGACGACCGCCTTGCCTTCTTCCTTGGAGTAGCCTCGGCGCTCATCCCACACGGAACGCCACAGCCGCTTGTCTTCGGTGTTGTAGATCTCGAGCACCAGGGTATCGCCCCTGTCCTCCAGGATCACCCGGTCGGTCTCATCGAAGTCGAGGGCGGCGAGTTCCGGATCGACCTGCTGGCTCAGCAGACCGTGGAAAGAGATCGTCTCGGGCGGGGCGGAGCCGGCCGATCCGACCACCACGCCCTTGTCGGCGTAGGTACCGGAAACATTGGCGGCCGGCAGCAAACCGGCCGTGAACAACAGGGCGACCAGCGCCCCGGCGAAGATGTTTCGTTGACGGCCAAACGCCGAGAAGCCGCAAAAGCGGTGGGTCATGGAATTGGGGTGCCTCATGGCGCCAATCTAATCCTTGCCGAACGGACCGCAAGGCTGCGGCAAGGCGCCCGCCACGACGATTACTTTTCGATCTTCAGCGCGGCTTCGAGCCACTTGATCAACACCGCCTTCTCGCCCTTGGCTTCATACTCGGCCTGGAGCTTGGAGAGGCGCTCGCGCATCTCGGGATTGCGACGCAGCCGAAACGACAGGCGTGCCTCCTGCGGCATCTCGTCGTCGCGGATCATCTCGTAGAGGGTGAGGGGATCGGCCAGCGTCTCGCGGATGTCCTCGTCGGTCAGCATCACCAGGTCTTCGCGGATCTCCGCCTCGCCCTCGATCACTTCGCCGTGGCACATGACACAGCGGTTGTCGATGATGGTGCGTACCTCCGCAGGGAGCGGGAGGAGGGCTTCGACGTCGGCAGCCGAAGCGAGCGGGGAAAGTGAAATGAGAGAGGCGAGAAGGGAGGCGATACGACGAGGGCTCATGCAGCAGGAGACGATGGTGAAGAGAGGGTTATTCAGTGGGGGACGATGGTGAAAAGAGGGTTATTCAGTGGGGGAAACAAGCAGGTTGGCGAGCGCTTCCACGGCGGGCGCGTCCAAAGGGCCCTTACTGTTCAGCAATAGCAGGAAATCGACGAGAATCGCCGTCTCCACGTCGTTCAAAACGCCTTCGTAGGCGGGCATGGGAATCGCCTGCTGGTCGATGTAGCGTTTGGCCAGACCGCCGAGGGGGCCTTGTTCGATCGAGAGGCCGCGTCCGTGCGCGATCCAATGCCGCACATCCTCGCGGTTGCCGTTGTCCGTGAGCTTGAGGAAGTCCTGGCCCTGAAAGCCCGGAATGTAGCCTTTGAAGGAGGCAAAGTTGGCCATCGCTCCCTGGCCCAGCTCGCCGTGGCACTGGTAACAGCCGGCGTGGCGGGCGAGCGCATCGCCTCGCCGCAGCAGATCCGCTTCGCTGAGTCGGGCCACGGCCTCCACATCGGGCAAGGGCTCGAATTCTTCCGGCCGGTGGGCGCGTCGCAGACCCTCGGCCAACACCCAGGCGGCAACGTCTTCGATCTGCGCCGCGCTCAAGTGACCGTCGTCGCCGTAGGCGGGCATCTGCAGGAGCAGGCGTTGGTGACGTTCGCGCTGACGCTCAGGCACGCCGTGGGTGACCCATTCGATGACCTCGGCGGACTCGGGCAGGCCGTCGTCCCACATCAGGTCGATGTGACCGGCGCGCCAGGCGTCCTCGGAACCGACGCGAAAGTTCACCCGCGGATCGTCCTCCGCCTGACCATGGCAGGCAAAACAACCGGCCAAGGTCGCGATCCGCGCACCGCGTGAGACCGGGGAGGATTCCGGGGCGCGTTCATATTGGTAGAAGAATCCACCGGCAGCGGCACCGGTGAGGACGAGCACAAAGAGAATCTTGTAGGCAGAGACAGGCTTCATGGGGCGAATCCACTTTGGGAGAGGCGGGACCGCGGAGTCAAAGATGCGATCGGCGCTGCTCCGCTCGCCGTGCACCAAGGGTGGGAAACAACCGACCCCCATGGCGCAGGATTACTTACAATCCCAAGGTGGACAGTCCGGACTACTCCGCCCAAAATAACTAGTTAAAACACCCCATTCGATAGTGATGCAAACAAGTCAATTTCCCTTGGAACTCACCGATCGACTCAAGGACGAGGCCCTGGCCATCGTTTGTGCCCGGGCGCTGGAAAAAGAGCGGCAGGCCGTCCGCAGTCAGGCGCAGGCGGTGGAGGCGACGCGACCGCCGTTTGCCTTTCTCAGCTCGAAGCAGGCCCGAGAGACCTTCGAGAGCTCGATGGAGGGCGTTCGCCGCACGGAGCAGCAAATCCGGGAGCGGCTGCAGCGGGTCGAACATATGCGGTCGTGGGCCGGGGAGCGGGTGCGGGAGCAGCTCGACCTGTACCTTCTCGCAGCGAGCGTCGACTACCGGATGTTCACGACCCTGCCGCAGCTCGCACAACAGTGGCGCCGCGCGCTCCACATCCTTGCCGAACACATGCTGGCGTTTGCCCGGGATGCGCGGGCGCTGATCGAGCGGGACGAGTCGACTCCGTTGCCGGCACCGGCCGGCATGCGTCCGCTGGAGCTGTTGCGGCGCGGGGTGGGCGATCTGGTCACTGCCGCCTCACGTTGCGTGGAAATCGCCGGCGAGTTCGAGCGCGGTGCGACGGGGCGGCTCGCGGCGGAGATTCGTATGCCGACGCTGCCGCGTCTACCGGATCTGGGTTGGTTGGACCGGCTGGTCGTCAAAGGATTGCCAGCCGCGGTCGAGGAACTGCGCCTGGGCGCGGTGGCGGCCCGTGAGTTTTGTCAGATCCAAAAGGACCAGCTTCTCGCTCAGATACCCGATGTCGAAACGGCCTGTGCGGCGGGCAAGACCGCCTACCTCGAGCATTATTGGAATCAGTTGCGCGAGCACACGCTTCGTTACCACGTCACGTCGCGCGAGGCCGATGAACTGCTGGCCGACCTCGAGCAACGCTTCCGCTTGGTCGAGCAGAAGCGTCAGCAGGTGCTGATGACCCAGAGCCCCTTTGCCTTCGTCCGCTAGCCGAGATAAGGGCGAACGGTGTCAGGGGAAGCGCAGGTCCACCACGACCGGAAAGTGGTCGCTGGGCAACTGTCCGCCCAGGCGCGTGAGCACGATGTCGCTGCGGCCGACCTGCACGGGTTCGCGGGCGAGTATCCAGTCGATCCGTACGTCCTCATAACGCGGCGGCTCGTAGCCGCTGTAGGTGTTCACGCCGGTCTCGGGTTCGCGCCACGACGCGGCCGTCCAGGTATCGATGAGTCCGGTTCCGCTCGTGAGCGTGGCAAAGGCCGGGCTGTTGCCGGCGGCGCAGTTGAAGTCGCCCAGCACGATGAGTGGCAAACCGCCGGCCATACCGTCGAGGCGATCCGCGATGAGTTGAGCCGACTTGGCGCGGGCGTTCTCGACCTCGTGATCGAAGTGGGTGTTGAGCACCACGAATTCGCGGTCGCCGTGCAAGGCGCGAAACCGGGCCCAGGTGGCCATGCGGCGGTACCGGTTGCCCCAGGTCATCGAGCCGACCACCTCGGGCGTGTCGGACAGCCAGAAATGGCCGCTGTCGACCGGCTCTACGCGATCGAGTCGATAAAAGATCGCGCAGAATTCGTCGTCCGTACCGCCGGCGCGGCCCTGGCCCAGCCAGCCATAGCCGGGCAGGTCATCATCGATGTCGAGCAACTGCCGATGCAGTCCTTCCTGCGTGCCGATGATGTCGGGCGCGTGCTTGATAATCACGTGCCGCACCGCCGGACGACGATCGGGCCAGGCATGGGGCGGCTGATCGCTGGCGTAACGGAGGTTGAAGGTCATGACCTTCAGCTCGAGCGCGGCGTCGCCCTGGGCGGGTGAGGCGGAGGCAAACAGGAGCGCGAAAAGAACAAATGAAAGAACACGCAGAGCAGCGGCGCGGGAAGTCATGGCTGCAATCGTGAGGCGCCGCGGAGGGGGAGTAAAACCCGATCAGCCGGCGCTCACCGCGTTGCGGGTGCGGCGGCTGCGGCCGATCGATTGCGGCGCCTGATAATCGGCCATGAGGAGCATAAAGACAGCGCTGGTGACGAAGGTGCCGACGGCGCCGGCGAGATTCTGCAGAGCGAATCCGACGACGACCGCCGGAGCGGCGGTGAGCAGGAGGCCGAGGGCGGCCTGTTGGATCTGAGCGGGGAGGATTTGGTAGGTCTTCATGAGATTTGAAAGGTTGAGATCCTGTAATCACACCGCGTGCCAATCCATAAACGAAGTCGTAAGACGTTGAATGTAAATGATAAAGGAAAGTGGAACCCGAAATCCGGTCGACGTGTTCCGGTTGTGCGCGTGCGGAGCCGGAATCATCGATTCCCAAAAATGGAACACCTCCGCCGGCCGCCTGACCGGACCTGCGTCCGTATCCAAGAAATGGCGACGGTTTCTCAGCTCAGGCTGCGCGCGATGCGGCCGCGGATGCGGCTGAGGGCCACGCCCGCGTATTTCACGCTGGAGGGCCGCCGCTCGCCGGCGTGGCGCTGGCGTGCCTGCCCGCCCCAGTCGGGCTATGGCAGGGCTGACGGTGGGCTGAGAGGCAGGTGCGGCCCGCCGGCCAGCGGCGGCCCTACAATCACGAGGAGTGCGGTTTACAGTCGCAGTGTGAACGATGCGGACTGGCCGGGGGCGGTCGCGCCTACGGACGCTTTTGCGCTTTGCCGGTCATGGGGACAAAGCGGACATCGAGGACGTCGGTCCGCTCGAGCCGGCCGCCTTCCTTGGCGAGCAGGACGAGTTCCTGCACGTCGCCCTCATCGCCGACGGGAATGATCATCCGGCCGCCTTCGGCGAGTTGATCGACCAGCGGCCGCGGCACGTGGTCCGGCGCGCAGGTGACGATGATGGCGTCGAAGGGCGCATGCTCCGGCCAGCCTTGGTAGCCGTCACCGGCGCGCACGTGCACATTGGCATAGCCCAGGCGCTGCAGGTCCGCGGCGGCGCGTTGGGCCAGCGGCTCAACGATCTCGATCGTGTAAACCTCGGCGACAAGGCGGGACAGCACGGCGGCCTGGTAGCCGGAGCCGGTGCCGATCTCGAGCACGCGTTCGTGGGACTCGGGGCGCAGTTGCTCGGTCATGTAGGCGACGATGTAAGGTTGGGAAATCGTCTGGTTGTGGCCGATCGGCAGCGGTCCGTCGGCATAGGCCTGGCGTCGCACACTGAGCGGGACGAACTCGTGGCGCGGCACGCTGCGCATGGCCTCGAGCACGCGACGGTCGGTGATGTTGCGACCGCGCCGAATGAGCTGTTCCTGCACCATCCGCTCGCGCTCGTCGCGGCGGTCGTCGGGCTGGGCGGGGGCGGGACTGTCCGGAGTCGGGGTCACGGTTTCGCCGGGTTGGGCGCCGCTCTCAAGCAGCGCGGCGCTGGCGAAGAGGCAGGCAAGCCAGCTGGTTTTCATGGCGATGCCGAAGTTAACGGATTCTGCGGGGCACTGCAACCCGCGGGCCGCAAGATTGCGGTGGGATCGGATCGCTGGCCAAGGTGAACGCCATGATGCTTTTCCGTTGTGCCCACCGGTGGTGCCTGCCCCTCGCCGGACTTACCTTGCCGCTGCTGCTGTGGGCCGAGCCGGTGGCATCGATCCGTTACGCGCCTGTTTCCGAGGGGCCGGGGGCGCAACGGTTGCTGGCGGGCGAGTCGACCTTGCTCGCGCAGGTGGCGATGTGTTTTGAGCGACTGGAGCCGGGTGAACGGCTGGAGCGGACCTCCGCCCAGGAAGTCCTCTATCTGGTGCGGGAGGGACAAGTCACGGTGCAACTGGGCGACCGGGAGTCGTGCACGGTGGGGCCCGGCAGCATTGTCCTCGTCATGCCGGGAGACCGGCATGTGATGGCGGCGGCCGGGGATGAGGTAGTGCGTTACTATGAGATGCGTTACCGGGCCAAGGAGCCCGCGGATGCAGGGCGCGGACGGGCGGCGGGCGGATCGCTGGTGGTGGATTTCGAAGCGCTGGACTTTCACCCGCACGACAAGGGAGGACTGCGGCGTTATTTCGACCGCGCCACGGCGATGACCAACAACTTCGAGATGCACATGACGACATTGAACGAAGGCATCACGAGTCACCCGCCGCACACCCACCGAGCGGAGGAGATCATCCTGATGGTCGAGGGGGAGGCCGAGGAGTTGATCAACGGCGAACCCTACGCGTTGCAGGCGGGCGAACTGGTTTTCCTGGATTCGATGGTCCCGCATGGCATCCGCAACACCGGCCGCGGTTCCTGCCGGTATTTCGCGTTTCAGTGGCGGTGACTGGGGCGTCGGTGATCATCGACCTCGGACCGACGCCGAGCCCGTATCTCTTCATGAAGCGCCGCCGAAGATCCCCGGGTTCCGGCGAAACGACGGAGAGGATTCGTGAAGAGTCGCGAAGATTGCGCAGGGCTGACGCAATGGAACGACGCGGTCCGGAGGCCCACGTCCACCTTGACTGAAGCGGGGGTGGACGCCGGCGTCCCCGACGGCGTGAACACGCTGGAGTGGATGATCGAAATAACGCCGGAAGCCAAACCGGCTCAGTCCACGATGGCGGCGTAGACGAGGGCCTGGAGTTCTTGGTGATCGTCGAGGCCGGAGGCGGGGATGACCTGCGTGAAGTAGGCGACGACGAGTTCTTCGGCGGGATCAATCCAATAGGTGGAGTGGTAGGCGCCACCCCAGCCGTATTTGCCGACGCTGGCGGGCAGGCCGCTGGCGCCGATGTCCTCGGTGATGCCAAACCCGAGGCCGAAGCCCGAGCCCGCGCCGTAGTCGACGTTGTCCCCCAGATGGTCGACGTGCATAAGCTCGACCGTCTTGCGCGAGAGCAGGCGCACGCCGTCGAGTTCGCCGTTGTTGAGCAGCATCTGCAGGAAGTTAGCGTAATCCCGGGCGGTCGACACCAGGCCGGCACCGCCGGAGAAGCTGACGCGCGGGCCGTCGACGTAGTGGCCCTGGCTCGTCATCGTGCCGTCGTCCGGGGCGCGCTCCAGTGGCTTGTCATTACGAAGTGAATACACGGTGGCGAGGCGTTCGCGTTTGGCCGGTGGCAGGAAGAAGTGGGTGTCGTGCATGCTGAGCGGTCCAAAGATGCGCTCCCGCAGGAAGACGTCGAGCGGCTGGCCGGAGGCGACTTCGATGACTGCTCCGAGGATGTCGGTGTTGTAACCGTAGACGAAGCGTTCACCGGGCTGGGCGTCGGCGGGCAGGGCGGCCATGCGGCGGATGGTCTCGCGCACGGGCTCGTCGCGGTGAGCGAAATACCAGCCCTGGATGCCGGCCGCTTCCCATTCCTTGGCCGCCGGACCGTAACCGTAGCCGATGCCGGCGGTGTGGGTGAGCAGATCGCGCAGGGTGATGCGGCGTTTGGCCGGCACCACGTCGTAGCCACCGCCGTCCTTGGGCACCGCGACCGTGGTCTTGGCAAACTCCGGCAAGTAGTCGGCCAGGTCGTCGTCGATGAGTAGGCGACCTTCCTCCTGCAGCATCATGATGCCGACGCTCACGATCGCCTTGGTCTGCGAGGCGATGCGGAAGATGGCGTCGGTCTGCATGGCGCGACCGGCTTCGAGGTCGCTCTGTCCGTAGGCGGCGAGATGCGCGACCTGACCGCGGCGGGCGATGAGCAGCACGGCGCCGGGCAGTTTGCCCTCGGCGACGTAGTCTTCAAAGACAGCGTCGAGGCGGGCGAGTCGTTCGGAGGAAAGGCCGACGGACTCTGGCTTCACGACGGCCGGGGCCTGGGCCGACAGCGAAGCGGCGAAAAGGCAAACAAGGGCGAGGAACAGCGTGGATCTCGATCGTGGGGTCATGGAAGGTCGATTTGAGGTCGAGGTGATGGAGCCGGCGACGGTTTTTTGCGAAACTTTGCGCGGGTCGTTGGCCCGGACTCGCCGGGTGGGGCCACGGTTGGAAGGCCCTAACCCGGTTATTTCAGTGCGCCGAATAGAAACCGCCGACACCGTGCAATGTAGGGCTGCCGCTTGCCGGCACGCCGCTGGCTGACGGTGGACTGAGAGGCAGGTGCGGCACGCCGGCGAGCGGCGGCCCTACATTGTGAAAAATCCGAGCTAAAGTGAGGTTCTGAAGTCTCTGGAGGGATCCGAGTAGCTGTCGCAGGCGACAGCGCGAACTCCATTGTCTGGATGGTCAGGCAGGTCGCACCAGTTCGACCGGAGCGCGCTCGGGCCGCGGGGATTCGAGCTGCACCAGGAGCGCGAAGGCATTGTTCCAGCGTGCTTCGGCCTCGGAGGCGGAAGGCACCGGGGAGGCGGAGCTCAGCCCGGCTGCGGGCGCCAGGAGTTCGGCCCAGCCCTTCAATTGCCGGGCGCAGGCGTCGGCGATGGCGGCGAGGCAGGTGAGCTGGTCTGCGAACCGTTGCAGGTCAGATTCCTGGGCCAATGCATTGAGACTGATCTGGAGATCCGCCACGGTGGCGCGGGCCGTCTCCAGTCGGCCCAGAATGGCGGTGCGCTGGTCGAGCCGAAAGGCATCGCGAATCTGCCGGCGCAGGGGCCAGACACTCTCGGCGAGCCGTTCCCAGTCGCGCGCCGGGAGGTGGCTGCGCGCCCGGCGCAGGAAATCGGAACAACCCTGTTCAAGCGCAATGCCCTGTTGCCAGAGCGGCGACTCGGCGGCGTCGCGGTGGCCTTGCGGCCCGATCGGGGAGGAAGGGAGCGGGGTGGTACTGACGTGGGTCATCTTGCTCCTGTAACGGAAGAACCCGATCCATTCTTTCAGTAAATCTACGAATCTCCGCGGCCGGGCTGCGTTTTTCCTGTTGACGATCAACAGGAGAGTCCTGTTGATCGCCAACATGAGCGAATCGACCGATCGGCTGGACGTATTGCAGGGAACCTTGGACTTGCTGGTGCTGAAGACGCTCGCGGCGATGGGGCCCTTGCATGGCTACGGCATCGCGCGGCGGATCGAGCAGGTGTCGGGCGACCTGCTGGCGCTCAATCAAGGGACGCTCTATCCCGCGCTGTTGCGGCTGGAGCAGCAGGCGTGGATCTCGTCGGATTGGGGCGTGAGCGAGAACAACCGCCGCGCCCGTTTCTATAAGCTCACCCGCCAGGGGGCAAAGCGGCTCGAAGTGGAGGTCGACCGCTGGCAACGCATCAGCGCGGCGGTGAATGCCATCGTCGCCGAACCGGCCAAATAAACCCGAGGAGCCTGCCATGACCTGGATGAACCGACTGCGTGACTGGAGCCGCCGCCGCCAACTGCGGGCACGGCTGGACGAGGAGCTGAGTTTTCACCGCGACGAACTGGCGGCCGAGTATGAACGCCGCGGTTTCGCCCCGGAGGAGGCGCGGCGACGCGCCCGGTTGGAACTGGGCAACACGACGTTGGTGCAGGAGTCGCACCGGGAGCGCGCCGGTTTGCCGTGGATCGAAGAGTGGGCGCGCGACGCCTGGCTGGCGCTGCGCGGTTTGCGCCGCCGACCAGGTTATGCGGTGACAGTGATCGGTCTGCTGGCCGTGGGACTGGCGGCGGCATTGTCGGTGTTTGCGCTCACCGATGCCATGCTGCGGCGTCCGCTGTCGGTGCCGCGGGCGGACGAGCTGCATCTGGTGAAGGATCCGGAAGGCACGCCGGGGCTGTTTTCGCGGGGCACGGTTGATCGGCTGCGGCAGGCGTTGCCGGCGGGCCGGATCGTGGCCTATGGCGGCGACACCTCCGTCACGGTGCAGCGCGGGTCGGCGCCGGCGAAACGGGCACGCGGTCAACTGATGGCCGGCGACGCCTTGGCCAACCTCGAGGTGCGGACGGTGGCGGGGCGCGTATTGACGCCGGCGGACGATCGCATCGGGGCCGGTGCGCCCGTGGCGGTGGTGACCCAGGGTTGGGCGGTGCGGGAGTTCGGCTCGGCCGAGGCGGCGGTGGGCGTCGAGTTGTCGGTCAACCGGCAGGTCCTGCAGATCGTGGGCGTGCTGGCGGAGGATTTCACGGGCGTGGATGCGCTGGATCGGGTGGACCTTTTCATGCCCACGGCCCTGCAGTCGCAGTTGGGTTTGGGCGGCAACTCGCGCACCTTCTCCAGCGACGATCGGCCGAACGATCCGGACTGGAATCGGGAGAATCGCGTGCGTTGGCTGCAGATGCTGGTGCGCGTGCCGGCAGGGGCGGCGCCGGAACGGGTGCGAACGGCACTGCTGGCGGCGTATCAGCCGGACCGGGACGATCTGATGTCCCAGATGCAGAGCCCGGCCGATCGGGAGGCGGTGAGCCGCGAGACCTGGACGGTGGTGCCGGCGCCGGGCGGATTCTCCTACGACCGCCGGGGCTTTGCGGGCACCAGCCGCATGCTGACCGCGCTGGTGGGAAGTTTGTTGCTGCTTACCTGCGCCAATCTCTCGGGCATCATGCTGGTGCGCACGCTGTCGCGGCATCGTGAAATCGGGGTGCGGCTGTCGTTGGGCGCCGGCACCTGGCGGGCGTGCCGGCTGGTGGTGGTGGAGGCCTTGTGGTGCGGTGTGCTCGGCGCGGTCGGCGGGCTGTTGATTGCCCTCTGGTTGTTGCCGGCAACGGCGGAGCTGCTGGCACCGGGCGCGGTGCTGCGGCTGGAGGTCACCGGGCTGCGTCAGGTGGCGGTGCTCGGTGCGGTGGCGCTGGTCACGAGCCTGGCCTGTGCCCTGGCGCCGACGTGGTGGATCTCGCGGCTGGAGCCTTTGGTGGCCAGCAAGGGACTGATGGCCGGAGGTCGGCTGCCGCAGCGACTGGGGCGTGCGTTGGTGGCGCTGCAGTTGGCGCTGGCGGTGATGCTGGCGGCGGTGGCCATGAGCCTGGCGACCGAGATCGCCGCGGTGCTCGACCGCGATCCGGGATTTGCACGCGAGGAGGTGCTGACGGCGCGTTTTGACCCGCGGTCGGCAGGTTATGAGGCAGACGAGCTGCCGGGGCTGTATGCACGGCTGCGCGAGGCGGCGTTGTCGGTGGCGGGGGTGGAGCGGGTCGGCCTGTCGAGCAATGGCATTCTGGCGGGCAGCCGCTCGCGCAGCGGAGTGTTTCCGCGCGGCGAAGGGCTGGAGTCGCGCGCCGGGGATTATCAGCAGGATGCGGCGGATGCGGACTATCTGGCGGCGGTCGGTCTACGGCTGTTGCGCGGGCGCTGGATCGAGGAGACGGATCGCGCCGGGACGCCGCCGGTGGCGGTGGTGAGCGAATCGTTTGCGCGTGCGATGTTCGGCGAGACGGACGTGCTGGGGCGGCGGATGGGCTACGATTACGAAGTGAGCGATGAGGACATGACGATCGTGGGCATCGTGGCGGACGCGGACATCAACCGGGCGCGCGAACAGGCGACGCCGGTCTTTTTCACCCCGGAGGAGCAGAGTCGGGCGATCCCGGGCTTCATCGCGGTGCGCGTGCGGGGCGAGGCGGCAGCGGTGCGGCAGAACGTGGCGACGGCATTGGCGGCGGCGGAACCGGGATTGGTTTTCGGAGCCTGGCAAACGCTGAAGGAGCGCCGCGTGGGCACGCTCGGCGGCGAGATCGCGTCGTCGCGACTGGCGACGGTGGTGGCTGGATTTTCCCTGGCCCTGGCGGCTTTTGGCGTGGGCGGAGCGCTCGCGCACCTCGTGGCCCTGCGGCAGCGTGAACTGGCGGTGCGGGCGGCGCTGGGCGCGACGCCGGCGCGGCTGCGGGACGAGGTTTTGGGCGACAGCCTGCGCCTCGGGCTGTGGGGTGCGCTCGGCGGGGCGGGGCTGATCGGCCTCGTGGTGGTGGGCGTGCCGGTGATCGGCTGGTGGCAGGCGACGCCCGGCTGGGGGGTGGCCGCAATGGCCGCCGGGGCCGGTTTGTTGGCCGCGCTGCTCGGCGGCTGGTGGCCCGCCCGACGCGCCGCGCGGGTCGACCTGCTACGGATGTTGAAGGCGGATTGAAGTGGAGCGGCGAAAACAGCGGCCTTTTTTTGGAAGAACCAAGAAACTCGGCACCGACCATCATGAGGGGGCAGTCAGGCGGTGGGGTTTCACGGTGAGTCCCTCGATGGAGGCGACTGCGCGTTGGCGACGATCCAAGCTGATCAGGGTGGAGCAACCGGCTTCGAGCGCTATCGCCACGTGCAGCAGGTCGAGGCTCCGCGCTCCCGTCTTGGCCGAGTGACGGGCAGCCAAACTGGTGGCTCGGGAAAACACCTTTGCCAGATCGTATGCCGGACGGACGAGGCGACCCTCGGCGCGATCGGAATCGATGCAGGCCAGCGAGCCGGCCAGTTGCCGGGCGGTGATCTCACCGCGAAAGCGTTTCAACTGGAGAGCGTTCGGCAGCTCCAGTTCATGCAGGTGGGAAAAGCTGAGCGTTTCTCCGGCAGCGCTGAGGAGGTCGACGGCGAAGGGCGAGTCGGGCTCCAGCACGTAGGATTTGAGCAGGACGCCGGTGTCGACGTAGGTGGTCATCGATCGCCGCGGAGTTCATCAAGCACGCCACCGGGTGCGGTTGAAGAAGGAACCGGCCCGTTGGGATACAGGCCTCGCAGGCGGGCGAGACGATCGAGCGGGGTGGTGGGCGGTGCCTTGCGTCGATGGGCGGGAGCCAGCACGGCGAAGGGACGGCCCCGCTTGGTGATCGTGATGGAGTCTCCCGCCAGCAAATGACGGGAGATGTCGGCGAAGCGGTTGCGCAAGTCAGCGACGGTGGCGGTTTTCATGATAGAAAAAGTATCATAAAATGGAGACAGGTCAAGGGGCGCGGGCGCGCGCCTCCTGGTTCTCCGAATCGCGGGGGCTCCGACGCTGAGAGGTATCTGCGCACGTGTGCCGTACTTGCGATGTCGACCGCGGACCGAGGGGTATAACGTCACAAGTTGTGACCTTGAGTCTACTTTGTTTAGAAAGGAGATTTGGCCGCAAAAAGGCGCAGAAGTCGCAAAAGAACTGAGAGGCAGGTGGGGCGTGGCGAGCCCATGTTTTCTTTTTGCATCTTTTTGCGGCTATTCTGCTACCTTCTCCAGTAGCAGTAGGCTGCGGTTCCTCTTCCCGGATTCTGACAAAGTAGAATTAAACCGGTATCGGAAGACGAACTTGAAGTCACAATTTGTGACCTCAAGTTTGCAAGTTACTCGCTGGTAGGTTGAAGCGAAAAGACGGTAGGGAGTCGGCAGACGTTGGGCCGACGGGACCGAGTCGAAGCGCTCCCGTTTCAATCCGCGCCTCGCTCGGGTGAGCGAGGCGACCGCCGGCCAACCGGGCGGCGATGAGCGCCGGCATGTTTCAATCCGCGCCTCGCTCGGGTGAGCGAGGCGACCCGCGGAGCCGTTGGATGTGACCCTGGTCTGGGATGTTTCAATCCGCGCCTCGCTCGGGTGAGCGAGGCGACCTGCATTGCCGGACAACCGTTCGAAGACTCTCAGGTTTCAATCCGCGCCTCGCTCGGGTGAGCGAGGCGACCACTGGATATTGTGCACCGCGTAGCGCTTCCCCTTGTTTCAATCCGCGCCTCGCTCGGGTGAGCGAGGCGACTGCAGTCCACGGTCGCCGCCATGGCCGACGCCGTGTTTCAATCCGCGCCTCGCTCGGGTGAGCGAGGCGACGCTGATCACCAAGGGCCTCAACCTGCACGTGGATGTTTCAATCCGCGCCTCGCTCGGGTGAGCGAGGCGACCTTCGGAGTCTGTCCAGTCGCGTAAAATTCTTGTGGTTTCAATCCGCGCCTCGCTCGGGTGAGCGAGGCGACGGACATCGACGCTGATGCTTTCCTCGGCGTTGCTGTTTCAATCCGCGCCTCGCTCGGGTGAGCGAGGCGACGGCCTCGTCAGGCAGTCGCGGTATGCCGTTGCCGTTTCAATCCGCGCCTCGCTCGGGTGATCGAGGCGGCGGCGCAGCTCCACGGTGAGCGAGCTGTCGCTGTAGTTTCAATCCGCGCCTCGCTCGGGTGAGCGAGGCGACCCGGAGGCGGCGTCGCTGCGGGCCAGCCCTATCGCTGTTTCAATCCGCGCCTCGCTCGGGTGAGCGAGGCGACTCGGCGCCTTTATTTGCTGCCGAGCGAATTGCATGTTTCAATCCGCGCCTCGCTCGGGTGAGCGAGGCGACCGCCGTCGGTGCCGTCGGTGCCGGGGTCGCCCTTGTTTCAATCCGCGCCTCGCTCGGGTGAGCGAGGCGACCAGATCGAAGACACGTCTTTGACCTGCTTGGTCTTGTTTCAATCCGCGCCTCGCTCGGGTGAGCGAGGCGACGCGCTGCACGACCTGTGGCAGCCGGACGGCAACAAGTTTCAATCCGCGCCTCGCTCGGGTGAGCGAGGCGACTGCCGGAGGCGCCGCCAACTTCAACGCGCTGGTGTTTCAATCCGCGCCTCGCTCGGGTGAGCGAGGCGACGGCCGCGGAAAATGTATTCGGAGGTCGTGACAAGTTTCAATCCGCGCCTCGCTCGGGTGAGCGAGGCGACCCGATGCCGATTTCAAGCACAAGGTGTTTTGGATTGTTTCAATCCGCGCCTCGCTCGGGTGAGCGAGGCGACTTTCCCGGCCCTCCGACGCCACTGCAGCGCATAGTGTTTCAATCCGCGCCTCGCTCGGGTGAGCGAGGCGACCCCCTGGCGTTTGCGAATTACGTGTTTCCGGTGGATGTTTCAATCCGCGCCTCGCTCGGGTGAGCGAGGCGACGTGCGCCCCGCCACGCAGGGGGAAATCGAGGCGTGTTTCAATCCGCGCCTCGCTCGGGTGAGCGAGGCGACGGACGACGGCGAAACCCACCGCTTTGCCTTCGATGTTTCAATCCGCGCCTCGCTCGGGTGAGCGAGGCGACACGTCATGTGTCTGTTGCACGATCAGGACGAATATGTTTCAATCCGCGCCTCGCTCGGGTGAGCGAGGCGACCATCACGGCAATACTGCTCCGGACTGTATCCGTTCGTTTCAATCCGCGCCTCGCTCGGGTGAGCGAGGCGACAGGTTCGCAATCTGGAAGTCGACGGCGTCGGGGATGTTTCAATCCGCGCCTCGCTCGGGTGAGCGAGGCGACATTTGCTCGGGGCTCCCGAGCGCACGGTGTATTCGTGTTTCAATCCGCGCCTCGCTCGGGTGAGCGAGGCGACAGCCACGAAGCCCGGACCCGCTACGTCTACGCGCTGTTTCAATCCGCGCCTCGCTCGGGTGAGCGAGGCGACCTGCTCGGGGCTCCCGAGCGCACGGTGTATTCGTGTTTCAATCCGCGCCTCGCTCGGGTGAGCGAGGCGACGTGGCAGCGCGACCAGCTTGACCGGGTGCCGGTGTTTCAATCCGCGCCTCGCTCGGGTGAGCGAGGCGACTGCCCCGCGCTCAGCTCGCGCTGCGCACTGTCGTGTTTCAATCCGCGCCTCGCTCGGGTGAGCGAGGCGACCAAACGTCGTTGCATGTGACGCCTGGGCACACTATGTTTCAATCCGCGCCTCGCTCGGGTGAGCGAGGCGACGGATCGTAACGGGTGTAGTTGAGCACATCGGAGATGTTTCAATCCGCGCCTCGCTCGGGTGAGCGAGGCGACGGCCAGAGCCAACGAGCGCCTGCGGCCCTCGTTGGTTTCAATCCGCGCCTCGCTCGGGTGAGCGAGGCGACGGCGGCGTAGGGATGGTGATGGAGCCGGTCGATTGTTTCAATCCGCGCCTCGCTCGGGTGAGCGAGGCGACCTGCGGTAAGGGTTGATGCAGTTGTCGTTGGCATGTTTCAATCCGCGCCTCGCTCGGGTGAGCGAGGCGACCAGGTCCTGCAGCAGCAGCTCATCGGCAACGGAGTTTCAATCCGCGCCTCGCTCGGGTGAGCGAGGCGACCGGCGCGGTCCTGGTCCTGCTCAAAGACGCGTTTGTTTCAATCCGCGCCTCGCTCGGGTGAGCGAGGCGACTGTTGTAGGTTTCTCCGGTGGCCACAAGCCAGCGTTTCAATCCGCGCCTCGCTCGGGTGAGCGAGGCGACCAGCCCAACCAGCCGGTTACAGACAACCTCCGGGTTTCAATCCGCGCCTCGCTCGGGTGAGCGAGGCGACCGAGCGTCTCGGTGGCGGCAAGCGGTGTGGCGTTGTTTCAATCCGCGCCTCGCTCGGGTGAGCGAGGCGACAGGACGCCAACCTTTTGACCCTCACGAAAGAGCTGTTTCAATCCGCGCCTCGCTCGGGTGAGCGAGGCGACACAGAAGTTCTTTGAGGGCCGCGATTGTGAGACGTGTTTCAATCCGCGCCTCGCTCGGGTGAGCGAGGCGACGAGGTGGAAGGGCACGCGCTCCGGGTTGGCTGGTGTTTCAATCCGCGCCTCGCTCGGGTGAGCGAGGCGACGGCGATGAGGTTGCCGCCCGTGTCGGCCCCGAAGGTTTCAATCCGCGCCTCGCTCGGGTGAGCGAGGCGACGACCGCGGAACGGTTGATGACGGTCATCGACGAGTTTCAATCCGCGCCTCGCTCGGGTGAGCGAGGCGACACGGCCAGAGCTTGCCGATGATTTGCTTCCACTTTGGTTTCAATCCGCGCCTCGCTCGGGTGAGCGAGGCGACCAAGTCCTCCAAGGGTGCCAATCCAGCCCCGGAAGTTTCAATCCGCGCCTCGCTCGGGTGAGCGAGGCGACCTGCCGCCTTCGTCGACCAGGTCGCCGCGGAGGTGTTTCAATCCGCGCCTCGCTCGGGTGAGCGAGGCGACGGATCGACCGTTTCGAGGTCGGCGACACGCTGGCAGTTTCAATCCGCGCCTCGCTCGGGTGAGCGAGGCGACAGTTCCGCCTCGACCGCCGGCGCCTTCCCGTCGTGTTTCAATCCGCGCCTCGCTCGGGTGAGCGAGGCGACGCCGCGCGGATGGCCCGGGACCTCCGCGTTGACGTGTTTCAATCCGCGCCTCGCTCGGGTGAGCGAGGCGACGGGTTACGTTGTTCGGCCTCACGGGCCATTCTCTGTTTCAATCCGCGCCTCGCTCGGGTGAGCGAGGCGACCCAGCTTTCGCTAGCGAGGGGGCTTTGCTTTAGATGTTTCAATCCGCGCCTCGCTCGGGTGAGCGAGGCGACGTTCCGGAGCCTTACCTCCGGGAACCACTCTGACTGTTTCAATCCGCGCCTCGCTCGGGTGAGCGAGGCGACTGTTCGCGAGCTGGTTCTGCGTGCGATCACAGAGGTTTCAATCCGCGCCTCGCTCGGGTGAGCGAGGCGACAATCTACTTCAACGCGCCGTTCGCGGTCGGCTCTGTTTCAATCCGCGCCTCGCTCGGGTGAGCGAGGCGACCCAGACGGGACGGCCTTCGATGTCTATATCGGTGTTTCAATCCGCGCCTCGCTCGAGTTCGGACGAGCACACGTCTGACCTCCAGTGACAATAGTGCATCTCGTATGGCG
>CBFGUO010000059.1:0-33522 GCA_965652375.1 uncultured Opitutus sp.
GATCCGGGGGGGGGGGGGGGGCCACAATCGGTGGGGGGGGGGGGGGGGGGGGGCGGACGTGGTGCCTCACCTGACGAGCCGGGGCATCAGCGCGATCATCCTGCGCAACCGGCTGCGCAGTGACGGTTATGAACCGAAGACCGACGGCGTGCATGACCTGCAGCAGGCGATCAAGCTGGTGCGCGCGTATGCGGACGAGTGGGGCGTCAATCCGGCGCGCATCGGTGTGGTGGGGTTTTCCGCCGGTGCCGAACTCGTGGCGGGCGCGTCGTTGTTTTATGACGAATTCGATGCGAAGAACGATGTGCCGGGCAATCCGCTGGCCAAGGTGTCATCGCGGCCGGATTTTGCCGGTCTGGTTTATCCCGGACCGTCACCGTTCTTCAATGGCGGGACGGCGGAGATCCCGCGCGACGCGCCGCCGTCCTTCATCACCTGTCCGGGTTGGGGCGACTGGATTCATGCGCTATGGGCGACGGAGTATTTCACCGCGCTGTTGAATGACGGCGTGCCCAACGTGGAGATGCACATCTATGCGCGCGGGGTGCATCCGGGTGACCGGGGCAAGGACGGACAGGCGCCGGCGACGGCGGGCATCACGAGTCGCGACGGCGTGGGCTTTGGCACCTGGCACGAACGATATTTCGATTGGCTCGATGACCTCGGGTTTATGGACAAGGGTGGCGCGAAGACGCGCGCGGCGCTGGACGTCGAGGCCAACCTGGGGCGCGAGTCGCCGTACGAGGCCTTGCAGCGGCGCATGGCGGAACGGCGGGCGGGGCAGTGAAGGCGGTGTAGCCCGGGGAGGCCCGTCCAAACGGAGGTACTCACAGAAGGAAACGAAGAGCACCAAGCTCCAGGTGGTGGGTTCCGATTGATCGAATCGAAGCGTTGAAGAAAGCAGTAGAATAGCCGCAAAAAGGCGCAGAAGGCGCAAAAATATCGAACTTCCCTTTTGCGCCTTCTGCGCCTTTTTGCGGCCAAATCCGCCTTTTGGGACTACAGCGGTTTGAGTCCGGCTTCGATCTCGGCGCGGCGTTTTTCGAGGAAGGGCGGCAGGGCGAGCGTTTCGCCGAGTTTTTCCATCGGTTCGTCGGCGGCGAAGCCGGGGCCGTCGGTGGCGATCTCGAAGAGGATGCCGTTGGGCTCGCGGAAGTAGAGGCTGCGAAAATAGTAGCGGTTGATCGGACCGCTGTTGGGGTAGCCGGCTTCGATGAGGCGTTTGTGCCAGGCGGCGTATTCGTCGAAATTGGGGGTGCGGAAGGCGACGTGGTGCACGCCGCCGGCGCCTTGGCGGGCGATGGGCGCATGGGGATCGACCGCGACGTGAAGTTCGGCGGCGGGACCGCCGGCGCCCATGCGAAAGACATGCACCGTGACGTCACTGGGTTCGCCGTCTTCGTCGGGACTGCCGGGCAGCAGGTAGGTGCGATCCTCCGTCATGCCCATGAGGTTCACCAGCACCTGTTCGGTGCGATCGAGGGTGGGCACGCAAAGGGTGATCGGCCCGAGTCCCCGGATCTGGTGTTCGACGGGGACGGGACTTTTCTCCCACGGATGGACGGGAAAGCCTTCGCTGTCGTTGACGATCGCGAAGCGCTGGCCCTCGGGGTCCTCGAAGTCGAGGGTGGTGCGACCATCGCGATCGAGGATCGCCCCAACCTTGAGGTTTTGTTCACTGAGCCGCGTGTGCCACCATTTGATCGAATCGGCGGAGCCCACCCGCAGGCCGGTGCGGGCGATCGAGTGCGTGCCGCGGCGTTCGGGTCCGACCGGCCAGTCGAAAAAGGTGAGGTCGGTGCCGGGGGAGGCGGCGCCATCGGCGTAGAAGAGATGATAGGCGGAAACGTCGTCCTGATTGACGGTTTTTTTCACCAGACGCAGGCCAAGCACGCCGGTGTAGAACGCATGGTTCTCGGCGGCGCGGGCGGTGATGGCGGTGAGGTGATGAATCCCCGTCAGTTGCATGATCTACCATGCCCAAGCGAGGCGCAGCGTCCAGCAGGCGGGTGAATTCGGGGACGACGGAGACCGGAGAACGGAGGGCGGAAGACGGAGGTTTTTTGGCCGCAAAGAGGCGCAAAAGGTCTGCGTCGCGGAGAGGCGGTTGCGTGCGCCGATAGGCGCGTGGACGGTGGCGGAGGATCGAGGACCGAGGTGGAGGCACAGACAGGAATGTCTGTGGTACCACGGTACAGCGGATCGGATGTAGCACAGGCATTCCTGCCTGTATGGCGGTGGGGCGGTGGGTGGGGCGACGGGCAGAAGGGCGCAGGACGGAGGGAAGAAGGCGAAAGGCGGAACGGAACGAGAACAGACAGGCTGGGGCGTCGTGGGCGGGAATGTCTGCGATGCTTGGGAGGGCGGAGAAGTTGGTGGGGTGAAAGGGGGCCGGTCGGCGGGGATAAGGATAAAGAAGAAAGAGAAAGAGGCTTGGAGTGCTACGGGGCCACCGGCTCAGTGCCGGAGAGGATAACCTGGCCATCGGCTTCGGCCATGAAGAGGGTGAGTTTCCAGTCGTGGGGATCGCCGGAAAGCGACGGGAGCCGGTAGCGTTGCGGTGTGTGGGCGTCGGCCTGATTTCGTTCGTCGCGGAAGGAGGCGAGCGGAACCTTTTCCCCGAGGCCGGCCTCACGCGTCTGCGGATTGAAGACCACCAGGGTGAGCGCCGTATAGCGTCGGTTCAGCACCACGGGATCGGGCACGGCAAAGGATCGGCTGACAATGACAGCTTCGAACTCGCCGGCGTCGTAGTCCACGGTGCGAATGGACAGAGCCCGGGAGCCGTCAGGCAGGCGGAGGCCATAGTCGCCTACAGCCAGAGGCGCGCCTTGGGCGTAGATCTCCGGAGTGCGAACGCGCAGCAGGTGAACCTGAAAGTCAGCCGGATTCGGAGTGGTGGGAAAGTCGTCGGTGCCATCGAAACGCACCCATTGGAAGGCATGGCTGAAGCGGTTGCCGGACGACGGCACCCATGTGTAACCGGCGTTGAGACCGATGCGGCTCGGGAGCAGATCCGCGGGCACGAAACGCGGCGGGTTCCTCGAGCGGTGGCCCAGCCCGGCGCGACCGGCGGTGCGGGTGTTCACATCGCGCACGAACCAGAGTTCGCCTTCGCGGAGGCCGGAGAGTTCGAGGTGCGCCGACCAATTGCGGTGCGAGCGCAGCTGGCCCGATCGTTCGGCGAAACGGCGATCGAGGTCGTTGAAGTAGGCGGCAGATTCGAATTCGGCGTCGGTTACTGGCGAGGCCGATTGCAGGTGCAAATGCAGTTCGGGTCGTTCCAGCATCGTGGGTGGCCTGGCCTGATCGGGAAAGACGAGCCCGGTGCAGAGCACGAGGACGATCACGCCGACTCCGGCGCAGCCGTGCACGACCGAATTGGGGTGTATGTATTGGCGCACGAGCAGGACGAGGAAGCCGATCACATACAGTAGCCGGGCCACGAGTACGCCTGTGTCGCTGAGGGCGAAGGCGTAGTAGGGCGACAAGCGGTTGAAGAGGAAACTGAGGCTCGAGAGTAGGAGTACACCCACAATGAGAAAAGCGGCCACCAGCGCGCGCGGGGTGGGGACGAGGCTGGCGATGAAGAGAAGGCCCAGCAGGACAAGAAACGGGATGGTGATCGCTGGCGTGATATTACTGGCCCAGTTGCCCATGAGGATCGGAATGAGAAACACCGCGGAGGCGAGCAGCAGTTTCTCCAAGGCGATCACACCCGGCAGCAATGGGCGGGTGCGCCAGCCGTTGCGGGCATCAACCGGCGAGTGACCGAGGGCGATGCGGGCGAAGAGTACGCAGATCAACACCACCCAACTGATGATGGCGAACAGATGGGCGTAGTCGCGCACATTGGTGAAGGAGGCGCGCGCCAGGTCGGTGGGCAATAGCACCAAAAAGAGCGTGATTCCGATCCAGGTGGGCAAGGCCCAGCGGATCGCGATCAGGTCCTGGCGCAGCGTGGTGAGGAAGGTGTTCATGGTTGGATCAGGCGGCGAGGCCGAGGGAGGGTTTGGCGCCGCCCTGGGCGTCGCGCAGCAGGGCGACGAAGATGTCGCGCAGGGGCAGGGGCTGCACCTGCGCGTCGGCCGGCAGGGGGCCGGCGTCGAAGTGCGGGTCGATGTAGCGGGTGAGGCCGGCGATGCGCTGTACCTGCAGGGCATGGGCGGGGGCAGCGGCGGTGTTTCCGGGCAACTCGACGCGGCGGAAACGGGTGCGCAGGGATTCGGCGTCCTCGGCCAGACGCAGGCGGCCGCGGTCGAGCCAGAGAATGCGATCGGCGAGGGATTCGACTTCGGCGATCTCGTGGGAGGAAACGAGTACGGTGCAGCCTTCCTCGGACACGCGGGCGACGAGGCCTTCGATGAGCTGGTCGCGGGTGAGCGGATCGAGTCCGCTGAAGGGTTCGTCGAGGATGAGCAGTTCCGGCCGGTAGGCGAGTACGCTGGCCAGCGCGGCCTTCATGGCCATGCCGCGGGAGAGCTGGCTGAGGCGGCGGTCGGGCGGGAGGTCGAAGTCGTGCAACAGGCGGGTCTCGAGGGCGGTGTCCCATTGCGGGTAGAGCGGACGCCACCAGGCCATGAGGCCGGCGACGGTGAGGCCGTCGGGATGTCGCAGGTTCTCGGATACGTAGCCGATGCGGCGCAGGATTTCCGGGCGGAGGCGGCGACTGTCGGCGCCGAGCACGGTGGCGGATCCGGCCGTGGGGCGCAGCAGGTTGAGCAGGAGCTGCAGGGTGGTGGTCTTGCCTGCACCGTTGGCGCCAATGAGCACGTTGACCGTGCCGGCGGGTACGGTGAGGGAGAGTTCGTCGACGGCGCGGGTGCGCCAGAAGCGTTTGGTGAGGCCGGAGGTTTCGATGGCGTGCATGGCGGGGCGGGGCAGGGAGGGAATGAGTGAAAGTGAAAGGGACAGGGGGGCGGGGGATTAGGGACGGGAGGACGGAGCGGGGGTGGTGCCGCCGAGTTTTAGCCAGTGCTTGCGGACGGCGGACTCGAGGTCGGCCAGGTCGAGGCCGAGGCGGCGGGCTTCGACCAGGAGGCGCTCGAGCTCCGGGCCGAGCAGGGCGGTTTTTTCGCTGCGACTGCCGGCGGGCGGCGCGGCGACGGTGGTGCCGACGGCGGGCGTCGAGATGAGAATGCCTTCGGCCTGCAGGGCGCCGACGATTTTGTGGGCGGTGTTGGGGTTGATGCGCAGGGCCTGGCTGAGCTGACGGACCGAAACGAACTTGTCGCCGGGCGCGAGCTGACCGGTGAGCACGGCTTTTTTGACCGCATGCACCACCTGCTCCGCGATGGGCAGGCCGGGCTTGAGCTGGATCGAAAAGGGCAGCATCAACTGTCCTAGTAGTAGTAGGACAGGTGGGACGGCAAGCAGAAAGGCGGGAGTGAAAGGGAAAGGTGAAAGGGAGCCACGCGCAGTCGGTCGAATCGCTCCTCCTTCCCCGTCCTGCCCCGTGCCCGCCCCGCGTTCGGTTCCGGTTTTTTTGTCCGACCGGAACGGCGGCTGAAGGCCGCCGCTACGGGGTCGTCGTTGGGCGGTCCTTGAGGCGGAAGCTGAGGGCGACGAGCACGAGGCCGACGGCGCAGATGACCAGGGCGTAGCGGTAGAGGGTAAGCAGGCCGATCTCGGCGAGTTGGCCGGAGAGGATGTTGCCGGCGATGGAGAAGACGCCCTGGATGACCATCACGTAGACGCCCTGGATGGAGTTGCGATAACCTTCGCCCGCGTGGGTGTTGAGGTACATGACGGGCACGATCATGTAGCCGATGACGGTGAGGCCGTGCACGAGTTGAAAGACGATGCTGAAGAAGGGCGTCGGCAGGAAGGCCAGGCAGGCCAGGCGGAAGAGGCTGGCGATGCCGCCGAGGACGAGCAGTCCGCCGAAACCGATGCGGCGGCGCAGGGATTCGAGGCGCAGGATGTAGAGGATTTCGATGGCGACCCCGAGGCTGGAGATGAGGCCGACCCAGCGTTCGCCGATGCCGACCTGGGTGGTGAGGTAGAGCGGGTAGAAGCTGTAGAAGGCCATGTTGGACATGACCACGAAGCCCACGCCGACGAGGAAGACGCTGAGCCGGGGGCGGAGCAGGACGCGGGCGGCGGCCAAGGTGGGCACGCGGGGCGGAGCGTGGGCGGTATCGATGCGATTGTAGCGGGGCGGCAGCTTGAGGGCGTTGATCAGGCCAAGGACGGCAAAGCCGCCGGCGACGTAGGGCACCCACTCGAGTCCGCCTTTGCAGAAGTCGCCCAGATAGTAGCTCGTGTAGATCACGAGGCTGGGAGCGATGTAGCCCACGGTGCCCCACACGCGCACGCTGGCGTAGGGGGCGCGGGGTTGGGTGGGATCGGATTGGAGGGAAAAATAGATACCGTCGGCCAGCGTGATCTGAGGGTGCGTGACCATGCGGTTGATGGCGATCCAGACGAGGCAGGGCCAGAAGCCGGCCGCGCCGATCATGGCGGTCATTGCGGCGATGTTGATGAGGAACATCGTGAGCAGCAGCGGGCGCACGAGGCGGAAGCGGTCGGCCAGGTAGGTGAGCAGGACCGGCATGACGAGCACGGCGGCCTGGCCGGTGGCAAAGGTGAGGCCGATCTCGGAGGCGCAAAGGTATTTAACATCCCGGAGGTAGATCGGGATGTAGGGGGTGATGCAGCCGAAGACCGCGTAGACGGCGAAGTAGTGGGCTTGCAGCCGGGAGATGGGCGTGGGAGCGATGATGGGAGGAAAGGGAAAGGGAGGCGACGGCGACGGGAGTGCGGGCCGACGCGGAGAAAGCGGCGGGCCGAATGAAGCGGACGCAGCATCTGAACGAGGAATGCGGGCGGTGGGAATGGCGTGTCTTGCGGTCCGTTAAGCGCTTGCCATGGTGGGTCGCCATGGCTGCACCGAACGACTCGACGACCGAACCGGCATGGCGGGCGCGCCTGCATGAAGTGATCTTCGAGGCGGACACGCCGGCCGGGCGCGGTTTCGACCTGGCGGTGCTGCTGGCGATCGGCGTGAGCGTGGGGGCCGTTTCGCTGGAAAGCGTCCGTTCGATCCGCGCGGCGTATGGCGCCGAACTGCGCCTGCTGGAGTGGGTGCTCACCGTGGCCTTTACGATTGAATACGGACTGCGGCTGGCGGCGGTGAAGCGGCCGTGGCTCTACGCGCGGAGCTTTTACGGGGTCGTGGATTTGCTGGCGATCGTGCCGACCTACCTGAGCCTGTTCGTGATGGGCACGCAGTCCCTGCTGGTGGTGCGGGCGCTTCGCCTGCTGCGGATTTTCCGGATTCTCAAACTCACACACTATGTGGGGGAGGCGCGCATGTTGCGGGCGGCATTGGCGGCGAGTTCGCGCAAGATCACGGTTTTTCTGGGCGTGGTGGTCACGTGCGTGCTCATTGCGGGCGCGCTCATGTATCTGATCGAGGGCGAGGGGAACGGCTTCACCAGCATCCCGCGTTCGGTGTATTGGGCAATCGTGACGATGACGACGGTGGGCTACGGCGACATCGCGCCGCAGACGGTGCTGGGTCAGTCTCTGGCCTCGGTCTTGATGATCCTGGGCTATGGCGTCATCGCGGTCCCGACCGGCATCGTGACGGTGGCGATGAACGACGTGTTTCGGCGTTCGGCTAATACGCAGTCCTGCCCGGCCTGCGGGGCGGGCAACCACGCGGACGACGCGCGGTTCTGCAAGTATTGCGGGGAAAAGTTATGAATGCGACGGATCGACCGCCCCCGGAGATCCTGCGGCTGGCGGAGGCGCCGGAATTGGGCGAGGCGTTTGTCCGACTCAACCGCGCGTGGATCGAACGCCTGTTCGTGTTGGAGCCGGCGGATTTTGAGGCACTCAATCATCCGGAGCGGATTGTAGAGTCGGGCGGCGAGGTGGTGATTGCGCGACTGCCGGACGGAACGGTGGCGGGCACCGGCGCCCTGCTTAAACTCGACGCCGAAACCGCGGAGGTGGTGAAGATGGCGGTGGATGACGCGGTGCAGGGCCAGGGGATCGGCCGGGCCATGTTGGAGGCGCTGGTGGCGGAGGCGGCGCAACGGGGCTTTCGCTGGGTGCGCATCGAAACCAGCTGCCGACTGCCGGCGGCAAATGCGCTTTACCGCAAATGTGGATTCGGTCCGGCGCGGCTGCAGGCCTCGCGGCACGGTTACGCCCGGTCGGATGTTTTCCTCGAGCGGCGACTGCACGGTCGTCCGGAGGCTGCATCATGAAAAAATCGGAGAAAGGATCTGGGTGCGCCGTTTTCCCGTGCGCCTGCGCGGTGAGGTGCCGCCGGATCAGGGGCGAGGCGGATCCCGTTTCGGGTAAATTGCCCGATTGAGTTCCGGTCCATCGCCAGTCGTTGGCGAATGGAAGGAAGATTGAACGTTAGTGAATGCTCCCGCGTCGGAGTTAGTCACAACATGCCAGTCTCGACTTTACCCCGCCAGCTGGCCGTTCTGTTCTCCGTCTTTTGCGCCTGTGGTGCGCTGGTGGCCGAGCAGCCCGGTCCGATCCTCCTTTCGCCGTCGGATCGCATCGATGTCGGGGATTATCTGGGGGAGGGGAAGACGGTCGTTGTGGGCTTCTTCAGCAAGTTCAGCCCGGCCTGCCCCTGCGGGCCGTGTTCACATCTCGACAGCCCGCTGGCGGCGTTGCAGGCGGCGCGGGAGGACCTGTTGGTGGTGATGGTCGACATCGATCGCGAGGGCGCGACCCAGATCGACTGGAATTCGCCGGTGGCAATGCAGTTTGGCCTGCGCCGGCTGCCGCACTTCATGGTGTTCGGACCGGACGGACGTCTCCTGCACGAGGATGATCCGCAGAACCGCAAGGCTTCGGCCACGGAGTGGGTGCATGGTCTCATCGAGTCGCTGCCGGAACATGGGGCGGCTCCGGCGCTCGCGGCCAACGGGCATTGAGCGGGAGGTAACCGGCAGCAGGGCGGCCTTGATGCCGCGGGCGCCGCTCATCCAACCGGCGACCCCATTCATCCAAACTTCCTGCAACTTGCACAGGAAATCGGGTGTGTTGCTCGCATGTCCGCCTTCGCTCCGCTGTTCAGCGTCTCCCTTCGTGATTTGATCGCGAGTTTGGGGGCGCTCGTCGCCGGAGGGTTTGCGGGCCTGCATGCGCCTGTCATGCCGAAACCCGTTCGTAGTTATCAGTTGTGTTGTGGGGGAGTCCTGCGGGACTCCTCCACGATCCGTTGCTACGGGAGGGGAAATCCGGTTCATGGCAGGCTTTCGGTCTTCGGCTTGAACCCCGGCATCCGCCTCAACGACTTTCACAACTGTTAACCATGGTCCAGTCATCCCCCTCGTCCCGCGCCGCGTCCCCTCGTCCGGCCAAAAAGAAAAAGAAGTCCTCCGGCAAATGGTGGATCATCGGCGGCGGCCTCCTCATCATCCTCATGGGTGTCGGCGCCGCCGTGAAATCCCGCCAGGGCGAGCAAGGCACCAAGGTCTTCGTCGATCAGGTGGTGCGACGCGACATCACGCAATTCGTCACCGCCACCGGCCGCATCGAGCCGGAGACCGAGGTCAAGATCGCGCCCGAGGTGGGCGGTGAGATCATCGAGCTGCCCTACGCCGAGGGGGCTTCCGTGACGAAGGGCGAGCTCCTGCTGCGCATCAAGGACGACAACTACCGTTACCAGGTCGACCAACGCGAAGCGGACCTCGCGGCCGCCCGGGCCGCCGCGGTGCAGAGCCGGGCACAGCTCCTCAAGTCCGAGGAAGACTTCAAGCGCAGCCAGGAGCTCTACGCCAAGAACCTCATCTCCGCCGCCGATTTCACCGCCGCCAAGACCTCACACGAGGTCGCCACGGCCAACTACGAGAGTGCCAAGGCCCAGGTGCGTCGCGCCGACGGCCTGCTCAAGCAATCTCAGGACATGCTCCAGAAAACCGCCATCTACGCGCCGATGGATGGTACGATCAGCCGGCTGCCGGTCGAACTCGGCGAACGCGTCACCGGCACCGGCGGCTACAACGCCGTGGAAGTCATGCGCGTCGCCGACCTCGACAACATGGAGGTCGTGGTGCAGGTGAACGAGAACGACGTGGTCAATGTGCGCGTGGGCAACCGCGCCCGCATCGATGTCGATGCCTATCCTGACCGTGAGTTCGAGGGCCGTGTCACCGAGATCGCGTCCACTGCCGTGACCACTGGGGCCGGTTCCCAGGCCGAAGTGACCAATTTCGAAGTGCGCATCCGGATCGATGCCGACGGCCAGAAACTCAAGCCCGGCATGAGCGCGCTAGCCGACATCGAGACCGACATGGTCGAGGATGTTCTCGCGGTGCCGATCCAGTCGGTCACCGTGCGCAGCCGCGAAGGCGACAAGACCATCGAGCAACTCGAAAAGGACCGCGAGACGGCCAAGAAGGAAAAGGCCGGCGAAGGCGCGGCTACGGCCGAGAACGTCGAGGAACAGCGCCAGCAGGAGCGCGAAAACCGCGAATCATTGCGCCGGGTGGTGTTTGTGGTCGAAGACGGCAAGGCCCAGCTGGTCGATGTCGAGACCGGCATCGCCGATACCTCCTACATGGAAATCAAATCGGGGCTCGAGGAAGGCCAGACGGTCGTCTCCGGCAGCTACGCCACGATCACCCGCACCCTCAAGGACGACATGGCCGTTGCGGTGCAGAAACGCGGCGGATCGAAGACCGGCAACGCCACCGACAACAAAGACGAGTAGGATGATGAACCGCGAACGACGCGACACCACGCGCAGCAGCCGATTCCTTTCGTCATGAGCGAGACCACGACTCCGACCACTCCCGGTGCGACGATTGTCCGCCCAACCCGTCCGCGGGGCGAGCTGGTGATCGACATCGACGGCGTCACCAAGCTCTACCGCATGGGCAGTGAGATCGTGCACGCGCTGCGCGGCGTGAAACTGCAGATTCACCGCAACGAATACCTCACGGTCATGGGTCCGTCCGGCTCGGGCAAATCGACGCTCATGAACATGCTGGGCTGTCTAGATACGCCCACCGCCGGTTACTACGCCTTTGCCGGTGAGGACGTGGCCCGCATGTCGGATGACGAGCTGGCCGACATTCGCAATCGGGAGATCGGCTTCGTCTTCCAGAGCTTCAACCTCCTGCCGCGTTCCGACGCGCTGCACAACGTGGAGTTGCCGCTCATCTACGCCGGCGTGCGCGCCGCCGAGCGCCGCGAACGCGCGATGGAGGCGCTGGAAAACGTGGGCCTCGGCGATCGCATGCACCACAAGCCCAACGAACTTTCCGGCGGCCAGCGTCAGCGTGTCGCCATTGCCCGCGCCCTGGTGAACCGTCCGTCGATCCTCCTGGCCGACGAACCGACCGGCGCGCTCGATACGAAGACCGGTGTCGAGATCATGGAGCTGTTCGAGCAGCTCTACGAGAAGGGCAACACCCTCATCATGGTGACGCACGAGGAGGAAGTCGCCCGCCACGCCCGCCGCATCGTCCGCCTGCGCGACGGCCTCATCGAATCCGACGAACCCAACGCCTGACTCCGATGTACGGAATCTTTTCAACCGCGAAGAGCGCGAAGGCACGCGAAGAATTCATGCTGGATGAACTGGTGAAATCTCTTCTCGTTTCTTCGCGTCTTTCGCGGTTCCCTTCTCCTTTCCCCAAAATCCGTTGAGACGTTTTTTCTACGAGTTCAGTGAGTCGGTGAAGATCGCGTTTGCGCAGATCCGGGCGAACAAGATGCGCTCGGGGCTGACCGCGTTGGGCGTGGTCATCGGTATTGTGGCGGTGACGCTCATGGTCACTGCCATCCTCGGCATCAACAAGGGCGTGGACGAGAGTTTCTCCGGCTTCGGCGACGACGTGCTCTATGTGACCAAGTGGCCGTGGGCCGGTACCAACGAGTGGTGGGTGTATCGAAATCGTCGTGACATCCGCACCAGCTATGCCGAACGCATCAACGACTGGATCAAGGAGAACCCGCAGTCGGCGCTTCTCCGCTCGGTGCCGGCCGACAGCACGATGGTCAACATCGTGCGCGATGATCTGCGGGTGAACGGCATCTTCCTGCTCGGCACCTCGCACGAGATGTCGCTCATCGGCAAATCCGACATGGCCGAGGGCCGCTTCTTCAACGAGTTCGAGGACCAGCAGGGCGCCAAGGTGTGCATCATCGGCTTCGACGTGGCGGATGCGTTGTTCCCCAACGAATCGCCGATCGGCAAGACGGTCATTGTGCGCGGCACGCCGTTTCGGGTCGTGGGCGTACCCGAGCGGCAGGGCAGTTTTCTCGGCGCCTTCAGCTGGGATTCGGTGATCATCGTCCCGATCAAGGCCTACCGTTACAACATCCACGGCCGCGACGAGGGCGAGGTGCGGGTGCAGTATGACACGGCCCGCGCCGACGAGGCGCGTGACGAATTGCGCGGGCTCATGCGCCGCATCCGCCAGCTCGGCCCGGAGGATCGCGACGACTTCGAAATCAACGAGTCGGCAGTCATTCGCGAGCAGCTCGATCCGATCAAGAATGGCATCGCCACCGCGGGCTTGGTGATCACCGGGCTGGCGCTCTTCGTCGGCGCCATCGGCATCATGAACATCACCTACGTGAGCGTGAAGGAGCGCACGCGCGAGATCGGCACGCGCAAGGCGCTGGGTGCGCGGCGGCGGTCGATCCTCACCCAATTTCTCATCGAGGCGGTGTGCATCTGCATGCTGGGCGGGGTGGTGGGCCTTGCGCTCACCGGTGGCCTGGCCGCCTTGATCGGCGTGGCGGCGCCGAGCTTTCCCATCGTGTTTTCGCCGCTGGTGGTGTTCGTGGCCGTCGGCCTGTCCACTGTCGTCGGCGTGTTGAGCGGCTTTGCGCCAGCCTACAGCGCCAGCTCGCTCGATCCGGTCGAAGCCCTGCGTTACGAATAATGATTCTCTGGGAAATCCTCGTCCTGGCCTTTGCCTCCCTGAAGTCGAACAAGATGCGTTCGGCGCTCACGATGATCGGCATCGCGATCGGCATCTTCACCGTGATCGGCGTGATGACCGCGGTGAGCGGCGTGAAGTCGAAGATCCAGGACGGTCTCAACGTGCTCGGCGCCAACTCGATTCAGGTGTCGAAGTTTCCGCTCATCAATTTCAGCGATCCGCGGGAGCGCTTCGGCAATCGACCCGACATCCGCTATCGGCAGGCGCTGCGTTTCAAGGAGCTCATGGGCACCGACGCGCGGGTGAGCCTCATCACCAGCCGCGGCGGTCGGCGGGTGTATCACGGCCAGGAGCACACCAATCCCAACATCGGTTTCATCGGCACGGACGAGAACTACCTCACGAGCTACGCCTACGAGGTGGCGGCCGGGCGGCCGATCTCGGCGGATGATGTGAGCTTCGCCCGCTCCGTCTGTCTCATCGGCGAGGATGTGCGGAAAAAACTATTCCCGAACAAGGAAGCGATCGGCGAAACGATCCGGATCGACGGCAATTCGCTGACGGTGGTCGGCGTGCTGGCCGCGAAGGGGTCGTCATTTGGCCAGAGTCAGGACGACATCGTGGTCGCGCCGATTTCGCGTTGGTTCAACGCCTACGGGCGTTCGGGTCGCTCGATCAGCATCAACGTGCAGGCTCCCGACGCGGAGGGACTCGATGCCGTGCACGAGCAGGCGATCGGCGTCATGCGACTTGTGCGCGGCCTGCTGCCGGAGGATGGCAACAACTTCGACACGACGACCAACGATTCGCTCATCAAGACCTTCGACCAGGCGCTGAACACGGTCGCCGTCGGCGCCTTTGTGATCAGTGCGATCGCCCTGCTTGCGGCGGGCGTCGGCGTCATGAACATCATGCTGGTGAGCGTGACGGAGCGCACACGCGAGATCGGCATTCGCAAGAGCCTGGGTGCGCGCAAACGCACGATCCTCACGCAGTTTCTCATCGAGGCCGTCGCCGTCTCGCTGGTGGGCGGAGTCGCCGGCATCCTGCTGGGCATCGTGGGTGGCAACCTGGCCGGTCAGTTGTTGAGTGCGGCGGTGGTGTTTCCGGTGGGCTGGGCGCTGACGGGTCTGCTGGTCTGCAGCGGCATCGGCATCACCTTCGGAATCTACCCGGCATGGAAAGCCTCGTCGCTGGACCCGATCGAAGCCCTGCGCTTCGAATGAGGATATTTTCGATTTTGGTCGTGGAGCGGTGTAGGGCCGGCGCTCGCCGCCGCGCCGCAGGCTGATGGCTCCGGCTGCTGGTCGACCGAGAGGCAACGCGGCGTGCCGGCAAGCGGCAGCCCTACAAGGAAGGGCGCGGACCGATGCGCCGATTGAAAATCAAAAATCCAAATTCGAAAATCCGATCAGTTTCCGCGGCGGATTTCGGAGCCTTCGAAATCGATGGTGATGCGGAAGACCTTTTTGATGCGGCAGGTGATGTCGCCGGTCTGCAGGTCGACCTTTTCCGGAACCTCGATGCGGTGGAGATCCACGACGGCGTGGTAGCCGCGTTCCGAGAATACGTCGATGAGCATGGCCAGCGCGTGGTTGTCGTGGAGCAGGGGATCCTCGGTGTTGATGTGCGCGTTGCCCGAGATGGCATGCCGGCTCACGATGGGCATGATCTTGCGCTCCACGAAGGCGACGACCTGACCGAACAGATCGGGTTTCTCGAACTGGTAGCCGTCGAGTCGCTTCACCAGCTCCTGGCGGGCGTGGATGATGAGTTCGCTGGCGACCGGGATGTGGCGCAGGGTGTCGTGGGTGGCGGGGTCGAGTTCCAGGGTGCTCTGGTATTGGAGCTCCTTGACGATGTTTTTCTCGACCTCGTCGATGGCGCCCTGGGCGTTGACGAAGTGGTAGTGGAAAATCGACTTCAGGGACTGCAGGGCGTCCCAAGTCTTCTCCTTGAACACGCGGTAGCGACGGCGGGCGAGGTCCTGGTCGTAGTCGGTCGGTCGTTCCTCCCACAGTTCGCCGTCGCCGGTGCGGCGCACCTCGTCATTGTGCACCTTGGTCTCGTAGCCGCGTTTGAGCTGGCGTTCGACCGAGGTCTTCTCGTCGACGAAGAGCACCATGATGTGGATCGTGGGCTGGCGGAAATGAAGGCCGAGGGGAGTGCCGTAGAACTCGCGGCGCAGGGCCTGCATCTTGGTGACGAGAAGCTTGAGCGACTCGACCTGCACGTTGGTGCGGGGGAAGCCGTCGAGAATGCAGCCATCGCGATACTCGGGTTTGAGCAGTTCGCGCAGGAGGATGCTGATCACCTCGCGGTCGCCGACCATCATGCCGGCGTTCTTGATGCGCTGAGCTTCGGGTGAATCGAGCAGCGAGCTCACCACGATGGGAGGGCAGGTCAGGCCGCGGGCCTTGAGGATGAAGCCGGTGTTGGTGCCCTTGCCGGCGCCGGGGGCGCCGCCCAGCAGAATGATTTCCTTGGGGAAGCGCAGGTTTTCGCGGCCGAACTCGGACTCGAGATCATTCCAGACGTCGTTGAAGATCAGGGCGGAGTCCTTGATCTCGAGGTCACCGTGCTTGGTGCTGTTGCTGGCGGGCCGGGGAGCTGCGGAGGCGGGAGAGGCGACGGGATCTGACATGGCAGGCTCCGAAGCGGAGCGTCCCGCGGGCGATTTGTCCAGCCGGGTCGACAATAGTTTGAGCGGGAAAGGGTTCGCTCGTTCGGGTGGTGGAGGCGGACAGGAGCGGTCGCCAAGCTTAGGGTCGGCTTCAGCCGACCCTCTCATGGTGCGGGTGGGTCGGCCGTTGAGGGGAGCGAAGATCCGACGGATCGGTCGGATCAGACGCATCGAGCGGCGCGCCGCGGCCGGCGGGGCAGCTTATTTGTTCGAGAGGCGATCCCGGGCCGGCTGAAGACCGGCCCTACGTGTGCGACGCCAAAGGTAGCCGGCCAGCGCGGCGCCCATCAGGACTGCGCCGTAGGTGCTCGGCTCCGGGACGGTGATTTCGTTGGGGCCGTAGTCGTAGGTGAGCCAGATGGTCTGGTCGGCGCTGAAGCCGTTGAAGGTGATTTGCGCGGTGGTGCTGTTGCGTTCGTCGAGGATGGCGCCGTCAAAATTGGTGGCGGTCCACAGGTCGTAGAAGCTCGCCCAACTGGTGGCGAGGATGGTGCCGCCGATGTCGATTTCGAGGGTGCCGATGTTGAGGGTGGCGATGTCGACGCCGGCGAAATCGATGACCGAGTCGCCAGTGACGTGCAGGGTCTCGACGGCGAAGGTGGTGCCGGCACCGAGAAGGTTGAGCGTGGTGTTGTCGGCGAGTTCGAGCGTGCCGCCGAAGGTGAAGTCGCCGGCGATGTTGAGGGTGTTGCCGGCGGTGAGTTCGATGGTGCCGGTGGAGCCGGTGCCGTCGGCCGCGCCGATGGTGCCGCCGTTGAGGGTGAGGATGCCGTCGACATCAAGGATGCCGGTGAACGCGCCGGTGTCACCGATCTGGTCGATGGTGAGGTCGCCGCCGGAGGCGATGGTGAGGGTGCCCGAGCCGTTGAGGTCGTCGATAACCTCGGTGAAGGTGCCGACCTGGAAGGTGCCGGCGGCGCCGAGGTTGAGGTCCATGGTGTCGGTGAGGATGTTGGAGGCGCCCAGGGCGAAGGTGCCGGTGGTGACGTTGGTGGTGGCGTAGGTGTTGACGCCGGAGACGGTGAGGGTGCCGGCGCCGGTCTTGTTGAGGGTATTGAAGGTGTTGTTGCCGGTGAAGGTGGTGTCGCCGAGGGAGTCGACGGTGAGGGTCTTGCCGGAGCCGGTGATGCCGCCGTTGATGGTGAGGGTCGCGCCGGTGGCGGTCTCGATCTCGGCGTGGTCGGTGAGGGAGACGTTGCCATCCCAGGAGTTGGTGGTGCCGGTGAGGGCGTGCAGGGCGCCGTCGGAGGCGATGCCGGAGCCGGCGAGATAGAGCTGCTCGGCGCCGATGGCGACCTGGGCCAGCTGGAGCTGGGCACCCGCATCGACGATCGTGTCGCCGGCGAGCCCGCCGAGGCCGTCGTCGTTGTCGACCTGAAGGATGCCGCCGGAGACCTGGGCGTCGCCGGTGAAGGAGTTGAAGGCCGAGAGGATGAGGGTGCCGTCGCCGGTCTTGACGAAGCCGCCGTTGGAGAGAACGGCGTTGATGTCGAGGGTGGAGCTGGCGTCGACAACGATGGACTTGGCGGTGTCGTTGTTCATGCCGAGTCGGCCGTCGATGGTGGAGGTGGTGGCGTTGGAGGCGGTGAGGACGCCGATGATGTCGAGGCGGTCGCCGGAGCCGGAGCTGTTCTTGGCTTCGATCGTACCGCCGTTGAGGGTGACGTCGTTGACGAGTTCCTTGTAGCCCTGCAGGTCCCAGTAGCCGTCGGCGTTGATGATGATGTTGGAAGAATCGGAAATGAGGTTGTTGGAGAGGCCGGAAAGGCTGTCGAGTTCGCCCTGCTGCAGGAGGGCGGAGCCGGCGGCGCCGGTGCCGTCGCCCACGGTGATGTCGCCCAGGATGCCGAGGTTTTCGTTGTTGAAGGTGTCGAGGATGAGGGTGCCGTCCTGAATGAAGAAGTCGGCGGATGAGCCGTCGTTGAAGCCGTTCTTCACCGTAAGGGTGCCGGAGCCGGTCTTGTAGACATCGCCGGTGCCGGTGAGGGTTTCGCGCAGGAAGATGTCGCCGCCGTCGGTGTGGAAGGTGAGGTCGTGGGCGCCCATGGCGACGGTGCCCTGGACGGGCCAGGCGGGGTTGGCGGGGTCGCCGATCCGCAGGGTCCCGCCGGTCGAACCGATGGTGGTGGCGGCCGTCAGGGTGATATCGGAGATGAGGGTGTTGGTGCCGGAAGTGTTAAGCAGGGCGCCGTCACCGGAGACGCCGCTGCCGGCGAGGTAGATCATGTCCTCGGTATCTGAATACAGGTTGTTCTGCAGCTCGAGGGTGCCGCCGTCCTGCACGGTGACGGAGCCGCCGCCGGAGCCGAGGGCGTCATCGGCGGTGGCGACGAGGGTGGTTCCGGGGCCGATGGTGAGGTCGCCCGAGAAGGTGTTGGCGCCGGCGAGGGTGACCGTGCCGGAACCGGAGGTGATGAAGTTGCTGGTGGAGGTGCTGCCGTCGGCCACCACGCCGCCGATGAGCACGTCACCGCTGGTATTGAGGGTGAAGGTGCGGTTGGTGCTGTTGTTGGAAAGGTCGACGTCGGTGAAGGTGGTGAGACCGGTGTTGGTGACGTTGAGGGTGTTGTCGGCGTTGTGGTTGATGAGCTTGCCGGTGAAGGTGAGGTCGTCGCTGCCGGCGAGGGTGCTGGTGCTGGTCTGCACGCGCACGGTGTTGTCGAGCGTGCGGGCGGAGCCGTCGCCCTGCAGGGTGGAGCCCTTGAGGCGGAGGACGCCGGTGCCGAAGGCGGCGTCGTCGCCGATGATGACGGTGCCGTCATTGAGCTGGATGTTGCCGGTGAAGCTCTGGGCGGCGTTGAGGGCGAGGGTGCCGGCGTCCATGGTGAGGGAGCCGGTGTGGGTGTTGGTGCCGTTGACGACGAGCGTCCCGTCGCCGGCTTTGGTGAGAATGCCGGTACCGTCGATGACGCCGTTCAGTGTGGTGGTCGTGCCGGTGTCGACGTTGAAGTCGCCGCCGCTGGAGCCGATGGTGATGCCGCGGTTGGCATCGAGGGAAAGGGAGGCGGTGGTGTGGAGGGTGCCGCCGTCGAGGCTGAGCTGGCCGGCGGTGGGGCTGCCGGGCGTGGCGCCGAGGTTGGACTCGCTCGTGATGGCGAGGATGCCGCCGTTGACGATCGTCGCGCCGCTGTAGGTGTTGGTGCCGGAGAGGACGAGCGTGCCGGCCCCCTCCTTGGTGAGGGCGTTGCTGCCGGAGACGACGCCGGAGACGGAGAGGGTGCCGGCGGTGGTGTTGAACGTGCTGCCGGCGGCAAGGGAGATCGTCCCGGAAAGGGTATTGCTGCCGCCGACGTTTTCCACGGCGCCGTTGGCGGCGGAGCCGGTGCCCGCCAGCTGGAGCGTATTGTCGAGGTTGATACCGCCCTCGAGTTGAAGGCTGCCGCCGGAGGAGACGGTGACGGCGCCGGAACCGAGCGCGTCGTTGGAACCGGAGGCGTGGACATTGCCGCTGACCACATTGACCGCGCCGGAAAATGCGGTGTTGCCGGCCGAGAGGGAGAGCGTGCCGCCACCATCGAAGGTGAGGCTGCTGCCGGAGCCGCCGGTGAGTTGGCCGCCGAAGGCCGAGTCGAGCACGCCCGGGGCGCCGATGGTGAGATTGCCGGTGGAACCCAGGGCGACGGTGGCGGTGGTGCTGACGCTGTCGAGCCGGGCAATCGTCTCGGTGTTGCCGTTGAGGTCGAAGATCGACGTGCCCAGCAGGCTGATACCGGCGTCATCGTTGATCTGATGACTGGCCAGGGAGGTGACGCTGGTGCCGTCGGCGAGGGTGAGTCCGCCGCTGCCGATGGCGTCGGCCCCGGCGGTCTTGTCGAGGGTGAGGGTGCCTCCGCTGACGGTAGTGAGTCCGGTGAACGTGTTGGCATTGGCGCCGTTGAAGGTGATGGCGCCGGACTCGATGGTGACGGTGCCGGCGCCGGTGGTGATACGACTGACGTTGATCGCGCCGGTGCCGGCGGCGGCGAAGGTGAGATCCGTGTCGGTGCCGGTGAGATTGCCGGTGAGGTTGAGAGTGGTGCCGGTGTCCGTGGTGATGCGACCGGCGCTGGTGGCGGTGAGGATGCCGGACAGAGTGTTGGTGCCGGCGGTGTTGTGGAGGGCGCCGGCGTTGCTCACGCCGGTGCCGCCGAAGGTGATGTTTTCGTCGATGGTGCCGACGCCGTTGAGTTCGAGGGTGGCGCCGGAAGCGATCACGGCGGTGCCCGTGCCGAGGGCGCCGGAGGACTGGGCCTCGACGATGCCGTTGTTGAGGTAGAGGCCGCCGGAAAAGGTGTTGTCGCCGCTGAGCACGAGGGTGCCGCTGCCGCCGCCATCGCGGACGAGCGAAGTGCCGCCGGAGCTTTCGGAGATATCGGCCGAGATGATGAGATCGCCGGAGCCGGTGATATCGGCGACGGTATTGTTGCCCAGTTCCAGGCCGGCGAGGGCGATGGTCTGGTTGAAGGCGTTCTTCTGCTGGATGAAGGGCACGGCGCCATCGAGGGTAAGCACCTCGGCGGCGGCGGAGTTGAGGGTGTAGCCGACGGTGGCGTTCTCGCCGAACTCGATGCCGGCGATGGTGTCGTTTTGGTCGAGCGAGATGGTGGACTTGCCATTGTCCTCGTCGTCGAAGAGCGCGTATTCGGTGGTCCCGGGTTCGCCAGCACTGGGCCCCCAGTTGCTGTTGGTACCCCAGTTGCTGCCACTGCCGCCGCCGTCCCATTCCTTGAAGCCGAGCGTGGCGGCGGTGATGAGATAGGCACTGGTGCCGAGGACGGTGGTGGTGCCGGTGTCGAGTTGGGCGACACCGAAACCCGCAAGGTAGATCGTGGAAACGTCCTGGCTGCCGATCGTGGTGGCGAGTTGGTCGATGCCGTCCTCCCAGTTGTTGATCACGAGGACGCCGCTGGAAGGGGCGGCGAAGGTGTCGAAAAGAAAACTGTTGGCGCCGGCGGTGGAACCGAAGTCGAGGGTGGCGCCGCCGTCGGCACTCAGGTCGCCGACGCGCTGGTTGTAGCCGGCGAGGTGGAAGGTGCCGGAACTGCCGATGGCCACGGTGGTGCCGGTGGACAACAGGCTGTCGGCCCCGAGGGTGAGAATGCCGGCGGTGATGGCGGTCGTGCCGGTGTAGGTGTTGGTGCCGGAGAGGGTGAGTTCGCCGCCGCTCACCGTGACTCCTCCGGTGCCGCTGATGACGCCGCCATAGGTGTTGGTGCCGCTGGCGTTGAGCAGACGGCCGGTGCCGGTGACACTGAGATCTTCACTTGCGATCGTGATGCCGCCGGAAATCTCCAGGGTGCCGCCGGAGGCGACGGTGGTGCCGGTGCCGGAGCCGCCGAGGGCGCCGGCGTGGGTGGCGACGAGGGTGCCGCCGGAATTGATGGTGGTGGCGCCCAAGTAGGTGTTGGCGGCGGAAAGGGTGAGGGAGCCGCCGTCTACCACCACCTCGCCCGTGCCGCTGATGACGCCGGCGAAGGTATTGCTGTCGGTGGCGTTGTGGAGCCGGCCGGTGCCGGTGACGGCGAGGGCTTCGCTGGCGATGGTGATGTTGTTTTGGAGTTCGAGGGAGGCGCCGGAGCTGACGGCGGTGGAACCCGTGGTGGAGCCGAGCGCATTGGCGTGGGTGGCGACGAGGGTGCCGGTGCTCACGGTGGTGGTGCCGTCGTAGGTGTTGGCGCCGGCGAGGGTGAGGGTGCCCGCGCCGGTTTTGGTGAGCGAGCCGGCGGTGGAGGTGCTGCCGTTGGCAATGACACCTTCGATGGAGGCAGTGGTGGCGGCGTCGACCGTGAGGGTGCGGTTGGTGGCGCTGTTGGAGAGATCGATGTTACCGAGACGGGTTGTGCCGGTATTGGTGACGGTGAGGGTGCGGTTGCCGGTCAGGGTGGTCGTGCCGGTGAGGGTGAGATCGGAGGCGCCACCCAAGGTCGCCGAACTGCCGGTGAGCGAGATGGCGTTGGCGACGGTGCGCGGGGAGCCGTCGCTTTGGAGGGTGGCGCCGGAGAGATCGAGAAGACTGGAGCCGAAGGCGTTATCGTGGCCGATGGTGACGGTGCCGCCGTTGAGATCGAAGTTGCCCGTGGTGGCGTTGTTGCCGTTGAGCACGAGCGTGCCCGAGTTCATGGTGGTGATCCCGCCGTAGTTGTTGTCCCCGTCGAGGGTCACGGTGCCCGTGCCGTTGAGGGTGAGTTTGGTGGCGAGGGCGCCGCCCGTGCCGTTGCCGATGGCGCCGGTGACGTTGAGGTCGCCGGCTCCGGCGAGGGTGAAGGTGCGGTTGTTGGCGTTGCTGGACAGGTTGAGGCCGCCGATCGTGGTGGTGCCGGTGTTGTCGAGGGTGAGGGTGCGATTGCCGGTGAGCGTAAAGGTGCCGGCGAGGTTGAGGTCCGAGGAGCCGCCGACGGTGAGGTTGCCCGTGAGGGTGCCGTCATTGGCGATGCTGCGGGCGGAGCCGTCGCCCTGCAGGGTGATGGCTCCGAGGGCCACGCTGCCGGCGCCATTGCCGAAGGCGGCGTTGCTGCCCACGATAACGGTACCGGCGTTCAGGGTGGTGTCGCCGGAGTAGGTGTTGGTGCCGGTGAGGGTGAGCGTGCCGGTGTCGTTTTTCAGCAGGCGGCCGCCTGCGCCGGCGACGCCGTCGGAAATGACGCCAGCAATCGTGAGGTCTTCGTTGCCCGCGATCGTGAGACGGCGGGCGGTCGCATCGCTGGAAAGCTCGACGTTGGACAGGGTATTGGCGCCGGTGGCGGACAGGGTGAGGGTGCGATTGGCGGTGAGGGTGAGGGTGCTGGTGAAGTTGAGGTCGGCGGAGCCCGCGAGGGTGGTGCTGCCGGAAAGGGTGACGGCGTTGCTGATGGTGCGGTTGGTCGATCCGCCATCGAAGGTGCCGGACTGGAGGGTGAGGGTGCCGGTGCCGAGGGCATTGGCGTCGCCCATGATGAGGGTGGCGCCGTTGAGCCAGGTGCCGCCGGTGTGGGTGTTGGCGCCGTTGAGCGTGTAGGTGCCGGTGTCGCGGAGCCGGAGCGTGCCGGCGCCGGTGCTGCCGTCGGCAACGATGCCGTCGATCACCGTGGTGCCGGTGCCGCGCAGGGAGAGGGTGCGGTTGGTGGCATTGGTGGTGAGCGCGATATCGTGGAGGGTGAGGGTGGAGGAAAGGTTGTTGGTGAGGGTGCGGCTGCCGGCATTGGTGAGGGTGCCGTTGATGGCGACGGTGCCGGAACCCTCCAAGGTGAGGATGGAACCGAGGCGCAGGTCCTCGAAGGTGAATCCGCCGGAACCGGCGTTCCACGTCTGGTTACCGGAGGTGCGCACCTCGGCATCGAAGATCTGGGCGAGGCTGTGGTTGTTGGTGATGCCGTTGACGCCGATTGTGAGGAAATTGCCGCTGTTGAAGGTGAAGGCGTTGCTGCCGGTGGAAGCGAAAGTCAGCCCCAGGATGGAACGGTTGGCGCCGAGGGTGATGCTGTATTGGCTGTTGGCGGCCGCGGCGTCGAAGACGGTGTCGTCGGTGGAGGTGGGGACGCCCGTGTCCCAGTTGCCCGCGGTGCCCCAGGCGCCGGAGCCGGAGCCGCCGGTCCAGGTGATTTGGCCGCACAAAGCGGTGGTCAAAAACAGCCCCAAGGCCGCGATCAGGACATGCGAACGCAAAACGACCCGGATGGTTGGGGTCGTTCCGGTCGGTTGGGGCGGGTAAGGACCGCCGGCACGCATCGGCCGGAAATTAGTCTTGGCCATGCAATACGCAATCGCCGACTGGGCAAGATTCCCCAGGACGAATCGGGAGCCGGAGGTGCGAGGCGGCGGGGTAATTTTGCCCGAAAAATTTCCTTTGCGGTAAACGCGGAACCCCATCGCGAGCGAGGAGTCAAAGCATATGCCGAATGGCCCCGGGGTTGAACCCCGGGAGTTAGTTGAAGCTGGACCTGACGGGGTCGCCATGTGGCGGCCCCGTCTTGGTGTCCGGAGGGAGGCAAGCTCCGGGAGATCAGCGCTTTTTGAGAATCGTGCGAGGGCCGGCATCCAGCTGGCCGCGGGTGACGCCGAGTTGATTGAGGAGCTTCAGTTCACGCCAGAGGTCGGCGCCGGAAATCTCGCCCCGCAGCAGGCGTTGATAGTGGGCGACGGTGCGCGGTATCTCGGCGGGGGATTCGTGGACGAACTCAATCCGGAAATGGCGGGCGCCGAGCGCGAGGAGGCGGTCGACGTATTCGGCGCCGGTCTGGGCGCGGTTGTTGTAGACGGTGTTGCGGCAGCCGGCATCGGCCTTGAGCGGGAGGTGCGCACCGACGCGGTCGCGGAGGGCGACGCGGTGCTTTTCGCACGGGCGGCCGCAATCGTGGTAATCCTTGCCCGTGCTGAGGAAGGCGCAGAACACGCAGTGCTCCATATGAAACATCGGCATGTGCTGGTGGATGGTAATGTCGAACCAGTCGCCGGGGGCGGCCTGAAGCAGCGCCTCGAGTTGGCTGATGTTGAGGTCGTAGCTGGCGGTGACGCGTTCCAGGCCGTAGCGCTGGCGAAAGAACTCGGCGGAAAGCGGATTGGCGATGTTGAGGGAGAAGTCACCCCGGAGGCGTTCGCCGGCAAAATAGCGTAGGTGTTCGTGGTGGCGGACGAGGTAGCCGTCGGCTTCGGCGGAGCGGACGATTTTGAGGATCCATTCCTCGCCGGGTTTGAAGATCCGGGGCGGGGCGATCCAGAGGCTGGGTTGCTGGTCGCTGGCAGCTGGGGACTGGGCAACGTGACTGCGGAAGCGGGTGACGGCTTCGCGGTAGTGTTTGGGGTTTTCGAACTCGCAGTAGAAGGTGGTGATGCCCGGGCAGGTGAGGGCGGCGTCGAACTGGGCCAGGTCGCGGGTGACGACGATGAGTTCGGGGTTGGGCGCCGGGAGGGGATCCGGTGTCGCCGGGGGAGTGCTGAGGCGGAGGACGGCGGGATCGGGTGGGCGCAGGGTCCAGCGGAGCGGGGCCTTGCGCAACGCGGTGAGCTGTTCGACGGCGTCGCGGCGAAGCTGGTTGAGTTCGCTCAGGGGGAGGATGACCTCGCCTTCCAGGTGGTTGGCGAGGTCGGCGAGCTCGAAGGGTGTGCCGCCGAGGCGGCCGAGCTGCTGGCGCAGGCGCTCGGTCGTGAGCGGCTGCTGTTCCGCCGGAGCGAGGAGGATGGCGGAGGCAAGTTTGACCTGATGGCCCTCGCCGTCGTCGAGGATGAGGGTGAGCGGGGCGCCGACGTGACCGTGAACTTCGGCGGAGAGCGGGCGGGTGAAGCGGATCTTTTCGCCGGCAAAGGTGGCCCGCAACTCGCGTTCGAGAGCGGGGTCGCTGGTTTTCCAGAGGCGGTCGCCTACATTGACGCGGGCAAAGTTCACGGCGCCGCGGCCGAAGGTGAGCACGCTTTCGCCGGAGGGGTGGGTATCGAGGGTGTAGATACGTCCGCCTTCCTCGCCCTCGGCGTGACGGCCGGCGTCGAAGGCGACGCCGTCGCCGGGTTTGAGCGGCGATTCGAGGCGGGCGAAGACGCGGTCGCCCTGGATGCGGGTGACGCGGCCGAGGTAACGTCCGCGCTTGGTGCCGAAGCGGCCGTGGGCCAGCTCCTGATTGTGGATCCCGTTGAACCAGCCGGTGTAGAGGCCGCGGGAAAAACTCATCTCAAGTTCGTAGCGGGCGCTTTCGCGATCGAAGGCGGCCTGGCCGGCGGACGGGGCAGTGAACAGCTGATCGAGCGCCTGGCGGTAGACGCGGGTGATGGAGGCGACGTACTCCGGGCTCTTGAGCCGGCCCTCGATCTTGAGGGAGGCGACGCCGGCGCGAACGAGTTCGGGCAGGACATCGAGGCCGGAGAGGTCCTGCGGGCTGAGCAGGTAGGCGCGGTCGCCGAGGTCAACCTTTTGCCCGTCGGAGACGAGTTCGTAAGGCAGCCGGCAGGCCTGGGCACATTCGCCGCGGTTGGCGGAGCGACCGCCGAGGGATTCGCTGGTGAGGCACTGGCCGGAGTAGGCGACGCAGAGGGCGCCGTGGACAAAAACCTCCAGCGGCAGCGGCCGGCCGGTGGCGGCCTGGGCGGCCTGGATGGCGTGGATTTCCTTGGTCGAGTTTTCGCGGGCGAGCACGACGAGTTGAGCGTCGAGGTCGCGGGCGAAGTCGACCCCGGCCCCGCTGGCGATGGTCATCTGCGTGGAGCAGTGGATGGGGAAATCGGGGGAGAGGCGACGGATCAGCCGGCAGATGCCGACGTCCTGCACGATGGCGGCGTCGACGCCGCTGGTGATGATCGTTCGCAGGTAGTCGGCCGCGTCGGCGAGTTCGTCGGCGAAGACAAGGGTGTTGAAGGTGACGTAGCCGCGCACGCCGCGCTCGTGGAGAAAGGCCATGAGGGCGGGCAGGTCGGCCTGGGTGAAGTTGTGGGCGCGCATGCGCGCGTTGAAGCGCTCGAGGCCGAAGTAGATGGCGTCGGCGCCGTTTTCGACCGCGGCGCGGGCGCACTCCCAGTCGCCGGCGGGAGCGAGCAGCTCGGGGCGGCGGAAGGGGGGTGAAATGGGGGACGGTGCGGCCATGGATTTCTCCGTATTGCCGGGGGCGGGCCGAGGCGCAAGCCGTCGTGCCGAGTTTGCGGCGGCATTGGCCGGCGGAGTTGGCGGCGAAGTTGGTGGCGGAGAGGACGGTGGACGGTGGTGGTCGCCGGCTGGGTGGAACAGGGTCGGCTGAAGCCGACCCTACGGGACGGGAGGTGCGGCTTTCGGGCGTGGTAGGGTGCGTCGGTCGGGCGTAGTGCCGGCTTTAGCCGGCATTGTGGACGGTGGTGGTGGCCGGCTGGATGAAACAGGGTCGGCTGAAGCCGACCCTACGGGGTGTGGCGCGGTTGCGGTGACAACGATTTCGCTGTCACCGGTGGCGGCCGTGGCGGACGATGTCGTAGATGAGGTAGAAGCCGACCATGGCGGAGAGGAGGTAGCCGATGAGGCCGAGGGCGGGGTAGCCGAAGAGGAGCGGGCGGATGCCGGTGGTGACGATCATCGAGGAGCCGATGATGAGGGAGCCGGAGACGACGCCGAGGGTAATGCGGTTGGAGGCGTGTTCGATCGCTTCGTCGAGATCGTCGAGGCCTTTGTGCTGGAGGTTGACGGTGATGTCGTCCTGCTCGAAACGACGCACCAGGCGCTGCGCTGCGGCCGGCAGTTCGGTGAGTCCGCCGAGGGCGCCGCGCAGGAATTCGCGGGAGCGGCGGGCCATGGCGCGGGGACCGGTGCGTTCCTGGAAGAGTTGCTTGAGCACGGGCGCGGCCTGTTCGCGCAGGTCGAAGTGAGGGTCCAGGACACGGCCGACTTCCTCGATGGCGAGCACGGCCTTGGCCATCATGGCGTAGTCCTTGGAAAGCGGGATGCCGTGTTCGCCGAAGATGAAGAGCAGCTTGAGCATGGCGCGGCCGATTTCCTGCCGACCGATGGCGAAGTTGAGTTCTTCGCGCAGGGCGAGGGTGACGTCCTTTTCCATCGCGCGCAGGTCGACGCGGGCGCCGGCGGGGGCGAGGTCGGCGGCGATGCGCACGACGCGCTCGGCATCGCCTTCGACAGAGGAGATCCAGAAATCGGCGAGGGCGTAGCGGAGGCGGCGCGTGAGGTGGCCGGCGAGCCCCCAGTCGAGGAAACACAGGCGCCCGTCGGGCGTGATGAGTACGTTGCCGGCGTGAGGATCGGCGTGGAAGAAACCGTCGATGAGGACCTGGTGGACGATGGAGCGGGCGCCGTGGGCGGCGAGGGTGCGGGCGGTATCGGGATGAAGGCCTTCGGCGCCGACGGGCTGGCCGGCGATGCGCTCCATCACGAGCAGTTTGGCGGAGGTGAAACTGTCGACGACGCGGGGCGCAGTGACGTGCTCGCTGTCGGGGTTGATGGTGTTGAAATAGGTCTGGTTGCGTGCCTCGTAGCGGAAATCGAGTTCGCGTTCCACGCCCTCACGCACGGCTTCGACGACGGAGGGCAGATCGTAGGGGCGCAGGGCGGCGATGCGCAGGTGGAGCTGGTGGGCGATCCAGTTGGCGAGGTCGAGATCGGCGCGGATGGAGCGGGCAATGCCGGGGCGCTGCACCTTGACGGCGACCTCGGTGCCGTCGCCGCGCAGGCGGGCGAAATAGACCTGGGCGAGCGACGCGGCGGCGACGGGGGTTTCGTTGAACTCGGCGAAGATCTCGGCGGGTTCGCCTTCGAGTTCGTCGGTAATGAGATCACGGATACCGTCGAAGGGGACGGGCGGGACGGCGTTCTGCAGCTTGCGCAGTTCGAGGATGAGCGGGCCGGGGATGAGGTCGGGCCGCATGCTCAGGAGCTGCCCGAACTTTACCCAGGCCGGGCCGAGTTCCTCGGCGGCGAGGCGGATGCGTTCCCATTTGGAGCGGCGGGGGCCGCCTTCGCTGCGAAAGCGCCGGGGAACGGGGGCGGGCAGGTCGAGTTGGTTGATGAAGTCGGCAAAGCCGTGACGGGCGAAGACCGTGAGGATCTCCTTGGCCCGGACGGCGTTGCCGAGGAGGTCAAACGGCTTCACGGTTCACCGCTGCGGGTGGGTGCTTCCTGCAGTTTGGCTTCGAGCACCTTGATGCGTTCCTCGAGGGCGGCGATGCGGCGGTTGGCCTCGGACGAGGAGCGATCGAGCAGGCCGGAGATGCGGTGGCTGAGGTCGGTGGCGAGTTCGTCGAACTCCTTGCGGCCTTGTTCGGCGATCTTGTCGGCCATGATGCGGGCGTCCTGGGCATTCACCTTGCCCTGGCGCACGAAGTCGTCGAGGGCGCCCTCGATCTTGTCCTTGGTGATCACGGCGGCGCCCACGCCGGCGAGCAGGGTTTTTTTGAGCAGGTCGATCATAGCGGGGTGAAGGTAAGCCGGCTGGCGGGCTTGCGCAAATGCAATTCAGGCGGGCCCTTCCGAGGGCGCCCGCGGGTCATCGTGGGTACAGTCCGCGGCGGGGCCGGCCGAAGGCGGTGCCGCCGCGGCGACTGAGGCGTGGTGCGGGTTGCGGGCGGCCTGCGGGGCGATGGCGCGCAGCCGGGCCGCAAGGAGCACGGTGCCGCCGAAGGCGGCCAGCGAAACCCAGCCGGCGCGCTCGTAGTGCAGCAGGTGGCCGGCGGCGTCCTCGGTGATCAGCAGGCCGGCGACCACGTTGCCGAGGCCGCCGGAAGCCTGCTGGATGGCGCTCATGACCGACATGAATCCGCCGCGATAGCGCGCCTCCACGGCATTGGTGATCATGGCCATGGTGGGCGGAAACCGGCTCGACATGCCGACGAAGAACAGGGCGGACACGGCCAGGGCGACCCCGAGCGGAACATCCGCCAGCCGGGTGACGACGAGCACCGAAGCCGCGGCGGGCAGCGTGACGGCGATCAGCACGTGCAGCTTGTCGTGGCGATCCGCGAGTCGGCCCATCCACGGCATGGTGAAGAAGGTGCAGGCCCCGCCGACAAAGTAGACCCAGGGCAATTGACCGTCGCTGAGACCGGCGTTCTTCACCATCGACGGGGCCATGAAGGGAATGATGCAGGCGCCCGCGAAGACGAGCATGCCGCCGAGCATAAAGCCGCGGACGTGGGTGCGATGAGTGAGGATCTCCTGCATTTGCCGCAGTGCGGAGCCTTCGTGGCGATGGCTGGAGACGTGGGGCAGGACCTTGGCGATCACCGGCAACAGGGCGAGGCTCAGACCGGTCAGCAAAAAGAACGGCGCGTGCCATTCAAACAGGTTGGCCAGAAAGATCGCGAGCGGCACCCCGGCGATGGAGGCGAGCGGAAAGGCCGACATGACGGTCGACATGGCGCGGCCGCGACGCTCGGGGGGAATCACGTCGCCGACCATGGCCGTCACCACCGAGCCGGCGACGCCGCCAAAGGTACCGGCGGCGAGGCGCGCCGCCAACAGTGCCTCGTAGTTCGGCGCCAAGGCGCAGGCGAGGGTGGCGACCGTGAAGCCGGTGAAGAGGAAGAGGAGGGCGTTCTTGCGATCGAAGCGATCGAGCACGAAGCCGCCGGAAAAACCCGAAACGGCCGCGGCGGTGCCGTAGGCGGCGACCAGCCAGGAAAACTCCCGCGGACTGATGCCGAACACCTGCATGATGCTCGCGCCCAGCGGCATCATGATCATGAAGTCGAGGATGTTGGCGAATTGGACCGCCGCCAGGGTGAGCAGGAGGGTGCGTTCGTTGACGGGCGACGGCGACGGGGACGGGGAGCCGGTGGGTGAAGCGGGAGCAGCGGCGGCGGACATGCAGGTTACGGATCAACGGTCGGATGGCGCGTGGTCGCAATCCGGCGCGGTAGTTTCCTGTCAAACTGGTCCGGGGCGGCCGGGGCTGCGGCTCAGCCGTCCCCGAAGCCGCGGAAGATTTGGCGAATCAGGTCGAGAAACTGCGCCGTGCCCCGGCTCTGGTAACGTTGCAGGTGGCGCACAATGCCGATCTCACGGGTGGGCGTGCGGCCGGAGAGTTGGCGATAGACAATCGTGTCATGATCCCCCGGGTGCTGCACCAGGCGCGGCAGGATGGCGATGCCGAGCCCCAGCCCGACGAGGGACTTCAGCGTGGTGACCTGGCCACAGCGGTAGCCGATACGAGGCTCAAAATCATGTTCACCGCAGAACTGCTGCACCTGCTCGGTGAGGGTTGAACTGCGCCCCATCATGATGAAGGTTTCCTCGGCGAGATCGGCCACCGTGAAGGTGCGTTTGCTGGCCAGGCGATGATTGCGTCCGACCGCCAGCAGCAGCGGCTCGCGAAAGATCGGCTCGGCCGAGAGGCGGGGGTCGCTGAGCGGCATGGCGACCAGTGCCAGGTCGATGCGACCGTCGATGATGCCGTCAACGAGATCCCCGCGAAAACCCTCGTAGGTGTTGATCTTCAGGTTGGGCAACACCTTGCGGGTGCGACTGATGAGTGAGGGCAACAGGTAGGGGGCGACCGTCTGGATGACGCCCAGCGTGATCTGGCGGCCGAGATCGGGGTCGTCGCGGATCTCGGAAGCGGCATTCTCCACCTCGAAAAGGATGCGGCGGGCGCGCTCGACGAAGACGGCGCCCGCATCGGTCGGGACGGCGCGTCGGCCCAGGCGATGAAAAAGCCGATGACCGAGTTCCTTCTCGAGCTTGGCAACCTGCTGGCTCAGCGAGGGTTGACTCACGAATGAAGTTTCGGCGGCCCGGGTGAAGTTGCCGGTATCGGCAATGGCGACCACGTAACGCAGCTGGTGGAGTTCCATAGGTTACGCCAATGGAAAGCATAGATATCAAGTAGTTCAACTATCGTTATCTTTGCCGTATCTTCATGGCGTCGCCCGGGTGACCGGGAGACATGACGAAAGAAAAACGACTATGAATAACCAGAACCTAACCTACGCTCTCATCGGTGCCTCGACGGTCGCACTGGCGTGGATCATCTCCGCCGCCGCGAGCGCGGTCACCGTCAACGCCGCCATCGCCGGCTACGTGATCGCTGCGGTGATCGCCGTCACGGTCGAGGACTATCGCAAGTCCTCCAAGTCGCTGAAGTGAGCCACCGCGATGGCTGAGGCCGTCGCTTTTGACTTTGTGTTGTTAGCCTGCAAACGCGGCCCCCGGAAATCCCGGGGGCCGTTTTAATTTGGAGGGAAGGGGAAAGGCGGGAGCTTCGACCTGACGCAGGTGGGTTCCGCGGCCGAGGCGGCGGATTTTTTTGCGGCATTTAGACAAAAGTCGCCGGGGGCGGCGCTTTGAGGGTAAAGGCCTGTTGTTCCTCCTGTCTTCCCGCCTGCTGTCATGTCCCCCTGTTCCCCCACTTCGTCCGACTGGCGCGCCTGGTTTGACTGCTACGGTGCGCGGCTGCTGCTGGTGGCGCGGCAGTGGACGCGTTCGGGGGCCGATGCAGAGGATGTGGTGCAGGAGGCTTTTGTTCGTTACTGGCGCCAACAGCGGCAACTCGCCGGCGACCCGTTGCCCCTGCTCATCACCTCGGTGCGGCGGGCTGCGCTGGACCTCATCCGCCGGTCAGCGCGGCGAGAACGGCGGGAGCAGGTTCATGTCGACCTGCATGCCGAGGCCTGGTTCGAGCCCCATCCCGAAGGCGATGAACGGTCCAACACGCTGGAGGAGGCGGTCGAGCAATTGCCTTCGGAGCAGCGCGAGGTGCTGGTGCTGAAGGTGTGGGGTGGGCTCACCTTTGGCCAGATCGCGGAGCAGCTCGAGCTCTCGCCCAACACCGCGGCGTCCCGGTACCGCTACGCGCTCGAGGCGCTGCGCGACAAACTTTCAACGCTGGAGAAGGAAAACCATGGATGACGAATTTGCCGATCTCGAGGCGGAGCTGCTCCGCCTGCAACCGCGGCGGCCGGGCGAGCGCCTGGTGGCGCGCCTCGCCGACGAACTGGACCGGGGGGACGCCGTTGCCCTGCCCGCGCCGATCCGCTCCCGGGTCGACGAGCGCCGCGGCGGCCCGACGCGGCGTTACCGCACGGCCACGAGCTGGACCTCCGGCAAGTGGGCCAACTGGACGGTGGCTGCGGCGCTGGTGGCGCTGATGCTGACGTTGGAGCAGCTTGCGCCATCGCGGCGCGCGACGACCGATGCGCTGCCGCGCACGGCGGCAGCCGACGCGGCCCCCGAGCTGCGGCCGGTCAAGGCCGGGCGACTGCTGGTCGGCAGCCGCCAGGACGGGGTGGTGGAGCTGGCCGATGGCACGGCGGTGCAGCGGGTGCGCGATTACTTCGTCGACACGATCGAGTGGCGTGATTCCCGCGGCCAGGCGCAGCTGCGCTGGGAAGTGCCCCGCGAGTCGGTGCGCTACGTGGGACTGGCGGCCTATTGATTTCGAATAACGGAAGACCGAAACCGGAAAAATGAAACCGAATAACCAAGGATGATTGTCATGAAACAGTGGATACTCAATCGATTCGTCTGCGCCGCCGCCGCGGCCCTGCTGGGGTGGTCGAGCGCATCGGCTGCCGATAAGGATGAGGCGAAGAAGGAGGTGCGCGTCGTGGTGGCCGAGGCCCCGGCGGATGTGCGCCACGTCAAGCGGGTGGTGGTGGAGCACGGGTCGGACGACGCCGAGCCCGCCGAGCCGTATGCCTTTTTGGGTGTGGAGACCGCCCGCGCGTCCTCCACGCTGCGCGAACAGCTCGGGCTGCCCCGCGGCATCGGGCTGGTGGTCCAGCGGGTGGTCAAGGAGACGGCGGCGGCCGAGGTGCTCAAGCAGCACGACATCCTCATGAAGTTGGATGATCAGTTGCTGGTGAGTTCCGACCAGCTCGGCGTGCTGGTGCGCTCGAAGAATCCCGGCGACGAGGTCACCCTCACGCTCGTGCGTGGCGGACAGGAGCAGGCCGTGACGGTGAAGCTGGGCGAGCGCAAGGGCGAGCCCCATGCATTCAGGTTCAACGCGCCCGGATTCGAGTTTCATTCCCTGCCGCACGGGACGGGCGAACTGCCCGAGCGGCTGGAGGGCCTGCGTGGCAACATCTCCGACGAGGAGGTGGGCCGGATGTTCGACGCCCTGCGGGTCGAGCATGGCGAAAAGGCGCGTGCGTTTTCGTGGCACACCCGCGGTGATGGGCCGGTCGTGCGCATGCTCAATGTGGCTGCGGGAAACGTCGTCTTTTCCGACGAGAGGGGGGTCGTCGAACTCCAGAGCGACGAGGCCGGCCAGCATCTCCTGGTCAAGGACGCGAAGGGCGCGGTGCTCTTCGACGGACCGGTTACGACGGAGGAACAGCGAGCGGCGCTGAGCGAGACGGTAAAGGCCCGCCTCGAAAAGGTGGAGAGCATCCGCCACATCGAAACGGCACCCGCCGACCACCTCGAGCGGAGTGAACTCCGGGTGCTCGGGGTGGGCGACGAATCGGCGGCGGTGGGATTCGCCCCCTCCGCCGTGGCCATTGCCGCCGGTGGCGGCGAGGCGCAGTGAGAAGACCTTGTAGTCAATGATCCACTACAGGGCGGCGCGACCCGCGCGCGGGGGGGCCCCCCCCCAAAAAAAACCGCGAACG